>NZ_JADPRZ010000009.1 GCF_017347095.1 Sporosarcina sp. E16_8 | reverse complement strand
ATATAAGAAGGTAATAAGTCCTGAATAATATTACAGTTCATTCATATTCACCCTTTCTGCTAAAGTGCACTTTGCACGATAATATGTAACTCTCGCCCAGTTTTCAGTTTTTCCAAAGATAACTCCAATTTCTTTGTAATTTAAATCAAGCTTTGTTCGAAGTAAAAAAATTTCTCGATGGGGCTCTTTTAATTTTTGAATTTCCATATGAATTGACTGTTGTGTATCTTCTTTTATTAATGCGACATCTGGTGAATCTTCATTGGATTGAAAGTCTACACCAGTTTGTGCTAGTTGTTCAATGCTTGCATGATTCCTATATTTCTCCTTTTTCAAGTGATCATAATAGCTATGTTTGGCAATTTGACATAACCAAACTGATATTTTGCACGCACCATTGTAACGTTCGATGGATTTTACAGCTTGATAAAATGTTTCTTGGGTCAATTCTTCTGCTAAATCCATATTCGATGTCAAACAAAGAAGAAAAAGCTTTACTTCATTTGCATAAGTTTTATAAATATCGCTCAAATCCTCCACTTAACTCCTCCTTCCATTTAATGTTGGCTTGTCTACTTATAAATAGAATGAAATTCATTTTCGTTACAAGAAACGCTTAACTATTTTCGTTTAAATTAAAAAAACGATATGAATGGGGTTTCTACTATCAATTCAATTAAGGTATCTGGCTCTCACCGCATACTGAACCGCGCAAAAATATGTTTTCTGACATCATGAACAACTAAAGAATCCGTTTTGAACAATCTTTGTTCAAAACGGATTCTTTTAAAATTTAGCGTTTTCTACCTGCGATCTTTAACCAAATGGTCCGATGAACCTGAAAAGGACCATACTTCTTCCGTTATCGCGCCCGTTAATTGATGAAGGACGAAGTTATCAAAGTTTCTTTTTTTCTGAGTATATCTTCACAAGAAAAAAAGGATTTACTAAAGAGATTACTACAAAAATAGAAACTATCATCCAAGATATTTCTACATTGAAGGGAGCCATTTCGTTCATATTTAGAGTGTATAAGGACTGCCATTCATCCCCTTGTGTTTAAAGAAATACAGAAACAATTACAAAATAACATACCAGCATTTACAAAACATAGGATTATATTTTGCAAGTTTTTCTCCCCAATTTAGACACTTTACTTTAAATTCATTTAATCATTTTTTGTTCGATTAAATGGCCCGTTAAAGAAAAACCACTGATAATTCATAGCAAAATCCCAACATTTAATCTCCACTAATAAACATTTTTATATCTTCATCCAAGATAGAAGTATCCCAAGGATGCCAAAAATAGGTATCCCCATCGAACTGCATATTATATTTGTAGGCAATTGGGTCTTCTGTATAAAAAATCATTTCGTAAAATATAGGATCTGCTTTTTCTGTGTTAGGCTGGAAACTAGGGTTTTCTTCACTATTTACTAATAGTTGAATGAAGCTCTTGACTTCTTCGTTCTTTGTCAATTCAGAAATCATTTTATTACCTTCTGGTGGATTAGCTTGGTAAATCTCAATCAACTTAACTTTTTCAATAGGCATATCTTTAAAATGCCATTGGTATTCAATATCATCTCTTGAAAAGTACACACTATATCCATTTATAGAATCAGTATTCTTAACGGCTATTAAATGAGGATGATCTTTAATTTCAAAAATCTCAGTTCCCTTTTCATGGAAAGCAGCATCACCGTTTCTGATTTTATATCTATGATTGGTTACGTTGTCCGCCACCTTAAATTTAACCGTACCAATCTTTTCTCCTACATAGTGCTTGTCGGCCAAAACCCCAGAATGGATTCCATTGTATTCTTTTCCATCCAACACAATAAAATCTACCCACTCAATTATACTTTGACCATCAAAAGGCGTTGACCGGCAACCCGTTAATAATAGCAATATAAAAACAAAAGCAAACATACTCCGTCTCTTCATTGACATCCCCCCCTTTTTTCCATTAGACGAATACTCTTGGCATTTCGTTCCATACCAATTTGTCTTTCTCATCGCACTAATTTCGGGTACCAAGTTATAAAAACAACTCAGAATCTGATAAGACCACAAGAACCTTCGCTTGTTGAATAAAACTTATGAAATTATTCCTTACTTCTAAAAAAAATTGGCTTACCAAGTTTGATAAGCCAATTCCATACATACTGTATTATTTTGATAATGCGATTTTTATATGGGCTAAATGGTGCTCTTCGTGCCAAGCTAATTTTGCAACTTTTGTTGCAACCATTATTTCACCGTTTTGCTGGTGAGTAAAAACTCGACCTAATTGCGCTTTAGTTAAACTATGTCCTAAAGCTACGATGCGTTCATTTATCCCTTCTAGCATTTTAATAGAACTTTCTATCGGAAGTTTTGTATCCGGTTGAATAGCCCACTTTTCCTCATCAAAGGATGGTACTGTTGGATTCTCATCTGTTAAAGCCAGCTTCAAACGTTGATACATGTTCAACTGAGAATCTGCAATGTGATGAACAAGTTGGCGAACTGTCCAGCTACCATCACGATAGGTTCTGCTTAATTCCTCATCACTTAATGAGTCAACAGTTTCTCTTAATCGAATCGTGTAAGTTTTGATTTCCTTTAGCCATTCTTGAACATTTTCTACTGTACCTTTCTCAGGAACTTGTAATTGCCCAATTGGATATCTTACATTCATTTTCAATCCCCTTTTCCCTATTCGCTATTTCTCTTTCTCATTTATTATTTCATAATTATCTTTATATTTAAATATTTAATTCCCTTATTAAGTGTATTTCAGAAAATTACCCGATTGTGAAAGTTTAGCATTATACGTTGGTTTGCTTCAGAACTGGATATTTGTGTATGTCTTTTAACCTCCAGATTCTTCAATTATCCGCATTGCAATACCCGTTAACTCACCATGTTCAGTAAATCGTTCACTAAGCATATCCGTAAGAATATGTTTTAGGAAGTATTCTACACAGTTCATATCTTGAAACAGCAGTATTGTCCTTAATGCTTCTTCGTAAATCTCTAAAAACAATGGCTCTGGATTATCCTTTTGAATCTCACCAAATGCTTCATATAGCAAATCAATTTTATCAGCAACAGATAAAATGCGCCCCTCCAATGTCTCATCTTTACCTTCTTTAAGCCGCTCCAAATAAATGGCTTGAAACTCAGTCGGAAGTTCCTTTTCCACAAACTTCCTTGTCATTTCTTCCTCTACTTCACTGAATAGTTGCTTCAACTCTTTCGATGCATATTTTACAGGCGTCTTGATATCACCTGTAAATAGTTCTGCGTAATCATGGTTCAATGCCTTTTCATACAAGATTCTCCAATCCACTTTCTGCCCAGATTCCTCTTCGACTGTTCCAAGAAATTGAGCAATTTTTGTCACCTTAAATGAATGACTGGCGACGGAATGCTCCTGGTATTTGAACTTTCCTGGACAACGAATAATTTGTTCTAAATCAGATAAGCTTTTAAAATATTGATGTACACCCATCCTATTCATCACCTTTCTATATTTTTTGGGGCTATCGTATAGAAAACCTAGTCATACAAACAAGACATATTCACGATTAAAATAACACGATTATTTCTGCTTTTTTAACAGGGCTATGTTCACTATAAGCATTGTCTTTCTTTACTTTCCCTTGTTCTCACTAAATTATGCGGAAAAGGGATTAATATCTTACAACCAAGAATTTAATTACTCAATTTAGTCACATTGACGTATTTCGGTAGTCCGTACAGCTACTTCTCAATAAAATGAATAACTGAGGCATCTGGATTGTTTCCTTTTCATAAATACAACAAGACCATTAATTTTCATGACGATAAATCGTTATCGTCATGAAGATTAACAGCCCCTAGGATTCAAGGAATACTATTGAAACAATAGTAGCTAAAAGGCCAACCTCTATTTTTGATATTTGTGTTTACTATTGTTTTTCTCCACAGGAAGGGCAAGTCTGTTCAGGATTCAATGTCGTGGCTTTTTTTTCGTTTCCTTCAAACGTTCATCCCATTTTATTGAAAGTTATTTAAGAAAAAACAACCAAATAACAGATCAGCATTTACAAGACAGAACATTAATTTTTGCAAGTCCCCCGTTTAGAAAATTTATTATAAATTTATTTTAAAAAGGCACACTGACTTATTCAATACGTGCGACCTATTGTTCAAGATCAATATAAAGATTTTTATTCCGGTAAGAATATTCTAGTGAAAAAAGCAACTGATAATTCATCGCATAATCCCAACTTGCAATTTATGTTTAAATCAAATTTTTAATTCCCACTAATAAACATTTTTATATCATCAGATAAGATAGATGTATCCCAAGGATGCCAAAAATAGGTGTCTCCATCGAACTGCATGTTATATTTGTAGGCAATTGGGTCTCCTGTATAAAAAATCATTTCGTAAAATATAGGATCTGCTTTTTCTATGTTAGGCTGGTAACTGGGATTTTCTTCACTATTTACTAATAGTTCAAGGAAGCTCTTGATTTCTTCATCCTTTGTCAATTCAGACATCAGTTTATTACCTTCTGGTGGATTAGCTTGGTAAATCTCAATAGCCTTGACCTTTTCAATAGGCATATCTTTAAAATGCCATTGGTATTCGATATCATCTCTTAAAAAGTATACTTTATATCCATTTATGGAATCAGTATCCTTAACGGCTATCAAATCTGGATGATCGTTAATACTAAAAATCTCAGTTCCCTTCTCATGGAAAGCAGCATCACCGTTTCTGATTTTATATCTATGATTGGTTACATTGTCTGCCACTTTAAATTTAACCGTGCCAATCTTTGCTCCTATATAATCCTTGTCGGCCAATACCCCAGAATGGATTCCATTGTATTCTTTTCCATCCAACTTAATAAAATCAACCCACTCAATTATACTTTGACCATCAAAAGGTGTTGACCGACAACCGGTTAATAATAGCAAAATAAAAACGAAAATAAATAGTCTCCGTTTTTTCATTGATATCGCTCCCTTTATCCATTAGACGAAAACTGTTGGCATTTCGTTACATACCAAGATGTCTTTCTCATCGCACTATTCTAATCACGGAAAACCAAATAACTTTCTCATCATTCTTTTAGAATCTAGTCCGATTCCGGCACATTTTTTTTAGCTAAAGCGTACTTTTATTGAATAAGCAACTTCCTATTTTTATTGTTTACCCTTAGAAAAATCAAGGTATTCCTCTTTGCTACTCAGATTTACTGAAAATGGATATATCAATAAAACAAAAAAGCCATAAAGTTATATAAAATAACTCTGTGGCTCAAATACAATTATTGCTAATCGCTATTTCCTTGTAAGCGGAATACCACATTCTGGCCCGTTTCTGACACAAAATCATTTCAATCATGCCCGTTTGTGAAATACCTCACATATCATTTACAACTAGATTACTCTGGCAAGTTCAACTGCCAAGATATCCCAAACTGGTCACTCAGCCATCCGAATTTCTTGCTAAATCCATAGTTATTGATAGGCATGAGTGCTGTGCCATTTTCCATCATTTTATCATAAAGGCTGTCAATTTCCTCTTCGGTATCACACGTAAGATAGATAGAAAAGGATGGGGTAAACGTAAACTCATGGTTAACATGGCTGTCGATACACATGAACTCCTGCCCCTTTAACGAGAATACAGCTTGTATAACTGTACCTTCTTCACCGGGTCCTTCAGCTCCGTAACGAGCAATGCTTTTAATTTCTGAATCCTCGATGAGTGATGTGTAGTATTCCATTGCTTCTTCGGCAATACCGCCTTGAAACATTAAAAATGGTGTTACGTTTTTCATATTTATCTTTCCCTTCTTCACATAAATTTTATTGTAGTCTCGCTGTTTCAACTAATTAATCAAACGATTTTCAACCTGTATAGCTAACTTTTCCTGTCTCAACTAATTCCTTAAGTCCCATAAACATATAATTCCAGCCATGTTCAGTGCCATCATGCATTTCGCCTAGAGCTTTTTCGATATCGGACTCTGTCCAATTCTCTTCTTGAGGCACATGGATCACTTGTGTGAACGTCATTTCACAGCTTTGCTGGAGTTCTTTTAGCTCAACTGTAATCGTATCTTCTAATTCGCTGAATTGTGGCATCTTAAAAGTGAACACGATTTTTTTCGGAGGATCAATTTCAAGGTACTCCCCAATCGCACGGTAATCTTGTCCATCTCGATGATCAACAATCTCCCATGTACCGCCTACTTGAGGATTATTTTGCGTCACCTTATTCGTGCTTTCCAATGTAAAAAACCATTTCCTCATCATTTCTGGGTTCAGCCATGCGTCGAAAACTCGTTCACGCTTTACATTAAATTCTCTTTTCATTATTAATGTTCTAGTTGAGATGTTGTTCATACAATTCCCCTTCCAATGATTTAGTGTTCTCTATTCTTGGCTTTCAATAACTCACTTTCCAGAATATCAAAACGATTACTCCAAAACTTCTCATAAAAACGGAGCCATTCAGAAGCTCGAGACAGTGACTCTGCATTTATGCTACAGATATGCGTTCTTCCGGTTATGTTCCTCTTTACTAAATTTGCTCGTTCAAGAACCTTTATATGTTTAGATATAGCTGCTAAAGACATATCAAAAGGCTCTGCTAACTCTGAAACTGTCCTTTCTTTTTGAGCCATCATATGAATGATTTCTCTTCTTGTTGGATCAGCTAAAGCATGAAATATTTCATTTAATTGATTTTCATTTTGGTTACCCATGTAGTATAATATATCAGTTTCTTCTTTCATATTCAACCATATAGTTAAATGATATGAATATACAACTGATTACAGCGGCTAACCCCTCTACGTCGCCGTTTCTTTCAATAAGCATGATCGGCACACTGTAACACCATTTGAAAAACGACTTCTCTTTTGGTTTCATATTTGGGAAGTGTATCAGTGCAACCAACTACAAGAAATGATACTATGTATGATGAGTAAATGATTTTGCAATAGAAAATTAGTGTTTTTATATGTTGCAATAGGAGGATATAGAATGAATAACGAACATAATTTTTGGCTTGATTTACCGAAGCCATTTTTCATATTAGCACCAATGGAAGATGTCACAGACGTTGTGTTTCGCCACGTTATTAGTGAAGCAGCAAAACCAGACGTACTTTTCACTGAGTTCACAAATACAGAAAGTTATTGTCACCCTGAAGGAAGAGAAAGTCTACGTGGTCGGTTAACGTTCACAGAAGATGAGCAACCGATTGTCGCTCATATTTGGGGCAATAAACCAGCATTTTTTGAACAGATGAGTATTGATATGAAAAAACTCGGGTTTAAAGGTATCGATTTAAACATGGGATGCCCAGTACAAAACGTCGCAGCCAATGGTAAAGGCGCCGGGTTAATACGAAATCCTGAAAATGCAGCAGAAATTATTCAAGCAGCAAAAGCAGGTGGCTTACCAGTTAGTGTTAAAACAAGATTGGGTTACACATCTGTTGACGAGTGGCTGGATTGGCTAGGACATGTATTGAAACAAGATATCGCGAATCTTTCCATTCACCTTCGTACCAAAAAAGAGATGAGTAAAGTAGATGCACACTGGGAACTAATCCCTGAAATCAAAAAACTTCGAGATGAAATCGCTCCAAATACATTATTAACAATTAACGGAGATATTCCTGACCGAGCAACAGGTTTAAAATTAGTAGAACAATACGGCGTTGATGGCGTAATGATTGGCCGCGGCGTTTTCACGAATCCATTTGCTTTTGAAAAAGAACCTAAAGAGCATAGTGTGAAAGAGTTTCTCGCTTTATTACATTTACATTTAGATCTTCACGATAAGTATTCAAATGAAATCGAACCGCGTGCATTTAAGCAACTTCATCGCTTTTTCAAAATCTATGTTCGTGGATTTGAAGGCGCAGCTGAGGTAAGAAACCAATTAATGAATACAAATTCAACTGATGAAGTCCGTCATTTAGTAAATCAGGTTTTAGATAACGAATTAGATTGAGGCATACCCACCTATGCATGATTAATAAGACTTGTTGTTAAATAACGGGTTCGTGTGATGGGGAGATAAATGCTGAAAACAATGTAAATAACACCCTAATCAGCATAGATTCAGATAGCAAATTAGCAAGTTAATTGGCAAGTAAAAACGCTCCTTCTGAGCGTTTTTTTGTTTACCACTTTGTGGTTTTCCTTGAACGAAAACCTACGTTTGTTGAATAAAAGGAATGACGTTTACTTCACAATCGCGCCCTATTCTTTAAAAATCATCTAAAGTTACTTTTTTTTTGATGAAACCATTAGCAAACTTTTATTAAATACGCAAAAAAAACCACGAAACTTATGTCTCGTGATTCTCTGGATTATTTCTTCACTCTCGTTGCACTGTCTCTTTCAATCAGCTTCGTGTGAATCGTTATTTTCTTACATATTTCCCGTTTCGTTGCAATGCGCTCTAGCAGTAAGTCGACTGCGGATTCTCCCATGATTTCCGTGTACAGCTTCACTGTGGTAAGCGGTGGGACCATGTATTGCGCAGATGCAACATCATTGAAACCAACGATACTGAGATCCTCTGGAATTTTAACACCCAGTTCGTAGGCCGCTTTGTAGCACCCGATTGCAATTGAATCATTTGCAACAAATAAAGCTGTTGGTTTTTCATTTTGACTAAGCATTTCCTTTAAAATCTGGTAGCCATCCTTTGGATTGTAGCCTCCAATTTTAACGAATTCCTCTTTAAAAATTCCTTTTTCTATTAAATAGGCTTCAAAGACGTCCTGTCGTAAGTCCTTGAATCGGTTACCAAACATATCAGTCTCTATGCCACCGATAAAACCGATATTTTCATGACCTAAATCTACTAAATAGTTGAGCGCATTTTTCGTTGCCGAATTAAAATTAATCACTACTGCGTCAAAATAATTTTCATCGGGGTTTGCGTCTACAAATACAGATGGTTTATCAAAGCTTTTTATCAATTCAATATCTACTTTTTTAAAAGTTCCTAGACAGATGATCCCGTCTAATTTCGGAAGACTTCTTTTAGTGTCATCTTTGGTAATTTTAAAATAGTCCATCCCCATACTCTTAAGCTTTTTTTCTAGCGCTACCCGAATCGAAAGATAATAGGTATCAACCAATTCCTCTTCAAGTGAATACGAATAGTAGAGCCCAATATTTCCTTTCTTTTTCGCCTTCTTCTGTTTCGAGGTGATAACATAGTTTAATTCCTCTGCCGCTTCGAAAACTCGTCTTCTTGTCTCTGGGGTCACATTAAGTGTCTCATCATAATTTAACACTCGAGAAACCGTTGACATAGAAACCTGCGCTAAGTATGCTATATCTTTAATCGTCGCCATTTTTTATACCTACTTTGTTTTTTTACTTCTATATGTAAATCAATTTCAATTTCCTCGGACTTGCTTTCAACACTTCATTTTGGTTCGCAAAAGCCGTTCTTCATGACGACTTTTTCTACACTGCTTTTTTACGGTATTTTTTCAGGAATTTCAGCTTTGTTTCCGAAATAATAATAGCTACAAGGATTAGTATCGCTCCGATAGCCATTTTGGCGGTTAAAACCTCGCTTAAAATAATGACGGAGAAAACCATTCCCCAGAATGCCTCTGTCGACAAAATGATTGCCGCCTTTGTTTCGCTTGTGAACTTTTGCGCGACTGTCTGCAGTAAAAATGCAATCGTGGTGGAGAATACACCCAAATATAAAACAGCCGATACTCCTTCAATATTTGCCGTAAAATTCGTTTCTCCTTTGAATATTACTACAATTAAACCTAACACTGTTGCAGCTGCCATTTGAACCACCGTTAACAGTACGGGGTCTTCGTTCTTTACAAACTGCGCTGTGTAAAAAATATGGAACGCAAATGCTACGGCACATAATAATGTAAGTACATCCCCAAAATTGATGCCACCCGAAAGCTTTAGTGATAACACACCGATGCCAATGATCGCAAGTAATGCGCCAAACAACTCAAACTTGTCCATTTTTCGTTTAAAAATGAAAAACGCAATAAATGGTACAATGACTACATTGACAGCGGTTAAAAAAGCATTTTTCGAAGGTGTCGTATATACCAGTCCAACCGTTTGTAGAGCAAATGCCAAGTATAAAAAGATTCCAATGATGGAACCATTAATAATTGTACTCTTTTTAATATTCTTTAGTTTCTTAAAAAAGACAAGACTTAACAAAATGATACCAATAAGAAAACGGATTGCAAGTATTTGATAGGGTGTAAAGTGCTCGAGTGACACTGCACTTGCAACAAACCCACTTCCCCAAATAATTGCAACAACCGCAAGCCCTAGTTCTCCAAAATATTTCCGCATACTATCCTCCACCTACTTACTTTCGATTAACGATAGGAACACACTTGATGTCCACGTAAAGGAAGTATCGACGAGCCCTTTTCCACTATGCGGATCAAAGTTTTCTGCCATACCACCGACAAGCGTAAGATTTAGGTATTTTTCTTTAATTCGTTCTCCAACCTCACCGTAGCCAAAACTCTTTAATGAATCAATGAAAAGATAAGTAACAGGGGCCCAAATCGGTCCGAGCCAGTAACCATTTTCCTTATATAATGGACTTGAAGGCATTTCCGTTGCAAATCCATATTTCGTTTCAAAGTTTTCCACAAGGTCATCTACAAGTTGGTCCATGATTTGTTTCTCTAAGCGATATCCGATTAAAACCGGTAAACGTAAAATTAGACTGGAGCGTATGTCAATTTTCTTAGCATCCTTACCAACACGACCAAAGAAACCATCTTCATCATGAAGGCGCTCCATTAATAAGGCGAAAAGTGTGTCTGCTTTTTTAGTAAATTGCTTTGCTTCTTCCTCTTCGCCAAGAAGACCAGCAAATTTCGTTAAAATATCATATGTTCGAATTAAAAAGCTAGCAAGATCCGGTGCCTCGACCGGCATTCCGCTATGGAACAAAGAGGAATTATCCCAACCTGAGTCATTACCGTGCTTATAATGTGGAAGTCGACCTTCGTACGTCCGGTATAAATCGAAATAAAGCATTACTTTTTTAGTAGACTCGTACACTTCTCTCAGGCGACTTTCTTCCTTAAAGTAGTCATTCACTTCCATCAATTTTTCATATGCGTATGCGAAGACCGGTGGTTTAATACAGTTATAAGACACGTATTTATCATTCACAAAGTCTGGATATGCGCCAGATTCATCCTGCGTGTCCATAAAGATCTTCAGCTGAGAATAGGACAACTCCGGATACTTCGCACCAATATGTAACGCATTAAAGCAATTGTCCCAAGACCAGATGTTATACATCCAAAGCTTTGACATATACATGGCATAATTTTTTAATAATCCATCCGGGTGAACAATGCTTGACCAAGTAATATACGCCGCACGATCAATTGAAGCTTGGTATACTTCATTTTTCTCCGTATTATTTTCTACCCACTCCTGATAGAGTTGCTCAACCTTTTCTTTTCCAGCTTGAAAGCTTGCATACTCTTTCGGTTTAAACACAGTGCGATAGCTTTCAATGACAAAGTGGCCATTACTCATACGAATGTCGATATAGTCATTGCCAATCACATTCCACGGTGCGTCAACAGTCATCTCGCCTGAAAGCTTGCTAATCATCAGCTTTAATTCCTTCGGATAGATATGATATTCATACATGCCATCCTCATATTCGTGTAGGGTATCGTATTTCACTTTATTAGCTTGTAAACGAACTTCAACCCCCTTTGCCTCAATATGAAGTTCATCCTCCTCCGGAATAATGATTTCTGCATATTTCTCTGTATCTTTTACTAAAAAAAAGCGCAAGGACGTTTCTGTAGCGGCGATGTCAAATTCTTGTTCAACGCCATCCTGTAACAATTCCAATTTAAATAATTTTGATGGCGCATCATCTCCACCATGAACATCACGTATATAAACTTCGTTTGTATCGTTTTCCTTTAATACACAAAAATAAGAACCAAATCGAGAAAAAGGGATTTCTTTTATATTTAATTTCATTGAATTCCGCTCCTTTTCTTTAACGAAATAAGAAGCAGGGTTTCCCCTGCTTACTTCTTACTGGACCGTGAAAAATTTACTTTCTTCCACTAGGCTGCTCTTGTCTATTTTTCTAATTTCAAATTGAAGATGGAAGTCCTCAATCACTGTTCTGTATGGAGGTAACTGCTCCTCACCGCAACTATTACTTCCCACACCACTTTGCTTGTAATCAATCGTCAACACTGTAAATGGCGACTTCTTAATATTACCGCGGTGTTTCGCCTCTTCAAGCGCACTTGTTTCGTAATTATGGATTGTAAAATCATACGTTTCTTTAAAATTAATCAAGTATGCTTGCTCATCATTTGCTACAGCTAGGAAAGAACTATCACAGCGTGAACCATTTTCCTGCGGGTATACATAATCGGTATGCATGTCTTGAATGGTTTTAGTGTATAAACCAATTGGTTGGCTGCGTTTTGTATCCTGATACGATTCAGAATCACCGCGACCATACCAGCTAACTTTGTTGTAATCCTCGTTCAAATGCATAGTTACGCCGATGCGCGGCAGCATTTCCGGAATTTCATGACCTCGTAATACTTTTTCACCTTGTAAATCAATGTTTAAGGCACCATTTTTCGTCATACGATAGTGATATGTTAGGTGGAAGCCCCATGCTTGGTTGACAGTAGATAAAAACTTCGTGATCATGATATCCACATAATCTGCTGTCACTTCGTACGTCACTTCTGCTAATTGTTCTTTGGTATTTTTAAGGAAGTACTTATTAACCCAGTCGTCCTTTTTGTACATATCATTGTCGATAATCGCTCTCCAAAGGGTTACTTCAGGTCCTTTGTTAATAATTTCTTCCCCTTCAGATTTGAATGATTCTAGTGTGCCATACACAGTTGAGAAAACAGCCTCGAACTGGTCGTTTTCAACTATCAGTAGAGCACCTTCATCCTTAATGACAAAGTCAGATCCTAATGAAGTGATAGACCGCACTTCTTTTTCAATTTTTGTAGATGCTAATAAGAAGCTTTCTTTTGTAATCTCATGATTTTTACCCGCATAGAGAGTATCTTCAGTCTCCAGATAGCTTAAGTAGATCCGAACATCGTCATGCTGGGCAGCTTTTACTACATCTACTGGAAGTGTAATAACCAACGATTCATGTGCTCCGATACTTGGTAACTGCATGTCTCGTGATTCAATCAGTGTACCAATTGATTTTACTTCAATACGTAGGGTTACTCCGCTTAAGTTTCTAAAATCGTATAGATTGTTAATACGAATTTCACCTTCAGCTAGGTTTACTTCCTCCGTGACAATTGGTTCAATTACTTTTTTATATTCCCAAAGTCCTGGTGACGGCGTTCTATCCGGGAACACAAGCCCATCAATACAGAAGTTGGTGTTTGTCGGGAAGTCGCCGTAATCTCCACCATATAAATAAAGGATTTCACCATTTTTATTTGTGGTTTCAATGCCATGGTCACACCATTCCCAGATGAAGCCACCTTGCAATCTAGGGTATTTTCTCATCAGTTGTTGATATTCCGTTAAGCCTCCAGGGCCAGTCCCCATTGCATGTCCATATTCACATAAAATATGAGGCTTCTTGCCTTCTGTATCCTTACCGATTTCTTCGAGTTTGTTTAAGCGAGTGTACATCGTTGTGTACACATCACTGTATGCAGCATTTCTGTCTCCCTCATAATGAACTAATCTAGTAGAATCAATCGCCTTGATGGCATTGTACATAGCCGTAAAGTTTCTACCAGCACCTGATTCATTTCCGAGTGACCACATGATGATACTTGGATGGTTACGGTCTCTTTGTACCATACGAACTGCTCGATCTACATATTGCTTTTCCCATAGTTCATTGTCAGAAATCCAATTGTAATTTCCGGTATTTTCAAAACCATGACATTCAAGATCTGCTTCGTCAATGACGTAAAGACCATATTCATCACACAAATCATAGAATACATCATTATTTGGATAATGCGCTGTACGAACAGCATTGATATTGAACTGTTTCATCATTTTAATATCCTGAAGCATATCCTCGTAGTTAACAGTTCTACCAGTCTTCGCATGTGCGTCGTGGCGATTCACACCATTAAAGAAAACGCGTTTTCCGTTGACACGGATTTCATTGTCAATCACCTCAATGGCACGGAACCCTATGCGCAGTGGCACAACTTCCTTATCACCCAACAAGCTATACTCGAGGTGAAGTGTATAGAGGTTTGGTTCCTCTGCATTCCATTGCAGCGGTTTTTCCTGGACTTTACTCACTTCGAATTTCCCGTCAACGACTTCCACGTCAAACTGGTTGACTTGATTGTCGTGATGGTAAAGCGTAGCAACTACATCTGTTACTTGGTCTGTTAAAAATGCCCCGCTTATTTTTAATGTGAAATTCTCATAGTTTTCATCGGGAAGTGTTTCAATATGGACATCCCAAAGCGTCTCTTTGTTGATTTTAAACAGTTCAACACTTCTAAAAATACCAGACAGCCACCACATATCCTGATCTTCTATATAAGTTCCATCAGAAAATTGGTAGACTCTAACAGTGAGACGATTACTGCCAACTTTCACGAATTCCGTGATATCGAATTCAGACGGTAATCTTGAAACTTTACTAAAACCAGCATGCTGTCCATTGACATATAAATCAAATGCAGAATCTACGCCATTGAATTTTAAAATAAGTGCTTCACCATCTGCTAAGTCAGAAACAACAAGCTCTCTAAAATAGATGCCCATTGGATTTTCCTGTGGTACAAACGGTGGATTGATAGCAAACGGATATAAAACATCTGTGTAATGCATGTTGCCGTAGCCCTTAATTTGCCAACTTGAAGGAACTTCCATATCGTCTAAACTATCGATGCTAAAGTCCTCTTTTTCAAAACCTTTCGGTGAAAGCTCAGGTGCATCTAAAAATAAGAACTTCCATACGCCATCTAGTAATGTATAGCCTATACTATTTTCTTTCGTAAATGTTTGTGCATTTTCTTTCGTTTCATATCTATAAAAATCAGCATGAGCGGGAAGTCTATTGATACCCGTTATCCTGATATCTTCCCACCTCTTCATTTCGCGACGCATATTATCTTCCCCCATATAATACTATATTGGTATTTCGGTATTTCTTACTTAACAGAACCACTGATTCCTTCAACAATGTACTTCTGTGCAAATAGGAATATCACAACTGGTGGAACGATCATGACTAAAGTAATCGACATAATTGGTAGGATTTGGAGATCATGAACTCCTTTAAATGCTGCTAATCCTAGTGCTAATGTATATTTCGATTGATCTTGCAGATAGATTAATGGACCCAGGTAGTCATTCCATACTGATAACATATTGAGCACCGCGATTAAGATCAGTGGAGCTTTCATAATCGGTATGAATATTTTATAGAAGATTTGGAATTCATTTGCCCCATCGATTCTTGCTGCACTTTCAAGATCCTTCGGTATACCCATAAGGAATTGTCTTAACAAAAAGATATAGTACGCCGATCCAAAAAATGATGGGACAATCAATGGCTTTAATGTGTTAATCCAACCAAACATTTTGAATTCCATATATAACGGAATCATTGTGACGTCCCAAGGAATCATCATTGTCGCAAGCATCAAGACGAAAAGAGTGTTTTTAAATTTAAAATCAAATCTAGCAAATCCATAGGCAATTAATGAACAGGATAGTAGCTGACCTATCGTTGTCATCACTGTAACGATGACGGAGTTCTTTAAATAGACGCCGAATGGTTGACTAGACCAAGCATCAACAAAGTTTTTCCACTGAAGTACTTCTGGAAAAATCTTTGGAGGATAGCTAAACACTTCGGTTTCTGTTTTTAATGCAGAAAGGATTACCCACACAAATGGTAATACGAAGTAAAGTGAAAATAGTCCTAGAAGGCTGTACATGATGATTTTATATCCTTTTGATATTTTCATTTTTTCTCCTCCCTTTCTTCCCTTCTTTTTTCACTTCATTTTCGTAGAACACCCATGTAGATGATGTCTTAAAGATTAACATTGTTAAGACTAATATCACGATGAACATAAACCATGCGTTTGCACTTGCATATCCCAGTTGATGGTGTTTGAAAGCGTTGTTATACACGTACAAACCATAGAAATAGGTGGACTTTAAGGGGCCACCGCCGGTTAACAGTAAGACCAAGGTCAGCTGCTGCAGTGCTCCGATGACTGATGTAATGACGTTAAACAGAATAGTCGGCGTAATACTAGGAATCGTAATACTGAAAAACTGACGGAACGGGCCAGCACCGTCAATCGCTGCCGCCTCATATAATTCAGCTGGGATCCCTTTTATATTGGTATAAAAGATTAGCATCATAATTCCGACGCCCCAAGCACTCGCAATGACAATTGTGAGAAGTGCCCACTTCGGATCTACAAGCCATCTTGGACCTTCAATGCCAAGAAATGATAGTAAGTAATTTAAAATTCCGTACTCTGAGTTGAAAATCCAACCCCAAATAATCGAAATGGCAACACCTGAAACAACCGCAGGTAAGTAGAAAATCGTACGGAAAAATTTCATTCCTTTTAATGGTTGAGTAATGAGAAGCGCTAAAATTAATGCAATTGCTAAGTTTAAGGGTACAAATATTGCAGCAAATTTAAGGGTAATAATTATAGATTTATAAAACTGCGGATCTGCAGTGAACATTGTTTTGTAATTATCGATCCCCACAAATGTTGGTTCACTTGTAATTGGCCAATTATAAAAGCTCATAATTAATGAGAGAATCAGTGGTCCCAGGGTGAATACCAAAAAACCAATTATCCACGGTAAAATAAATAAATAGGGCACTTTTCTATTTACTAACTGATAGCTTTTCGTTTTCTTCGTTGTTATATTTCGCATAAAATGCCCCCATCATCAGATTAGAAAATAGGGTAAAGCACTTAAAAAGTGCTTTACCGCATTAAAAATTACTATTTTTACTCGACAGCACTATTTAATGCCTCTTTCGGGTTCATTAATGTACTTGGATTTAACATCGATTCAAACGTATATTGCAAATTCTCGGATACTTTACTCCAGTCTTCAACGATGAACGATGCTGGCGTATAGCCATCACTCTGTTCAAGCATAGAATAGAACACACTTTTCACTTCATCTTGTTCAAGTTGTTCGCTTTCTACGACTGATTTCAAAACAGGTAGTTCGAAACCAATTCTTTCCTTATTCGCATCTTCATTTGTCCAGAATTTGATAAATTCGAATGCTTCATCTTTATGTTTTGAGTTTTTAGAGATTGAGATACCAGAAGAACTTAAGATACTGACGCTTTTCCCACTTTTAAATGCTGGCAATTCTACGACACCGTAGTCAATTCCCGCTTCTTTTAACGGCGTTAATCCCCATGCCCCGTAGACGAACATCGCAACTTTACCAGATTTCATTTCTGTTGTTCCAGAGCCTTCTGTCGTAATAGCATAGCCATCTTTCGCCATGTTCTGGAACATTTCAAATACTTCTACTGATTTCTCTGAGTTTAAGTTACCTTTCAAATTCCCTTCTTTATCCACATAAGATGTACCATTGCTCCATAGGAACATTTCGAAATCGTATGGATCCGGTTTTCCTGAGAACGCGAAACCGCTTACTTTTGAATCTTTGTTTGCTACTTTCTTAGCAGTGTCTTGCAAATCTTCCCATGACCAACCCGATTTCGGATAGTCGACACCTGCTTCATCAAACAATGCTTTGTTGTAGTAAACAACATGTGTCGTGTAGCCAACTGGTAATCCTAGAATTTCATCATCTGCTGAGTTATAGTTCCACAGTGTTTCATAGAAATTATCTTTGTACGCATCGCCTTCTTTTTCAAGATAAGAATCGAGTGGCTCTAGTGCATCCTTATATTGCGGATAGTTCCACATATACATAATGTCTGGAGCATCCTTTGCACCCATACCGGCTGTAATTTTTGTATCATATTCACTTCCGTAAGACTCTAAAACGACTTCGATGTCGTCGTGTGACTCATTGAATTTGTCAATCATATCTTGTTGCAATGTAACGTCATCCCCAACGTCCCAAGTTGCAAAACGTAGTTTAACTTTCCCATCTTTCGTGGTATCGCTTTTCTCGCCAGCTGATGAACTACAACCCACTAAAAGCAACATAACTGCAATAAGTAAAAAGAAAACAGATTTAAACTCTACAAACTTCATAATATACCCCCCTTTTTTTCGAACACTTTCATTGTATTCTGCATTTTACTAAAAGTAAACTGTTTTTTCGTCATTTTTAGTAAAGTACGTGATTTTAAAGACAGATTACAGTGGCCGTTATTTCACAAAAGAAACAGTATCCGTATAATGGATACTGTTTTTTTTATGTATGATCACCAGCGTTAAAATCCCACCGGAAATCAACCACCTCATTTGAAGTATGGGTTTTTCTACTTCGTCAACAGAAAAAGAGTTACGCTCAGTGTTTCGAATTGTCCACCGATATTCAGTTTTACTAAAATAGCCAGTCCATTCGTTCTTTACACACTATAAACCTTTGAAAGGGCAATAAAAAAAGCACGGCAGAGTAGCCCGTGCTTAGAAAAAATACTAAAGCAAAACATATATATCTTGTTCATCAATGACCTTAGGCAAAAATCTTTTGCATTGCGGTAAGGTGTAATGAATCATTTGCACCATGAACAGTGCTATCAATATCGTCCAATACCAATAGGACCGCCAAATAAAATTTCAGGTACCCAAACATTATATAAAACAAAATGCCGGAATTGTGCAGGGTCTGGTGGGGATTCAGCCATAATACTGTCGACGCAATTTTTTGGCAAGACCGTAGCGCTATTAGTGGCATCTCCGTACTTGATTTACCAAGGTGCGAAAGAATAAGCACATTACTTCAGCTATTTCACTGGATTAGAGTGAAAATGAGCGGCTGGAATAATGTGCTTTATTACAGTAGTTTGATGCCTGATTTTTCTCCATGGTATTGGTTAAACGGTACCTCGCATTGACACAATTCACGCCAGTCGAATTGTGGTAGTACCTGCGCACCACTCACTTCAACTTCTCCTACAATAACTCTTTTATATAAAAGCACAGGCACTCCAACAAACATGTTTGTTCAAACTTTCACGATTGCAGGAATGCCCGTCACCTCAATAAGCAAAACCTTCTTTAGCGAACTGGCACCTTTTCCTGTTTAACTTGGCGTGCAATTTTCTCTGTTAAGCGTGTTGTCACTTTCGGCAACACCATTTTAATAACTGGTGTCAACAAAGCGCCTGTTAAGCCGCCTGCATTTACTTCAATTGTCCCTGTCATCGTTGTTTGCCCTGCCGTTTCTTCAGCAGTAAACTTGCCACTACCTGTAAAGTTGTCCGTTAACCCTTTTAACTCGAACCGAATCATCGATGGCTCATGAAATTCAGTGACGTTTAACTCCATTTTCACAGTCTTTTTAAATCCTTTACTATTCCCTTCGAATGTCCAAACTGACTTTTGTTCATCAATTTGGTCATGCTCCTTATAGGCAGGAACCATTATTGCCCAGTTTTCAATTTGACTAACGTATTCCCATACGTTCTCAACAGATGCTGGAATGATTACAGCATGCGATGCTATTGCCATACGTTTCACTACTTCCTTCTTTATGTATTAATAATGTGAATCTACCACTAACATAATAGCATTTTAACTATACAGATTCACATTTAATACCCTTTCCGAAAGAAGTTGAAAAACGATTTCCAGGTTCTAAATTAATTCAGAATCCAATGAGTACCATTTACCTATTTATTTAGTGAGATAAATTATTCATCGGCAAAATCGTCAATCGCTTGAACAGCTAGTTCCAATGCTTTAATTCTTCTTTCTAAAAGCGTTCTTTGAGGACTACCTGCCTTTGACTTAACATAAGTGTTCTCAATTGAAGGAAATAAACCAGTAAGAACATCGCGGGCTTCAGCTAAATCTTCCAAGGTGTAATGATGCGTTTTTTTATTCCAAACGTTTTCCAAAATGGCTAAGCCGATGTAAATAGCTTTGAGTCGTTTGTTTAATAAGGTTGTATTTGCGCCTTTTTGGGTCATCGAAGCCAAGGCCTTTTCGGATTTACTGATTGTCGATTGAAAGGATTTTATTGATTCCAATTTGACTACATTTGATATGTTTTCCATGTGCATACTACCCTCTCTTCGTCTCTGAATTATTTTGCTTGATGCTTGATAAATTCGTTAAGAACCTGACTTCACTCGCAATACTTTAACATAATTTCAGGTACGCTGTTCGTGGCACTAATCAATTAATTCATTAAAATTGACTAATTACAGAATAAAAAGCAGACATTTTAGCGAATGTCTGCTTTTTTTATGTCTATCCAGATGTGCGAATTGTTCGCCTCTTCCCGACACAGGTACCTCTCACTAGTTGTGATTCATTTGTACATCATTCACCTTCTTTTAATTGTCTGTTTTATTGATTTTCTATCCGATTCCAATTTTTCAATATGCACAGTAAGTTTTCGAATTGAATCCTCGGTCAGTTCTACTTGCCCATCTTTATGATATTTCTTCCACGCTTTCACATTTTTTCGATACAGTTGTTCTGATAAATGATAGATATCAATATCCTTTTTTATCGCTTCTTCATAGGTGTCCATAATTTCTTTTTCTACTTCTTTTTTTATACCCTTGGCAAGGCTATCATACGTCACCTTTCCTTCAACGGTACTAACGGCCGCATCCAACCTTACATCAATGTCGAACTTCACTTCGCCTTTTTCGACAATCGGTTCCACTTTCACGTTCACTTTGTTAATAGTCATCGTGACATAATCTCCCCCATCCGATTCAAATGTGACCTCCCCCTTTTTCGTTTCATTCGTCATCCACTGAATCCCCCGTGCTTTCTCCCCTGAAATGAATCCCTTAAAGCCTTTTGGTGTAACCACCCCTACTCCGGATAAAACAGGGGCTTTAATAGACTCATTCATTGATTCCCAATTTTCTTCGACGGTAATTAAAGGTATCATCACTTCATAGCTTGGTTCATCCAACCCGATAATTAACTCACGAAAGTTTAGTGGCTCAACAAAAGATTCCTGATTGTAGGAGTTCTTGGGATCACTTAGCTTAGACAATGTAATAGCTTTATTGAGGACCGGTTTTACTAATAGAACGTCTTTCACAGGGTCTTTTGTAACATATGTCCAAATTCGATACCGTGTTTGCCTAAAACGGGTAAACATATCGACAACTGGACTAAATTTCCCATTTTTCATCAATTCTTCCGACACAACCACGTAATTTAAATTCCCCCAAAGTATACTTTGATCAACTGAATGATACAATTCATGGATTGCTTCATCCAATGTCTTCCCTTTAGCATGGCCTATTTCGGCCTGTGGTTGATCAGTAGTGGGTTGATCGGATTTCGCAATATTCGTGAAACTAATAATTTGGGCATATACCTCATATTGTCCATCCTTATAGTCCGCACCGATTCCATTGATATAAAGCATCCTTTCAGGCTCATTCGCATCCCAACACCCCGTGAGTATTGTCGTTATCAGCATCAGAAAAATAAGTTTTGTCTGATTCATTTTTCTCCCTCTTTGCTTTGCGTCTTATCCATAGGATTTAACATATTGGGACAATCTTTATATTGTTTCGTCCGTGGGCGTAGAAGAGTTTTTTGATTGTCTTCCAGCTTAAATCCGTTGCGATATTCATGTAGGAAACACCAACTTTTCGGATACTTGATAAATAAAGAACCGTGAAGTAGATTGACGTTAGGAAACCAAAACTACTGATTTTCTAAAGGTTTATTCTTCCCTTATTATCGCTTTACACTCTTTAGGCGGAAATTCACTTCTTTTTAATTGCCTCTTTTATTGATTTTCTATCCGAATCCAACTTCTCGATATGCACAGTAAGTTTTCGAATTGAATCGTTGGTCAATTCTACTTTCCCATCTATATGATATTTCTTCCACGCTTTCACATTCTTCCGATATAGTTGTTCTGATAAATGATAGATATCAATATCCTTTTTTAACGCTTCTTCATAGGTGACCATAATTTCTTTTTCTACTTCTTTTTTTATACCCTTGGCAAGGCTATCATACGTCACCTTTCCTTCAACGGTACTAACGGCCGCATTCAACCTTACATCAATGTCGAACTTTACTCCCCCTTTATCGACAATCGGATCCACTTTCACCTCCACCTTTTCAATAACCATCGTGACATAATCTCCCCCATCCGATTCAAATGTGACTTCTCCCCTTTTCGTTTTATTCGTCATCCACTGAATCCCCCGTGCTTTGTCCCCTGAAATGAATCCCTTAAAGCCATTTGGCGTAACCACCCCTACACCCGATATAACCGGGGCTTTAATGGACTCATTCATTGATTCCCAATTTTCTTCGACGGTAATTAAAGGTATCATCGCTTCGTGACTTGGTTCATCCATTCTGATAATTAACTCGCGAAAATTTAGTGGCTCAATAAATGACTCCTGTTTAAAGGAGTTCTCTGGATCACCTAGCTTGGACAACGTAATGGCTTTATTGAGGACTGGTCTTACTAACAGAACTTCTTGCACTGGGTCTTTTGTAGCGTACACCCAAATTTTATACCGTGTTTCTCTGTAACGGATAAAACTATCGATGACTGGACTAAATTTCACGTTTTTCATCGCTTCTTCCGATATAACCATATAAGAAAAATGTCCCCAAAAAACCTTTTGGTCGATAGAACGATACAAATTAGAAAGTGCTTCATCCTCAGTTTTCCCCTTAGCAAATCCAATTTCAGCCTGCGGTTGATCAGTAGTGGGCTGATCGGATCTTGCGATATTTGCAAAATTAATAATTTGGGCGTATACCTCGTATTCACCATCTTTAAAGTCTATACCGATTGCATTGATATAAAGCATCCTTTCAGGTTCACTCACATCCCAACACCCCGTTAAAGTTGTTGTTAGCAGCATCAGCAAAATAAGTATTTTATTATTCATCTTTTTCCTCTTTACTTCGCGTCTTATCCGTAGGGTTCAACATATCGGGACGCTCTTTATATTGGTCAGCTGGCAGACGTAGAAGGTTTTTTTTGATTGTCTTCCAACTTAAATCCGATGCAATATTCAAGTATGGAACGCCAAATATTCTGATATTAGATAAATATAGAACTGTAAAGTAGATGGACATAAAGAATCCGAACAAGCCCAGAAAAGACGTGGCGATAATGAAACAAATACGGAGTATACTTACTGCCGTCACAAGTGATTGGTTGACCAATGTAAAAGTCGCAATCGTTGAAGTAGCAATAATTACAATCATAGCCGGACTTGTAATACCCGCCCGAATGGCGGCATCACCGATAATTAACCCACCAACAACACCAATCGTTCCTCCCAGTGCAGATGGAAGACGTAATCCAGCTTCGCGAAATAACTCAAACATAATTAGCATGAGTAACATTTCAAGTGAAGAAGGAAACGGAAGCCCTGTATTCGCTTGTACAATTGTAGCTAATAATTGTAATGGCAACTGGTCTTGATGAAACGTTGTTAAGGCTAGCCAGAATGCCGGCAATAGCAAACCAATTACCATACCAAAAAGACGTAATAACCGTTCAAACGAACTATAAATGACGGGGGTCTCATTATCTTCGCTTGTTTTTAACAGTAAAAGCAAATTCACTGGTGTAACAATCGCATATGCTACCCCATCAACGAGAATTAGAAACCGTCCACTTACAAGCGCTTGAATAGCGAAATCCGGTCTCCCCGTATAATCAGTTCTTGGGAAAAGCTTTGCACTTTTGTTTACTCTCTCCATCAATAAGTCTCCGCTGGAAACTATATCTACATCTATCTTTTCGAGTTGTTTTTTTATAGTATTCAAAGTCTTTTTGCTAGCAATATCATCAAAGTAAAGAAGAGCTACCGCTGTTTTTGATCGTTCACCTATCTCGAATTTTTCCACGCATAAAGAATTAGTAGGTAATCGCTTTCGAATTAAAGCGATATTAACGGAAATATCCTCAATGAAATTATCCCTTGGCCCTCTTATGGGCACTCCTATATTTGTCTCCTCGGGATTTCGATTGGGCTTTTTAGCAATATTACTTGAAAACAGTAGCCCTGCATTCTCAAAATAGAGCAGCAAATTGCCGGTGTACACGAGTGCAATAACGTCCTTTAGTTCCTCCACTTTTTTCAAGCTTGGAATGTGTAATTGCTCTACTAGCGCTTCGTCTATAGGTTCGTCTTTCAAATTATCTATAAAAAGTTGAACGCGTTGAACAATGACTTCATTTAATAGCTGTTGGTCAATCATTGCATCACACGTAATGAATACGATCTTATGTTGATTAAATGTATACAGTTGAAATTGAACATCTGCGGACTTTTGAAATAGTTGTTTTAAGGAGTTTATATCCATTTCCTTTTCAGCTGACTCCATATCTCTTCACCATTTTCTGTATAGATTTTATGCTTAGACCTTCTTAGATGTTTTTCCCGAAACGAAGGCAACTATACCTAAAAGTAGTGATAGTAAGAACATGAAAAGAAAGGTACCTACCAATAAATAATCTCCTTTAATTTTTAGAAATAGATGGTCATTCAGAAGAAATAGCGGCAATGTCATAAAGAAAAGGGCAGGACCAAGTATTCTCCTAATACGTTTTCTATCTCCGTTCATATTCAATAAATCTGCCGCTATGAATAACAAAAGGCCAACTCTTATAAACGCACCCGAGAGCCATTGATAAATCGATAGAAAGTCAAAGTGTTCAATAAACTCTCCGATCGACCCAAGTCCCCATTCTTCATAGGCGGGATATCTTTGTTTTGCAGCTTCAACTGGACCAAACTCCGTAATAGCTCCCATAGTGGGACCTATTGTTAACCCCATTAGTATGAATAGCATAATTGCAAAGTGGTACCATTTAAAGCGACTTTTAACTTTATGTTGAATGAAAAGGAATAACAGTATCTCGACAAACCCGGATGCTGGAAACACTGCCGATGTTAGAACTGGCTGAAGACCATGTTCTAAAAAGGGACGCAGTAATCTATAATCTTTTACTTGTAAATTTGTAAATGCAATAAAAAAACCAAGGAATGTTACCATAAAAAGAATGAGTACGTTAACCATTGCAATTGTTTGTAAGTTTGTTGAGACAAGTAGGATGCAAAGAACTGTGTAAACAATTAACAGTAGCACTATAGGTGTTGTCGGTAAGAATGTTGACGACACCCATTGCAATGTCTCGGCCATTGTAAATGCAGCAAGGATGAGTAAAAAGACGGCTATCACATAACGGACAATTGTAGATGCAACCTTCCCGATTTTTAATTTCAACCAATCTGTAAGATGCTCTTGATTTGATTTCTTATGAATGTAAATTAACAGAAAGACCCAAGGGAAAATAGCAGCTGTAGCTATAAGAATAGATATCCAACCATCTCTGCCCGCGCCAGTTAACAGCGATGGAATAATGGTTACGTGATTTTTCAAACCAATCACTGTCATCGACAAGAAAATAACATGTAGAACACTTATAGACCCGGCTTTATTCACATGAAAACCCTCTAACTATTTAATATTGCTCAGCCTTGACAAAAATACGCGGAATTATTCGCAAGGAATACTAGTCATGAAGAATTGAATGTAGGTAACCCAGCAGCCTCAAAGAAAGATGTAAAAAGCGAAGTTCAAAACCACTACCAGTTTCCACTCTATCGGTCGTCAATCCACTAGAACTTCAGGTAGGCTGTGTGTAATACTAATCAAGAAATCCACTATAAATTAATAATAATAAATTAAAAAGCAGACAAATTAGCGAATGTCTGCTTTTCTGTATATTTATTCAGGCGTGTGAATTGTTTGACTTGTGTTTCGCACAGTGGTATCCCAAAATTATTTAGATGTGTCCAGCTTAAAAAGACCATAAACGGGTATTCTAACCCTTACATGAATAGGAGTGATTTACCCATGTCCGAAGTTCAAAAAAACTGTCCCCTTACATCCGTAGAGGCCATTGATACTATTGAAGAGGTAGCAGGGCTATTTCCTGCCTATCGGCGGGCACATGCAAAAGGCATTGGATTTGATGCAACATTCTCTCCTAATGGTTGTGCCGCCCCATACACAACGGCTATCCATCTACTACAGCAAAAAACTACCGCAATCGTACGATTTTCACATAGCACACCAAATCCCAACACTACTGAACAATTAGTACCCGTAAAAGGCATGTCCGTTCAATTTCAATTACCAGAAGGGAAAGTCACCAATCTTACAATGGCCACCGTACCGGTTTTCATTACAAAAACGCCTGAGGATTTCATACAATTACTGCAAGCCGTTAAGGGTGATAAACTATCATTCACCGAGAAACTTTTCACTCTAAAAAATAATCCGAATTTCCATGCAGCGGCGAAAATCTTAAAAAATAGTATACCACCGAAAAGCTTTGCAACAGCACGCTACTATAGCATTCACGCATATTATTTGATCACTGAAAACAACCAACGCCAAGCGGTAAAATTCGAATGGGAGCCTATAGATAGCAGTAATGCCCCTCCCCGTATCAAGTCTCTATCTAATACTGGAAATCCAATGGAGGATGAGCTAGTGAAACGCTTGAAGAATGGCCCAATTCGTTTCAATTTAATGATACAACTGGCACAACCAGGAGATTCTATTAATGACTCTACACAAGAATGGCCAGACAATCGCGAAAAGATTTGTATTGGTTCACTATCCATACTTGAAAGACGAACTGATAATGCCGAACCTCATGTATTCGATCCAACTGTCGTGCCTGACGGTATTCAATGTTCAGACGATCCTGTCCTTCGCTTTCGCGGGGCAGCCTATGCGGAATCAGCAAAACGAAGACATCATTTTGTCGAAATAATGGATGAGTGAACAAAATTACTCATAAGAATAAACCAGTATCGCCTGTTCACCACACAGTTCTGGTTGACTTTGAATTGCGTCTGAATTGCAGCACGCACAGGCAAGTACCTACTATTTCCAAACAAGAAGGAAAGATTATAATAAGCATTGAATTTATATAGGGGTGAGTGGTTACTGCATCTAATATCAGGAGGTTGTTAGGTATGTCGAAAGGCTGAAAACCCGATTCGCCATTTCGTGACGAATGTTTAAACAGAAAGTCAAATAAAGGTACTTAACTACCGGGTGTATTACCGGAACAATGCTAAAAGCCCTTTTCATTTTAAAATTAAAGGTCAGTTACGTTTAAGTTGATAGTTAACAATAACTACCAGTTTGATAACTATCTTGTCACTAATCACATCACCCCGAATACAATAAACATCATAAAGATGACAAGGGCAAAAAATACAGATAGAATCCCTAACAACCTTGGTTTTTTTATATCCTTTCCTTCGTGTAAATTTTTCATATACGTCAACTGACACACGTAACCACTTGTTCCCAATAATGCCCCTAGTACAATCCAAAATAATTCCATACAAAAAACCCCCCTAACTTTTAGTAGAACGAATAAATAGTCAAAAAAACAAGACCAGTATTCATCAAAAAAATAACTGCTTATAATCCATCGGTGAAATGATAGACACCATCCGTTATATACCTATACGTAGGAACACCATCATAGGGTCTCGTTTCCAGTGTTTCATCTGTAGAAAGATCCTTACCGTTTCTAGATATCGCAATTCCGCTAATTGATTGGAAAACAGCACCGAAACTGAAATAGATGACATCTTTATCTACCAAATCATAACCATATACGCCAGCGGACTTTTCTAATTTCTCCATTTTCTTCACAATTTCATTGCTAGAATAAATAGAATCCGGATTATCAAAATTACTTGTGTTAGATGACCATGAAGAAAAATGATCTCCAACTGACACTTTACCATCATCGTACGCTTGAAAAATCACATCTGATACAGCATTAAAATCATTTTGATATAATTTGTATTTACCTTCTGCCTTTAAGGAAGGGACAAAAACAATGATCAGTGTCATTGTTAATGAAAATACAATCGCACGAACTATTTTCTCGCTATCCTTTTCTCCATTACTTTTCACCACAATAATAATCAATCCAATTACGGGAATTCCAACCAGAACCATCGCAGGTAAATAAATAATTGACGTTAAGAAGGGGTCACCCACTACAAATTTCGCATACAGAAACAAGAAATCGCCTGCCCATAGCATAAGTAACAGTGCAGTCATCCCCTTGAAATTACCTTTCCCACAAATCAATACTACCGCCGCTCCAAGTACTAACGATAGTGTCATAATGATAGCTAGAGCCATATCTTTCACCTCTCAAAAATGTATTTTAAAGGATTGCATTCCATCACTTTATCCATAATTATCTAAAACCCTTATTTAAACTCCGCTTACGCTGTTTGATCTGTTATCTAGACGATTCACTGATTTCTAAAGTTGCAAACTTTTCTTATAATTAAGTGACTCATAAAAAAAGGGCTGAATTTTATAAATCTCAGCCCTTTAAACTATTCGTATAATCCGACAATATACGGAGATCTTCATAAAGATTCTGATAAGCTTTTATCTCCCAACTAATTAAAAGGGCGAAAATCAGAATATATACTGTCACATACCGCTTAACGTTTTTCAGTTGTCTCAATGATGAATAAAACAAGCCAAAAAGTCCTGCAATAAAAAGAGAAATAATATGAATGTCACGTTTCCACATACTTTGGGCTTGATTAATTGGTAACATCACATCACGTAGTGGTTGTAATAGTTGTTTTGAATCGACATCTTTAATCTCCACATCATAGGATTTCTTCTTCCAAAAGCCCTCTTCAATCGTCAAAACCATAGTTTCTTCGTTCCAGTCATACGAATAACCAGTTAAATTAAAATTGGTTTTCGCTGTAAAAAGTAAGAGGATGACGACCAATGAAGCATAAATAAGAAGGGACAATGACAATGTTCTACTAGTGATAATTTCGATAATAAAACTCCTCTCATTGGAAAAAACTTGTTAGTCTATCCTACGCAAAAATATATTTCCTGCGAAATGAATCCCCATCCAAAAAAGGGTCTTTAATTTTAGGTATCTGTGCACGGAACTAATTAGTTAACTCACTACAATTATATACTAATAGAATGGAAATCAGGCAAATTGGCGAATGGCTACTTTTTTATATGCTCATTGAGGGTGTGTGAATTGTTCGTCTTTTTCCGACACACATTATAGGTACCCCAAAATCAAATCTTCCGGAAACTGGCCATATCGTTGAATAAGGATAGTTGTTAGTCATTTGGGCAAAATATGATTTGGTAACTCTTTTAAGTAGGAGGGATTGACGTGAGAATTCGGATTTTATTACTACTTACGCTCATCTGTTTTCATTTTTCTTCGATAGCAAGTGCAGAAGCCCCACTAACAGCTGTGTTTATCCGTGACAATCAGTTATGGCTCAAAAAGGATGGTCAAGAAATACAAATTACGAAGAACCAATATGTGTATTCTACGAAATGGTCATATGACGGTCGTTTCATTGGATATATTAACGGTGATGAGAAGGGAGAAAAATCAGACCTATTCGTTTATGATACGAAGGAAAAAGAAAGCTACCAACCTTACGTAAGGGTCGAAACATCTGACTTTAAATGGTCCCCGAACAAAAATCAGTTGGCCTATACTAATCGGGGTGTATTAAATGTGACAAAAATCAGGAATGGCCGGCCGCAAGGATTTGAAAATGTTTCATTAGGTGTTAGTGGTTTTGAATGGTTTCCAAACGGAAAAGAATTTATTGTTTCCTCAGAATCCAACTTACTCCCAACAGGATGGAGTCCTATCCCACTTTATAGAATTCCGGTAGATGCAAATCTCGCCAAAGATAAAATGCAGCCTTTTTATACGATTCAAACTAAAGTACCTGACTTGTTTGGGACTGATGCTGATTATTTTAAGTGGAGTTCTGATGGGAAGTGGGTTAGCTTTTTAGTTATTCCTACCCTTTCTTGGTCCATGGATAGCAATACGTTAAGTGTTTTATCATCACAAGGAAAACACTTTCAAGCAGTGGGAAAAATGTTAGGGTATCAAGACTGGTTTAAGTGGGCTCCTTCTACCAATCAATTGGCTTATATTTCTGGAGAAGGAAGATTTTTTGTTAAAAACAAGAAAACGACGATTGCCGAAATACCAACATTTAAACAACAGGAAGAATACACACCTAAAGGATTTGTAGACCTTGATTTGGAATGGTACTCTAAGGATTTGGTAATTGTGGCTCGTGCGAAAGAAAACACGGAGTGGAAAGAAGGACCTACACCGACTATGTTCACATCACTTTACGCTATAAATATAAGAACAGGAGCGCAAAAACAAATCTCATTTCCGGGAAAGAATGAACTTGAAGAAGATCCTCAAGTTATTGGACCTTACCTTACTTGGTTTCGAAAGATGGCTGGGCACACGAAAGGTGATGTATGGGTAAAAAACACATTAAATGGTCAAGAGTATATATGGCTTGAAAATGTAGATTACGCTCCAACATTTTTTACACCGGAGTAAAGCCCTTAAGAATATGTTGATTATCATAAGCCTTTTCCCTCCCTATCTTGAACGAGGAATTAGGCTTATGATTTCCCACAAACTTGCCCAATAATTGACTAATTGGAAGTGGATAATAATTTGAGAACCTGATACTCAAAATGAATGGTAAGGAGGATACTAGAAATGGATAAAATGAAGGTTTTTATAATAAGGCAATCGAATTCATTATCAAACTCTTTAACAACTTCAAAACCTTGTGCTTCAAATTTAGAATTTATAGAAGATGAAAATATTTGTACCATGCGTCTGAATATCTTGTCTTTACGCCACGCACAGCGTACGCCAAAATAAATTAACACATTCAACTAGAAACCTTAGCAACTTTGCAATTTAAAGGGCTAAGGTTTCTAGGCGAATCAAGAAATTTATTTTTCGTGTTTAATGATGATTTTCATGACTTTCCTGTTGTTTTGGTTTTCCTTTTCGCAAGAATTTTTTCTCGTTTTCAGAAAGCTCCCCTATAACAAATTGTTTTTGGGGCATGATTATAGAACCATGGTTACTCGCATGCACTTTAATATAATAAAGACCTTCACTATCAATTTTTTTACTTAAACTGTACGTACCGTTTCCCTCATCTTCAGCTTGCTCCATATCAAATTTCACAGATCCATCTTGTTTCCATATTTCAAATTGAACATAGTCTGCACCTTCGACCTTCTTACCATCTTGGGTAAGAATAACCTTAATCGTCTCTTGTTTATTAGCTGATATGGATTCTGGTATAATTATTTCTGATTCAAGTGGTGTTTCTTGTTTGTATAAATTAGCGACATCCTGTTTAAGCGAACATGCACCTAGCAATAGGCTAAAAATCAAAATCAAAGAAATACCTATACTTTTTTTCACAGCAAAATCCATCCTTTACATTTCGAATTATGCATTCAAAAATTTCTTTACTACTGCTATTCTTTGAATAATTAGCCAGTCAATTAGCCACACAACAATAAGCGATAAGCCAACCAATGGAAACAAAATCCCTAAACCAATTAACAGAACTAGGAAAAACTTCATTTTCTTTAGACTAGGAGCTTTTGGAGCACCTGATCCTTTTTTCGGTTTTCGTTTCCACCATAAATAAAAACCGCTAACTGTAACAAGAATAATTCCCAAACAAATAAGAAGGCTAACTAATTGGTTAATCAAACCAAATTGTGTTCCTTTATGTAAGGTAATTCCCCAAGCGACAGATTTTCCGACTAAACCATAATTTTGATAACGATAATCAGCTAGAACTGCACCAGAATATTGATCAATATGCATGGTCACTTCATCTTGTGCTTTCGGTGGATAAGCAGACAATGTATAGACGCCAACTGTATCTTGCGGAATGGATACAGTATAACTTGGATGTAGCCCCTCGCGATTGGCAATCGCTACGACATCATCAATTGGCAAAGGGATGTAACCTTGAATTTTCGAAAGGGGTACATCTAAGTTTTCTGCGGCCCAGGGAACTTCTGCTATGTCTTTTGTTTTAATTATGGAAGTTGGAGCATCACCCGACCAAATAGATGGTGGATATCCTGCACCCGAATTAGTCGCTATCGATTGAAAATTACTGCCCCAAAATCCAGACCAGGGCAAACCTGTCATTATTAAAAATAACATTCCTGCTGTTACCCAAAAGGCTGGTACTGCATGCAAATCTCTTCTAAGTATCTTTTTCCCTTTATTAAATCTGGGATAAAGGACTCCAGACAGCCTCTGATTCTTTTTGGGAAACCATAGATAAAGACCAGTAACAATTAACACAACTGCCCAACAAGCAGCTAACTCCACAATTCGATCACCTAGTGTGCCTGCCATTAGTTCGCCATGTATTTCTTCAATTTTATTCATTATTTTGTCTTTACTATTTTGCTCTCCAATAAATTCACCGGTATAAGGATCTATAAAGATGGTTAGGGACTCATCGTTAGCTGTAATACTTACCTCACTCGAACGCATGGTATTTTCTCCAGGACGATATTTATTGATAATAGCATCAGGATATAAGTTCTTCACTTCCTCAATTTGCGCAGATGCAGCTACTTTCTCGCCTTGTGGAGTCACTTCATAGTAGTCTTGATAAATCATTTGTTCAATCTGTGGTTTGAATAAATAGATTGAACCAGTAACAGCTAGAATAAAAAGGAACGGAGCAAAAATTATTCCAGCATAAAGATGCCATCTCCACACTGTTTTGTACAGTGAGCTGTTTGTTTGTTTGTTTTTGGTTTTTCTTAGCAGCTTTTACGTTAACTTCTTCCATTAAGGCATGACCCCTTTTCCTATTGAATAGTCCCATTATTTCTCCTATCATAACTATTTGATAATATATGCGACTTGTGTAAATTCAATGAAGTTTAGGCGTTACAGCAAAAAAGATAAATAGAGCAAAGGCTTCAGGTCATTATTAATTTAGAAGATAATGACCCCTATAATAAATATGAGCTATTATTGAATAAACTACTTCGTTACGGGTTGCCGAAGAAAGGACCAAATTACCGTGTGAGTTGAGGTGAAAATAGGCGTATTGCAGTCATTGATGGTCAAGATGATTATTAATTTCAGGTACTTGTGCGTGGAACTAGTCAGCTAATCCACTATAATAATAACTGAAGAACGTCTGCTTTTTTTGTGTGTTTATTCAAATGTGAGAATTGCTTGTCTTTGCGTGACGCATAGGTACCCCACAATCATTCGTCCTGCAAAATGAAACAACTTTCTTATTTCGCTAACCGTTCGAACAAAAAAACTCTAGATCAGTGATCTAGAGCAAATTTGTTCGAATGGTTTATTTCGGAAACGTTTGTTTTAATGCCTTTAAGCCATCTGCGTAGATGCCATGGAATAGATTTATCGCCTCTTCGTCACTAACCCCTACAGGTGTGAAACTACCGGACCACTCTACTAATGCTGTTTTGCTGTCACCATCAATTTCGCGAACGTGGATTGTAGATAGATAATCAGTGATCGGAAATGGTGCTTCCATAATGGAATAGGTGTAGTAGCGCTCTTTGTTGTTGAATACTTCCAAACGTTCTACAATCGCATTGCCATCAGGATTAGCTAGATGACGCACGCGTCCACCTTGGCTTAGTTCACTGCTAGGTATATAAGGAAGCCAATCGGGAAGCGAGTCGAATCCTCCGATTAATCCCCATACTTTATCAGGTGAAGCTGGGATTTCAATTGTTGTCGTAGTATATGCCATATTAATTACTCCCTTTCAAATTCATTGGTAGTGGTGCATTAGCTGCCACCAGTTTTTGTTCACGCATTTCCTGCCAAAATGCGTCGGGAATAACGGTATTTAACGCTGCCTGGTCTTCTGCGATTCGCTCAGGACGGCTAGCACCGGGAATGACCGCAGCGACTGCTGGATTAGCCAGCGAAAATTGTAAGGCAGCTGCCTTGATGCTAATTCCATGACGCTGTGCAATACCCTTGATTTTCTCGACTTTTGAAATGATTTCAGGAGATGCTTTCTGATACTCAAAGTGGGTACCTCCAGCAAGGATACCTGAGCTGTACGGACCACCAACAACGATGTCGACATTGTTTTTTAATGCAGCAGGCATCACTCGTTGAAGTGCATGCTCATGATCTAATAATGTATAGCGACCGGCTAGTAAGGATACATCTGGCTTCGCTTCTTCTAGATCTAGCATAAGTTCAATCGGTTCTACGCGATTCACTCCGAGCCCCCAAGACTTAATCACTCCTTCTTCACGTAAACGTGTAAGCACACGGAATGCCCCCGTTCGAGCGATTTCAAATTGTGAAAGCCATTCGTCACCATAAAAGTCCTGCGCGATATCATGAATATAAACAAAGTCTAGACGATCTGTTTTTAAACGTTTCAAGCTCTGCTCAATAGAACGAAGGGTTGCATCGGCACTATAGTCATTAATAATTTTATTCTTGCGGCCAAATTCGAAAAGTCCTCCCTTTTCTCCCAAGTCTCGCGCAGCTGGGTCTTCCATTTCATCTAAAATGATTCGCCCTACCTTTGTACTCAACACATATTCATCACGATTACGTTTTGACAATGCTTCTCCAAGGCGAATCTCTGCTAAACCGGCTCCATAGAAGGGGGCGGTATCAAAGTAACGAATCCCATTCTCCCAAGCAGCATCGACAGTTGCCATAGCCTCTTCTTCCGGAATATTGCGGAACATATTGCCCAGTGGTGCAGTACCAAAACCTAATTTCCCTTGTAGTACATTTCTCATATAAAATCCTCCTTAAATCTATTTGTATAGTATGAATTAATTCAGAAGATCACTTGTTAAATGAACAAATATCATTTAATCGCATGAAATAATGGTTTTCAATATTACCTAGTCTTTGTCGATTTAATTCTTTTATATCGTTACATATCGCTCACTTCCTTAAACTTCATAATAATAATAAAAAGGTTTCCGTGATCAAGCTAGTTTACATCCTCATTAACACATTACGCGAAATGACGATGTGACGTCACAAAAAAAGAAGACCTCTCTATTGTATACATCGTCACTTAAGGTAATGACGATATGTTGTTGCAAAAAAAACCGAATTGAAAACCGCTAATTATAGTCAGCAATCATAATAGATAAAGGACAGAAGAGATATTGAACATGCGATATGATAGTAAAATAGAAATCCTTAACATACGTATAGAGATCTCCATTAACTCCTATATTTCATGTCCAATCATCTCTTTAAGTTGATGAAAAGCTTCTTCATTCCTCTTATAATATGTCCATTTCCCACGACGACTTGTGATCACAAGGCCAGCTCGATGTAGAATGGAAAGATGCTGAGATGCCGTTGATTGTGTAACTTTTAATTTTTCATGGAACTGTGTTACACACACTCCGACATTTTGAAAATCATTTACTTCCTGAGACGTAAAATGTTTCTCGGGCTCTTTTAACCATTCTAATATTTGCAACCTTGTTTCATTAGACAATGCTTTAAACACATCAATTGGTTTCATACTCTTATTATATCGTCATATCGCGATATGTCAAGTTGTATTTAATTAACTTATTTTCTAGCTAGCTTCGTCTTCATGAGAACGACCTTCAATCCCCGTTTACTGTGTACCACGCAATGCCAACTAACTCTGAATTGTGTTTGAATTACGCCATGCACAGGTAACACCTATGAATAAAATAGATAGGGGATTATGAATAGTAGAAGTCATGGATGCTACAAGAAGAAAACGATGAGCTGTGAAGCAATTGCGACAAAAATCAAGGCAAATGGGTAGGCTGCGGCATAAGCAATCGCCGGATCCTCGGAATCAATCAGTTGGTTTAGCGCACCAAGTCCCGGTGTACTTGTCATACCTCCGCATAATCCTCCAAGTGAATGCACGATGCTAAGTTTGAACAACTTACGTGCGAAAAAGTAACCAACAAAGATTGGTATAATCGTGATGAGTGTGCCGCCTAACAGCAACTTCACACCTTCCGTCCGAATGACTTCCACGATGCCTGCGCCCGCAGTTGTACCCGCGCCAGCTAGGAATAAAACAAGTCCCAGTTCCCTTATGACATGATTGGATGGCCCGTAATAGCGCACATGGACTGGACCAAGTTTGCCGAAATGCCCGATGATTAAAGCTACGAAAAGCGGTCCGCCCGCAACCCCTAGTTTAATGGTGCCAAGTCCGGGAAGGTGGATTGGCACCATCCCGACTAGGATTCCAAGCAATAACGTGATGCTAATCGAAAAGATATCAATGTTCGTCACTGCATGTTTTTTGCGTGTGAACAGTTTTTCCACTTCCTCAAGACGTCTTTCTGTACTAACAATCGTCAGTACATCCCCCCGTAATAACGGCAAGTTTGGGTTCTGATTCAATTCAATGCCATCGCGTACAATTCGTGTCACAGTCGTTCCATAGTTCTTCCTTAATCGCATATCCCTTAAACTTTTACCGATGACGTCATCCGAGTCAACCGTCACTTTACGCAAGTGGATATTATCCGGATTTTCAAGATCTGTCTCGACTGAATTACCTACATATGCGATGACACCGTCCATTTTAGACACGTTACCGACTACGACCAGATGATCGCCTAACAAAACGACTGTATCGCTCATTGCAATCATCGTATGGCTTCCGCGAATTACACGACTTACAACGGCTGCATGCTCGCTGAAGTCAAGCTCACCTAGGATTCGCTTATGGAGTACAGGGTTCGTCACGTTAATCGTCTTGACAACAGGGGAATCGACTGTCCTGATTGGATTCGTCGTTTCCTCCAAGTCTTTGTGTAAATCAACCTTGACGATCCGCGGTAATAGCTGCACGAATAACACAACCGCCAAAACACCGAACGGATAAGCAATTCCGTATCCTACCGATGCAAGTGGATCATGCGTTGCCTGTAACGCTGCAGCAAGACCAGGTGTACTTGTCAATGCACCCGTCATCAACCCTACGCTAAGCGCGGGAGACAACTGAAATACTTTGGCGACAACAATGGTTGTCACAACGGAAATTAGTATAATGACAAGCGATAAAATACCAAAAATCAGGCCGCTTGATCGCATCATCCGGAAAAACCGTGGCCCTGCTTGTAAACCAATTGCCACAATGAACAGACTCAATCCAAGATTTTGCACAATAGGCGACACTGCATAACCGAAATGTCCGAATATCATTGCAACCAACAAAACACCAGCTGCACCAAGGCTAAGACCGCGTATGGTGAGCATACCGAACCATGAACCTAAGAAAAGAATAGCGAACAGTAGGATCAGTGGTTCGCCGAGCAATGATTGTATGAACTCCATGACATGCACCTCCAAAAGACCTAACCCCCTGTTTACAACAGGAGGCTGTTGTTATGAGAAATTAGATTCAGGGACTTGATTTAATCAGAATTACGAAGGCTTGGTATAGAAATGGATATGAAGTTAGTAATTTCAAGGGGTTTGGAAAGTATAGATAAATCCTGGTGATGCTTGTTTTATCATTGATGCAAATCCACGCGTCTTATCAATGGCTTTCTGTATTTCAAACAAAGTCTACCCTAAAAGAATGGGATGGATACTATTTTGAAACTTGTACCTATAATAAAGTCTAGTATGTTCCGTTAAGAAATCGGGATAGCTAAGTGGTCAATATCACCGTTCACGGCGAACCGATAGTTTCATCCCAGTTACCTGTAAAGCACATAATTCGAATTAATTCTGAGTTGTACCTTAATTAACCCACGCACAGGCAGCACCTATTAATGTGGATCTCATTGATTGTATCAATCACATGGACGATTCCATTGTTGAGGAAAAAATAAAGCCTCTTTATAAAAAGAGGGGCGGCCTCCAGCGGATCCTAGAGTCTACTTACGTATGCGTGAATGCAGTACCAAAACGATCGTTTAGCATTTCTAAAATCGATGATTAATTTCCATGTCTTTTGTTTACTACGCAGCATATTTTGTCCGAATTTACGCAGTGAAAAGTAATTCACTGCGTCCAGTAGGATCAACTGTCTTTATTTTACGGTACAATGTTTTGAGGATTCAAACATACTTTTAAAATGGACTACTGCCATGAACGGTAAAATTAATGTGCCATCATCTCATGTGCAATCGCATGCCCATCCAATTCTGACGGGTAAAATGTAGGCCAATTAATTACTTCCTCTACTAAATCTTTGCGATCATCACCCCAATACAAATGATAATGATCCGCATCATTTGGTGAGATACTATGATCACTAAATTGAATATACTGAGGGATCCCTTTCGTTGGTTCTACCAATTTAAATATATACCTTACCCCTTTATTCCCTGCTTCATATGTGAGAATTTCGTATCCATCGGATTGATACTCACCTGTATTAGCCTCTCCATTGTTGAAAAACGTCACAGTATTTCCTTGAATAACGATACGCTCAGTATCGGTTTTATATCCTACGTCGTAATACGATTTATATTCTTGTGCTGTCATAGCTTCATTCTGTTGCACTTTATGAGCAAATACCTCATCTAACGTTCCGTCTAGTAAATATGGATACACAGATTGCCAGTCCCCTTCCCAATCAGAAAGCGAACGCTCATGTACTTGGCTATCTTCAAAATACCCAGCGTGAATTTTTTCTGTTTCTTCATCGTGTGCGTGATTGTGCTCACTTTCATGTGAATGACTATCAACGTCTTGCGTTGTCGTTAACGCTTCGCTACTAGTAATCTCTTCTTTCGAATCTACAGCTTGACACCCTACAAGTATCGAGCTCACTGTTAGTATACTTACCCATTTTACTGTTGTACTCTTCATTCCTCATACCTCTTCTCTAAATAGTAATCATTCCGCTTTACGATTATATATCCAACTTTTGCTGTCGTCAATATAAATCGTAATGATTACTATTAAAAAAATACGTATATTATGGCTAAGTTCCTCTGCGATTAGTTTCAGCCATGACTTAATCGATGCTACTTTACGTCGCCATCCGTTCACTTAAAGATGCAGCAATGCTTGGTTTTTGTATCCATTCATACTGTTTAGTGCTCAAGTATTGTGTTGCTTTAATTTCAGTTACCTGTTGTATCAAAAAATTTCCGGGCACACTAAAATTCCCCCCATTGTAATTTCTATTACAATGGGCGGAATTACTTTTGACTCATTTTAATCTTTATGTTTCTTATCAACCTGCACATGTTACTTTTAGTAGCTTCTTCTATTACACCGCATCTTTTTCTTCGAATAAATAACGTTTAATTGCCTTCGCAACTCCATCTTCTTCATTCGAAGCTGTTACCTGATCTGCTACTTGTTTTAGCTTATCATCAGCATTTCCCATAGCAATGCCTAATCCAGCAGACTGAATTAATTTGAAGTCATTAAGGTTATCTCCTATTGCCATAACACTTTCCATCTCGATATTTAGATACTCACAAACCCTTCTTACACCTGATTCTTTGGAGATCCCTTTTAATGAGAAATCCATATTGGCAGATGCAGAACTAATGACTTCCAACGTAGCTGAATTTTCAACGTGCTTTTTTAGATGGTCTAATGCATTCGGATTTTCATGACGAATACTAAATGTTATCCAATCAAAATCAAACATTTCATCGGTCCATATATCCTTTTCATCAGGTCCTTTTTCAACGCTGTAACCACCAAATTCGGCCTTCGCTTCGATTGATATACTGTGCAACATGCGAATATCTTCTTTACTAATATAGTATCGCTCTAAAATCTTTCCAGTTCCCTCCCAAATTTCCCCTCCATTAGCCAATACCATAGGGGTATCTAAATCTAATGCTTCACGGAAAGCTTCAATTTCTTGATGCAGACCTCGACCAGTAGCAAGAATCACTACAACCCCGGCTGCTATTGCTCGGGATATCCATAATTTTGATTCATCAGTGATTTGACCATCTCGAGTCAGTACTGTTCCATCTAAATCCAAAACTAACAAACGATAATTCACCATACTATCTTATCCCTTCTCCACGAGGCATTGGAATTTCAAACATATTTTCTATGAACATTACCATTCTAGCCTCTTTTTTCATCCTCCTACTAAAAACTAAATAAAAGTAAATTATAAATTCGGAATTAATAATTCCTTGAAAGATGCTTCTTCCCATTTCATATAGATATTGATTTGTTCAACTTACCTACGTTCTTTATTCCTCACAACTCTTGAATTTATCAACAACCTCTTTATAAGAGAATAGTACTTTAAGGATTCACCACGATGTTCTTAAAAGAAGTTGCGCCTTTTTCAGTCAGAGAAAATCCAAACATGCCATGAGAATATCTTGAATCACTATGATTCATGACTTCCTTACTGTTTATGGAAAATCCTATATCATTTCCTCGACACGTTAGTTCAAATCTATAGCTTTCTCCTAATTCCCAGTTATATGAAGCACTCTTTAATAAAGATAGTCCGAAGTCCTGTACATAAAGAGATACTTTCCCCTTTCCATCAAACCCAATTTGATAATATCTCTTCACACCTTCTGCACGAAAAATTAATGCATGATGGTAACCTTTAGTCGGAGTTAATGTTGCTCGAATAGTAGCATCTCTCATATAATAATGGCCTGTAAAGGAAGCACAGTCTGTCTCACTTTCAACCACCATCGCATCATCCTGCAATCCCCAATTCCCTCTATGATGAGAAAAAGGAGTTACACTTAAGAATTCTATGGATTGCTTTGAAAAGTTAATTGAATAGTCTGGTGTACCATATATATGAAATTCATCTAAATAGACTTTGCCAAATGCTCTATTTGTTAGCGTGGAAGGACTTTCAAAAATAAACCCTACTTCATCCACAAAAGTCCCATCTGTTTTAGGTATTATAAATTCAATTGTTTGCCATTCATTATCGATTAGAACCATTTTATTTAGTTCTATTATTTCCTTTGTATAGGTATTACGCACATATGGTGTTATCTGAATTTCTTCTCCTCGAAAACGTTCAGTTAAAACCTTCGCTGAAACAGTTTGACCACTATATGCTATAGGAGCAAATGTTGGTTTATATTTTTCATCATTAAAATCTTCTCTACGGTAAAATGTCTTATAATACACTCTACTTTTTTCGCCTTTAATCATTCGGTCTAAAAATATTTCTAATACCCCAGGCGTCTTATAACCTTGTCTCGAATTGTGTTTCAAAAAGGTTTTAAATGAATAATTAGTTTTAAATCCATGTGTAGATCCAGGGAGAGAAAAATCAAAATATACTTCTTCTTCTTTATAACTGCTTACTAAAGATGCTGGAGCTTGCTCTTTTGCTTGGCTATAGCCTAATAAAGCGAGTGATTTTACGAAAGTAGGAATATCTACTATATTTAAATAACCTGAGGCACTAGAGGTAGCAATAAAATCATTTATAGGTTTTCGGTAGTTATCAGGAATTTCATTTATGCCTACAAAAACACCTACAACAGTTCCTACATTTCCCGCATTGCAATCAGTGTCCCATCCACACATTGTTGCAATTTCTATTGTACGTGCAAGATTGCCATTCCCGTAGAGAAGCGATAATACACATACACCCGCGTTAGGAATGATATGACATACGCCAGTATATTTATCATATCCCCATTCTTGCTCTAGATAATTTCTACACTTCAAAAAATCATTCGGATATTCACCGTGAAATTCTTGAACTTTTCGAACGACGGCGGCATAGGTTGAGTCCTGAGGAATTACGTTTAACCCTTCCTCAATAATTGTTGCTATAGTGGTAGCTGAAAAAGCACTAGCTATACATGCTGCAATAAACCTGGCACCATATAAACCATTTTTATCATGTGATACACTTGCGGCAATTTCAGCATAATCTGCCGCCTTACTTGGGTTATTCGGGAATAACAGCCCCCAAGTATCGATGAATATCTGTCCACCAATTTGTTCAGACATCACAAGTCCGTTCGTTTCAGAAGAACCAGAAAGGGGAGCTGGAATCCCCTTTTCTAGGTTTAAGTATGCTGTATGTTCAGTGCTAATTCCCTCGCCGCCCCACCAAAACATCCCAATTCCTTCACGAGAATAGTTCAACCAAGCTTTTGCAACATCCTGGGGTTCTAGCTTGTCACTTTTTTTCTCATCAATTAACGCCCTTATAAAAAAAACAGGACCATTAGCATCATCATCTGCAGAAAATGTTTTGTAATCTTTCAGGTAACCCTTTATTTCCCCGTATACATCACGAATAATTTCAGGAGTCCATTCTGTTGGCTCGACAGGTACCCCTAATCTAATACCGGCATTCATTCCAATAAATCCTGAATATATTTTTTCTATATAATTGTTCGGTAACACCAGAATACCTCCTCCTTAAATTATCTAAGTATTTTTTTCACCTTCTCCATATTATGAATATCACTTGAAATAATATTTTTTGCTACTTCACTAAATGAGTTTGTGAGTTTATTAAAATCTAAATGATTTGCAGCTTCTAGCGTCTCGATATCTTCGTCAGTAATGGCAGATGAACCATACATAGCTCCTAAAATAACGCCAATCATAACGCCAATAGAGTCAGTATCACGTCCTGAATTAATGCCATCATATATAGTTTTATAAAATTCTCCGTTATTATAGACGATGAATCCCAATGCTATCGGGAGTTCCTCTATGGACCACAACCTGCTTGGTGTGTAGTGATTAGATGGTATGCCTAACTTCTCCATTTTTCTATGAACATCATTTTTCATAGGTGAAAAGTTTTCGAGACAATTATGAAATGATGCTACAACTTCATCAATAGATGCATTATTTCTCCTAAGCTCTTTAGCGAGATCGGTTATTGCTTTAATAGCTGCTTTGGTTCCATCTTTTGCATAATGTATGGCTACCTCAACTATTTCCTCAATCGTTGTATCTTGTTCAAAAGCCTTGGATACACAAGCAGCCAAAACTCCTGCTGCTTCTAATCCATAACTCGCTTGGTGAGCCATAGCAAATGAAATTGCTTCATCATATGCCCCTTTAGGATTTCCTGCATTTACAATCCCAATAGGAGCAATATACATGGCTGCACCGCAATTTATCATGTTGCCATATCCGCCTTCTCTGGGATCACAGTTTGCTAAAACATTTCGTAAAAAGATATGTTTCTCCGGATAAAATAGGCGTTCAATTAACATCGTCTCTCGATCAAATTCGGGAATATATACTTTTCTGAAAGCAATTTCTTTAGCAAATTCATTCGCCATATCATAAGCATCCAAATGTCTTTTTTCTATCTGATAAACATTACATAACGCTAACGTCATTAAGGTATCATCTGTAACAATTCCATTTCCCCTCGATTTCCCGAGGCTCTCATCAGAGCTCAAATCATCCTTATACCACTTAGTGTGAAGAGACTCTACTCTCCCATATTTTTCTTTAATTTCTGCATAACTCAACTTTTCAACAGGCGCGCCAAGCGCATCACCTAACGCCGTTGATAGTAGTACACCCTTAACTCGCTCTTGAAAATCAATCATTTATTTAACTCCTTATTTTATATTGTCATTAGCATATTTAGTTAGTGATTCACCACCAGCTGCATACCACTTTTCAACATATTCATCGAAAGCATCCAATGGTTTTTTCCCAGTAATAATATCTGCAGAATACTCTTTGTACAAGTTTTCCATTGCATCCCACTGGGCAATATATTCTTCTGGTAATACAAAAGCATTATCTTCACTATAGTAGCTTTCAACCATTTCTATAGATTTTGCTGCCGCTTCACCTAAAAGGGGCGTTTTTGGTGATAGATCAAACTCAGTTTTATTGGGTTCCCAGTAGCGTGCATACCAATCACCATAATATTTTTCTGTAAGTTCAATTTTGCCATCAACAATATTATAATGTTCTCCTTCAAAACCTAATCTATCCAATTTTTGACCTTCAGGACTTGCTAAGTAATCAAGGACTTCAAATACTATCTCTTTATTCTTGGATTGAGATGATATTGCAACCCCTCTAGATTCTTTCGAGATATCTGTGGCTCCAAAACCTTGATACTCTCCCTTTGCCGGAGGTAAAACTTCCAATTCCGACTTTTCGCCGTTTAGTACTATCATTCTATCGTTATAGATATCAATTACTTTCCCATTTGTTCCTGGGATAACTGCAGTTTCTCCCTTATAAAACACTTCTTGTTTAGTATCATGTTTTTTCGTTAAATATTGTTGATCAAGTAAACCATCCTCATACAACTCTCGATAAAACTTTAATTTATTTTTTGTTTGCGAAGACACTTTGAAATGTTCGAAACCATTGTTATTATCTAACCATGTTTGATTGATACCAAAAGCCATATCAAAAGTATAATCCAACTCACGTATGTCCCCAGCAACAGTCACAGCACTTGTAGATTTTCCGATTTTTACAATTTCGTCGAAAAATGCTCGATAGTTCTCTACCGTCGGATTTTCTACTAATGCAGCGGAAGTACTTGCTTGATCAAACCAATCTTTTCTTACTACGGGAACACGAGGATCAAGTGGTTTAATCCAAAGTAAGTACGGATAGTTTTTCATTCTAGCTTCGTTATGTGGATTCATTGTTGATTTAATGTATTTCGATTTCTCAATGTAAGGTGTTAAATCTTCTAATAGCCCCTGATCAGCTATTTGTTGGTCTGCACCTTGGAAATAAATCAGGTCAGGTATTTCGCCACTATATAACAATAAATTTAATTTTTCAGCGTAGTCACCTTGTGCAACCTCTACAAGTTCAAATTCCACATCCAAATCCATATCTTTCTTTAATCCCTCAGCTAACTTTTCATAATAGGTTACAGCGACGGGATTTGATGGACCATCATCTTTAAATACAACCTTAATAGTTGTTTTGCCAACTTCAGCAGGTGTTTCCCCCTCCTTAACAGGCGTTTCTTTTTCCGCTTTTTCTGAATTTGTACAAGCTGCTAGTACCCCGATCATTAAAATCATCACAAACGCTAAAAAAAGTTTTTTCATTTCTTTTCCTCCCCTTTTTTTAAATACCAAAGTAATTACCACTTTTAATCTTTAACTCCTCCCTCTAAGGCCCCCTTTGCAAAGTGTTTAAGTATTAAAGGATATAAAAATAATAAAGGAATTATAGAGATAATAATCGTCCCTGCTTGTAATGATGGGAAATCTAAACTTGCTAATACATCATAAGACTCTGAACTTAAACCACTTAGTAAAGTAGTATTATCTTGACGAATGACAAATTGTCTAAGGACAACCTGAAGTGGCCATTTGTTTGGATCTGTCAAATAAATAGTAGCTCTAAAATATTCATTCCAGTGATATACACCATAAAACAAGGTGAATGTAGCTATTGCAGGTTTTGACAACGGAAGCATTATTTTAGTGAATATCTTGAAATGTCCAGCACCATCAATTCTTGCAGCCTCTATAATACCATCAGGAACTTCATTGAAAAATCTCATCAGTATGAATAAGTAATATACACTTATTGCCCTATACAAAATAAGCGATGTGTACGTATCAAGTAACCCTAAATCTTTAATTAATAAGTATTCAGTAATCATAGATGGGTCTACCACCATGATTACAATTAGAAAAATGATAACAACCTTTTTTCCTATAAACTGAGTTTTCGCCAAAACATAGGCAGTCATTGTCGTTAGAACTAAATTTAGAAGTGTACCTACAATAGTAATTAATAATGAGTTACCAATACTTCTTAAAATTAGTGGATGGGACAAAAGTATTTTATAATTGATAAGTGAGAACCCCTTAGGGAGGATGCCTAAACCCGATAGCTCGTTTACACGTTTAGGATCCGATAATGACATGGCTAGTAAATTTAGTAATGGTATTAAAACTGATAATGCAAGAAATAGCAACAGGGAATAGATAATCACTTTTGACCAGGGTATTTTCCTCATCTTAATTCCTCCAAAACTACCAGACACCGTTTCCAGTGTATTTTTTTGATATATAATGTGTTCCTAGAATCAACACAATACCTACAAGCCCTTTAAATAAACTTGCAGCTGTAGCATAAGCATATTGACCATTTAAGATCCCAATCCTATATACATAAGTGTCTAAAATATCTATAACACTGTTAACAGAGTCATTGCTTAAATTAAATACCTGATCAAAACCTGCATTCATAAAAAATCCTAAATTCAGAATAAAGATCGTTACGACTGTACTAGCTAATGAAGGTAGTGTAATATACTTCATTTGTTGATAGGTAGAAGCTCCATCCATTCTTGCTGCTTCGTATAAAGATGGACTAATTTTCATGATTGCTGCAATGTATAGTATTGAATCCCAACCAGCACTACGCCACATTTCAGAGAAAACCAATACCCAACGAATATGTTCCTTGCTGGTCATAAAATCGATTGAAGGAAGATTGAAAAAATCCCTAATAACATTGATACCACCATCTAGAGGATGTAAAAAACTAATCCAAACACCTGCTATAACGACCCATGATAAAAAATGTGGTAAATAAGCTACTGCCTGTACATATTTTCTAAAAGGCCCTGATCTTACTTCATTTATTAATAATGAGAGAATAATAGGTATAGGGAAAATAAAGATAATTTTCATCGAACTTATTATGATTGTATTTTGTAATACATCAAAAAAAGCAGATGAATCCATCAGTAATTTGAAATGCTTCAATCCAACCCAAACATTATCACCGATTATTCGATAATCTTGAAATGCTAGTTTCATACCTATGATTGGTATAACGTGAAATACCACAAAGTATGTAATTCCTGGTATAAGCATGCAGTAGAGGACCCAATCCTCTCGGATCTTTGATAGTGTTCTCATTCTCTTCATGAATCATCCTTCTTTCAATATTCGGGCTACCTCATCAATGGAAGGCATTCCTGTCTGGGCACCTTTTTTTGTAACCGATAGGCCTGCTGCAATAATGCCGAAACGAACGCAGTCCTCTATCGATTTTCCTTCTGAGACAGCAACGGTAAACGCTCCTGTAAATGTGTCACCAGCACCTGTAGTATCAACAACATCAACCATCATGGCCGGAACCTCTACTATAGTAGTACCATCAAAATATAATACCCCTTTATTCCCACAGGTAATAATGAGTTTGTTTGGAAACTTGAATAAAACCTCATTCATTGAACCGGTTTGATTTGTCACCGTTGAATATTCGTGCTCATTAGGTGTCAAATAAGTAATACAATTTAACAATTCATCACCTAGTTTTTTAGCGGGAGCAGGATTAACAATTATAATCTTGTTATGCTTATATAAAATTGGCACTAGGTATTCCAGAGTTTCAATGGGTATTTCTAATTGGAACAAGATGATATCGTAGTTCAGTAATTCAGACGCAATGCTTTGACTGTAGGCTCGATTAGTAAGTTCATTAGCACCAGGTACCACAATAATTTTATTTTCGCCTTTGAATATTTGAATAAAAGCTGCACCTGTAGTTATGTCATTCAATAGTTGAAGTTGGTTTATATTTATGTTCTCTTTTTGTAATTGACTATTAAGCACTTTCCCATGTTCATCATTTCCTAGTGAACCAAACATAGAAACTTTGCCGCCTAATCTTGAAGCTGCAACTGCCTGGTTAGCACCCTTCCCCCCTACAGAAGTAAAAAAGTTTTTACCCAAAATCGTTTCACCAGATTTCGGAGATTGATCACATTCAATAAAATAATCCATATTAATACTACCTACTACTGCTATCTTTTTCCCCATTACCAACACCCCCTTATTCGTTTCTTTGCCCCATAATGTTGTGCTGCATATACATTGTAATCTCCTTCACTTCCAGACAAAGCTATTAATTTACTCAATAACCATTCACCCATCTAAAAACCGATTTAGTATAACAACAAAGGTGCTTTGATAAGATGCAACTTTTTCTAACCGGTTAACTGGGTTTACCAATTTGGGTAAACTTATTTGTTAACATCTAAAAATGTAAGTTTCCCCTTAACTTAGCGAACCCTTTAAATGACATAGATGCATTCTAAATGATTTTATTAATCCTTAATTCCTCGACTTCCTCTTCTGAGAGAGACAACATTTTACAATAAATCTCATTATTATGTTCACCTTTATTTGCTCCCAAACTTTTAACCGCTCCAGGTGTTCTCGAAAATTTTGCAACTACATTTGGAACCCTCATTTCACCAAATTCTTCATCCTCAACGGTAATGAATGTTTCTCGATGTTTAAAATGTGGATCTTCATATAATTGACTCACGTCATACATTGGACCGATGACTGCCCCGTAATCATTAAATACTTGGAGAACTTCACTAAGATTTCTTTCTTTAATCCATCCACCTATAAGTACATCTAGCTCCTTAACGTTTTTGATTCTAGCCTCATTAGTGGAGAACTTTTCATCTTCAAATAATTCTTCTCTTCCAATTGCTTTAAATATATTTTTTGTTATCGATTGTGTGGCACCTGATAAAGCAGCCCATTTCCCATCTTTTGTTTGATAAGAATTTCGTGGTGCAGTTGAAACACTGCCATTTCCAACACGCTCGCCAACTATACCAAGTTGGTCATATGCCATTAGGTGTGGTTCCATAAATCTTAATAATGGTTCATACAGAGACATATCAATAAATTGTCCTTCGCGATCGGGATTATTTGCTCTTTCATATAGTGCGATCATAATCGATAATGATCCAAAAACGCTTCCAACTCCATCAGCTAGAGCAAGACCTGGAAGTGTTGGTGAACCACCTGCTTCACCGTTTATTGATGTAAATCCACTCATCCCCTCGGCAACTGTACCGAATCCCGCCCTAGACGAATAAGGACCATCTTGACCAAATCCCGTTGTTCGTAATAAAATTAACGATGGATTAATCTTAGATAAAGTACCCCAATCTAAATTCCACTTTTCGAATGTCCCCGGTCTAAAATTTTCTACGACAACATCGACTTCAGAAACTAGCTTTTTAAATAGCTCTTGCCCTTCTCGTTTGCTAAGATTCAGTGTGATACATTTTTTATTTCTATTTAACGTTTTCCAAAAAAGTGAACTACCCTCTTTTTGTTTTCCGTATCCTCTAGCATGATCTCCAAACTCTGGGTGTTCAATTTTTATTACATCTGCACCAAAGTCAGCAAGATAGGTACTAGACCAAGGTGCCGCAATCATAGTAGATGCATCAAGAATTTTAAGTCCTTTTAAAGGTAAACTTTTATTACTATTCAATTAACGAACCCCCTTATATAGACTCTCTAGCTGCCTTCTTTTTAAATTCAAATTCTTCTATCTTAGTATGTCTATCAATGATTTTTTTCGCCTTTCTATAGTGTGAGTAATCAATCATTTTATCCCCTAATTTTATTGAAGCTTTTCCATTATCTAAACTAACTTCAAATGTGTCGATAATTTTTCTTGAAAATTTAATCTCCTCCATGCTCGGAGAAAAACACCTATTTAATACTTCCACGTTTTTTGGATGTATACAGCTAGCACCAAGAAATCCGTGTTTATAAGCAAGAGTAGCATTTTTTTCAACAATTTCATTATCACTGTAATCAGATATACTTCCCATTAAGCCAAGCGGAAGCTTATCATAAGCACGTGCAACAAAAACCATTTGCATTCTAGGGATTAAAAATCCATTATACGTTTCATTAGTAAGTTCCATACCTGAATCAAGAGAGAAATCCTCAGCCCCAAGCGAAATAGAATCAATTCGCTTACTAGCCTTTATAATTTCTTCGACATTTAAATAACCTTTTGCCGTCTCAATCGTGATACCTAACTTAACTTTCCCATGAGGAATCCCTCTTTTCATTTCTAATTCATCCAACAAGGAATCTATATACTTAAGCTGATCTACTGTCTCAACTTTTGGAATATATAATCCATCTAAAGTTGGGGAAACGGAATACTCAATATCCTTTTGTAATAAATCTTCTGTATTATTGACCCTTACGATTACTTCACTTCCACCTTTTGAAACAACCACAGTTAGTGCTTGAATTAGCTTACGAGTGGATGATTTCTCAGCTATTGAAACACTGTCTTCTAAATCAAGAACGATTGCATCTGCATTTCTTAAGTAAGCCTTTTCAGTAAACCTTTTTTCATTAGCTGGCATTATTAGTCTTGACCTTCGAATTACATTATCTGTTCCGTTAATAACCATTTTATTACTCCTCAATCTTTTAAATTACACATTCTTTTTCGAATGTGTATAAAATGTTCCATTACTTTTTGTTTTGCAATTTGAGGATCTCTATTTTTGATAGCTTCTACAATCGCAATATGCTCCTTTTGCGCTTGTTCAAAGTTGTTCCCCCTAGCAAAGTTCTTTTCACGAGTTTGATTAATTATTTCCATGTTCAATTTCATAAAATTTAAAATAGCACTATTCTTACTACATTCTGCAAGCGCATGGTGAAAATAGTAATCAGCATTTGGTTCCCCAGAAGAAGTTGGTCCTATATTCATTTGTAAAGCTAAGTATTCAAGCCTAAGAATATCTTTATCCGTTGCTCTTTCACAAACAAATCCAATCATTCCAGTCTCAATAATCTCCCGAGTCTCTATTAAATCCAACATTGCGGATTTTTTTAAATCTTCGATGACAGGATGTTCACTTCTATCAATTTCATCTAAGCTCTTTCTTAAATACCTCCCATCGCCAGGTATTGTTTCAATGATCCCTTGCGATTCTAGAACTCGGAAAGCATCCCTTAATGTTCCCCTACTAATATTAAAGTGTTCGGCCGATTCTCTCTCTGAAGCTAATCGATCTCCTATTTTCAAAATGCCTTTTGAAAAATCTTTTTCAAGCTTTAAAATCACTTGTTCATATAATCTTGTATGCTTAATTTCTTGTCTATTCACGATGCATTCATCCTATCCAATTATGTGATTTCAATCATATCAAATAGATATCCTTTGATGTATGCGCTTCCAATTTGAATAGTAGTAGCACAACCTAACTATAAAAACGCCCCTGGTTTACTGGGTCTACCAATTCAACTTAATTATATACACAACCCTGATAATGTCAAATAGTATATTAATTTAACAATCTAATTACCTTGCAGTTAGCTAATTCAGGTTCTCCATTTAATTTTCTGTTACCTGTTATCGGAACTAATTAGTTAATACACTACAATTGTGTAATAATGGTACTAAAATCAACCGAATTTGCGGATGTCTGATCTTTTTGTATGTTTGTTGAGGTGTGAATTGTTTTTCTTTTTGTGACGTACAGGTACCCAAAAATTTAAAATTAAATAGGGATATTGCCCGGAGTTTAACTCCTGGGCAATATCCCTATCCTTCAAAACTATTGATACGGCTGTATTTATATTATATTTACAAATGAAGACGACAGGAGTCGTTTCTAACGTTATCAACTATAAGAAATGTTTAATGAAAGTCAGTAATAGTAACGATTAATCGAAAGTTAGACGCTTATACTTTCGATTAATATTAACGTTTTTTTTGCCAAAAAGTATGCCACGAAAAGAAGGAGCGTATCTACTACTCTTTTTTATTTCACCACAATTTGAAACGTATATAAATCGTCGTAAATAAAATGGTGCCCCGTAACTCCCCGCGCAATCTCTCCAACCACTTCTGTATTCAGCAGCTAAGACATTCCTCGTCAACGTTCTAAAAAAGCATCCAACGACTTAACTTTTATACGCGATTCCAATACATCGCCACCTGAATATTTCCGTTGCTTGCAAATTGTATACGTCATTTGATTTCCTCCTTTCATAAATAGCCACTCATTAAATCATTTTCTTCCAGTTCAAACATTACAGTGGCTGAATATACTCGAGCACCACCATCACGAAATTGCGCTATCAACCGTTTAATGTAACGACTAAACTTACCGTATTTTTCGTCCTCGACGTACTCCATCAATCCTTTTTCGTGTGCATCCGTTTGATTGCCAGTTGCCCGGCAGCACACAATTGAGTTTAATTCTGAATTGCGTCTGATTTGCACCATGCACAGGCAGCATGTATTTATTTATTATACCTTGATATTGGCTTTTCCCTCTAACTCTTTCGCTAGATTTTCTTCACTTATTCTTTCCCAACAAGCATTACATTTATTAGTCTTCTTGCCTTTTTCATTCAGGTGAAGGTCGTTATGCCTTGTAGTTTTACCACATATGAAACAATTCCTATACAGAGCGCAAATTATTTGTACAAACGGATCATCAGATGTAGTGGCTACGATATCTTTTATGTTTTTCACAAGAAGTTTTGCTGTGTTAACCGCATCATCACAAGCAGAGTGAAGTTCTCCATCTTGTTCAATTCCACTCATCGTTAATGCTTCTTCCAGTGAAATTTGTCTATTTTCTTGAAAAACATCAACACATATAGGTCTTTGTATATCATTAAAGTTCTTTACCCACGATAAATCAAATCTTTCCTTCGCATAGTGATGGACAAGGAGTCGAAGGTCGCTATTGCTCCAACTACATAGATAGTAATCTTCTTCGCCTATCCACTTACGAAATCTTTGCACTACCTCTACCATGTTCGGTGAGTTAATGAACTGATCAGCAGTTCCCCCTATAAATCTCAATGTTCTCTTATCAAGTAAATCCATTTGTGGGGGCTTTACGTAAGACTGAAACGTATCAACGATCTTTAATTCACCTTCGACATCAGAGACTTTGGCAGCTCCAATTTCAATTATATACTGTGGCATATCTGTTGTACGTGACATCGTTGCCTCTAAATCGAAAACTATATATTGCATGATAATACCTCTTTCATTTTAGCTTGTAACAAGCATATCTTTATTCCAGATGTAATTGTTAGGACCTGTTCATTCACCGCAATTACATACTTATAAGGCGTGGATTAGGTATTTACTTCAATATCTAATCTTCTTTGTATTCTTATAGAACCGTGTGAATTGATTGTTGCATAGGTACCTAAAATTTAATTCTTCATGTGCGCAGTGCTGACGGTAGACAACTAACATAACGTGCGTGTATTCACCTACATTTTTATGCTCAGTACTTTTCAAACTTGGATAAAACTAAACACTTATAAAAAAACTGATTGCAAATCTGCCCCGCCCAAAACACCTAGCTGAAAAACAATTCCACGATTCAACTTCAGATTAATGTGAAATGGAAGTTTTTATCCTCTCTAAAATATAAATAATGTCGTTCAGAGGATATCAACAGGGCGTTATATAATCGATATCCGCTATTTATTTTATGAAATCGTGATGAATCATCTGAATATCCTCTCTCACAGGCTCCTCCCACTACCGACTTCTTTTCGCAAAAAGTTTTTTCTTTATGTTTAAGTAGTTTTTCATTTCAAAAATCAAATAAAATAGATTCGCCCGTACTTCAAATTCTTCTCTTGTCTTCGGCAACTCCATCCTACGGATCAAGGCATTTAATTCCTCTAACTCATTTAATGAAATGTCCGTTGTATCTCCCGAATGAACGTTCCGACTTAAATTCTCCAAGAACTCTGCAAACATTTCTTTCTGTTTGACGTCTAGGCTGGATGACGAGAAAATAGCAACGATTTTCATCATATGTTTTAGGAGTTCCAGTTGATCCTCTCGCATTTCCAGATAATAATAATCTTTATTTTGTTTTCTCAGCGGATGATTTTCTATATCTTGAATGGCAATGCTTTTGGATTGATTAATCAAATCTTCTACCTCAAGTATCTCTTTCCCATCCCAGCTTCGCATACTATCCCTTAAATTGGCAGAGAATTCAAAGAGAATAATTTCAAACTTTTGTTCAATCTCCTTCTTAAAGTTTTCAATATCTCGCTTTAAATTTGGCATGAAACTATTGACGAGAAGAGCAATTCCCATACCGATAAAAATAATATAGAGCTCGTTCAGAAACAGAGCCCAAGTAGCATCCTTTACTGTATAAACATGTAATACGACAACCATACTTGTGACAAAACCAGCCTGGATGTGAGCTCTTACAAGGATTGGAACGAATAATAAAATAAATAAGGAAAAGACAACGGGGTAATAACCCAGTACTTCAAACAACAAAGCACCAAGAATCAAAGATAAAAGAGAAGCAAAGAATTTATCCTTCATTGTAATTAATGTCTTTTTCTTCGTTCTCTCGATACACATAATAACAATAATTCCTGCAAATGTTGCAAATTCCAAATCCAATAAACTCGCAATCCAAATTGCCAGCCCTGCTCCTACAGCAGTCTTTATCGTCCGATAGCCCATACCAATCACGGAAGCACCATCCTATTATTTTCTATGTAAGTCCTTGCAGGTTACCTGTTTTACAAACATTCGCGTTAATTCACATATATGTACAATCATAGACACCATAACCGGTTAGCATCAGCTTCGATGGATATCAATATATTTGTAGTGTATTCTAAGAATAGTTTTTGGACTATTCCTCGAAATTCATCTGCCTATAGTTTAACACGTAGATAAATTTCAGGTAGCTGTGCGCGGACATTAATCATCAAGTAATTCACTATAATATAATGAAAATTAGACAAATTGGCGAATTCCTGCTATCTTTCTACATTTATCTGGGTGTGTTAGTTGTTTGTCTTTGTTTGACGCAGGTACCCCGAATTTTAATCTCTTATATTCTAACTCCTCCCCCTTTCAATTCTTGTCGAATAGGCCGATACTAATAGCAATAAACAACTAGAGGTATGACAATGTTTTGTCAGAAGTGTGGGGGGGGTAAAAATGAAGCAACTTCACTGTTTTGTAGTAGTTGCGGTACTTCTATGTAGAAAACGGGAAAAATGTGGTTGTGGATAGGCATAGTCTGTACCGTTTTCATCTTGGCAGGAGTCGGATACGTGCTTGTACAAGTGCTAAATGACCAGAAGCCTAGTGAAGTGGTGGCAACCGTTGTTGCGGAAAAACCAAAAGAAGTCGAACAGCTTGTACAGCCTGTTGTTAAGAAAGTGTAACGTGTGGAAAGGCTTGAAAAAGAAAAAACAGCAGTCATAAAAGAATTGTTGCCAAAGGTCTATACGATTTTCACGCAAGGGTGACTCGGATCCGGTTTCCTCTAAAAGAATGGCGGATTGGTCGTAACGAAAGCGCATGTTGTTGTCGGTTACACGGATGTAGTTTTGTCTGCCTGTGCATCACACAATTCGAATTAATTCTGAATCGTGTCTGAATTGCACCGTGCACAGGCAGCACTTTCTCAATATGGCAATGATTCAGGAATAATTGAAAGGGGAATAGCCCCGTAACGCCTACCCCCATAAATTCAGCTCTTTAATATACACCATCCTCAGATTCTTTATACTCAGTAATAAGATATCCAACTTTAGATGTTTGATGGTTTCGACCTTTAAAGTCTCTTCCATCAATACCATAGGCTGACCATCCTTCTTTCCCAATGTAAAAAGTCAGTATGTTCTTGTACCCGAACTTTTTAGCTACTTGATCTTCACTGATGAATTTTAACTTGTTTTGAGTTAGAAACTTACAGATTCTCTCTTGTGAATTATCCATTTTTACTCATCCTCTCATTTTCAAATGAAATGTTCTTTTATTGATTGGTGGGAAAAGAGTAGCGGTTAGGCTAAACTAATCTTAAAATAATCGGAAGTCTTTCAATGAATCTGCGACTTATTCTTCTGTAATTACGATATATCTCTTTGTAATTGATTGATCCGAATGGTTGAAGATATTCCTTAGAGTTACTATATCATGAGTCCGCTTATAGTAGTGATAGCCGAATGTCTTCCTCATGAAGTGAGTTCCGATGTCTGCCTCCCTATGAGTTCTCCTGCTGCTACTAAAATTCTGTAAGCCTGTGTAGTCGCTATATGGCTATCGTCTTTACGTGACGGGAATAGGTAACCTTCTTCATTAATACTCTCTGTATAGTCTGCAATGTCTGCCATGATAGCGTTAAGGTGTACAGAACGTTCTTTCTTCGTTTTACCTTCACGGATTTTGAAACTGGATTTTCCTTTTACGTCAGACACTTTTAATTTTACAATATCGCCTACACGTAAACCTGTTGATATTCCGATTTTGAATAGAAGTACATTTCTATTTGCGTTCTGTTTGCCCATTTCTAATGCTTTAATCATTTCTTTGATTTCTTTTTCCGTTGTTAATGATTGAACGTCTATCATCATGCCTTCTTTTTTGTTCGTGTTTGCCATCGTAATCGCCCCTTCCTTATGTACGCTTTTGATGTTAATTAAAAGCATACATTCAATAAGTGAGCAATAGATAAATAGCTTTGTTGCGCTATTACGTATGTATCATTTCACACAAAAGCATACATTCAAATCAATCTCATAGTCGACTATCGTCATGACCTTAGTTCCTGCATGAAAATAAAACAAACTTGCTACACTTACACCTCTCTACACCAATATTTGTAAAAACGTTACACTATACCAAACAACTGATTATTTCGTTATCCAACTAATGGGGCAGGTTTGTTCAATAAGAACCTGAGTAGGTTTTTATCCAATCACATATTTCTTAAACACATATTATATAAGAAATAAAAAGGTGAATTATGTGCAAACAAAAGAAAATTACTAGAATAAAACCTAACGGATGTTGTCCGCCGGTTAAGTACACAGCGCTTAATAGTTGTTGTCCTCTTCCTCATCCAGCCCCCCCTTGGTTGAGTCTTTGTGACTGTTGTGTTTCTCCACTTCAGTCCGTCTTACAACGTAAGCGTAAAATAGCGACCACCTATTTTACGCTTACTTACATATACTATTTCTTTAGTTTTTATTCCATCTAGAGTAACATTTAACCCTCGAAGTTTTCCTGTAAAATCGGCCTTTGTCCCTCCTTCAATAACATTACCCGTATCCTTAGCCCCAACATCCACATTCTTTATGTCAGCCTTTACATCGACATCTCCACTTTTGATACTCGTAGAAATATCTGTTTTTGCGAATGGCATATTGAATGTAAAGGCATTTGGCGTACCCAATTGGTAATGAGTGTTAGATAAGCTATCTAGTCGATTTTGAGTTTTGCCTAGTGGACTGTTGACGACATCCTGATAAATTGGTGAATAGATGGACGCCATCTTCTCTGTACTTACCACATTTCTTACTTGATTTAAATCGTTTCCTTTTAAGGCTAATTTCCCACCCGTACTTGCCCAGCCAGCAACTGGAATCATCGCTCCAAAAGAAAGGGCCGCATTTAATGCATCCCCTCTAGCCGTATAGATAACACCATTTACGCCATCTGCTACTTCACCAACAACAGGTATAAGCCCTGCTAAATCTAATCCAAACTGGAAAGAATCAAGTAATTTGTTTTCTTTGGGTTTGTCGACTTTAACGGTCTCTTCTTCCTTATATTCAACTTTGGAAACAACTTCATAGAAAACTGTCTGGTCTACAACATACTCTTTAATGAGTAAACCATTTTCATACTCATGATATTTTATATTTCCCTCTACATTTTCTTCAATAGTAGTTACTTTTTCCCCTTCAAGGGTTTGAAAAGGGGTGGCAGTAATCATCGTACCGATCAGCCGTTCCTGTTCCATTAACCATGGATTTAAGTATACTTTTGGGAACAGTTCTGTTCTAATTTCACTTCTAAACGTCAGAACATTCCATTGGCTCGGGACGAAGTTTATGTCCTTTACCCCTGCTTGGAACAGTCCCTCCATATCCGTAAGCCACATGTTCATCGTCTGCAAATCTTGTTCAATGGGATTCAGTGCGGAAGTCTGTGTTGCATCAAATTCATAAAGTTGTGAGATGGTTTCATCACGTTTTCTCTTAGAACGAATGACTCCCTCCTGCACTCCGCTATTATCGAAGTGGGGCAGTCCGACAATATCACTCACCTGATCCATGATACTGTTTGCCTCATCCGTCAAACTAGCGGTGAGATGACCAATAAGCGTAAAGTCCCTGTTCTAGCTCTCCCTCTAGGAATTGTTCTACTATGTAACCGGTTGAATCAGGTTCGAGTGAATGAAGTGCTGCCTCCATCTGGTGAAGCACTTGTTTGAACTGTTGGGAAAACAACTTAAAAAAATGAAGAAATGGTAAATGACATTCCTGGTAAAAGGAGCGGATGGCATTACCACCCGCTCCTTTAAATTGTTCCTCCATCTACACTAGACCCTCTACTGCATGGTGGATCGCTTCCATTTCACTGCTTAACCTGTCCAACATAGTAATGTTGCGCTGCAGCCCATCCCGAAATAAATCTACATCTACTATTTTTATAGGCATTGCCTCATCAAGCGTTTGAAAATAGCCACTTCACAATATTCTTTAGTATACGATAATACCCCACAAGTGAACATTCTTCTCCCCCTCTAGTAATCTATAAACAGTTATTATATTCCATTTTTCACAAGAATGTGAAGAAAGGAGTTATAATATTCCCAAGAATAACGAATTAATTTATATAAAATAGCACATGACTCGTGCTAATAAGCTTCTGTTTTAAGTTTTGATACTGCTTCAAATACAAGAGGAAAGGTGTATCATACCAACCTGAGTTAGTTTTCTTGTATCGCATTGTCATCTAAAAATGGATGATGTCCCATCCATTCTTCCAGATAAGAATAATTAATCTTGACAGAGTGAAACAGCATTTCCTACTGATTGGTGAACTCGCTACATTGAGTTCATTAACGAAAGCACTATTTCAGCTTCGTCTTAGTTTTGTCTGCCTGTGCATCACACAATTTGAATTAATTCTGAATTGCGTCTGAATTGCACCGTACTCAGGCAGCACTCACTTTTTTATAAAAATACGGCCCGCACATGGATTCATGGGTATGTACATAAGTCCATGTGAAGTTTTTGTCGAAAATATAAATATCTATCCGAGAATCAAAATCCGCTGCAATTACTTTGTTTGCTTTGTTGCATTGTATAACATAAGGTGAATCTTGATACATTACATAGAGTTCATTCTTAGAGACAACATCAAAAGCTTTTCTTGCTGCTACCTCCTTCAAACATTCTTGTTTTTCATAGCTGAAAATATGCCATTTATGTTGAGTGTAGTGAATTGATTCCCGCATTTCTTCGTTGATGTTTTTCGCAAATGTGTTGTCCCATAAATCCTCAATTTCTTCTGCTCCTTCAAATAACTCTGTGATGATTACACCTTTATCGAGTAAATTCTTCTTGAACAGGTAATCCTCTTGAATAAATTTAATGGACCAATACACATTTTCCAGCTCATCTTTTGGTAAACTGTTTAATATTTCATCTATTTTGTTTCTCATCATTGTAACCTCCTACTATCATTCTCTGAAATACCTTAACATTTTCCAGCTAGTCCGCTATAGAATAATTCCAGGTAAATTGCACTCCCTATAGCAAAACGAGATGACATTAAGTATGAGAAAAACATTTCTTGCACTCGGAATTTTCATAATCGTTAACTCTTCAGCAACCCCTATATGTATTTTGAGTACCAGGTTCTAAAACAATTCGGAATTGAATTATACGCTTGTACCCTTCATGATAGACTGGAACGCCCAGTGCTTTACCGACCATATCGGAGCAAGCAATGTCCAGCGCCGCTTTAGCAGTCGGAGCACCATAAATTTCTGAGTCCATTAATTCATGAATACGCTCCATATTTTCCGAATTTTCTCCAATAAGCTTAGGTGCTTAGGTGCTAATGTGTTTTTCAATACCGCAAATGTTCCTGTCCAGCTTTCGCCTGTCACATGATCATCCGCTACACTTTCTCCATATCCCACATGACCTGTATCTGTTGTTATTTTGACGATAATAGAAGGCAAATAATCGTAGCTTGCATAACTAATGACAAACGGCTCGTGTAAAGGTAAGTGGATTGCATAAATTTCAATTTCAGTAATTCCTATTTTTTCCAAACCATTTCGATTGGGAAATAATTTTATTTGTTATACCATTTTGAAGGCATTCTTTATTTCATTTTTTCTAATAAATAAAGAAAGAAAGTTCACTGTAAATAAATGAACTCTCCTTTATCTTGATAACCTACACACATCTTCTCTTTAGCCACGCCTAGATTTGTAGACGTCGATAATTCACTTCATCAATTACAGTCTGAAATGCTGAATAGTTTTTTGCAAATCCTCGGCCAAATGCGCAAGTGATTCACTGGCCGCTGAAATCTCTTCCATCGTTGCCACCTGCTGCTCTGAGGCTGCACTATTTTCCTGTGATGCCAACACACTAGACTCCGCAACTTCATGTACATTGCCCACAGAACTAGAAATCGATTGGCTAATGGTCGACATTACCTCTACTGATCGATTCACTTCAGTTGCATTTCCTGTTACTTTTTCAACCATTAGCTCAATTTCCTCAAAGATATGGCCCACTTCTTTTGTCTTGACAAGTCCGTCTTGGACACGCTCTGTCCCTTGCTGCATTGAGGCGGTTACATCTCTGATTTCAAGTTGAATCTCATTGACCATACTGAATATTTTCTCCGCTGATACACGTGATTTTTCCGCTAACTTTCGAACTTCGTCTGCTACAACTGCAAACCCTTTGCCCGATTCTCCTGCACGTGCTGCTTCAATAGCCGCATTCAATGCCAGTAAATTGGTTTGATCTGCAATACCCGTTATCATCTGTACAATATTACTAATCTCTTTTGATTTTCCATCTAAGTTGTGTATTGAGTCTGATGTTAATTTCACCGCATCCGCAATCGACAGCATCTGCTGACTTACCGAATTCACCGCAATAGATCCTATTTGTGTCTTATCGTACGCATCATGCGATTGACTATTCATCTGTTCACTATTCACCGTAATTGCTTGCATATTCACCATCATGTTCTCAATAGCTGTAGACATGTCATTGACACTACGCAGCTGATCCTCCGCGCCATTCGTTGATTGCTGTGACAGATTTGCCACTGATTCAGCCGCTGCCATACTTTCCTCGGCACTTGCAGATAACTCCTCTGAGCTCGCTGTTACTCGCTCACCAGAATATTGTGCTCCAGCTACCACTTCTCGAAGTGTCTGATACATATTATTCAAGCCCATAGATAGCGTTGTGATTTCATCTTGCCCGACAGCCACTAATGAGGACCCGCGCAAATCACCTTCTTCTATTTCCTTCACACGGTTGACAACTACTGCCAATCGTTTACTAATCTTTTGGCTGAAGATATAAGCTATCAAAACCGAAATGGCAATACTTGCACATGCCAACACTAGACTCCAAAAAAGAGTTTTAGAATACACTTGCTGATTGTCTTCCTTGATTTTCTCCGCTAATTGTTCATTCATCACTACTAATTCATTGAAATACCTAATCGACTCATCAAAGATGATTTTTTCTTCTTTAATGCCTTGTTCGGCCTCCATCCAGTTGCCATCTCTCATCAGTTGAATATTCTTGTTAGCTCGTTCATCAAATAACAACCAGTTATTCTTAAATCCGTCAAACGTTTCTACTTCTTCCGAATTCATATTGATTTCTTCATACTTCTGAATCCATATCTTCATATTATCCAAATTAGTCACTGCCCTATCCAGCATGTTAGTATCTTTAAATGCTAGAGTTGTTACCATTTGAACACGTATATTTTCCGCATCCTTGCCAATTTTAATAAGATATGTAGAAGGAACCATTCCATTCGTATACATCGTTTCACTATTTTCATTTAACTGTTTCGTTTGAACTAAATTATAGATATTTAATGAAATAAACACTGCAATAACGCCACCAAATGCAAGGAGCATTTTCCCGAACAATTTCATTTGAAATTCACTCCATCTCATAATTTTCTCATCTCCATTACAATTAATAGAACTAATTACTTATAACTATATCACTAGAGCTGCATTTGGAAAACTAATAATTAAAATTTATCCAAATACTATAAAAAATAAAATAAATACACACTATTCTAACGGCAAGGGAAGCCTGACAACCTCTAGTTAACGATTTTTAGATAACCCTTCGTGTGATAAAAATCACTCGCTTGCTAGTTTTCACCTTTCAAGAGGAAAGAAAATCGGCTGTAATCGCCCAGGAAAAAGCCGATGCAAATGCAGCTGAAGAAAAAAAAACAGGCTGAAAAGGAAACTGTCGAAGCTAAGAAAAAAGAGGAAAAAGAAAAGGCTGAAGCTAAAAAGATAGAAGCAGAAGAAATAGCTGCTGCCGAATTAAAAGCTAAAGAAGAAAATGAAACCAAAGCGAGGATTGAAGCTGAACAGAAAGCTAATGAACAGGCGAAATTGGAAAAGGCAAAACAAAAAGTGATAGAACCTAAGCCAATTAATAAAGAAGCAGACATAAAGATAATGGTTGAGGGTATCGTTAAGGATGATTTAAAGAGAACGACAATCAATCAGTTGCTTGTTAACAAAAACATGGCGAGAGATGATGGTAGTTACATCGTTCTTCCGCATCTTAAATGGGATGTCGAAAACAGAGCCTAATCCACACGCGAAATGCTTGAAAGGTATAGTGGCCATCTAGCAGCTAAACTTGCAAAGCATTCGTACGTCGGAGAGATAACGGTATTTTGGGAAGTACCATATCATTCAGAAGGGGACAATATAGCGAAATTTATGTACAAACGTAAAGGCAACGATATGGCGAAAATTGATAATTGGCTTGCCACAGTGATTCGATAAAACTAAAGATGGCAACAGCAGAAATAGAGGAGGCGTAGCTGCCCCCTCTATTTCAGATTATAGAAATCCTTCTGTCGAATCATCATCATCATCATCATCTTTCGGCTTAATTTTAGGTACCAAAAAATCATTTGGATAGATAGCGTTTTTTATTTTACAGGGATAATATGTGTGGTGAGAGGAGCACAACCATAAAGATACACGTATCGGAAAACTATAACGATCAATCGAAGATATAATGAAAAGCCCAATAAAAGAAGACGATGTCATCTAATTATAGATGACATCGTCTTCTTTTTTTATATCTTGTTGCCATAATGATGCCACACATCGCTTAAACGTTGCTGTGACAACAAATATGGAGACGGCGGGAGTCGAACCTACCTCTTTCAGAAAGGCTATAATACCGGTGTTTCCAAGGCTTTATAGCCAATGTTGAAAGTGTTTGACTACGCTTTTGACTACGTTCGACAGATATTGCGTTGCGGGGGACAAGATGGTTTCTTTAAAAAACATAGCATTTAGGCATCCCAGGCTATTCCAAAGGCCTTAATTGTAAGCCCACACTCTACACGTATAAGCAAAGCTGTGTGAACAGATTTACGGTGAATGCCCTGATGCTATTCCAACAGATCCTTACAAGCAAATTTCATTATTAAATTTTCACCAATTGAAGGGAGTAATAAAAAGATGTCTTACAATAAACAAACCACGTCGTCAGAATTACTAATAAAGATGATTAAGAATGAACAACGCCAAATAGAACTCGATACAAAAGAGGTAGCGGAGTTAGCTCGAATTGTAACTGACTATGTAAAGAGAATTGAAACTGTTAATGAAGTTTCAGATGTAGAGGTAATAAGCAGCCCTCCATATCGTGAAATAAAAAAGAAACTTGGTGAACTTGAAATCGGTGTTTGTCAACTTAGTTGTCGCATATTACTCTTTTCTTAGATTAGCTATTTGATCGAGATAGCTCCGTTTTCACTACCGCGCTTCGCTTGCTCTCCTGTTGATGATGGAACAGAGTTTCACTCTGTTCCATCATCAACAGGGCAAGGTGGTAAAAGGAAAGCCGGAAATTTACTGGTGCACCATCATGGTTTTATAGTGAAAATCTGGTTAATTTTCATCCTTCAAAAACTTTTCTTTCATTGGATTTAACGCAACTGATTTTTGTGGTTCCCAATTTCTTATTGACCTAGCCCAACGTTCTGGATGCTTTCGTTTTGCGCTTTCGTATACTGCTTTCCGATTTTCGAGTACGTCAATATAAGAACCTGTATGGCGCTGTTCAGGCGTCACAAAATTGATTCCGCTGTGCTGATGGTCGTACGTGTGCCAATGGACAAATTTAACAGTCCAAGCTAATGCATCTTCAAGCGTTTTGAATCCCGCGTCAGGGAACCCAGGACAATACTTGAGTGTCCGGAAAATCGCTTCAGAATACGGGTTATCATTGCTGACTCGCGGCCTAGAATACGAGCTTTGGATACCTAGTTTTTCAAGTAGTACTTGGAATGTCGCAGCTTTCATTGGGCTTCCATTATCAGAATGTAAGACGAGTGGAGCACCTTGAATTTTTTCGTTCAGAACCGCTTTTTTGATTAATGTTGCAGCGTGTTTAGCTTCTTCCGATTCCCAAATATCCCAACCGACAATTTTTCTGCTAAATAAATCGATGATCATGTAAAGGCGGTAGTAGAGCCCTTTAACAGGGCCTTTTAGCCAAGTAATATCCCAAGTCCATACTTGATTTGGGGCTGTTGCTAAGTAACTTTCAGGTAATTTCATTTTTGGCTTTTTACTTCGACCACGGTGCTGCTGCATTTTTTCTTCTTTTAATATGCGGTACATCGTCGATTCTGAAGCAAGGTAAATCGATTGGTCAGCGAGCTTTGGCACGATTTGTGAAGGGGGTAAATCGACAAATTCTTCTTTTTTTGCGACATCAATTACGGCTTGTCTTTCTTGTTTTGTCAGCTTATTTTTAGGTACTGGACGAGGTACAAGAGGACGTTGGTCTTCTTTCACACCACCAGTTGAAACCCAGCGTTCATATGTGCGCACGCTGATAGTTAGTTCTTCACATGCATTGGCTAACCGAGCACCGTTCTGATTCGCTTCTTGGATGAGTTCCACGGCGAGTCTGCGATCTGACGGGTGAATCATTCGTCCTCTTGGTCCCCCCAGATCGCTCGGGCCTTTTTTCTTAATAGTAATAAGGCTGCGGCTTCTGCCAAGGCTTTCTCCTTTTTACGCAAATCCTTTTCAATTTCTGATGTACGTCTTTTTTCTTCCTTCAGCTCTTGTGATAATCTTTTTGTTTGATTTATTTCACCAGAATTTGCATTCAGACAACCAGAACGCCACGCGTCAATTTGTTCTTTATATAAACCCTTTTTTCGGCAATACTCAGCGAGCTCTGCTTGATTCATCGCGTATGTTTCTAGAACAACCAGAAATTTATCTTCGCTACTCCAACGATCAGAAGTCTGTCCGTTTCCAGGTGTAGCATTGCCTTCAATCCTTGCCTTTTGTCGCCATTTATAAAGCGACTGTTCGGAAATTCCCAATTCGTCGCTAATACTTTTTATAGACTCGTTGTTTGGGGGCATCATTCTAGCGATGGCCATTTCTTTAAACTCTTTCGTAAATCTCGTTCCATTTTTATTATTCATGTCGTGTGACCTCCATTTGTTTTATTATAACAGGAGAGTACTATACGACAACTAGCGTAACATAGGGGGAAATTGCAAATGAAAAGATGAATTTCAGGAAGGGGCTTATTCGTGGTTATATCCATAAATTGTATTTAATAGATGGAAACTATTTTAGTGAGTGGATAGAATAGAATTATTTTTTTATATTAAAGTCCAGAAGGATGATTGTTAATAATGGTCATCCTATCTGGATAAGTTATTTTAGAATCCTAGTTCTATAAAGATTCCAAAACAGTCCACCTGTATTAAACCCTAATTCCACTAATACACTTTTGATATTGAGTATTCAAATTGATAAACAACATTTTTTTTGCACGGGTAATGGCTACATAATGATTCTTCTCTTGAAACTCACCTCTATGGTAGAATGAACTAGCGTCTATGAAGACATGATTAAAATCTAATCCTTTTGATTTGTGAATTGTCATTATTTGCTTCCTAGGCTTAATTATACAAAATTGCTCACTCCACTTTTGCTCCAAGCACTCAGTAAATTTCATTTCTTCTTCTTCACCTAGTTGCCTTTCTGTAACATTACTAAATAAATCAAGTGCCTTCTCCACCTGCATATTTTTTAAAAGTATTCTAATTTCCCCTATAGAAACTTGAATTTTCTTCAAAATTTGTAGTCCTAAATCATTTATCAAATCAAATTCATTATAATTTTCATCATGATAATAATATAGTAATGGAGAGAGTACATCAAAGTTTGGATATTCAGTTCCTAATGGTGGATCTTCCATTTGCACAAAACCACAATAATCTTCTAAGTATTTTATTAAACCTTTATAGTAACCTAGAGAATTCACTAAATAAACCGCCGTTTCCCCTTCCTCCATAACTTGGGTTTTCCCGCAAATATATTGTTTCCAGTCTGTATGTACACCAAGATTTACACCACCACTTATATTATCTTGGGTAATACTTTCACCTAAAAAGTATCTTGAATAATTTATTATTGACATATCCGATCTAAAGTTGTGCGATAAACGATAGCAATTAAAATCACTGTCATACAGGGAAGTAAAAAGATTGGAATCTGCCCCTCGGAATCCATAAATAGCTTGTTTAATATCCCCCACAATAAATAATGAAATATTTAAGTCGTTTTTTAAGTATATGAAAAAGTCATGCATTTCCCGTCCCGAATCCTGATACTCGTCTAGAAATATTGCTGTATATTTAGCGACAATATAATTCCTCGCATTCTTTGACCTTTTCAGGATATTTAAAGCCAGCTGAAATGTGAAGTCTGTTTTTGGGTCTTTATATGAACCTAATACCTTTTTTTCTTGTAGCTGCCTCATACCGGATTCCCAACATTGAAATTTATACTCTTTAGAAAAGTCTTGTTTAAACACTTCACTCCTAGGATATTCTTTACCATAGGATTCCCTTAAAAACGGACGAATAATTTCTGCTAAAACAAACCCGTTATTTGTTGAAACCTCCAACTTCTGTTTCCTGTTTCCTATTGGATCAGCTTCGGTAATCTTATCACGAATTTGTTGGGTGGCGAATCTTGTGAAGGTAATCATGGCTACCCTTTGATAATGTCGAAATTCTGACCTATTAATAAACAGCAAAGCTTTTTCAACCATAATAGTAGTTTTTCCCGTTCCAGCGCTTGCATCCACTAAAATATTGGGCGCAGTTGTCGAAAGTATCTTTTCCCTCTCATTTGCATCTATACACATCACTCAGAATCCCCTTTAATTAGCACTTGTAAACATTGAAAAAGATCATGTTGGTAAATAGCTTTCACAGCATCTTGGTCAAATGACTCAGAATTAACAAAATCATTCATGTTGTATTTTTTGGACTTTTTTAGAAACTCAATCAAATTAGTTGGGGTTTTTCCGAATTTCTCCTCGAATTTCCTATTAATCCGACATCCTCTAACACTTTTAAGGGCCTTTATTAAATCGTCTTCTAATTCAATTTCAGATAAAAAGAGATTACTCTTTCTAAACTCTCTAATCGCCCTGCTATGGTCATTAAATGCCTTTCTCATTAATACTTCTTTTTTCTGACCACTTCCGATTATTGGTTCTAATTGAAATGCATCATTGGCTACATTTCTTCTTTGATACCTTGTATCTAAGCTTTCTATTTTGTCAGTGGAAAGTAAATTTAAACACCGATTGATTCCTGTAGTGTGGTATTTGTTGTCCCCTTTAGCACTTTGCAAATCATTATCTGTTTTAATGATTGTAATGATCTTTAATTCATCCAAAATTTCTTTGTATTCCCTGAACCCAATACCACCAACATCTAAAATAGTGATTTTCTCCAAATCTGTATACTTAATCTCTTCATATTCAGCCAATTTTTCTAAAATTGCCTCAAAAAGAATTTCCTCCGAAGGTCCCTCGACGAGCAAGACCTTGTCAGAGAATAGCGCATGAGACAACAAACGATTGAACTTTTTTCGGCTAGTACTATAATCCTTTGGTACACTATAAAAGAATGAATGGCTTTGAATGGAGTTATTTGATTTAAAAATGCGTACTAACTCCACTCCATCCATATATGTCAACATATCCACTGAATGAGTTGTAGTAAAAATATATTCATACATTTCATCATTAAATAAATGACGGGAAATTGCTTGTTGCATTGTTGGATGTAGACTGTTTTCTACTTCTTCAATAAGGTATAAATATATCTTTTTCCCCGAACCTTTTTCATTTTCTAGTTCATGCAAGTATCTGATAAGTGCATACGCTAACAATTTTCTTCTACCATCGCCCGAGGTGGGATAAAGCTTATTCAATTGTTTATCATCAGGGTCAATTTCTGCATCCTTGATAACTTGTTTAATATAGGGTACAAGATGATTAAATGTACCGTTTATCTCCATTTCTGACTTTAATTCAATTTCTATTTCCTCATCTCTTATGCCTCGGTAATTCGAGGTTAGCTTCTCACCGATATTAACAACTCGACTATTTATGCTAATCTGTTCATTTAAATTACGTATAGCGCCAGTTATTTCATCATGATTATCCGATTCCGTCCCTTGATATAAGATAGATTGACTTTTCCTATAAAGATTACTCGGATCTACATTCGGATCTATGTAAACTGTTTCAAAAATCTTATCTAAGGCATTAAAGTTTCCATGCTGTGGTATCAAGTACATCTCATCAAGGTCACCTCCCCAACGTAAAACAGGATTTCCAATACGCTCTTCCTTTGAATACTCACCGCATAGCTGAATATATACAGTTTGCTTTCCATCCGAACTTACCTCGGAAAAAGAAGTGGCCTCTCTCATTTGGGCTCTTAAAAAATTCGAGTTTTCATCATCACTCAATTCTATAGAAATCCTAATTTCAATTGGCTCGTTAACATAATGTCTGAAGTAATCGGATTCTATAAATCCTAAGCGTCTCAATTTTGAATCAAATACATATCGTATCGCGTATAGAAAGTTTGTTTTCCCAAAATCATTTCGACCAAATATAATATTTTTATTACTAATATCAATATCTATCTCATTGAAATTTCTGAAATTTTTAATTAGTATCCTTTTAAATTCCATCACATTCACCTCAATATAATCTACTTAACATATTTTCTATGACATACTTATCTTATCTTCAATATTCCTTAATTAAATTACAAGAAAATACAGAGACCTCTTTCTCATCAATAACTTTATACAATATATTTTTGTGTTTTTCTCTGTTTTCGAAATATAAGTTACTAAACTCCAATAAAGTGATCATGCAAAAAATTACTGTAGTAGGAAAAGTTCTGAATATGGATTTGAGAAGATATCTTATAATTTTGTTTGAACTTATGATGGATATTTAGTTCAGGTTTAAAATAAAAAATCAAACTAGCTTCAACCTCGGATAGTATGGACTTGGAACCCTTAATTGTCGAAATATATTCTAATGGAATGTACTTTTTCGATTTACTTAGCAACATGATATTCGCTAAATATATATTTTTTACTATTCCGTTATATATCGGATCGTGTAACTTAAGAGCCGCTAAATGACCGCCTTTAAATCTACTTTTCTTAGAAGATGTTTGTCCAATATATACCACCTTTTCGTTTTTATCACTACCTACCGTAATTATGTATATTGGACAACATTCTAATGGTGGATTTCCCAGGTCTTTCCACAAGTGATAAAGAACTTCATTATCTAAACATATTTGATAATAAGAGGTAGTAGTATATGTCTCTTCACTCCATTCATCTTCAAGATATTCAATAGCCCTATTGATATACTCTTGTGTATCTTTCCATGACTTTTCAAGACTTTGTGCAGGTATTTCATTAGCTTCATGTAATGAGTGTACAGATTGTATGCCTAAATAAAAGCCGTAGTTAAATGTAATGGTGTCAGCATCTATAATATCTAATCGAGGAATTTTTCCTACTTCCATGAAATACTTGAGTTGCCCATGTCTAATTTGCATATTTTTCTACACGTCCTTTACAATTCCCGCAATATCTTTCACTACATTATAAATTCCCTAGTTATACCACCGGGACATTCTTCATCCAATACATTTTCACCATGCAGTATTAGTCTATCTAATCCTATTCTTGAATTATAAAGCGGTTAAATCGTAATTTTTGTATGGCCGTGCATCAAGATCAAGCTATTCCAAATTCAACATTGCACAGCGTTTAATGTGAAATAAGTCAAGCGCTATGAAAATAGATTTTTGGCCGCACGAAACCAAAGCCTCATAATGGTATTTTTTTTGAAACTCAACAATCACAGAACACTATAATGGCGTTTTTCCGAAACTTGAAAGGTCTTGCGTTTCATTTCACAGGGATACATCCTATTAAATACAAGCACACGTTCTTTAACGTTTTATTCGTATTTGTGAAACAAGACCCATGACGCTGTGCAACGAGGTCATTAAAGCCTCAGGTACCTTGAACTATGTGGTCTACGTTCCGGGAAAACGCCTTTGTGTACACAAGAATTTTGTGTTTACAGTTCTTCTACTTCTTTTAAATATCGTTGATTAAACAGCTTTTGCTTATTCGCATTTCTAAGTTTGCCAGCGATGACTTTTTCTAGACAATAATCCGGTTGACAACTCTTATATAGCTGTTGGTCTGTGATCATGGCGAAGGCAATCCGTAAGATTCGATTCCCTAAAGCAATATAGGACTGACCTGCTTTCTTTCCTTTGTCCTTCATCGCCAAATACCGTACTTTCATTTCCGGATTCTGAACCAAAACATTTTTCCCACCTGACTGTCTTACAATTGGGTTCGTGCCGGCCATTTTAATGAGTTGTCCTGCATGTGATATTCATGGACATTCTCTATTTCAGCAGTCAATTCTGCTGCTGTAGTGACACCTAAACCTGGGATACTTAAGAGAATCCCTCCATCAGTCTCCAGTAGTTTCGCTTCAATTACATCCTCCAATTGCTTGATTTGTCTGTGTATTAACTCATATTCATCAAGTTTTAGTTGAAGTAAAATCAACTCGCTTTCAAGCATAGACTTTGGTTTGGATATCGAGTTTTCAGCGTAATCCAAAAGCCTATTTATTGCTTCATCCCGGAGCTTCAAATTATTTTCGATTGAAATCTCTCTTAGCCCCATTTTGCCAAGGGTTAAGATATCTGAAGGGTGAGGATGGTTTCTCATCAAGAAAAGGGATGTTTTCGAAACGAACTGATCTAGGATTTTAATCACCTTATTCTCACCATCGACTCTTACGTTTTTCCCTTGAAACTCACGGGAAATGTGATCCATATACAAACGCAGGTGATTGATTGTCCTTGTTTGTGCGTTCACAAGCGTTCGTCTGGCCCTTGTTAATGTCTTTAACGATTCCAGTTCAAGTATGGATTCAACGCTAGTCCCACCACGCCCATGAAGCATTGACTGGATAATTGCCATCAGATACACACGGTCTGTTTTCGTGTAATTTAACACGGTTTCCCTTTCCCTGGCAGTCGTTGCGGCATTCAATATTCGGACGACGTAACCTTCATTCATGCACAGTCTTACGAGGTCTTCATAGTAGTGGGCAGTCGTTTCAATTCCTACAATCACTTGTGAAAGTGCGTACGTTTCACATACTGAATCAATGTATTTCTTCATCAATTGATAGCCTGTCATTGACCCGTCGAACTCAAATGGCTCCTGTAAAATATCACCGTAGATTGTACATACCATCGCTGTATTCACAAACTTCGCTGCATCAATCGCTACAATACAATATTCCATAGCCTTTTCTTCTCGCATCAAACGATTCCAATGACTTCCGTTCTTCCCCTGAATATGATTAAATGATAGTGTAACCATTGTTTTCAGTTCCTCCTCTTTAGTGGGGTGGTATATCGGAAGTTCTGTGATTGGTACTTCTCCTATACCCTGAAAACAATGGTTTTTGCATTTTTTAACTATCTATTTAACATAATAGGTATCTGAAATTAAATCCCTAGGCGGTATTATACAGCCAGCTTCCTTGACTAAGTAGTTTTAGATGGCCTATGTGTTATCGATGTTTTTACAAATGACAAGATTGTGTTCTGGAATGGCATTATCATGATGGTTAACGTCACCGATTTTGCCATGGACATTCCATTCAATAATTAGCCATGACATAACACACAACTCCCGGTGGTTACCTAATTATTTAACATCTTTTGATATTCTAGAAGCTTGGATCTTAATGCAGCATCACTTGCAAACAAATATAAACCTTTTATCCCGCGTTTCATCAATACATTTAATGAATTTAATATAATACGTTCCTTTGCATTCTCTACATTATCTATCCCCTCTGTTCCAACGAATGCTCCAACATCTTTATATGCTTCAGTCTTAATAACTAATTCATCATTTTTTTCATCGTATTTAACTGACGGTCCTATTATTACACCTACATACTTTAAGTCGAAACCTTGTATTGTATATATCGATCCCGCTTCTTCTACAGTATCTGTATTCTCTGCCCATGTATATTTGCTGTTCGTAATATTCCAGGCTATGCGATATTCACCACTATCTTCTTTAATATAGTGAGTCTTTCCATCCTTTTTATGAGGATAATCGAAGGTTGAAACCACTCTACTTAAACCATGCAACTCATTTTTTTCTTTAATTGTTTCATGCATCTCTTTAACAGTTTCAAATATCTTAATTTCATAATTTTCATCCCGAGGTAGCGGCATTAACTTTTTCTCCTTGAAATGATTAATCCAATCAATCACTTGATCATTAGCCTGCATGCGAAATTGATTCGTGAGTTCATAGTACTCTACATTCGAACTCAATTTCATTAACTTATCAAGTGTGACTTCTTCCCATAAGCTCTTTAGTTTTAATACCTGATCTTCGTCATAAACTATTACAACTACTTTGGCGAGCTTTAAAAGTTCTTCTAACTGATTCTGACCATAAAAATTATTATAAGCATCTGATCGGGTTAATAATAAATGTGCTTCATCTACTAGTATGACATCAGCTTTTTTGTTTAACTTTTTCAATTTATTTATAAGTGGCGTCGGTTTTTCGAAGTTTTTTGCTTTCAAATACTTTAATTGTGATGCAATTCCCTTATATGTTTTCAACATCTCTTCGTGATTAACTACTAAATAATTCTCTGTTTGATAAAGCGAGGAAGCTCTTTCACTGGCATATTCCTGTAAAGTATTGAAGATGGAACTTAGCACAACACTTTTCCCTACTCCCGCTTCCCCACGCACAACAAATAGGTTTCCTTGTTCTTCCGATTTCTTGCTAAAACAATTTTCACAGAAATTCAAGACCTTCTCTTTCAATTCAAGTTGCTCTAAAGACAGTTCTTTAAAGGGTGATAACTTGAAAATATCTTTATTTTCTATAACGTGCTGCTTGTGTTTTACAATTCCTTTTTTATAAAGCGCTTCCCATATATCTTCGAAAATAGATTGATCAAAATACATTTTATTATGATAGTTATGGCTAAAGTCATTCATAGTCTTACTTTTATTTTGTAGTTTGTATTTTTCATCCCCGAGAAAATAGTTAATAAGCTTTGTTTCCAAATGAAACGTGGCTGAACGATTAAAATTTTCATGTTTAATTAGATGCATTTGTTGCAACTTTTTTCTTTCAATTGCATTCAAATGGGCACGCATTCTTTTTTTAAAGTACACAGTTTCTCCAATATAAGCTTCCTTTGCACTGTTCAATAAATATATCACCGGATAGTTCAAGTAGTAGTCTTGATTATTGATACCTTTCAAACTATCTTCATGAAATGACCAGGAATCTATCTCTATCTCTGACATTTTCATCATCCTTTTGTTTTCTTTACCGTAGTTACTCCAACATTATTGAGCCATTTCGTTTTCCCACTGTTTTTATTCCACAATGATGGCATGTTTCTACACACAATCGTTGATAACAATAAAAAAATCCACACGATTTTTGGTATTCGGTATATCGAATGCTACCCATACATCATTTGGAATGGCTCATACAAATCTCTATTTTTTAAACTCCTAGATGATCATACACTCACTAACCTGTTCTTTAATAAAATACTATCTGAAAGGGTTCAACCTATCTTTAAGCGATGTAGTGAATTTGATTCACAATTCAATTTAATCATTATAGCAATAGTACCATAGAACAAAGAGTACAACAGGAGATTCATGTAAAAGAGTTTCCATAATTAATTTCAACTTATAAAAAAAAATCGAGACCATAACGGCCTTGAGCTCATAAAACAAGGTGCCAGTCACTCAAACTAACCATTGAAAGCCCCGCTAAAGTCTGTGCAGCATTGATATTACATTTGCCAAGTTCTTTAAAGGGGAAGTCAGCTAAACAAAAGTACTTAGCTATGGATTAGAGCAAGTGGTATATCCACTAAAAGAACGTTCGAAAATGGATCAACAAGTGGCGGTTATTAAATCTTTAATCGCATGGTAGGATTAGATATATATAAAATAAAGTAGCAACCCTCCTAAACTTTAGAAATAACCACTTTATCTTTTGGTCATATGTTAAAAGGCAAGCTACTGTATAAAATGTGAAATGTCCCCACCTTTGATTTCATCTTGTGGACATGAAAAGAGAATTGTTGATTAATCGTAAAATGGTATTATGACACCTGCGCTACCTCTATCAATATTTGGTTTACCACAAATGGATTTTTATTTTAATATACGAATTTATTTGTAAAAGAGTGCGCTTAAACTAACGACGCAGGTTAGTTTAAGTAGCAAAGGAGTTTCAGTATCCTTTGAAAAGGATGAATATCGCCTATAACCGTAATACTCGATTCGAGTGAAATTTAGTGCTATTTGACCCTGTTGCAAAATTCCATTCGAAGTTAGAGACCTTTGAACCAAATATTTTTTTGCGATGATCTGTAGGGAGGGTGTTTGGGGTAATTTCCTCTTTTGCCACTAGAGAGGCTGTAAATGAATAAGTAGTTAACTTATTATTGGGTATTCAAAAAGGGGATTATATATCAGAATAGAGCAAAGCCTCCTTTCGTAAAAAGGTGGCTTTTGTGTGCCCGATTTCGAGCGATTAGGTCTGTAAATACTACTCTTCTAATATTCCGTATTAGAAAATTATGAATTTGGATATAATTATAAGGATACCTTCTAAAGGAGCTGATGTTATGTCGACAAGCCTTACTGCTCATTATAACTCCCATCCTCTGAAATTTAGAGAGGAAATACGGTCACGTTCAATTTTGTCCGTGCCTATCCAAGACATCTTATATCGAGCTAACAACCACCGATTCCAGGTCGCTGTTCAGGAACGGGTTGTAAATTCGGGTGGCAAATACACGATGTACACCCTAAAGCAAGACATTGCCCGTCCTGAAGTCCAGGCAATGATTCACCAGGTACTCCAAGCCTCCGTTGGAGAGGATGGAAAAGCCCTGAAAGTCAAGCTGATTGATGAAAAACAAACAACACCGCTTGTTTTGGCTGTTGGGAATGTGGTGGTAAACGGGAATACCCGCCTTTTCATCATGCGGATCCTTCTGGCTATCGACCCATTTAAATATGCCCATTTTTCTAATGTCCGATGCATTTACCTCCCCGATGACGCCACGGAGGAGGAAATTGACGAGTACGAAATCGAGGAGCAACTCGCTGAGGAAGTCAAGGTCGAATATCTTTGGTATGAAACTGCTAACTGGATGTTAGAATGGAAGACACAGCATAACAAGTCCAACCAGCAAGTGGCCGACAAATTCCGTATCGGGAAGTCAGAAGCGAAAAAGCTAATGGACTCTTACTCGGAAGCGGATTTGTATCTACGTCATATCAATAAACCCTTCCAGTTCAAATCAATCGAGAAAAAACGGACAGCATTCGAGACATTGTCCGACGTCAAAACAAAGTTTGCGTCTGACCCAGCAAAGCAGAAGCTTATTGAGCAGATTGCGTACTATTACATTCAAAACGAAGATGCCGTCCCAGAGCGTCTATTCATCTATTTTCAGCGGATTAGTAGCCACATCGACACCATCGAAAAATCTCTCATTGAACACGGTCCCAAAATTGAAGTCGGGACTCCGAATGAAGCCAATAACCATAATCCCGATTCCGATATCGAGGATTTATTCTGTAGCGAATCGCAGGGAACGGAAGCTGTCCTGGACTATTTTACCCAACTCGAAGGCGAGAATCGGAAAGAGGCTATTGAAATCGTCGACAGGGTTATTGAACACGAGACTGATAAGGAGAAAGAAAAACAGCGTAAAGCGAAACCACTCATGAAACTGCAACAGGGCCTAGATGCCATCCAGGAATCCTATGTCCATTTTAATAACAAGGAACAGGATGCGAAGAAGTTAGCACAAGTAATTGCCAAAATTGAAAAGACCCTTACGCAATTTAAGACAAAATTGGGCGTCCAATGAGCATCCATATCAGCTATTTGCCCCGAACACACGAGTTCAAGCTCCTGGTTGAAGGGGGTAACCCGAGGGTACTTTCGGATTTGACCAAAATGTATCATTTGAACGAGCCTGAGCGGGATGGAGTCATCGTCCCTGCCTTGCGGTTTTTCCAAGGCTTTGAAAGTTTTAAGTCCTACATCCGAATCAATTGCCTAATGAAGTCCCTCTCGATGACTGATGAGGCGAAGGATTTATTATGGATGGTGCAAAGCCAGGATACGCTGGATGATGTGGTAGTCATCGACATGACAATAGAGGAGATTGCCGAAAAGCTTCGGGAACTCCGTTTCAAGCGTCCCTTGAAAGATTACCAGTTGGAGAATGTCCAGCATCATCTCCGTCGGACGAGCGCTGCGGATTATTCTGTCCCCGGGTCGGGTAAATCCACTACCGCCCTTGCTCTGTTCACAATACGGAAATCCCTGCTTCCAAACCTTGTCATGTTCATTGTAGTACCGAAAAATGTTTTTCGCTCATGGGAGGAACAGAACGAGGATTGCTTTGAGTTCCCGCTCATCACCTTCCGCCTCAATGGCGGTGCCGAGCGGATACAGGCGAGCTTGTATGGGAAGTACGATGTCTTCTTAATCACCTATGAAGCCCTAAACAACGCATCCCAAGTGGTGGCTGATTATTTCAGAAACCACGAAGTCGCCCTGTATCTGGATGAATGCCACAGGATGAAGGGCGGGGTGAACACGCTCACTGGGCAGACAGTGCTGAACCTTGCTCATTTACCTGCTTATAAAACCATCATAAGCGGGACTCCGATGCCGAACAAGGAGTCGGACATCGTTAGCCAGTTCCAGTTCCTATTCCCATCCATCCGCACCGATGAGACCACGGTGAAGGAACAAATCCAAAGCGTCTACACCCGTACGACCAATAGGGATATGAACCTTCAGAGTTACACACTGAAACGGACACGTATTAAGATGGATAAGCCACTTCGTGGCGCCTACCAGCTCCTTTTAGGGATGGAGCTTGACCGTATCCTTGAGGATTCTGTCAACTACTTCGAAATGCTCCGTCGGATTAAACGGTATTCGGTGAAGCTCATCCAGCTTGCCTCGAACCCGAGTCTTCTCCTGAGGACGCAACCCGAACTCATCCTTATCCCAGAATTCGAGGCTATCACGAAACGGCTCAGCCCGAAAATCATGGCCAGCGTCTCGAATACATTCAAGCTTGCCTCGGAAGGTAAGAAGGTGCTGATCTGGTCAAATTTTATCGAAACCATCCAGACCCTTGAAACTCAACTTCGTTCACTGAACCCTGTCACTATTTACGGGGCGACCCCAATAGGGAGCGAGGAGGATGATTTTACTCGGGAAGGGAAAATTTACAAATTCCGTAACGACGACTCCTGTTTAGTCATGATTGCGAACCCTATGGCGGCATCTGAAGGAATCTCCCTTCACACGGTGTGCCATAACCAGATATTTGTTGACCGAAACTACGATGCTAGGCTATTCGAACAAGCCATCAACCGAACATATCGTGTCGGACTACCTAAAGATAAGGAAGTAGAAGTCGAAATCCTGATGCTTGAAAACAGCATCGACGAGATTATCGATGCACGCTTAGGCATCAAGCTCGACCGTATGTACAGGGTTCTGAACGATGAACGCCTCCTTGTTGAGACTGACCATGACCAGCCAACTATTGAAGACGCCGATTACCAAACGTCAAACGGGATGAGCGATGAGGACGCAAGGGAACTAATTCTTGCTATTAGGAGTCATTTGCCGATTACGGGTGAAGTATAATGTTTTCAAAAGGGATCCTCCTTTCCTCCCTGCAATTTTTAAAGACCATTAAGAGTATACCATTGAGCATCCAGCGCTTCATGCGGCAGAAGAGTTACATCCACACCACACCCGATGCGGTCATGAAGTTACTCCTGCCAAGTGGGATGATTCTTGAGTACAACGGGTTTTACCTTCTTTCAACGAAAGGAGAAGGGTATCTTCCCGACGATACCCTTTTCTCATTTTTCAAGACTGACGAAACGAAGGAAACCATCCGTTCATTCCTGAAAGAGACAATCCTTCAGGTGAAGCCCCAATGGGCAACACACATATACAAAGGACGGCGGGAATGGGTGTGTTCGTTAGAGGATGGGCTGGAGAAAGGGGAACTCCTTGAGTTGTTCCAGTCCCTTGAACTGCTTGAAGGGTCAACCGACTCCATTATTTCCTGGTGGGATTCCCTGGCCCAATCATTCGCTCCTTCCTCCGAGCGGAACCTTGAAATAGGGAGAGAGGGTGAGAAGAGGAGCATCTTGTATGAGGAATACCGAGTGGGACAGAAACCCTACTGGGAAGCACTTGACAGTAACTTTTCAGGTTACGACCTCCTGTCTGTTACTGATAGAGGCGAAGACATTCCACTAAGGATAGAATGTAAAGCATCCTATACCTCATACAGTTTCCATGTCTCGAGGCGGGAATGGGAGATAGCAGTGGATTTCAGAGAGTACCTGTTCCATTTCTGGCATCTCGGGCGGAACGAACTGTACGCCCTCCCCGTCCCTTTTCTGGAAGACCACATCCCAATTGACAAAGGAAAGGGGGAATGGAAGAATTCTCATTTCTCGTTTTCAAGGGAAGAACTCGCACCATTCCTTGCCCTCATTTCTGAGGAATCTCTTGTTTTGAACTGGAGGTATCCCCCTAAGTTTGATGGCTACAAGAGAAGCAAACGGCATGGGCATTTCTGACATCTGAAAGCCTTGCAAAAGTCTGTAAAGCATTGGATATTACACTGGCTGAGCTTTTTGAGGATAAATCCAGACAATCAAAAGTACTTAGCTTTGAAGTAGAAGAAGTAGTACGACTATTAGAAGGGCGTACAAAGAAGGATCAACGAACTCTTTTGATGTTTCTTTATTCTTTAATCGCATGGAAGAATAACGAATAATTAGATACCACGGGGGGAGGCCCTTCTGTTGCGTGTTGGTGCGTTGTCAATTACTAGAACGCACCACACCTCTAGGGTTCTTGCCACTGAGAGAATGACACTAGGGTATTTGCAATAATTATTTAAAGTATTTGACGAACAAGATACCAAACTTATCATCAACATCTATTAGATAAGCTACGCAATGCATTTCTACAATGAAAAAGTATGTAGCCTATTCAATCAAGATGTACATGCTTCCTCTATTATTTGACTGCTTGACAGTACTGTTCTTCCAAACTGTTTACTTTTTTATATGTGCGGTTATTAACCGCAGCTATACTGTGTTCACTAGTTTTTACTTTTCTTTATTAGACGATACAGCACCAGGGGGCAATCGATGTGGTATCGTGCGTTGCTAGTCTAAATCTACACGGCGCTCCACGTACCATCCTTAAAGTGGTGGACAGTATGCCTATCTAAGATAATTGATGACTTTAAACAATCTAAACAAAATAAGTTCTTTAGAAAACTTTGTTAATGTGTTCTCCCCCCGTCATCCATTTTGTGAAAAATGGATGGGTAGCTTATAGTAAAAAACCTTATAATAAACTCTTACTATTATACTTATATTATTTGTAGCTATCACGTTATACATAGCTAGTCAAAATATTAGCTACCCAGTAGTTAATTAAAGAGTCCCCCTTAGACAGAAAAGTATCTAAGGGGGGCTAGAAAAAAAGCCCCATAATTTTACACATAAAAATACCCCGTATACGTTAGTTGATGTCTAACATTTACGGGGTAGTTCATAAAATGAACTTTTAAGTATTATCTAATTCATACTCCTTCAAATCTAGGTAATAACCACGAACCCAGATTTTTAACATGCGCGGAGCAAATATATCCTTTATCAAATCAATACGGCCATCTAAATCTTCCATCTCCAGAAATGCTTCAAGTTCCTTTACTGTAGGTAGATGCACGTCTGGATAGGGCATTACAATCTTTTCAATTATAATTTTATACAGTTCCTTTTCGTCTAAAGTGTCCACGTATTCACTAACCTCGGCATAATAGTTGCGAAGCACATCCATTTTTGCATCACTTATTCCTGCAGCTTTAACTTCAAAGGGCTCTTCATCATACGGGTTTTTTAATACCTTATGAATAGGATGTTCGTCTTTTTTAGCTATAGTAAAATCCAGGTGATATATTCCGAAAAATTGATCAACTAAATCAAAGACATCAATTTGAATTGCTATATTTGAACGCGATGAAATATTATATTTCAAGATATCCCCAAATAACAAGTACATATCTACTGCATCTCTGAGGTTAATATCCTCGAATAACCAATGAATGCATATACCATACGGATCATCTGCATCTCCTATACTCTTGGTTTTTTCAACAATTTGTAGAACAGTTGAATAAATATCCTCATATGAGATTTCACCACGATGAGCATCTAATATTTCTTCCACAAAAAACTGAGTAAATTCACTCATAATTAAGTATGGATTTGAATATAGATCACTCAAAGTATAACGATTAGTTCCAATGTCACCTCCTCCTTTACCCCAATCAATAAACCCTTTGTCCTTAAGTGACTTCAATGCATTCTTTATTGAAGCAGTACTTTTCTTTCCTAACTTAAAAGCTAAGCGTTTATGACTTGGAAAAGCATAATCATGTATGCCCATATAAGATATTATTTCAAGTAATAATACTTTTTCAATATCATTTAATCTGTAACATCTTATTATTTTTTGCGGAGCAATAACATATCCACCATTTGCCCTCATTCTTATAATTTCGTTGTCTTGAGCAAAAGTTGCAAGGTAGTGTGGAATACCCGAACCCTCATTTTTTTGTTTCGCCATCTTTTACAACCTCCATCAATGTAATTTTGTGATGCTCCCCTATATACGTAACTAACAACTGTTAGTTAATTAATAATCCGCACCACTTTTCACGGAAAATTTCCCGTAGGTATTACCACGCCCCCACGCAATACCATTTCAACACTTGATAAGCAGGACACCGGGGGGGGAATTAAAATATTCCTGATAAACCACAGATTTTTATTCGTGTGTATGTGATGCAGGGGTTGACTTGCTATAACGTATGAATACATGTTCAGGGGTTATAGTTGTTAAACAGCATGCTTCTGATTTGCTACTTGAATATGCAGCGTTACTAAACTGCTTTTGCATCACTACCTCCCACACTTGTTTTATACGCATTCTGTTATGCGGCGTTAAATATTATTTTTATGGGACTTGATTTTGTACTTCACTTGTATGGTTGTTGATTTGTGTAAAACTAAAAGAAAACAGCTATTAACAAGAGACTTGTTAACAACTGCTTTTTGAGGTTGTATTCAGTTATTTTTGATAAGGCAATTCTATATACATGCTATTTCGGGCGCTTTTCATGTCATAATGGGCGGCGATGTTAAATGGCAAGCCGCTGGCAAACATACTAAAACCCCATGGGTCATATCTTGTTGAAACGTAATCTCGACATATTAATGAATATTTGCCATCAATATGTACCAAAACTAATGGTTAGCTATCATAATAAATAAAAGGAACCCTAATATAAATTGAGCCCCTTAAGATTACAAAGATAGCCTTTATTCTTCAATTCTTGATCTAACCAGTTCTGATTCTACATATCCCCGCATCCCAGTAGAAACGATTTCAATATATGATTGTGTAAACCCAGAATCTATAACTGTAACCTTTTCTCCTTTTAGACCACCGAATATACGACCATTATCCGCCATTCTTAAGATAGCTTCACCGTTATCAGCAACGTAGTAGCTAACCAATTCTTTTAAGCTCCCTTTATCAACAGCAATAAAAGTATTTTGGATTAGATATCCGTTCTGCCCATCAACGACTACTGTAGGCTTGGCTTTCTCCTCCTCTCCACCGGACCCTAAAAAACCGACTGCCAATTGACATCCCTTTAATAATAGCAAACACATCGCTACCAGAAAAATTATAAATAGTAAATTTACAAATCCAGATTTAATGGATTCCATCATATGCTTTTCCTCCTGTTGTAAGTCTATGCTGTTATATTCCTAGGGCCGCTAACCCATTAGATTGGATGATACTCCAGAAAAACTTATAATTTATAGTACGTCTTGGTAATCTGTTTGTTAAATATCCTGTCCTTTCAAACTTTGTCCACCCCTTTTTCATTTGAATGAATCGTCATTCTGAAATTTCACTAACACTAAAAAAAGCTATAACTGTCTCCCCCTTAGATACAACCTTTATATCGGGACGAAGAGCATTATTTCTAATGGTATAATGCGGTAATACTTTATGCTAACATCGTAATAAAAACAGCAAATATCGTATGCTTTTTACTGAATACCAAGCGAAGGATATTCACACTTTAATAAAGTTTTTTCCAACCCCTATTTTTTTACGAATATGATTTAACTCCCCTCCCCCTCCTCGTATAAATCAACATAAGCAATTAAAAATATTGCGGGGATCAAACGAGGAGGAGCGATTACAGATGAATGACACGCTAACGAACACAGACATAGAAGACATTGTAATAAAGGCGGTTCAGAAGGCATTACAGGCCGCACAGCATCAGTTTATGGATAGCGGATGGCTTTCCCTAAAGGACGGTGCTAAATACGCTGGCGTCTCTTATAACACGTTTATTAAGTTCCGTGTGATGGGCTTACAGGTGTGTGAAATTGAAGGGATCAAGCGTGTATCACGTAAAGAGATTGATCGTTTTTTACAAGATCATAGCTTTTAATCATTATATATGGGGATTTACCTTGGGATTCAGTTATAATGTCCCTAGAGGTAAATCCTCTCTTTAATCATTTGCCCCCCGCAACTGATTCAGGAGGAATTACCATGGCAAAAAAGAAAGTATCACCTATCAGAAGCTACAAGCTGAAAGACGGTACAGTACGTTACGAGTTTCCTGTTTATTTAGGCGTTGATCCGCTAACAGGCAAACAGAAGCGCACAACGAAACGTGGATTTAAAACACGAAAAGATGCGGGGTTAGCATTAGCACGTATTCAACTCGATGTTGCGAATGGTACGTATCAACAGGAACGTGCTGAAACATATCAAGAACTTTACGACCTATGGGTAAAGCAATATGAAAAGACTGTTGAGGAAAGCACATTTGTAAAAACAACAGGCATCTTCAAAAATCATATTCTACCTGCTATGGATGCTTATAAAATTGAAAAGATACATGTCGATGTATGTCAGAAGCATGTGGATGAATGGGCGGCGAAGTTAAAGAAGTTCCGTATGGTAAAAGCATATGCTGCGAAGGTGTTAGACTTTGCGATTAAACGTGGCTATATACAATCCAATCCGTTTTCACACGTAGATATGCCCGTCACGGCTTCTAAGAAGGCTATTGTGGTGGATGAAGATGAGGCGGAGAACTTCTACAGTCGTGAGCAACTTATCGAGTTCCTAGCATCCTTAGAACAAGAAAGTAACTACAAGGCGTATGCTCTCTTCCGTTTGCTAGCGTTCAGTGGGATGCGTAAAGGTGAAGCATTAGCTCTTACTTGGAACGACTTAAACTTCACAACAAACGAACTACGTATTAGCAAAGCCCTTTCACGAGGTAAAGATAATCGGCTATATATGAAATCTACGAAAACAGGTGTTGCTCGTACAATCAAAATGGACGACAATACAATGGCTATTTTAAAAGTGTGGAAGAAAAAGCAGAAGCAAGATTCTTTAATACTCTGCAACCAAAGCAACTTGTATTTAGCAATGAGCACAACGAATACATGCAACCTACCAAAACTCGTAAGTGGATTGTGCATGTACAAGATAAATACAAGCTAGGCACAATCACAACACATGGTTTACGTCATACACATTGTTCATTGTTATTTGAAGCTGGTGCTAGTTTAAAGGAAGTACAAGATCGTTTAGGACATACTGATGTAAAAACGACGATGGACATCTACGCACACGTTACGAAGAAGGCGAAAGAAGAAGCAATACTGAAGTTCGCTAACTATATTGAGATGTAAATTTAGTGACTACGTTTTGACTACGTTTTTGACTACGTTCAATTGATATTCAATGAAATCATATGAAACAGGGTAAAAGAAAAAACCCTTGATATACAAGGGTTTTGACGGTGTTTGAAACCATATGATTTCTTAATATGGAGACGGCGGGAGTCGAACCCGCGTCCAGAGGCTCTAACACTTAAGCATCTACGCGTGTAGATTGACTATTAGGTTTCGCGTGGCATTATGCCATCAATCAAGGCGTCATGTACGCTATCTTGGAAGTCTCTTCCGACTGCCTCAAGAGGCAACAGTCGTCGTATCCCACTAAAGGTTAGCCCTACAACGCCACATGGGCGATGAAATTGCAAGGCAGATTCAACAGCTTACGCTGCGAATGCTAGGTTGTTGTTAGTTTTGCCTGTTATTATAAGGTGCCGTTTCTGACGGAGCCGAGCCCTCCGACGCGCAACTCAAGCTCAGACTACCCCTGTCGAATCCGTAACGTCCCCAAAGGGATGTCAGGAGAACCTATTGAAAGGCTTCTGAACTACTTGAACACAGATTAGTATACCGCATTTACATTAAAACTTCAATATTTTTGCCTATCTCTAAGTGCACGATCGATTTCACGTTTCGCATCTTTTTTCTTAAGATCTTGACGTTTATCGTAATCTTTCTTCCCTTTACCAACACCAATTAACACTTTTGCAAAGCCGTCTTTTAAATACATCTTAATCGGTACAATAGCAGATCCCTGTTCTTTTGTTTGTCCGATCAATTTGCTAATCTGTTTTTTATGAAGCAGTAACTTTCTAGAACGCACCGGATCATGATTGAACTGATTCCCGTGGTCATATGGGCTAATATGCATATTGGTAATCCATGCTTCGTTATTGCGGATTCTTATAAACGCATCCCTCAGCTGAACTTTACTAGTACGAATTGCTTTGATTTCAGTACCTTGTAGAACAATGCCCGCCTCAATCGTTTCTTCTATCGCAAAGTCATGATTCGCCTTTTTATTAACGGCGACTACCTTCCCCTGGCCTTTCGCCATTTCTTTCACCCCTTAATCAATTACACCCCGGCGTAATTGCGTCCAAATTTTGAATTGTGCCTGCAGGAAGCAGGTATGCAACCTTTGCCGCAGGACGCGGCGAACTTAGGTTGCCTTCCTTAACTCATTTCAAAATTTGTGACATCCGCCGGAGGCTTAACTCTGGAGCGGCCTAGACCGCTCCGGCATTACTTTTTCTTTTTAGGCTTTGGTTTACTACCCGCTTTTTTAGCCGCGCCTTCATAGAACTTTTTCTTTTTATTATATGTGCCTGTTTTCTTCTTATCTTTCGTCTTCTCTATAGTCTTATTGCCAACTTCTTTTTTCTTTGCATGGATGACTTTCGGCGTTTCTTTACGTGTACGGCGGAAGTTTTGTTTCATCCCAACTATTTCAAAATCAATAGTCGATTCTTCAGGTTTCACAGCAATAACTTTGACGGTTACTTCGTCGCCAAGCCTGTATTGTTTGCCAGCGCGTTCACCAATCATCATCATTTGTCTGTCGTCGAATCGATAATAATCATCTGTCATATGACTAACATGAACAAGTCCTTCAATTGTGTTTTCCAGTTCGACAAACAAACCAAAGTTTGTAACCGATGAAATAACACCCTCGAATTCTTCGCCAATTTTGTCGAGCATGAATTGAGATTTTTTCAGTGACTCTGTATCACGTTCTGCTTCAACCGCACGACGTTCCCGTTCCGATGTATGCTCGGCAATATCGGATAATATCGCACCCCAATGCGCAAGTGTCTGTGCAGAAGTGTCTTTTTCGATTAAATATGTCCGGATTAAACGGTGGACGATCAAATCTGGAAAGCGTCGAATGGGTGCCGTGAAATGGGTATAAAATTCTGTCGATAAACCAAAGTGACCCAGACTTTGATCAAGATACTTCGCTTGTTGCATTGAACGAAGGAGCATTGTCGATATAACCGTTTCTTCAGGAAGACCCTCAATTGATTCAACAATTTCCTGTAGCGCTTTTGGATGGACTTTATTCCCCGCTCCTTTTACAACAACCCCGAAGTTAGTTAGAAATTCGAAGAAACGTTGTAACTTTTCAGCCTTGGGATCTTCATGAATCCGGTAAATGAACGGTAGTTCAAGCCTGTGGAAATGTTCCGCAATCGTTTCATTCGCAGCAAGCATGAATTCCTCTATGAGGCGCTCTGACACAGTACGTTCCATAATGACTACATCCGTTGGCCATCCTTTTTCATCAACAAGGATTTTTGATTCCTTGAAATTGAAATCAATGGCTCCACGATCCGCCCTCTTCTGCTTCAAAATAGCTGCGAGGTCTGCCATATGATTAATCATAGGAACAACATGTGCATATCGAGTTGAAAGTTCTTCATCTTTTTCTTCGATGATTTTATAGACTTCATTATATGTCATACGTTCTTTCGAGCGAATAACACTTTCAAAGATCTCGTGCTCGACGACCTTGCCGTTGCGGTCTATCGTCATTGTACAAGACAAAGTGAGTCTATCTACACCTTTGTTTAATGAACAGATTCCGTTCGATAATCTATGCGGCAACATCGGAATAACTCTGTCCGTTAAGTAAACACTAGTTCCACGGTCATAAGCGTCATCACCCATCGGAGAATTTTCCGTCACATAATAACTGACATCCGAAATATGAACAGATAATAGATAACTACCATTGTCGTTTTTCACAACTGAAATGGCATCGTCAAGGTCTTTGGCATCCGCACCATCAATTGTAATCGAAAGTTCTTCACGAAGGTCACGACGGTTAAACAAATCTTGTTCCTGCACTTCATCAGGTATTTTATTGGCCTGGTTTAGTACTGCTTGCGGAAAATCAACTTCAATTCCATGCTTATGGATAATAGACAAGATATCCACACCTGGATCATTTCTATGTCCAAGGATTTGCGTGACCATGCCTGTTGCTGACTTCCCATCAATCGGCCATTCCGTTATTTCAACAACGACTTTATGACCGTCTACCGCATCCAGCGAATTGCCTTTGCCGATGAAAACGTCCATAGGTAATTTCTTATCATCAGGAACTACGAAACCAAAGCCTTTATTGTTCTGGTACATGCCAACTACCTTTGTCGTTTTACGTTCTACGACACGTGTAATTGCCCCTTCACGTCTACCGCCTGACGTGGCGTTAACGACACGTATGAGGACAGTATCCCCGTTCATTGCACCATTCACTTCATGTGGTGGGATGAATACATCATCCAATCCTTCTTCTTCCGGTGCCACAAAACCGAAGCCTTTTGCATGCCCGATGAATTTTCCACGCAGGAGATTCATGCCTTCGGGTACGCCATATCGGTTCGCTTTCGAACGTATAATTTGCCCTTTTTGTTCAAGGTCTACAAGCATTTTCACTAGTTCCTTAAACTCTGCCGCCTGTTCAAATCCCATTACTTCTTGGATTTCCTGTACAGTTAACGGTTTATACGATTCTTCTTTCATTAGAGACAGCAATTTTTGCTGAATGTCTTGTTCTATGCTATCCAATTGCATCACTCCTTATAAGTATATAGTATGGTCATTGGTCTTATCTTTCACTCATTCCAGTCCAATGATTCCAGGAATCTCAAAATATCTTGATGGAGGGTCACTTTTTCGGGTCCAAGCGTAATGACATGTCCCGATTGTTCATACCATTTAATGTGTTTTATGTCTGATTCAGTATTGTCATAAATAACGTTTGCAGAATCGGTCTCGATAACATCATCGTATGTAGCTTGCACAACCAATAGTGGTGCATAAATGTGGTCGATATGATCGCGCACATCATAGACAAGTGAGCGAAGTTCTTCGAGAGATGGCATGTTTTGCGCACGTAATGCCTCTATATCTCTTTCGATGTCAGCATCGTCTTTCCCTTCAATCTTCTTATACTCCCGTGCATATTTAAGGACACCTTCATACATAAGGTCCGTAGTTTTCATCGACATCGGCGCGCACATCGTAACAATGCCCTTCACTGGCTTGTTATACCCCAATTTGAGCGAAAATACGCCTCCTAAAGACAATCCCGCAACTGCAATCTCATCATAGCCAGCTTCCTGTAATTGATTATACCCCGTAAGAACATCATCCCACCACTCTTCGGGACCCGAGTGGATTAATTCTTCAGGGGGTACGCCGTGGCCTTTGTAATGAGGTGCAAGCGATGTGTAGCCTTCCTTTTCAAGAAAACGCCCCAACATCCGGACATCCGCAGAGGTACCAGTAAATCCGTGGAGCAGTAAAACTGCACGCTTCCCTCTTTCGAAAAAAAATGGTTTCGGTTGTGCAACTCTCATTTAGATCATCCTTCCTAAGAAAAGCGCAAGGCACCCGCTAGACGCGACAGGCATAAGTCAATCCAGCGACGTGGCGTACTTTGCCACATAGCTGGATTGCTTATGACCCGAGCGGCTGGCGCCTGGAGTCTAGACAACGACCCCAGTAGAAAATCTTATACTTTCCTACTTTTAATAAAAAACGCCCGACCAGTCGGAAGGTCAGGCGATAATGGTCTATTTAAGATTATACTTTCACAAGGACGATTGCCAACACGATAAACAAAACGGCAAGTACAACTGTGACCCGTTGAAGTACGAGGTCAAGTCCACGTGCTTTTTGTTTTCCGAAAAGTTGTTCGGCTCCGCCAGAGATGGCTCCTGATAGACCTGCGCTTTTCCCAGATTGCAATAATACGACTACGATCAATGATAGTGCTACGATAACGAGCAGTGTCATCAGCAAAGTATGCATTTTGTTCCACCTCCCGATTCGAACTTCACAACAGTTCTATTTTACCAAAAACAGACTGGCGTTACAACCTATTGTTCTAATTTTAAGACAGAAGTATTGCTAAACACCTAGTGAGTTTCACCCAATCTCCCAAAAACCAAAGAAAAACCCGCCTAAGCGGGTTTTCATCAATCATTATTTCTTCAAGTTATAAAACGTCTTAACACCAAGATACTCAGCAGTATCATCTAGCTGATCTTCAATACGAAGCAATTGGTTGTATTTCGCAACGCGGTCCGTACGAGATGGTGCACCCGTTTTGATTTGACCAGCGTTTGTTGCAACTGCGATATCAGCAATTGTCGTATCTTCCGATTCACCTGAACGGTGGGAAATTACAGCCGTATAGCCAGCACGTTTCGCCATTTCAATCGCATCAAACGTTTCCGTCAATGTACCGATTTGGTTTACTTTGATAAGGATTGAGTTACCAATACCTTCTTCAATACCGCGTGCCAGTTTTTCTGTGTTCGTTACGAACAAGTCATCTCCGACAAGTTGAATTTTTTTGCCTAGACGATCCGTCAATAGTTTATGACCCGCCCAGTCATTTTCATCCAAGCCATCTTCAATAGAGATGATTGGATACTTATTGCAAAGCTCTTCGTACCAATCAACCATTTCTGCCGATGTTTTCACGATACCTTCACCAGCAAGATTGTATGTGCCATCTTCTTTATTGAAAAATTCAGATGCTGCTACGTCCATTGCAAGAAGAACTTCTTCGCCTGGTTTGTAGCCCGCTTTTTCGATTGCTTCAAGGATAATAGACAACGCTTCTTCATTGGATGCTAGGTTCGGAGCGAATCCGCCTTCATCACCCACTGATGTATTCAAGCCTTTTGCTTTTAATACAGCTTTCAGGCTATGGAAAATCTCAGTCCCCATACGAAGTCCTTCATGGAATGAATCTGCACCAACTGGCATTACCATAAACTCTTGAATATCTACGTTGTTATCTGCGTGCTCGCCGCCGTTTAAAATATTCATCATTGGCACTGGCAATTGTTTTGCGTTAATGCCGCCTAGATATTGATAAAGGGGAATATCAAGATAATCAGAAGCAGCATGTGCGACAGCTATTGATACGCCAAGAATTGCATTTGCGCCCAAGTTCCCTTTGTTAGTAGTTCCATCAAGTTCAATCAGCGCTTTGTCGATTGTCACTTGATCAAGAACCGAATAAGAATCTTCCAATTCTTCCGAAATGACTTCATTGACATGGTCAACCGCTTGAAGAACACCCTTGCCGAAGTAGCGATCTGGATCACCGTCACGTAATTCCACTGCTTCATATTCGCCTGTCGAAGCGCCAGATGGAACGATTGCCCGACCAAATGCACCGCTTTGGGTAAATACTTCAACTTCTACTGTTGGATTTCCACGTGAATCGAGTACTTCTCTAGCTTGGATAAGTGTAATGATTGGCATGTCATTCTCCCCTTTTTAAAATAATGGTGTGCCGGTCATTTCTACCGGTTGTTCTACTTGTAACAATTTTAGCATTGTTGGTGCTAAGTCTGCGAGTTTACCGCCTTCTCGCAGAACTATTTCTGACTTCGTAACGATGACCGGAACCGGATTCGTCGTGTGTGCCGTCATCGGAGCCCCATCCTGTGTCGTTACTTCATCAGCATTGCCATGGTCAGCCGTTACGATTGCCGTACCGCCTTTAGCATGGATTGCGTCGATGATTTTGCCGAGGCATTCATCGACCGTTTCAATCGCTTTGATGGTTGGTTCCAGCATTCCACTATGCCCGACCATGTCAGGGTTTGCGAAATTGAGAATAATGGCATCAAAACGATTCGCTTCAATTCCTTCAATAAGCGATTCCGTTACTTCGTAAGCACTCATCTCCGGTTGCAAGTCATACGTTGCAACTTTCGGTGAGGCTATCAAAATACGTTCTTCGCCTTCAAATCTCTCTTCTCTACCGCCACTCATAAAGAATGTGACATGAGGATACTTCTCAGTTTCTGCAATGCGCAGTTGCGTCAATCCATTACGAGAAATGACTTCACCAAGTGTATTTTCTAGATTTTGACTACTATAGACGACATCCGCAACGACTTCGTGACTATAATGAGTGAACGTTACAAATTTCAAGTCTGTAAATTTCTTCGTTTCTTTCTCTAATTCATCAAAAGAAGTGTCCGTAAATGCACGTGAAAGTTGAATCGCACGGTCCGGGCGGAAATTAAAGAACACAACCGCATCTCCATCCTCGACAGTTGCAACTGGTTTACCCAGTTCTTCGATCACGAATGGCACGACGAATTCATCATGAATCCCTTGCTTATACGACGCTAGTAGGCCTGCAGTTGGCGTTGCCGCCGTTAGTGCAGTGCCATCAACAATCGCGCGATAGGCCTTCTCAACACGATCCCAGCGCTTATCACGATCCATCGCGTAATAACGACCTGAAATACTTGCAAACTTACCTACGCCTAGTTCTTGCATAAACGTTTCAGTCTTTTCGATGTAATCAAGTGCAGATTGCGGACTCACATCACGGCCATCGAGGAAGGCATGGACAAACACCTTATCAAGCCCATTCAACTTCGCTAGGCGAAGAAGTGCGAATAGATGCTCATAATGGCTATGTACACCACCGTCTGATAGCAGCCCCATCAGATGAAGTGCAGTGCCGTTTTCTTTGGCGTGTGCAACTGCCCGCAGAAGTGTTTCGTTATCAAAAAAGTCAGCTTCCCTGATTGATTTATTAATGCGGGTCAAGCTTTGATAGACGACTCGACCAGCTCCAATATTCAGATGCCCAACTTCAGAGTTGCCCATCTGCCCTTCAGGTAGACCAACCGCCTCCCCACAAGCTGTCAGCGTTGAATGCGGGAAGTTGTTCCATAAAAGATCGTAATTCGGTTTGTTCGCCTGCGCAACTGCATTTCCTAGCTTGTCATCACGAAGGCCAAAACCATCCAAAATGATGAGTGCTACTGGACTTTTACGCATGTGCTCCAGCCTCTAGTAATTTTAAGAATGATGCAGGTTCCAAACTTGCGCCGCCGACAAGTGCGCCATCGATATGTTCCATTGTGAGAAGTTCTTCAATATTATCCGGTTTAACACTACCGCCATACTGGATACGGATTTGGTCAGCGACTGTTTCATTATATAATTCGCCAATTGTCGTACGGATTGCACCACATACTTCATTCGCATCTTGTGCAGTTGCCGTTTTCCCTGTACCGATAGCCCAGATTGGCTCATAAGCAATGACTGCTTGTGCTGCCAAATCAGCGCTGATGCCTTCAAATGCTTTTTTCACTTGCGCTGCTACTAAATCGACTGTTTTACCACTTTCCCGATCTTCAAGTGATTCTCCTACGCAGACGATTGGCGTTAGCTTGTAGTCGAATGCAGCATGGACTTTCTTGTTGACGGATTCATCTGTTTCATTGAAGTATTGACGACGCTCGGAATGGCCCAGAACAACATAGCCGACGCCGATTTCTGACAGCATCGCTGGACTGATTTCGCCCGTGAAAGCTCCTTCTTTTGCGTCGTGCATCGTTTGTGCGCCGATACCGACTGCTGAACCTTTTGTGATTTGTACAAGTTCTGAAAGGTATAAAGCAGGTGGACAGATAACTGCTTCCAATTTTTCTGAAACTGATGCTTTTGCTTGCACTTCTTCCGCGAAGCTTTTCGCTTCTTCAAGAGACTTGTACATTTTCCAGTTACCCGCAATTATTCGTTTTCGCAAAACGTTTCCCCCCGATCAATTATCGTTCAGTGCAGTGACGCCCGGTAAGTCTTTGCCCTCCATGAATTCAAGAGAAGCGCCTCCTCCAGTGGAAATGTGATCCATTTTGTCTGCTACGCCAAACTTTTCGACAGCAGCGGCTGAATCGCCCCCGCCAATAACCGTATACGCTTTTGTTTCGGCCATCGCTTTTGCCACTCGTTGTGTACCACCCGCGAATGACTCCATTTCAAAGACACCCATAGGGCCGTTCCAAATGATCAATTTCGACTCTTTAATAACGTCTGCGTAAAGTTCAGCAGTTTTCGGTCCAATATCAAGCCCCATCCATCCTTCTGGTATGGAATCGATCGAAACCACTTTCGTATTCGCTTCGTTTGAAAATGCATCCGCCACAACCACGTCCATTGGCAAATACAAGTTAACGCCTTTATCTTTAGCTTTCTGAATAAATGATTTCGCTAGGTCGATTTTATCTTCCTCAAGAAGCGAATTCCCTATTTCATGGCCTTGTGCTTTTGTAAATGTATATGATAATCCGCCGCCGATAATCAAGTTATCCACTTTGTCTAACAGATGATCGATGACGCCAATTTTGTCTTTCACTTTAGCTCCGCCAATAATCGCTGTAAACGGACGGTCAGGCTCTGATAATGCCTTACCGAGAATGTCCAATTCTTTTTCAAGTAGAAGACCTGATACAGCTGGAATATGTTGCGCGATACCTGCAGTTGATGAATGCGCACGGTGTGCTGCGCCGAATGCGTCATTGACGAAAAGATCAGCTAGATCCGCAAATTGCTTCGCTAGTCCTGCATCATTCTTTTCTTCCCCAGCATGGAACCTAACATTTTCAAGCAGAACGATATCGCCGTTTTTCATTGTTGAAATGGTTTCCTCCACTTCTTTCCCAATGGATGAATCGAGCTTCGTTACCGGCTTGTCAATCAATTCTGAAAGTTTTTCTCCTACAGCAGTAAGCCGCATGTCTTCATTCACTTCGCCTTTTGGACGTCCTAAATGACTCGCAAGAATAACTTTCGCACCCTGGGCTACCATATAATTGATGGTCGGAATTGCTGCACGGATCCTTGTATCATCCGTTACTTTACCATCTTCCATGGGTACATTGAAATCCACCCGGCAAAAAACGCGTTTCCCTTCAAGCTGCATATCTTTCATCGTCTTTTTCGACACCATGAAAACGCCCACCTCCATATTTATATACTAATAAAAAATGAGGAACGGGGTAACCCCCCGTTCCTCTTACCCAACTATATTATAAGGGGTCTTATCGTTTGTGGCTATATTTAACTGAATTCAGCGGATGTCACAGATTTTGAACGGAATCAATTGAGCAAGCTCAATTCAAAATCTGGACGCAATCACGCCAAGGCGCGATTGATCTGAATTATAGACCTTTACTGTGCATATAAAGCGCCAAGTCTACACAACGTGCAGAGTAAGCTGATTCATTGTCGTACCAAGAAATTACTTTCACCATGTTGTTTTCAAGTACCATCGTTGAAAGGCCATCTACAGTCGATGAAGATGTATTGCCATTATAGTCGCGTGAAACAAGTGGTAGCTCATTATAGACTAGGAAGCCTTTTAATTCATTTTCAGCCGCTTTTTTAAATGCATTGTTCACGTCAGCAACTGTCACATCTTTCTCAAGTTCTGCGACAAAGTCAACGAGTGAAACGTTTGGTGTCGGAACGCGGACAGCCATCCCGTCAAGTTTACCTTTCAATTCAGGAATAACTTTCGTTACAGCCGAAGCTGCGCCAGTCGTAGTTGGAATCATGTTTTCTCCAGCTGCACGAGCACGTCTGTAATCCGAATGCGGTAAATCCAAAATGCGTTGGTCATTTGTGTACGAGTGAATTGTTGTCATTAGACCGCGTTTTATGCCGAATTCATCTTGAAGTACTTTTACAACTGGAGCAAGACAGTTTGTCGTACATGACGCATTCGATACGATGTTATCAGTTTCCGGATTATACGTTTCATGGTTAACACCCATAACAAGTGTTGTGATATCACCTTTAGCAGGTGAAGACAAGATAACTCTTTTCGCACCCGCTTCAATGTGTTTGCTAAGTCCTGCTCTGTCCGCAAATACACCTGTCGACTCGATAACAACGTCAACCCCAAGTTTTCCCCACGGTAGTGCTGCAGGATCTTTTTCTGCATATACTTTCACTCTTTTGCCATCGACAATAAGCGTGTCATTATCCGAACTGACTTCTGCGTCAAATACGCCATGTACAGAGTCATACTTCAATAGATGTGCAAGCATCGCCGCATCCGTTAAATCGTTTACCGCTACAATTTCAATTTCCTCTTGTTTCAAAGCCTCACGAAATACTTTACGTCCAATACGTCCAAAACCGTTAATTGCAATTTTCAATGTCATAATCTATTCCTCCAAGTTGTTTTTAGTTTTATTTAAAAAATTTCTAATAGCTACATTTACACAAAGCCCATCTAAACCTATTCCCTGAAAATACCCGCCTTAGTCATTTATGCGTTTATTTATTGACGAGTATTTTCAGCATTTCAGTTGCGGCACCTTCATCAGTTACTAAAACCGTCTGTTTCGGTGCACTTGCCATATAGGCCAAGATAGCTTCAGCTTTACTGCTTCCGCCCGCGACTGAAATGATTAGCGGGATCTTCTCGAGATGGCCAGTCTGGATACCTATTGTCCGTAACCTATGGACAACGTTGCCATCCTGGTCAAAATAATAACCAAACGCTTCACCTTTAGCTCCATTGTCATGAATCTTATCTTGCTCTTCTTTCGGTGTATTACGCATAATCGCCATTGTTTGCGCGTCGCCTACTCCATGAAGTACACAATCTGTTGTGTCGTAAAGTTCGAGCATTTTCAAGACAGAAGGTTCTTTTCGGAACGCTTCATGGGCTTCTTCGCTTAACGACTCTGGGTAATAAAATGTACTATACGTACCTCCGCATGCCGAGGCAAAAGAGGCAGCAATGACATTCGCTTGCAATCCAATATCATCACCTACACCGCCCCTTGCAGCGATGAACAGCAGATTATTGGTACCGTTAAATTTTTCGATATGGAGTGGAATCGATGCAATTGTGCTTCCTCCGGTGACAGCTACTACTTTCCCATCGCCGATTTTAGCAGAAAATTGTTTCGCCGCTTCCATACCCAATAAGTTTTTTGAAGCGATATCGGTATCGCAGTTACCCGCAACAACTTTGACTGATTGAATGCCAAGGGATTCCATTAGTCTCTTTGCAATAGACGTACGGCCTGACCAATCTTCCATTGAAGACTCAAGTGCAAGCAACACGGTCAATCCTTCCGTGTTGATTGAAGCGCCCTCTTTTGCGATAGTAATCAGATTCTGACCCCTTAGCATATCCATCATGGTGCGCGTTTCCCTCTCTGATAAACCAGCCATTTGGCCGAGCGGACGCCTTCCAATTGGACCAGCCATTTTTACAAGCTTTAATATCCGGTATCTTTGCTGCATTAACTCCACCATTTCTGGTACGAGTTTACTCTGTGCATCCATCAAAACGTCCAATGGCTGCCCTCCTCTTAACGACAGGGACAATAATCGTCCCTACGCATTGAATAACGTCCCACATGAAGCAAAAAAATATTTCTAACTTCAGTATAACTCTTTCCATTGGACTTTACAAACAAAAGAGCATAAATTATCAGAATAAATCAATGATATCGGCGTAGCCAATTGACCCGTAAAGCATCACATCACCATTTTTTTCAATGACGGGAATCATAAACATATATTTCTCATGACTTTTATCATCAGTATCTATATCTACCTCTGTCCACGTAAGTGGAAAATCTTCTTGGACAAGTTTCATCATTAATTCAGCATTATCACAAATGTGACAGCCTGGTTTTGTGTAAAATGTCACATGCACTCTAATGCACCTCATTACTTTTATAATACCTTCAGTATAAATGAATAACGGAGGCATGCACAGGATGTTGCCTGTATATGCCCCCGTTATCACTGTTCTTTACCAGCTTCGGCCTGCTCCGCCTCCACCGCCGGAACCACCGCCACCGAAACCACCAAAACCGCCGCCGGAACTGCCGCCACCACTTCTGCCCCCAAAAGAACCAGGGAAGAAAATTGGCCCCCCACCGCGTCGGCCACCCGAACCGCCTCCACCTCGACCTCCTCGATTACTGATAACACGAAAGACAATGTAAATAATGATGAATAGGATGACGGGGAATGGAATACCGAAACCCCCATCACTTGAGTCAGAATCTATAGTTGTGACGGGCACAACCGCGCCATCCCAGCCATATTCAGCTGCGATTACATTATAGAATGATTTATATGCTTCCATGATCGCTATGTCAGGCTGTTGCTTATTCAAATAAGGAACAGCTACTTCATCCATAATACGTCCGACTTTTCCGTCTGGAAGGGCACCCTCTAATCCGTACCCGACAGATAGTTCGAAATGTCGTTTACCATCGGAATTTTTCTCGGTTGTGACAACTAGTAAAGCTCCGTTATTTTTTTCCTTATTGCCTAATTTAAATTCCCTGAGCTTCTCTACCGCATATTCCTCAACTGGCTCATCACCTATGCTCGGGAGGATTAGTACCGCGAGTTCAGCTGTTGTGGCATTATTTAATTGAATCCCATATTGCTCAAGTTCAGCTTTCTGTTCAGCGGATAACACATTCGCCGAATCTTGAATGACTGGAACAGCAGCATCAGCCGAAAATACCGCTACGTTTAACGATGTAAAAACAATCAGACATGCCGTCACTAAGATGAGGACAGCTTTTCTAATCATTTCTTATCATCTCCAAAATCGACATTTGGCACTTCATTTGCAGCTGCGTCGGCCTTAAAGTATTCTTTTTCTTCATATCCAAAAATAGATGCAACTATTTTTCCAGGGAATCTTTTTACTTTCCTATTGTAATTGGCGACTACGTCGTTATAATCCTTACGTGCAACACCCAATCGATTTTCAGTCCCCGAAAGTTCATCCATTAATTGTCTGAAGTTCTCATTCGCCTTCAAATCAGGGTAGTTTTCAACGACTACGAGAAGACGGCTAAGCGCTCCGGCTAAGTCAGCGTTTGCATCCGCTTGTTCCCCAGGCCCTTTTGCACCGGCCAATCTGGCACGAGAATCCGCAATATCACTGATAATCCCTTTTTCATGGCTTGCGAAGCCTTTTACCGTGCTTACTAAGTTCGGAATCAAGTCAAGTCTCCGTTGTAGTTGATTTTCCACTTGCGCATAGGCTTTATTCACGTTTTCTTCTAGATTCACAAACTTATTATAACTTGGAATCAATATCATAGCCAAAACTGCTAGTATAATGCCAATCACCAGAATAGGCCCTAAAACTTTTTTCATATTAACACTCCTCACGAATTATTTACTGTCATTTACCCTCTCGAACACCGTATCGAAACTTTTTACTACAGTAGTATATACAGTATGACGATTGAAAAGGTTTCATTTAATCTTAGGCAAACGTTTTTCATTCTAGTTACCCACAAGTGCTGGAGTCTTGGCGTTGAAAAACTCCTTCCCTAGGTTACCCATAGGCCGAGAATTTCATTACTTTTATGTAGCAAAAAACGGACTTCCCATAATGGAAAGTCCGTTTTCGCACAACTTATTTAGATTCAGGTTTAGTTTTAGCTCCATCTTTCATGTCACTGCGTGTAATAATGTGGTCAATTAGACCATATTCTTTCGCACGTTCAGCTGTCATGAAATTGTCGCGGTCCGTATCTCTCGCAATTACTTCAACTGATTGGCCAGTACGCTCAGCAAGAATCAAGTTTAGTTTTTCACGAGTGAAAAGGATATGTTTTGCAGCAATTTCAATTTCAGTTGCTTGCCCTTGTGCTCCACCCAATGGTTGGTGAATCATTACTTCCGCGTTAGGAAGCGCATAACGTTTCCCTTTAGTACCCGCTGCTAGCAGGAACGATCCCATAGATGCAGCCATCCCCATACAGATTGTTTGGATGTCAGGTTTGATGAATTGCATTGTGTCAAAAATCGCCATTCCAGCAGTGACGCTTCCTCCGGGACTATTAATGTAGATAGAAATATCTTTATCCGGATCTTCTGCTTCCAAAAATAGGAGTTGAGCAACGATAGAGTTCGCAACGTTGTCATCGATTCCACTTCCAAGCATGATAATACGGTCTTTCAATAGACGTGAATAGATGTCGTAAGCACGCTCACCGCGGCTAGTCTGTTCAATTACTGTAGGTATTAGATTCATTCTATTTCCTCCTTCAAGCTGGATAGTGTTGTCTACCTATTGAAACGTAACTTCGTTTCAACTGTAACTTTATCATACATAGTATGGTCAACGAAGGTCAAATATAACGCTTTCAAAATAAGCATTGCATTCATTGAGCTACACTAGTATAATAAGTCTAGTCTGCTGCAAAAGTCAGCTGATTTGTAACGCCCTCGTGGTGCAACGGATAGCACGTGAGCCTCCGAAGCTTAAGATGTGAGTTCGATTCTCGCCGAGGGCATATCCCAGTATAAGGTTTATACTGTAAAATATTCGTCTGCTTATAACAAGCGGACGAATATTTTTTTGCGTTTTTTTGGGGGCTGTGATAATTTACGGGCTTGCCGTGACTATTTATCTCTTCGCCATGACTATCGGCGGCATTGCCATGACTTCACACCCTATTGCCATGACTAACTGTTAGTGCCATGACTATTTCCCTCTTCTCCATGACTTCCGGCGGCATTGCCATGACTTCACACCCTATTGCCATGACTAACTGTTAGTGCCATGACTATTTATCTCTTCGCCATGACTATCGGCGGCATTGCCATGACTTCACACCCTATTGCCATGACTAACTGTTAGTGCCATGACTATTTCCCTCTTCTCCATGACTATCGGCGGCATTGCCATG
>NZ_JADPRZ010000008.1 GCF_017347095.1 Sporosarcina sp. E16_8 | reverse complement strand
TATCATAGTTCCCTTTTTCTCTAATTTACGTTGGACATTAATTTAGCAATCATTGGACAATGGTTACCGTCAATCGATGGACATTAAGCCGTGTCAGTAACAGTAATCATCTGTTCATATTCCGTTCACCTAATCAGATTATAGTTAAGTTATTAAGAAATACGGGGGGCGCAAAGATGAATATTGCATGGAAAGAAATAAAGAAGAATAAAGCGAAGTTTATCATTTTAGGATCAATCATTTTTCTCGTCAGCTTTTTAACATTTATCATCTCAGGGTTATCGAACGGTTTATCCCAAGATAATGCGGCATTAATTAAAGATTTACCAGATGGTCAATTTTACATGAATGCTGATGCAAACGAAACGTACAATCTTTCCCGAATAGATGAAAGTGTACAAACCACTGTATTAAATGAACAAAAGGACGCAGCTGCACTCTCCATTCAAATGGGGTTTGTAAACGATATGGACGACAAGCAGCATAGTATCGCTTTCGTTACTTCAACAGATTCAAAGTCGTTTGAGTCTGTCGATAAAGGAGAAGTAATCTTAGATCGTTCATTGGATGATGATGGGATTAAGGTTGGTGATATATTAACAAATAATCAATTCAGTGGCGAATTTAAAGTGAAAGGTTTTGTTGATCAAAAGAAATACAGCCATGCGCCTGTCGCATTTATTAACATGGAAAACTATAAAGAAATTTACCGTGTGAATGAAATGCAATTGATTTTTGTACCAGGTAAAGAAAAAGCACCAGTGGTAAATGGTTTACAATCATTTTCAAATAAAGAATTCCTCAATACGATTCCAAGTTACAGTGCAGAACAGATGTCACTCAATATGATCATTTGGTTTTTGGTTGCCATTAGTGGAATGTTGTTCGCAATATTCTTCTACATGATGAACGTTCAAAAGATTGGATTATATGGCATTTTAAAAGCACTAGGAGTTAAAACAAGTAGATTGTTCGGCATGATGTGGTACCAGATGATTTTCATCACCCTGATTGCGCTTGGACTGTCAGTCGCTTTAAGCCAGGGCTTTGCATTGATTGCACCAAAAGGGATGCCATTTAGTTTAACACTTGAAACAACTGTTCAATTATCGGTTGTATTCCTAATTATTGGATTTATAGGAGCGACACTGTCCGGTCTGCAAATTAAAAAAGTAGAGCCATTGCAAGCTATCCAACAAGGAGAGGTTTAATATGACGATTTTCACAATTGATGAAGTTACAAAAACATTTACGAACGGTGAAGTGGATGAACAAGTATTAAAAGGGATTAATATTTCACTTCGAGAAGGTGAAATAACAGCGTTAGTAGGCGCTTCAGGTTCTGGTAAAAGTACGATTCTTACAATAGCAGCAGGACTTCAACGTGCAACGGACGGAAAAGTACTATTTGAAGGGAAAAACATGACTGACATGAATCAGGATCAGATCAGAAAAATCAGAGCAAGTGAGTTCGGTTTTGTCTTTCAATCCTCGCACCTTGTCCCTTTCCTGACAGTAGAAGAACAATTAATGCTAATGCTTGACGTTTCTGAAACCAAGTTAAAAAAACGAGAACAACAAGTGGAAATTGAAAAGATTCTCAAATTGGTGGATATGGATCATCGGAAAGATGCCTATCCTGCTTCATTATCAGGAGGAGAAAAGCAGCGTGTGGCAATTGCTCGCGCGATCATCCACAAACCGAAAATGTTGTTCGCAGATGAGCCGACAGCAAGCCTTGACTCCAAAAGATCGAAAGACGTCATGACATTGATCCGTGAGTTGACAAAAACGTTGAATATCACAACATTAATGGTAACTCATGATGAAGAAATGCTTACGTATGCGGATCATATCATTACAATGAAAGATGGTTTGGTGTTATCTTGAAAAACAGACCAATGGATCTTTTACAGTGCGTATTTTCATGAAAACATAGCCCGAAACAGCCATTCTTTTACATGGCTGTTTTTTTATTCTTACCCCATATATTTGTGGTTTTTTTCAAATTAGTGGACACTCGTATTTTTTGTTAAAGAACAATAACTTATTAGCTTTCACCTGGATTTTTCTGATGAAAATAATTTGGTTTAACGACGTCGTTGCTATAAGGTTTATGAAAGACATGAGTCGTAGCAGGTGAAAGCGGCGGAATAAGCCATGTCCAATTACCTGTAATACCTCTTCCTACTGCACACTCATTTTTTTCAAAACTTTTAAATTGTTTGGCTGCAGTATGATGGTCGACTAACGTAACACCGGCGTTTTGATATGAATTCAACACCGCAATATTTAGTTCTACTAACGCTTTATCCTTCCAAAGTGAACGGTTTGACTTTGTATCCAATCCCATAACCTCGGCAACTTTTGGTAATAGATTATAACGATCCTCATCCGCCAAATTTCTCGCGCCAATCTCGGTTCCCATATACCAACCATTAAACGGGGCCATCGGATAGTTAATACCACCAATCTCCAGCCGCATATCCGAAATAATTGGTACCGCATACCATTTTACATCAAGCTCATTAAACCCCTCTTGTTGAGGATGGGTGATCGTCACTTCTTTTACTAACTCCTTTGGTATCTCTAATATTCGAGGCGATTCTCCTTCCAACTGTATGACGAGTGGAAGAACATCATAAGGAGTCCTCTCCCCTATCCAACCTAACTTTACGCACATACTCGTAAATTCAACTGATGTGGAATCTCCAATAATCTGTTCCGCCTCTTCATATCCTGCATAACGGATAAGCTGATGATTCCATACTCTTATCGGATCAATTCCACCTTGTCGTGGCGGAAAAATCGTAATCGATGAACGAATTTTACCGTCATTTGTCGCATATTTAATATGATTCAATAATGCGTCGCATACATCTCCAGCGGTTACTATTGCCCTTTGGTCAAAAACATGAAGCCTGTCCCAGAATAAACGTCCAATACAACGATTATTATTACGCCAAGCCATTCGAGCCCCATGTTCAAGTTCTAGCGAAGTATGGCTATACGTTCCAGTTTCATTTACTGCTATTCGTATTTCCTCTATTCGATTCATCCTTTGCTCTGTTGACATCCCAAGTTCTGCATAACATCTATGTATGAATTGCTCCGCTTCTAGAAGCAATTTATCTGTTTCAGTCTGATTACTCAAAGCCCATCATCTCCATTATTGCTAGTATATCATTCAAAAAGCCTTGTTTCTGCTTCAATTTAGCCAACTTTTCGAACTTAAATTCCAATTGACAGAACAGATAAAGTAATGAATCATCCCCTACATTAACTATAAATTCTCTGTTTCAACCAGAACATGACAGATAACCAAATAAGCTCTTGTTTGCCATAAAATAAATATCCACTTTCTCCATAAAAAAACGCAAACCAATAGGATAATCGGTTTGCGCTGTTTCATTATGATCCCATTTTTCTACGGGCACTGCTAACTTGTTTTGCCTGTTGGCTTTGCATTTTTTTTGCAGATTGTGCTGGATTGCCTTTTGTGTTGTTATCAGCAGTCTGGTTTTTCTTTGCTTCTAACTGTTTTTGAATCACTTCTTTTAAGCTAATCTTTTTCTTTGGCGCTTCTTGTTCATTTGTTTCCTTGTTTTCAGTCATTTAAAATCCTCCTTACTATCGAATAATGATTACTTTTTCTTGTCTCTAGTATAACTGAAATTCGGCGACTACTGGGGAATTTCTGAAATTAATTTTAAAAAACCTATAGTCTTTCTATTTTATCTGTCAATCCATTTCCCGAACTGCTCAGCTATCAGGGTAGGATCTTCCACTGGATCATAATATATTCAATTAGAATGATTAAAACACATAAATCATGCCCTATTGAACTGCCCCTGTAATACGGGCATTTAATAAGAAGAACCATTATATAAGTTGAATGAAAGGGTCTCACTTACAATGCTCTGCGCTTGGCGAAGCCCCCCGTACTGGAAAATACGCTCAACAAATATAGTTTATCTTGTTAGGAGATGACCTCGGTATTGTACCGGCGTCATCTTCTTTAAATCCCACTGATCACGTAGCGTTATGTAAGTGGATAACAGAAGGATTTAGTGCCAGATTTGAAGTTAATGATAAGGTTTAATCTATTTCATTTAGATGAGTTGACGTAAGGAGTTTACTTAGAATTGGCTATAAAATCGCCGATGAAGGCCTTGGAGATGAAACGCAGCATGAGATCCTTCTTCAAATGAATGTCAAATGAATTCAAGGAAATCGTTATTGGAGACCTTTGGATGAAGATGCAGTTTTGGTGTTCTTACGTCAACAAGCCTAAGGTACAATCACCCAAATACATCTCAGTATTGAATAGGATTTATTAAGCATTCATATTTTGAAAACAGAATAAAAGAAGCGTTAGTCAAAAAAAACTTGTTAATGGTAACTTTTTGCTTTATTATAGAAAAATGTTATGGAGTAATCCGTAATTAATGATACTTAAGGAGAGTGGCATGATGAGGAATTATACAAAAGAAGACATTCGCAAATTTGTAGGAGAAGAAAATGTGAATTTCGTTCGACTTCAGTTCACCGATATTTTAGGAATGATCAAAAACGTGGAAATTCCCATCAGCCAGCTCGAAAAGGCGCTTAACAATAAAATGATGTTCGACGGCTCTTCGATCGAAGGATTTGTGCGTATCGAGGAATCCGATATGTACCTCATACCAGATCTTAACACATGGATGGTATTCCCGTGGCCATCAGGCAAAGGAAGGGTCGCACGGCTTATCTGTGATATTTCTCTTGCCAATGGTTCGCCGTTTACAGGTGACCCTCGTGGCAATTTAAAACGTGTATTGAAAGAAATGAAGGAGCTAGGATTTGAGGATTTCAATCTGGGACCAGAACCAGAATTCTTTTTATTCAAGCTCGATGAAAATATGCAACCGACCATGGAGTTGAACGACAACGGCGGCTATTTCGACCTCGCACCAATGGACCTTGGAGAAAACTGTCGACGCGATATCGTCTTGGAGCTAGAAGAAATGGGCTTCGAGGTTGAAGCATCCCACCATGAGTGCGCACCAGGGCAACATGAGATCGACTTTAAATATGCGGATGTACTTACCGCTTGTGACAATATCCAAACATTCAAACTTGTCGTTAAAACAATCGCGCGAAAACATGGCTTGCACGCGACCTTCATGCCGAAACCTCTTTTCGGTGTCAGCGGATCAGGTATGCATTGCAATGTTTCCCTATTCAAAAACGGTGAAAATGCTTTTGTTGACGAAAATGGTGAATTACAATTAAGTACCACGGCATATCAGTTCTTGGCTGGCGTTCTCGAACATGTTCCTGGTTTTACAGCGGTGACAAATCCGACAGTTAACTCCTATAAACGGCTTGTCCCTGGCTACGAAGCACCTTGCTACATTGCTTGGTCCGCTCAAAACCGCAGCCCGCTAATCCGAATCCCTGCATCCCGAGGTATAAGCACTCGGATTGAAGTTCGTTCGGTTGACTCGGCTGCAAATCCATATCTTGCAATGGCCGTAATATTAAAAGCAGGTTTAGACGGCATTAAACGCGAACTCGAACCCCCGAAGCCGGTCGACCGCAATATTTACGAAATGAAACCTGCCGAGCTTCAGGAATTAGGAATCGGTACCTTACCTACTGACCTTGACCACGCCCTCATTGCACTAGGTAAAGATGAACTTATCAAAGAAGCTCTTGGCAAGCACATTTTCACGAACTTTATGGCAGAGAAGAAATTAGAATGGGAAAGTTACCGAATTACCGTCCACCCTTGGGAGATTGAACGGTATATGAAGAGGTACTGAAATAATCGCGTAAAAGAGAACAATTAACTCCCAACCTTCCACACCGCCTTACGTTCACTACGGTATACGACGGTTCAATTCAGATGAATGACGCAATGTTTCGTAACGTAATAATTGACTTTTGCTCCCTTGGAAGCCCCATTAGGTGGTTCCAAGGGTTTTATTTAGTTGTACTGGTGAGGTAGACCACCTAGTTAATTCTAAATAAGTAATTCTGAATATATAGGTAACTAAACAATACTTTCGCCGAACTAGACAAAACTGCCAAGAAACTAAGCAATAAGCTATCGCCAACTTTTACTTTCCCCTCTGCTATTCTCAGATGTTAAGGAGCAATTATCTCCGAGAATAGTTCACCCCCAAAAAATCGAAACTGCACTATAAACTAATAGTAAAGCCATCACTACGTTAAACTGATCTCTATATTTTGATAATAACGTTTGAAACATTGAACCAAACAGACTCCAACTGCTAGTACTAACAAAACCAACAACAGCCAAAAATAATGAAAACAGTAGTAAGCTAACATTTGAAGTATGATATGGCAGGATGAACATTCCCACTACTGTTATTCCATATAAAACACCTTTTGGATTTATAAATTGCAAAAGCATGCCCGCCAAAAAACTATTATATTTGCCTGTTTCATCGGCGTTCTCACTATCTTTACTGGTTATTATTTTTACGGCTAGATACAACATATAGCCCGCTCCCAGTATCATCATGGGAAGTTCAATTTTCGGAATGAAATTATGAAGCAATAGATTAAAATAACTAGCTAATAACATAATACCAAAGAAGCCTGCACCTACTCCAAAACAAAACCGCAGTGTTTTCTTAAACCCATATTTATTCGCAAATAACATGGCCATAATATTATTGGGGCCTGGCGTAAAACTCGTGACAAAAACATATAACAAGAATGATACAACGGACATATTAGACCTCTCCCTCAACGAGTGTGTTATACTGTCTAAAATGGACGGTATAACGTTTTATTTTCATTGTACAATTCAGACGTTATATTGTACAGAAGAAATTGGGGTGTCTGTATGCAAGAAATTCATCTTATCATTGCAAAAAACCTTAAAGCTTTACGAAAAACTAAGAAATTAAGTTTAGAAAAGGTAGCAGAATTGACAGGCGTCAGCAAAACGATGGTCGGACAAATTGAAAGAGGTGAATCGGCCCCAACCATTACAACAATCTGGAAAATAGCAAATGGTTTAAAGATTTCCTTTACTGCCCTTATCAATAATCCACAGCCAGACACAAAAATCGTGTTGAGGAGCGAAATTCAACCATTATCTGAAGACAATGGAAAGTATCGGGTCTATCCCTATTTCCCCTTCGAAGATGACAAACGCTTTGAACTGTATTCAGTAGAGATAGAAAAAGGAGGATTTCTAAGTGCTGATTCGCACATGGAGGGCACTGAGGAGCTCTTAACTATTTTTAATGGGGAACTAACAGTACGTATAAATAATGATGAACACACCGTGAGAAGCGGTGATTCAATCCGATTCAAAGCTGATAGACCTCATAGCTATCATAATTCGGGGGAAACATTAACTCGCTTAAGTATGGTTTTATATTATCCTACTTAAAAAAATCCGTTCTTTAGGTAGAAAAGGATTCAACAAACCGTATTTTTTATTTACAGGGGAAGAAGAGGTTCATACTGGAAAGTTTTTTTCAAATACCTCTCCTACACACACTACTCTACTTGTAATTATTCAAAAATACGTTTCCCTTCGAAATGTAGTCATCTAAAAACAAGCCATCGAGATTGTCTCGACGGCTTAGAATTAACATAAAATCACTTTTCCCCAATTTTACTCTTCGAATCTAGATAGTCTATAAGAGGTTTCAGAGGAATATGATACAATCTAGAAAATAAGACAAATAAAAGAGGTGAACGATATCTGCCGAAACATTAAAACACTATTTAACTTTGCCCCTCCAGCTACCGACGAGGAAATCTTTGCAGCTTCGCTTCAATATGTTCGCAAGGTTTCTGGTTTCAACAAACCATCGAAAGCAAACGAGGATGCTATTAATCGGGCTATTGAGGACGTGGCTCTCGCTACGAAAAATCTACTAGACACACTGGTAACTAATGCCGAGCCACGTAATCGAGAAATTGAAGCAGAACGTGTTCGTGCTAGAACTGCAAAAAGATTTGGAGCTGAATAGATTTCAGGAAGGTTATGATTTATTGCCCGATTAGCGATAATCTTCGATATATCCATGATTTTCACATTCCACTCAATCCTATCTAAGTATTGATGCAATGCCATAAACGCCGAGGAATTCCTACGTTTATATAAGGTACAAAGTCATATCGAATTAATTTTCACTTATTGAAAGTTCCTTACTTTCCCGATAGAACCGATTTCAATAAAACATGATTTGGTTGGTTAGTTCCACGTTACAGCAAAATACCGTTCTTACATGATTGTTTTGTGAAAATCCGAGCTCCCCTGCGGTACATTCGAAATACAGCACTGGGCATTCTAGTTCAATAAGTTCAATCGGCTTATTTAAGAAGGATGCAAAATGTACGCGCTTGGCCGCATCTTTTGGCTTGAACTTCGAGACTGTCGAAATTTCCAATGCATTTAGCGCAGTTATATACGTCTGAGCCTCCGTTTTCGCATTTGCTAAGTCTGTTACATTTGATTGTTATCTAAAAAATCATTCCGCATGGCAGATCCATCCCGCAAAAAGTCCAGTAGAATAAAATCGAGTACTATTTGTAAAACCAGATTCCGCCAATAAATTTTCGATTTTTTGTTCAGGAATGAAAGAAATATTCATAATCCCTTTGCCCATCTCGTCCAATTTAGACGAATCGTACCCGACATCAAAGAAAAAGCTTTTCCATACGTTTATTCTGTCTTGCAGTTCGGCATCATCAGGATCTCCGTATGCGGTAACGAGCACGAATGGAGCTCCCGGCTTCAACTTATCTTTAATGGTTCTAAGCAGTTCCAACTTCTGTTGTACATCTTTTATGAAGTGAAGAACTAAGATACAACTTGCCGCGTCGAATTTAGAATCTGCAGGTGACAGGTCAGCAATCGTTCCCTCAATAAGTTTGACACGACTTTCTAAGCCTAATTGAATTGATTTATGCATAGCCATCTGAAGCATCTCTTTAGAAGGGTCAATCCCGGTAAATGTCCATTTGGGGTTAGACGGTCCCCATGCGGCTAGTTCATTTCCGCCACCCGCTCCAACCACGAGCAATGATGGCTCTTTTTCACCCAATTGAGCTCGAAAATAGGATTGAACCATCGTAAATAACATATCATATGTGGGAATCGAGACTCGAGCGTTTGCCTCGTACGCAATCGTATGTTTGGAATTGAATGCAAGTTCTTCTGTCATTATAAATCCACCTTCATTGTTTAATTTTGTAGTGAAGTATCACTGGTTGTAAAATGATTTTGATGCATTTTACAACAAACGTCTTTCACCGATTTGCCTTACCACTGGGCTTTAGAAACGTTCCATCGTTAAATCCATATTCACAGAAAATGCAGCTTTACTACCATCCGTTGCAGCATACAGTAACGAAGAGGGTCCTGTATTCTCCGTTTCACCAGCAATATATACATTTTTTACTGTTGTACGTCCAGAACCATCCGTTACAGCCGCCCCCAATTCAGTAAACTCGCACCCTAGTTGTTCAACAAATTTATTGGGACGATAAAAGGTAGGCAAGACAAATCCGCCTGTTCGTGCGATAATCTCCCCAGACTCAAACTCAACCTGTTGTAAAGAGCCATCCTCCCCGTGTAATTTCAGGATAGGTTCTGCCATCACCTTAATGCCCCGTTGTTGTAACAGTTCGATTTTCACTGTAGACATTTCATTTCCATTCGTTGCAACTACTCAATCTTTTGACCAGTTATACACTAGTTTAGCCAAATGAAGCGCGTGATCTTCTTTTTCAGCGAGGATAACTAAGGGCTTGTCCCGAAGTTCCCAACCATCACAATACGGGCAGCTAAACAGACTTTTTCCGTAGTATGTTCTAACAGCTGGAATGGCTGGTAAAATTTCTTGCACCCCTGTAGCTAAAATGATTTTCTCTGTTAGGTATTCATGCCCATCCTTTGTCTTGACCTTAAACCACTCAGTAGTAGGTTCTTTGATAATTTCAGTAACCGTCGTTTTAATAATAGATACGGAAGGATATCTTTTCAGTTCATCGAAACCAAGTTCTTTAAATTCCTGTGGTTTAATGCCATCCCGTGTGATAAAGCCATGTGTCTCTTGCGTAACCCTATTCCTGTTCGTCCCATCATCCAAGACAGCTATCTTTCTTCTTGCTCGGCCTAACACTAAGCTAGCACTTAAACCGGCTGGTCCAGCCCCAATAATCATACAATCAAAAACTGTCATTTTCCTCCTCCCTTCTTTTTAAGTAAAATCTTATTCGATTATATTAAAGATATAAGCTATCTACAATGTCGCTAATATAGCTAAAAAAATGACGGTTTAAAGAGTCACTGTCATTTTCTTTGCAAGATCCCCTATTTTTTGATTTACTAATTCATGCTCCATCTTTTCTTCTGCTGAAACCATAACCTTTTGAATTAAGCATTCAGGATTGTGATTTAGACAGCCATCAAATAAAGAAGTCGATCCTTCGATTGCATGAATAATATCTAAGAACGAAATAGTTTCCCAATACGGTCTTAACTTATACCCACCATTCGCTCCTGATACCGATTCAATCATGCCTGCCTTGACTAGTTTTGTTAATATCTTGGATAAGTATGAAGGGGAAACTCCTTGAGCCTCAGCCAATTGTTGGACACCAATACGCTTTTCAGAAGCAATCGATGTTAGATACATTATCGTATGAAGTGCATAATTCGTCGCTTTAGAATATTTCACGTCGCTAAACCACCTTAATCACAGACCTTAAGTATCTATGATATCCTTTATTTTTCCGAGTGTCAACTATATTGAGCTCGGACTCATCATCGTGCAAAACATTGATTTAACTATGTAGGTTCGCTTGAACACAAAAACAAAAAGAACCCGAGTTTATAAACGCGTTACCGGTAAATTCGATTGAGGCCGGTTCCACTATAACGCACATATAGTCACCGTATGTTGCTAGTATTGATGTGGGGGTGGGAATAATAGTGCCAACGCTTAAGTCGGAAAGGTTCAAGTCTTAATCTGTAATATGAACTTCACTTCCATCTATATTCATTCCGAAATTTAAAAGGGCAAATTTCGAAAATAGCCCATTAGTAACAGTGGAAATTAGACATGATTAAGTTTACGTTTGCAGGACAACATACAAGACATGAGGTGAAGTTATGAAAAAGATCGTACAACTCCTGATGGTCTTATGTTTATTTGCTCCGTCCCTTATCCATGCGCAAACGAAAACATCCGATGTGAAAATTGCTTTTATTCGAGATGGTCATTTATGGCTCAAGGTCGATGACAAAGAAGAGAAATTGACGAAAGAAAAAGCGACGTATAATTATCCTCCCCAATGGTCTTTCGATGGAAAACTGCTTCTTTATCAAAAAGAAGTGGCTGGCAATATAATCGATACGAAAGGCACTTCAAATGAATTATGGGTTTATGATGTCGCAACAAAAAAGCATCGCAGAATTTTTCGTGACGGCTCTAATCCAAAATGGTCTCCAACAGAGAACATTGTTGCCTTTAGCGCTGTAGGTGTATTGAATATAGCTGATTTGGAACACTTCTATAATATTGCTATAGGTGTTGACGATTATGCATGGCAGCCAGATGGAAAAGGTTTTATCGCGTCATCAAGTGCTACTCCCCACCCAGATGGCTGGACCCATCCAATTCTTTACACCATTTCGATTGAGGGTTATCAAAACAGAAATACCTTAACAAATAACGCCAAGAAATTATTTGTAATACCAAAAGAGCTAGGAAAAGATGACGTGAAAATCCTCTCAATCGACGTGGGTTCGTTTACGTATTCTCCAAACAAACAATGGATAGCTTTTGTCGTATCCCCTACTGCTTCATGGTCGATGGACAGCGATATGCTTTGTGTGATTTCTGTAGACGGCAAAAACTTTGAAGTGATTGATGAGCTCAACCAGGAATCCAAGCCGAAATGGGCTTACACCAAAAACTTGCTCGGTTATATTGCCGGGGGCGGAAGGATTGTCTTTGGTTTTAAAAATAAGGATCTAAAAGTAACCGAACTCCCTGCCGATCAAACAGTAACGCTTACACCAAAAAACTATGCTGAAATGGGTTTTTCATGGGTAGATAATGCTTCATTAATCGTTTCCAGAGTACCGGAAACCGAATGGTCCGATGAGGCTAACAAGCGCCCTAAACCGGTATTGTATCTATTATCACTAACCGATCCAAAACAATTACAAATAACGAAGCCTCCAAAAGGCCAAGGGGATTTTACACCCATTTTTTTACCCTCCATAAATAAAATCACTTGGACAAGACAAAGTGATTTAGTAACTTTAAAAGGTGATTTATGGGTGGCTGATCCAAATGGTGACCATGCAAAAGTGTGGGTCCATGATATAGGGCTAGAGTCATATGACTTTTTTCCATCACGGTGATTGAGCGTAGTATGTGACAGAAAATATAAATAAGCCATCTCTTTAGTGGAGTGGCTTATTTGTGTATGCAACAACTTATCTGGAAAAGTGAAATGTAGTAGCTCTAGCAATTTGTTTCAAGAAGCCCTTTAAACCGCAGCTTCCAATAATAATAGTAAATCCTCTTTAGAGAAATGATAGTGTTCATTACAAAGATGGCAGTGTGCTTCAGCTTGCCCGTCCGTCTGAATCATTTCTTGAATCTCGTCACTTCCTAAACTGAAGATGGCATTGGAAATTCTCTCCACGGAGCATTGACACTGGAAATGAACAGGCATTTTTTCTAGAAATTTCACATTTCCAGTACCCAGTAGGTGTTCAAGTATCTGTTCCGGCGTCATATCTTGCTCAACCATCGAAGAAATAGGTGTCATTCCTTTCAAACGTTCCTCTATCGCATTGACTGTCTCCTCATCTGTACCAGGCATAAGTTGAATGATGAATCCCCCTGCTGCTTGGATTGTATGATCAGGATTTACCAAAACACCCACTCCTACTGAGGAAGCTACTTGCTCTGAAAGAACAATATAGGACGTAAAGTCTTCATCTAGCTCACCCGATACAAGGGGGACATGCCCAACAAAGGGCTGCTGTAATCCGATATCTTTTGATACAGTTAGCATTCCATCCGTTCCAACTGCTCTTTTCACATCTAATTTACCTTGTTCATTTAAATCAAAATGAGTTTGAGGATTTGTGACGTAGCCCCTGACTTCCCCTTTGGTATTCGCATCTACTAGAATGGTTCCAAGTGGACCACCGCCATTTATTTTGACCGTTATTTTCTCCTCACCTTTGAGCATTGCACCGAGTATCACGCTGGCTGTCATAGAACGCCCAAGTGCAGCGGAAGCAGTTGGCCATGTCTTATGGCGACGTTGTGCTTCGCCAACGCTATCTGTAGTTCTCACCGCATAAGCACGTACTTGGTTATTATAAGCAGTTGCCTTTACTAAATAATCCTTCACTTCATACATTCCTTTCTTCTTTCACAGTTAAAAAATCTCCTTTGCCAATAAGCGATAGACATTCAAACGTTTCACTTGCGAATGAGGAATGCTACAAATCATTGCTTCACCAAATCCATATCGTTCTTGCTCTTCTTGTAATAGAGCTGCAATTTCTTTCGAAGATCCCACTAAGTGGATTTTACGACTTTCTTTAATCATCATGCGGTCCATTTCCGTCAGTGGATAATCACGGGCTTCTTCAGGCGTCAAAACTTGCCCGACCCTGCCTTTCATAAACTGTAAACGCCAAATATCTTGAGGCATTGCCTCAAACTCAGCTTCTTCTGCAGTTTCGGCGGCTGTCACCATATAGGAAACATTGATTTCCGGTTTCTCCATAAACGCTGAAGCTTGAAAATTATTCTTATACGTATCTAAAATCGATTTTGACATCTGACCATTAAAAAATTGTGCAAAAGAATAACCAACGCCCATACGTCCTGCTTGAATGGCACTATTGCCACTCGAACCTAATAGCCAAGCCTCAGGCAAAACAACTCGAGATGGCGTAGCAATCGTTTTATTATAAAGGCTATCGCCTGGTACTTCATCGTTGATCAATTGCAGTGCTAGTTCGAATTTTCCATACATATTGTTCACCATTGGAGGACGCCCTTCAGATAAAGCATAGATGGAATCGTTATCGCCTCCCGGAGCTCGGCCTACACCAAAATAAATCCTACCTGGTGAAAAAGCACTGAGTGTCTTAAATACTTCAGCCAGCATTAATGGGGAATAATGCATCATCATCACGCCGCCAGTACCAATACGAATTTGTTTCGTTTTGGCAGCTAAATGTGCCGCAGTCACCTCAGGAGCCGAGCTTGCAAAACGTTTGTTCCATGATGTTCAGCCATCCACATGCGATGGTAGCCCAATTCATCTGCCAAAACGGCCAGTTCTTCTGCCTTTTCCAAAGCATCCGGCGCACTATTTCCATTCGTAACGGGTGCTTGATCCAGTACACTTAACCTCATTTAGTTAACTTCCTTTCCTCTTGTACTTTGTCAGGTGTCACATCATTGCCAAGTGGATCCAGAACGGTTATTCCAGAGACGGTATTAAGAACCTGTCCGCGAATTTCGCGTAAGTAATCTTGTTGCAAGACGGTTTGTTCTACCATTTCGGCATTGGTCAACCCCTCTTCCCTTTGCTTTTTTGCTAATTCATTAATACGATCTAGACCTTTAATCATCTATATTCCACTTCTTTCATAATTTATTTGCAGGAAAATGAGGAAGCACATATTCGCCCAATTCTTGAATCACTTCTGCTGCAGGGCGTGTTCCATTCTTCAGCCCAAACATTACATGATTAACTCCGGCATCCTCGTAAGCATGTAAATAATCAATTAAAAATCGATAACCCGATCTAAACCCACCCTTTATTGGCTTGGGTGCTTCTTTTGGATTCTCTGATAAATCAATTGCCAAAGCTTGAGCAAATGGTTTGAATCCGCCAGTTGCTTGCCGCCATTTTTTCACAAGTTCGCGCTGTTCATTGACACCTTGAGAATAAAATAACCAACCATCTGTATGCTCCGCTAGCCACTCAATTGTCTGGCCAGAATACCCCGTTCCCAAAATCGGAATAGCAGATAAAATTGGTTTGGGAACGATATCACCTTGAAGCATGTCAACTCGCTCTGTCTGTATTTGCGGGAATACTTCTTTCCAGACTTTTTTCATTACCACTATAGATTCTTTAAATAACGCTTCTTTTTCGTTAACATCCACTTTAAATACCGGGAATTCAATGGGCCTATCACCAGTGGCAACACCCAATAACAGCCGCTGATTCGATATTTTATCTAGCGAGGCAGCTGATTTTGCTACGTGAAGTGGGTGGCGCAATGTCGTCACAATGCTTGAAGTACCAAGAGCAATTCGATCCGTATGTGCTGCTACGTAAGAAAGCAACACCCACGGATCGTATAGAGCTCCAACATCACCAAAATTCGAATCGTAAAGGGGAGAATCTCTGACAAATAAAGAGGCAAATCCTAGACCTTCCGCCTTTTTCGCCAGTATCATTTGCTCATCTAAATCCATCGTTGGAAAACTTCCTGCATACGATTCCAAAGGAAATGTTAGTCCCAGCGTTAAATTATTCTCTTTAAATGTTCGTGCAAAGCCTTGATGAGATTGGAAATCATTCATAATAGTTGTTCACCTACTTACATGTATTCTCTTATAAGACCATTTTTCCGTTTATCCATTCTTTTAAATCTTCTACTTTTCTGGGAAAACGATTAGCTGTTTCTTCATCTAAAGATGCAATTGTTTCTCGCTTCAATATCGTTCTCCAAGTTGATTCAGCCTCATCCATTAAATCCGTTAACAAGCAGCATCTATCTTCTTTTTCCAATTCAAGCATGTCATCGAGAATACCACTCGGGGAATAAAGTGATTGTTGGCCTTCTACTGCAAGATAAACATCGTATATCCGAATCTCTTCCGCTTTTTTCTTTAATTTAAAGCCACCCTTCACACCTGCAACGGAAGTAATCAGGTCTGCACTAACTAACTTCCTTAACAACTTTTGAAAATAAGTCGGTGAAGTCCCTAATTGTTGACTGATGGCATCTCCAGGCAATACCGCTTTATCCGGCAACATATTCAGTAAAAGAATGGCGTATACAGATTGCTCAACCCCTGTTTTCATTTGCATGAAAATCACCTCTGTATCTTTTGTATTTTTTGAACGTTCATTAACGAGACTAATACAGATAAACATTATCCATATTAGAAATATTAAACTACTGCTAGATGAAGGTCAAATAATAAAACTCATGAATTAAATTACAATCCATGAGTTTTGGTAATTTATGATATTGAGTGGACACATGAACCATTGAAAAACGAGATGATTGTTCTTCATGACCATAGTGAAATTCCTGTCTTTGACTATTTCCCCTTATAAGGCGCCTTCGCTCAGTTTATATACGTCAATCATTTGTTCAACATATATAGGATCAAAGTCGAAGAAAAGATACTCTCGACTTTGATTTGTTTGTTATTTCCCAGTTTCAGCAAAATGCTGAATACGAATACCAATTTCATCACGAACACGTTGGAAAAAAACCCGTTTTTCTTCATCAGTTCCTTCTGCTTTAGCAGGATCATCAAAGCCCCAATGTTCACGTTTGATATGAGGGGGTGTCATCGGACACTTGTCAGCAGCATCCCCACAAAGAGTGACGACAAAATCTGCATTAGTTAAGATTTGTGGATCGATGATATCAGAGGTTTGATTTGAAATATCGATTCCAACCTCATTCATGGCTTTCACAGCATTTTGGTTTACTCCATGGGCTTCAATTCCAGCACTTAGAACTTGCCATTCTTCTCCTAGAACTTTTTTACCCCAACCTTCAGCCATTTGGCTACGGCATGAATTACCCGTACATAGGAAGTAAAGTGTTTTTTTCGACATAAAGAAAACCTCCTTTTTTTACTGGATGAACGACAGCCACAGATACAGTCCGATTAATGTTATCAGGAGTGTAGGTACCGTTAGGAGTATACCGATTTTAAAATAGCTACCCCAAGAGATTTTCACACCTTTTTGAGACAGTACATGCAACCACAATAAAGTGGCCAAAGAACCGATTGGTGTGATTTTTGGACCTAAATCGGATCCGATGATATTCGCATAAATCAAAGCCTCTCGAATCGACTCCGTTGTCGTCGTTTCTGATATGGCTAACGCGTTAATCATGACGGTAGGCATATTATTCATAATGGATGATAAGATCGCTGCAATAAAGCCCATCGAAATCGTCGCTACAAATAGTCCTTGGTTGGCAGCCATTTGAATGACATCGGCCAATACACCAGTCAGACCGACATTACGCAATCCGTAGACGACGACGTACATCCCAACCGAGAAGAACACGATTGCCCAAGGTGCGCCTTTCAGTACTTGTTTCGTGTGAACAGCAGGACTTCTTTGTGCCATGATCATAAAGAATATCGCCGTAATTCCAGCTATAATCGAAACAGGAAGCCCTGTAAATCCACTTGAGAAATACCCGATAAGTAACATGCTTAATATCACCCAAGCCAGTCGAAACATCTTAATATCTTTGATAGCATCCTTCGGTTGTTTTAGTTCTGCTACTTTATAATTTTTAGGGATACTTTTACGGAAGAATAGCAGCAACACTAAAATACTAGCAACTAAAGCAAATAAATTGGGTACAATCATTCGGGATGCATATTCGACAAAGCCAATACCGAAAAAGTCTGCCGAAACAATATTGACTAAGTTACTCACAACTAATGGTAACGAAGTGGTGTCTGCAATAAAACCACTGGCCATGATGAATGGGAAAATCATTTTTTCATTAAAATTCAAATTTCGTACCATTGCAAGTACAATTGGCGTTAGTATAAGGGCAGCCCCATCGTTTGCGAACAAAGCAGCAACGACTGCACCAAGCAGACTGACATAAATAAACATGCGAACCCCACTGCCTTTGGCTAATCTAGCCATATGTAGAGCCGACCACTCGAAGAATCCAATCTCATCTAATATTAATGAAATGATTATAATGGCAATGAAAGCCAGTGTAGCATTCCAGACAATCCCAGTTACATCAATAACGTCTTGAAAAGTAACTACTCCTACTAACAAAGCAATTATTGCCCCAATACAGGCGGACCATCCAATTGATAAATTTCTAGGCTGCCAAATAACAAAAATAAGTGTAATGATGAATATCAATGACGCCGTTATTACTGAAACCAACGCTTTTTCCCCTTCCTACTTGCAGCAAACTCTAAGCCCTTGCGCTTCCAGTCTGGCTATAGACTCATTCTGTTCGGGAAGCTGTTCAAGAATGCTTTGAATAAACGGGTAATCTTCATGATTTTTGTTAATCGAGAAAAATATCCATTGCCCTCTACGTTCTTCTTTCACTACCTTAATATCCTTAAGTTTACGCAAGTGCTGGCTGATCGCCGGCTGACTCATATTAAAGATTTCAACAAATTCACACACACAGCATTCATGCGTCTTAAGTAGCCGCATCATAGTCAAACGAGTTGGATCTCCGAGTAATTTTAAGAGTTGTGATGCTCGCTGAATATCAATAGTTACTGTTTCATTCATCTACTATCCCTCCCGAAATCATCATATAAGAATATACTTATATTCGCAAGTGGATTATTCTCCTTTACTTAATTAAATTGGGCTATACTTTGAAAAAAATTAGTGAGGATATCACCAAAAGATATTATTCCGGTTTGTTGTTTGTATTTTGCAGAACTTGCTAGATAAGCGTTGAATAATACCATTCTGTTTTTCAAGTGGCATTATTCAACGCTTAGTAAAAGAACATTTTCACACCGTTATCGGAGTTCTCGACACATTAATCAGAATCCCCGTCATTCTTCACTCTCTTCTTCATGACATTCGCCATTTGTTGGGAACTCAGATCTTCTTCCTTATACAGTTTGTCAACGATGTTAAGGTAATCTTCCTCATTACGATTCTGACTTAATTTATATGCAGCTTGAATTTCTTGTACTTTAATCTTAAATCCAACAATCCCTTTTAGTTCTTTTTCTACTAACTGAGGAGAAAGCTTGTCCCATAGAACCTTATTTTGACGATGTTTCTCGTATTTTTGTAGCATCATGATAAGGTCTTGTTTTAACTCCTCCTCATCTAGAATGCTAGCTGTGCCATATACATGCACTGCTTGATAATTCCATGTTGGAACATTTTCATGCCCGTACCAAGAGGAAGAAATATAAGCATGAGGCCCCTGGAACATAACTAGTACATCATCACAACTATCTAATGTTCTCCACTGCGGATTCCCATAAGCCATGTGTCCAGTAATATAATAATCATCTCCTTTTTTATATAACGCCAAAGGTAAATGACTAGCAATTGGTTTACTTTTTTTTGTTGTAACAATAGTTCCAAATGAATTCTCTTGAACAAATTCTTTAATTTCATCTACGTCTGTGACTTTAAAATACTTAGGTATATACATGATTCAGCTATTACTAAAAACATAGAAAAACGTATTTGTTTTTCTACGCTAGACGGTTTCCTGCTTCTATGTACCCCGCCTCGCCAGTTGCTCACTACCACGGTTGGTTTAACACTCCACAGGCGTAAATTTGGATGTAGCCCACCCTACATTTATGCAGTTTCGTTAAGCGAGAACCGTATATTCTTTTACGTAACTCAATTACTAAATTAGTAGATATTATACGATTAATTGAAGTTTGAAAATCTTTATTTCATTTTTCTATGTTATATATTCGGCACTACTTATTTAGAATTAACTAGGCGGTATACTTCACCAATATAAAGAACAAGTCTAGCGAAGGAGCGACAAGTGTGAGCCGAAGCAATAGACTGACAGTGTTCTTTCTGCCAGGCTTACTGCGTAAGGCCATCACCAAGCGACTATGCGATGTAGGAAAAACATTCTATTTGTTAATTGCCGACTATATAGATGTTATTTTTCTCTTAAATATAAAAAGCCCTTTAGACAATTATATCTAAAGGGATAAAACGTTGTATCTTTTTTATTAACGCTTTACTTCTATTTCAAATGTAAACAATCTATAGCTTTGAAATAAAGTTCGTTCGAAAATATACATTTTACGGTAAATAGGGTGAATCCATTTTGATTTACATCTTTATTATCTCTTCACAACAATTGATTTCATTAGTTAATTCCGTTATTCAACCGTAACTGATTTTGCTAGATTGCGTGGCTTGTCAACATCACAGCCTCTGTAAAGAGCGGCATAATAGCTGATTAACTGCATTGGAATCACAGCTGCAAGCGGGGTGAGTAATGCATGCACTTTTGGCAAGACTAAACAATCACCCTCTTCTTCCAATCCCTCCATTGAAATAATGCAAGGGTTGGCTCCTCTTGCGACGACTTCTTTTACATTTCCACGAATATTTAAACTCACAGTTTTTTGTGTAACAAGTGCAAAGACAGGTGTTCCTTCTTCAATCAATGCTATCGTACCGTGTTTTAGTTCCCCGCCGGCAAAGCCTTCTGCTTGAATGTAAGAGATTTCTTTTACTTTAAGTGCGCCTTCTAAGCTAACATAATAGTCAAGGTTACGCCCGATGAGGAAAGCATTCCGCGAGACTGCTAAGAATTCATGAGCGATTTGCTTCATTTCTGCTTTTGAATCAACAAGAGTTTGAATAGCATTTGCCGCAATGGCAAGCTCCCTCTTCAAGTCAATAACAACTGTTTCCCCTCGTTCTTTCGCTGCAACATAGGCAACGATGGCAAGAACTGCTACTTGCGCTGTGTAAGCTTTTGTCGAAGCTACGGCAATTTCTGGACCCGCATGTAACAGTAACGTGTGGTCTGCTTCACGAGAAAGTGTAGAACCTGGGGAATTTGTTATCGTAACGCTTGGATAGCCTAACGCTTTTATTTTCACCAATACTTGGCGGCTGTCAGCAGTCTCACCCGATTGTGTAATGAAAATGAATAACGGTTTATCTGATAAAAGCGGCATATTATAACCGAATTCGCTTGAGATATGCACTTCTACTGGGATACCTGCGATTTTTTCAAAATAATGCTTACCGATTAGACCGGCGTGATAACTTGTTCCTGCTGCAATAATGTAAAGACGGTCTGCTTCATTTATAGCAGTTAAGACATCAGTGTCTATCGTTAGCTCGCCATGCTCATCTTCATACTTTTGAATAATTTTACGAACAACACCCGACTGTTCCTCAATTTCTTTTAACATAAAGTGAGGATATGTGCCCTTCTCAATATCGCTCATATCTAGCTCAGCCGTATAGGGTGTACGTTCAATAATTACGCCATCCAATGTACTAATTTCAATTGCTTCCTTGCGGAGAATGACAACTTCTTTATCATGTAATTCGACATATTGATCGGTGACTTGCAGCATTGCCATAGCATCAGATGCAACGACATTGAAATGTTCGCCAATTCCTACGAGAAGTGGACTTTTATTTTTTGCGATGAAGATTACGTCTGTTTCATCTGCATCTAACATAGCAATCGCATAAGATCCTTGAAGCAGAGATAAAGTATGACGGAATGCTATTTCAGTTTTCATGCCGCCTTTTGTGAATTTTTCAACAAGCTGTACGATAACTTCTGTATCCGTATCAGAATTCATTTGAACATCATGTAAATGCTCTTTTTGTAGTTGTTGATAATTCTCAATAACGCCATTATGCACAAGTGAAAAACGATTGGATGTACTCTGATGAGGATGCGCATTCGTTTGGTTCGGTACTCCATGTGTGGCCCAGCGCGTATGACCAATTCCAGTAGTTGAGTGGATAGTCCAATCCACTGCTGAACGTAGGTCCGCAACACGTCCTTTTTCTTTCACAACAGTAAGACCAACTTCATTACCAAGGGCGATTCCTGCTGAATCATAACCACGATATTCTAATTTTTCAAGTCCCTTTACCAGAATTTCTTTAGCGTCTAACTCACCAATATATCCTACTATTCCGCACATATTTATTCCTCCGATGTCTGCAAAATAAGCAACACTTAACTACACCTCAGCTGAATTAGCGAAGTGTACTTGCATATCACTTGAACTATTTGCCTTTTTGCTCCTTTGTCCATTTGATTGCTCAAATGATTTACTAGCAAAATTACAACCGGGCAATTGCGATCGGGAGGCTTCCGCCGAAAATTCGATACTCCTCCACCTCGTCTGCTGAAAATTAGTAACGTCCGATTTCTTCAGCACTGGCGCTTTAACTGTTTTCCGATTTACGTTTAACGCGTGGTTTTCACTCCTATTCACGCGGTGACCAATAGCCTATCTATTACTAGTAGCTATGAATCAACTTTATTATCTTACAGAACTTAGTATTTTCTTGTCAATAAATAACTGCGTGAGACTCGGTTGATAATTGATTCTCTGATAGCACAGGTTTAATTCAAAAACTCCCCCTACACACTAAAGTATGCAGAGTGATAGTGGAATCACAACAGTTTTTGGCAAAACAAAAAAATCAGTCATAAGCGTAAAATGGCTGATTACTTGTCCTTTATTCAATTGCCGTAATTCCGATGTTTATAGGCACAATTTTATGTTTTTTCAAAAACTAACTATCCGCTAGCTCGCTTTTTATCGCAGTAATAACAGCTGGATCAATCGGATACATGAAACTTCGATTTACACGAACAGCCGAACCAAAATGAACTTCTTCTAGTCCAGTTGCAGACACCAATTCAGACAGTTTTTCAGGGTTCATCCCATTCCCCGCTAAAATTTGTACAGACGTATTTTTAGACTTGTCCACCAACCTTTTAAGTTGTTCAGCAGCTTCTGGCGCTGGCGCTTGTCCTCCCGAAGTCAAAATCCGCTGAATCTGTGGGTAACGAGCAATAACTTCTAACGCTTCCAACTGATCTTCTATTTCATCAAATGCACGGTGGAAAGTGACTTTCATCTCCCCAGCTTCCTCTAACAAACGTGATAAGGCTCCCGTATTCACTTTGCGTTCCTCAGTTAGTACTCCAATAACGACTCCCGCAGCTCCTGCACGTTTAATATGGCGAATATCGGCTATCATTACAGCTAAATCATTGTCATCATAGTGAAAAGTTCGGTTATGCGGACGAATGATTACATGCACTGGAATATTGACACCTGCAACCACTGCTTCCACCAGTCCCAAACTTGGCGTTAGCCCACCTTCAGACAAAGCTACGCAAAGTTCCAATCGATCGGCACCACTATGTTCTGCGGCAATTGCATCTGCCAAACTTGTAGCAATAATTTCTAACATCATATTGATTACTCCTCCTATTCCTACAAGTGGTAACTCATCACAATGAGTTCACCACTCCTACCCATCTCTCGAACGCCTTTATCAATATAGCCACAGTTTTTATACAAAGCTTGGGCAATCTCATTTTTAACATTTACAGCAAGTACGATTTCATCAATACCACTAAAATAGCTTCTAATAAATCCCGGTGTAAGCATCAATGCATTCTTCCCATAGCCTTTGCCTTGCTGATGGAAATCAGTTGAAAAACTTCTAATTAATATAGCGTTGTCATTAGGAGAAAAAGGCTTAACCCCTTCCCCCCTATGTAGGCTAAAGAACGTTACCAGTTGCTCGTTTTTTAATGCTAAAATCGAATATCGATTCTGTTCAGCATTCGAAAGGTCAATAGCATCTTTAGGCGTTCCAGTAAATCGTAGCTGCTCGTCGGTTAATGTATATTTTTCAATAAGCTTATCAAATTCCGGATTATAAAAACGTAGTTTCATATAGTCTATCCCTCTCCAAAACAGTGCTAATGTAATTACTAGAAAGTTCTATGTATTCATCTTCGAAAATAGTCAAGCATTCCCATTGAGCTGACATGCAAATCTACTTCAATTAAACCATACACCTCATGGTCATCAGGAACTTCCATCTCCCTAAGGTATCCCCTTACTCGGTCAAAAAGTCGTTGCGCAAGTACTTCATGACCTTTTTGCTCGGCAACGACAGCTTCCGCCTCCTCTACGAAAACATCAAGCCACTCGGATACTTGTCGAAGGGCTTTGTTTGGGTTGGTGGTCATGCCAAAATGTCCAAAGTAAATACAATCGAGATGCATCCGAAGCATACGGTTAATGGCCCGCTGCATCGCCTCTGGATCAAATTGGTTTGGTGAAGTAGAAGGTAGAAACAAATCGACACCATCGCGAATCAATTGCTCGTAGCGAATTCCGACTGTATCTCCGGTAAACATGCCATTACTGACCGGATCATATATACTAAAGTGATGTTTCGCATGTCCTGGGGTATCCAAAAACCTTAGTGTACATGTCGGGCTGATTTTCAAGGTAGCTCCTTCATTTTTAACGAGCAAGCGCTCTTGAGGGATGGCAATAATTGGATCAAACAGTTCAGAAAACCTTTCCCCATAGACTCCCTTGGCTCCGGCAACCAATCTTTCTGGTTCAGCCAAGTGCCTTGCCCCTCTCGGATGTACAACAACGGTAGCATTCGGGCATTCTTGAATGAGTAATCCAGCCCCTCCGGAGTGATCCAAGTGGATATGCGTCACAATGATATACTTCACTTGGTCTAGCGAGAATCCCAACGCTTCTAATCCCTGTTTCACATACTTAATCGACGGACTTGGACCAGTATCTACAAGTGTCAATTCTTCTTCATTAAAAACATAGGTTCCCGTCCGTTCAGGTACACCCAAATCAAATCCATCTATTAAGTAGATTCTGTCGTTTAGTTGAATAAAATCTTTCTCATGCATCATGCAAGCCCCCCAATGATTTTTTGAAAGAGTTTATTTTAGTATATCAGCAATTATCGGAGTTATCTCAAAATTCGTCTACTATTGACAAACAAAAAACATCCCATTCCAATGAGTGAGATGTTCTTTACTATAAATATGGATCAGTCCTTGCTAATATAATACACATTTAAATCATTATAATATTTATTCAATGAAGAGGTAGAGACTTCAAACCATTCGGCAATCTCTTTTACAGTTATCAGAAGTGGTTCAAATAAGGCGTTTTCTTGGCCAAATCGAATCGCTCCAGCCGCAATAGCAACTTCTTTTCGTGCATTCGGCTGCTGCTCTACCAAATAATCTTCTATTATTTCTATTAGCTTATCAGATTCTCGGTCATTTTTCTCTAAAAACTCGATTGCCTTTTGGAGTACACCCGATTCAAAGTTGGTAAATTCCCCGCCGTCATAACCATCCTCACCAAGTAGTTTCCAAAATGCAATTCCATTTTCTTTTAAAAATACAGAAACAGTTTGTTCTTTTTGTGATTCAAATTGCTTCGCAAATTGCACGAATGCTTTTGTATGATCAGTTGGGAAGAAAATCAAGCTTGAAACCGCCAAATAGTGATTATCTTTCGATGAGCCGTCTGGTAAAATGAAGCAATACACATGGACGCCAACTGGGACAGGCTTTTCGCTTTCACGTCGTAATAGTATCGTTTCATCCTCCAAAATGTTTTTAACCGACATATTAGTAGCGTCCACAGCTACTACTTCGCCAATGAAGACACGTGGATCAGACCATGTTTCTAAGACATTCACTACAGATGGACGGATAATGTTTTTCCGTTGTTTTTCCATATAGTTCTTCCAAATGTCCGGTTTATGATGGAAAAAGAATTCATCCATGACAATCGCTTCAATCATTTCATCAACTAAATACTTATTGAGCGGCTCGCTCCATTTTTTTACTAAGCTCAAGAATTCATTTAAGTCGCGTTTCTTTGGATACTCTTCATAAAAAACTTGCAAAATTCTTTCTAGCTCTTCCGATTGCACTTCTTCTATTGAAAATGTCGCTTTTGATTCACAACATTTTTTATACTTTTTTCCACTGCCACAGAGACATGGATCATTACGTCCAACCATACAAACACGTCCTTTTAATTAAATAAGAATACATTTAAGTCTAACATGTCTATACAAAAATAATAAGTGTTCATTTCTAGTTTGCCAGTTTGGTTTACCCGTCTATAGCGTGAGTATTTACGGTATTTTTTCAGAAATCATTCCCAGATAAGAATCTGTTCTTAAAAAGCACATCAAAAGAACTGATTCTCAACTATACTAAGGCATGCTTCCTTTAATAATAGTCAATAAAAAACGACTGTCAGGGCTTTTGCCCATTAAGTCGTCTGTCCTCTTTTTGCAGTGAAAGAACTCGTTTCTCTCCGCTTGTCATTCTCTTAGGTTTTATTTGTCTTCTATGATCCTCAACATTCGCCTGTAAATTCACAATATCTATCAAGTTATATTCCCTCCGTTTCATACTCACTCATTAGCGTATGTACTAAAAACGGAATGGATACACCTTATCAATATGTCGTATTTTTCTGAAAACAAAAAAGAAAATATCCCGCCTTTTTACGTAACAGAGAAATTATCTAACTCCAATTCTTCTTTAAAATAAGCTAACTCTCGATACAAAAAATACCCTGGAGAAATAATCATCCACATTAGTTTCCCAAGTAAACAATCTCCTCACGTTTTGGAATCACCCTATGGCCCAAGATTTAATTTTACTAATAAGTAACTATTTACGAGTGAAATTATAACGGAAATAGTAACCACCCATTTTTCTTCACATATTTTCGACCTATTTTTTATCCCCTTTTTTTCACAGTCCACAAACACTAAATTTAAAAACTATTGACGAAAGATTAAACTTTAGTTTACACTTTTCATTAAGCTCCTTTTAATGGTATAGGTAACTGATTTAGTCGTCGTTTCCTTGCTACTAATTAGGGGCATTTTTTCGCAAGTAATTAATCAATTCTCAAAGCAGCACCACTTTTTTCTACTGCAACACTTATGCAGTCCTAGTGAATACCTACTACTTTATTTACCTGAATATGTTGAACAAATGAATAACTACATTAACAAAGCGAATGCGCCTTACATGGGGCAGCCGAAGCCCTAAGACTGGCGTCGAAGCTGCTTGGCTTAGGGCGAGAGGCATCCCCTTGCGCCGCAGCGAATTCAATGGAATTCTTAGCTTCGACATATCAAGATTAAATTTTATTGACTAAGAAATGTTATACTTTATAATAAGATTTGTTTTACATGAAAGGCGTGATGGTAGGGTTGGAAAATAAGCTGAAGCTTTATGGCTTTAACAACCTCACAAAGACTCTTAGCTTCAACATCTATGATGTTTGCTATGCGAAAAGTGAGCGGGAGCAAAGTGAATATATTGCTTATATTGATGAGCAATATAATTCGGATAGATTAACCAGTATTCTGTACGAAGTGACAGAAATAATCGGGGCACATGTCTTGAATGTCAGTAAACAGGATTACGATCCACAAGGTGCAAGTGTGACGATTCTTATTTCGGAGGAATCCTTTCCAGTCACCTTGATTGATGAATCGTGCAATCAAGGTGAACTGACTATTTTAGGAACTCGAAAAACAGTCGTAGGTCACCTGGATAAAAGTCACGTTACCGTCCACACGTATCCGGAATATCATCCTGATAATTCGATCGCTACTTTTCGAGTCGATATTGATGTTTCAACGTGCGGCACAATTTCCCCATTGAATGCACTTGATTATCTGATCGGTAGTTTCGACTCAGACATTATTACGACTGATTACAGAGTACGTGGATTCACACGCAATATGGAAGGCGTAAAGCTGTATATAGATCATGCGATTGACTCTATTCGGGATTATATTGACAGCCATACATTGCTGAAATACGATTGGAAAGATATCAATGTACACCAATCCAATATATTTCATACAAAACTACTTATTAAAGACATAAACCTACAGAACTATTTGTTCAATACGGATGTCTCTGAGCTGCCACTTAATGAAAGGCTCGAAATAACAACCATGTTGCGCAAAGAGATGACTGAAATTTTTAATGGTTCTAATATAGATGAATAAGGGGTGATTACGTGACAAATTTTCTGCAACAGAAAGTCCCCATAATGGAGGCGCTAAATCAATACAAATCAATGCGCGTCGTTCCTTTTGACGTTCCTGGACATAAACGCGGAAGAGGTAATCCTGAATTAGCCGCGTTTTTAGGTGAACAATGCCTGTCTATGGATGTCAATTCCATGAAACCGCTTGATAATCTCTGCCATCCTGTTTCGGTTATTAAAGAAGCGGAAGAATTAGCAGCACAAGCATTTAATGCCAAGCATGCCTTTTTCATGGTCAATGGGACCACATCGGCAGTACAGGCAATGATCATGACTGCGTGTAAAGCTGGGGATAAAATCATAATGCCTCGCAACGTACATCGTAGTGCGATTAATGCTCTTATTTTAAGCGGTGCTGTTCCCGTCTATGTAAATCCAGGCGTGCATAGTGAACTTGGTATTGCTTTAGGGATGGCTTTAAAAGATGTAAAAGAAGCCATCTTGGAACATAAGGATGCTAAAGCCATCCTCATCAACAATCCTACCTATTATGGGATTTGTTCAGACCTGCAAGCTCTTACCGATCTTGCACATCAACACGATATGCTCGTCCTTGTCGACGAAGCCCACGGTACACATTTTTACTTTGGGGATAACCTTCCCGCTTCTGCCATGTCAGTTGGTGCTGATATGGCATCCGTTAGTATGCATAAATCCGGCGGTTCATTGACACAAAGCTCTTTTTTGTTGATAAATAATGATGTCAGCGAAGGGTATACGAGGCAGATTATCAATTTGACGCAAACGACAAGTGGTTCCTATTTACTACTTTCCTCTTTGGATATTTCGAGAAGAAATTTAGCACTTAATGGTAAGGAGATTTTCCAAAAAGTTGCCGAAATGGCATACTATACAAGAACTGAAATTAATAAAATTGGCGGCTATTACGCCTATTCGAAAGAATTGATTAATGGAGATACTATTTTTGACTTTGATGTCACGAAACTTTCGGTAGATACCCGTGATATTGGCTTAGCTGGAATTGAAGTCTATGATATTCTTCGAGATGAGTATGATATTCAAATTGAATTTGGCGACATCGGTAATATTTTGGCCTATATTTCTGTCGGTGACAGACACCTAGATCTGGAACGGTTAGTTGCAGCACTCGCTGAAATAAAACGCCGCTATTCTCAGGATAAAAACAGCGTTTTCATCCATGAATACATTCGTCCGCAAGTTGCTTTAACGCCCCAAGAAGCCTTTTATGCACCAAAGCAAAAATTGCCCATCTCGGAGAGCGCTGGTTATATTTCCAGTGAATTCGTTATGTGTTATCCCCCAGGCATCCCGATTTTGGCGCCTGGTGAACGGATTACTGAGGAAATTTTAGATTTCATTCAATACTCCAAAGATAAAGGTTGTTTCTTGACGGGTACTGAAGACAGCGACATTGCAAATATTAATGTGTTGAAGGAGTTCGTGGAATGAATTTATGGTATACAGAAAATCATTCGCCTAATGTCCGTTTTTCATTGGAAGTGGAAGAGCACATTTACACTGGTAAAAGTGACTTCCAAAAAATCGATATTTTACAAACGTTGGAGTTTGGTCGAATTCTCACACTTGATGGACTCGTAATGTGTACTGAAAAAGATGAATTTATTTATCACGAGATGATTACGCATGTAGCACTGGCAACCAATCCGGCTATAAAAAAAGTACTAGTCATTGGAGCCGGTGATGGCGGAACAATCCGTGAACTGACTGCTTACCCAACTATTGAACAAATCGACATGGTTGAAATTGATAAAATGGTTGTCGATGTCTGTAGGGAGTTTTTACCGCAGACTGCTTCAAAACTAGATGATCCGAGGGTTAATCTCTACTTTGAAGACGGGCTAAAATTTGTTCGTAGAATCGAAAATGACTATGATTTAATCATCGTAGACTCGACAGATCCATTCGGTCCAGGTGAAGGGTTATTCACAAAGGAATTTTATGGAAACTGCTATAAAGCGCTGAAAGAGGATGGTATTCTTGTGAATCAGCATGAAAGTCCTTTTTACGCTGAAGATGCACTTGGTATGAGAAAAGCACATCAAAAAATTGTAGGCTTCTTCCCTGTTTGTAAAGTTTATCAATTTCATATGCCGACTTACCCATCCGGTCACTGGTTGTTTGGTTTTGCATCAAAGAAATTCGACCCCATTTTAGATTTGGATGCAACAGCGTGGAATGACCTTGACTTGAAAACAAGGTATTACAATACAGATATTCATGTTGGTTCATTTGCACTTCCAAACTATGTAAAGGAGCAATTAAAAGATGTTGAATAGAAACGTTGAGACATTTATTGGCTGTGACAATGAGTACGACGAGTCGAAAATCGTTATTTTCGGCGCTCCCTTTGACTCTACAACTTCATTTCGTCCAGGTACACGCTTCGCCAGCAAAGCAATGCGTGGTGAATCGTTTGGTATTGAAACGTATAGCCCCTATCAGGATAAAGACTTAGAGGATATCGCTGTATTTGATGGGGGCGATTTAGAATTAAGTTTCGGAAACACGTCAAGAGCATTGGGACAAATCGAAGATTTTACAACTCGAATTTTAGAAGACGGCAAAATCCCTTGCATGATTGGCGGAGAACATCTAGTAACACTCGGTGCAATGCGCGCTGTTGCAAAAACACATCCTGACCTTCATGTCATCCAATTTGATGCACATGCTGATCTACGTGAGGACTATCTTGGTGAAACCCTTTCTCATGCAACAGTTATTCACAGAGTATGGGACTTGCTCGGAGATGATAAGATCTTCCAATTCGGTATCCGCTCTGGAGACCGAAGTGAATTCCAATGGGGTCAAGACCATGTGTTTACGAACAAGTTTAACTTCGACGGATTAGAAGAAATCGTTGAAAAGCTTAAAGGAAAACCAGTTTATTTAACTATTGATTTGGATGTACTGGACCCTTCTGTATTTCCTGGTACAGGAACACCTGAGGCGGGCGGTGTCAGCTTTATGGAATTACTGAATGCCATACTAACAGTAAGCGGCCTCAACATTGTCGCTTGCGATGTAAATGAGCTGTCTCCAATTTATGATCAAAGCGGTGTTTCCACAGCCGTTGCATGTAAAGTTTTACGCGAATTGCTGTTGGCAATTTGAATTTGGTGCCAGCAACTAGGCACTCGGGTATGGTGTTTTGCTACATGTACTAACTGAGCGTAAGCGCCATAAAAGGGGTAGCCGGGGCCCTAAGCGCCGTATCGTATTCAATGGAATTCTCTATTTCAACTTATATAACTAAAAAAACTATATTATAGGCGGGTGTTCATTATGGGAAAAGCTTTAATTATTGGTGCTGGTGGAGTTGCAGGAGTAGTTGTTCATAAATGTTGTCAGGTTCCTGACGTATTCGAAGAAATCTGTATCGCAAGTCGTACAGTTTCTAAATGTGATGCGTTAAAAGATAAATTGGACGGCGGCCGTACTAAAATTCAAACGGCTCAAGTAGATGCTGACAATGTGGAAGAACTGATTGAACTTATTAATAAATTCCAACCAGATATTGTCATAAACGTTGCATTGCCATACCAGGATTTAACGATTATGGATGCATGTCTTGCTACTGGCGTTGACTATGTCGATACAGCAAACTACGAACCTCTTGACGAAGCTAAGTTTGAATACAGCTGGCAATGGGCGTACAGAGAACGTTTTGAAAAAGCAGGTATCACGGCACTACTTGGAAGTGGCTTTGATCCGGGCGTTACAGGTGTCTTCTCTGCACACGCACTAAAACATCACTTTGATGAAATTCATACAATTGACATTGTGGATGCAAATGCTGGTGATCATGGCTATCCGTTCGCTACAAACTTTAATCCTGAAATTAACATTCGTGAGATCACAGCTAATGGAAGCTACTTTGAAAATGGTGAGTTCATCGAAACCGAACCACTATCTATCAAACGCGTCTATGACCTTCCTGAAATCGGTCCTAAAGATGTTTATTTATTACATCATGAGGAATTGGAATCTCTTGCACTCAATATTACAGGTATCAAAAAGATTCGTTTCTGGATGACCTTCTCTGAGAACTATTTGAATCACTTAAAAGTGCTTGAAAACGTTGGTATGACTTCTATTGAGCCGATTATTTTCGAAGGAAAAGAAATTGTTCCACTTCAATTCTTGAAAGCGATCTTGCCTGACCCTTCTTCTCTTGGACCTAGGACAGTAGGGAAAACGAATATCGGCTGTATTTTCCAAGGGATCAAAGACGGCGAAGAAAAAACGTATTATGTCTATAATGTTTGTGATCACCAAGAATGCTATGCAGAAGTTGGTTCACAAGCGATTTCTTATACAACGGGTGTCCCTGCAATGATCGGTGCTATGCTTGTGATGACTGGTAAATGGAAGAATCCTGGCGTACACAATATCGAAGAGTTCAATCCAGATCCATTCATGGAAGCACTCAACAAATACGGGCTACCATGGCAGGAAAGCTTCAATCCTGAATTAATTGACTGAGGAGGGCTTGAAATTGAATATTGATGTGAATGCACTCCCCTCTCCCTGTTATGTAGTGGATGAAGGATTGCTTATTAAAAACTTGGAAAAAATGAAGTCTGTTATTGATCAGACGGGCTGCAAGATTCTTCTTGCTCAAAAAGGATTTTCGATGTTCTCTGTTTATCCGTTAATGGGTGAATACTTGAATGGCGTAACGTCCAGTTCCGTACACGAAGCGAGACTGGGCTACGAAGAAATGGGCAAGGAAGTACACACCTATGCTCCAGCTTTTTCTGAAACGGAGTTTGATGAGATTCTTTCCTATTCAGATCACATCGTCTTTAATTCGTTTCAACAATATAATCAATTCAAAGAAAAAGTTAAAAGCAATCCAAAGCAAATAGATATTGGACTTCGCATTAATCCTGAGTACTCTGAAATCGAAGTCGATATGTATAATCCATGTTTTTCACATTCAAGGTTTGGCGTTACGCTTGATAATTTTGAAGCGGACCAGCTTGAAGGTATCGATGGCTTACACTTCCACACCATGTGCGAACAAAACTCTGATACGCTGGAGCGCACCGTGCAAGTTGTCGATGAAAAGTTCGGGGAATACATTAAAAATATGAAGTGGATTAACTTTGGCGGTGGGCATCATATCACAAGATCCGATTATGATATTGAAACGCTTATCCGTTCGATCATGTTTATGAAGAATAAATACGGTGTTCAAGTGTATTTAGAGCCTGGCGAGGCTGTCGCATTGAATACTGGCTATCTTATTGCGACTGTTTTAGACACCCTCCACAACGGTATGCCGATTGCTATTTTAGATACCTCGGCAGCATGTCATATGCCTGATGTACTTGAGATGCCTTATCGACCTGAAATCATTGGTGCAGGAATGCCGAACGAAAAGGCTTACACCTATCGATTTGGTGGGCCGACTTGTCTCGCTGGCGACGTCATTGGTGATTACTCTTTTGATGAACCTTTAAAGCCTGGCGATAAACTTGTCTTTTGTGATATGGGCCACTACTCGATGGTGAAAAACAATACATTTAATGGCGTTAACTTACCTTCTATCGTCTTAAATACCGTTAATGATGGTATTAAAGTGATTAAACAATTTGGCTATGACGATTTTAGAAGCCGTTTATCTTAACCTGAATGAAAAGGCTGTGCAAAAAAACACTATTTTTTGCACAGCCTTTCTTTATTAATTAAGTACTTTTAGTTTCACTTTTTTGACTCCCCACTCCATCGCATTATTATAAGAAGGAATGAAGACATCAATTTTATTTCCTTTAATGGCTCCTCCTATATCTCCAGCAATCGCTTCTCCATAGCCTTCCACCCAAACTTTTGTACCAAGCGGAATAACTTTCGGATCAACTGCAATTACTTTCTGATTTGGATTAGCACGTAAGTCAATGCCGTAAGCGGTAGTTCCTGAACATCCCGTACAGTACGCTGTATAGGCTGTTGCAGTAACCAGCATCTCTTTCCCATCGCTTGCAGGTGGTGGTGGCGTTGGCACGAATGCAGCCGTAATTGTATCTGACTCAGATTCAACAGTTCCTGCGTCTTCTATATTTCCGCTGACAATCAATACATCACCTGGGTGTATTAATTCTCCTTCAAGGCTGTTCCACATTTTAAGAGAGTCTAGGGAAATTGAATGATTGAGTGCAATTCTATACAAATTATCTCCTATGGCTACCGTATAGCCTTGCGGCTTCGGAATTGTCTTAACTGGTGGATTGTCCACGCTCAATTCTTTATCTACTTCTCCCGGAGCAAGCAAGTCAATTTCTTCATATTCATCCAAAGTTGTTTCTGCTTCATGTGAATTGGATATAGCATCCCCACTTACAAGAGGTTCTGCAAATGTCGATGCATGTGTTAATGAATAAGTAGAAAATGCCAAAAGTGTGGCTAACAGAAAAATTTTTATTTTCAATAAAAGTCCCCTCCTTCAAATCAACTACGACAGCATATACTAATCTGCCATCCGTAATTTGTATTCTCAAGTATTGCCCCGAATCTGTTAAAAATAAACAATCTAATTAAATAAAAAGAGACCATATTGTAACACAACTACTATTTTGTTTTATGAAAATTATATTATTATCATTTTAGCGACTGGATCCACTTACATAATGTTCAAGATACGCAATAAAAAAAACAACCATTCAAATATGAATGGTTGTTTTCATTTACTCTTTTGGGTTATAAGTTGTAACGGGTCATAACTGCTTGAACTACGTCCTCGGCTGTAGACATCTGTAAGGCTTCATTTGCAAGTTCTACCATATCACTCTTGTTCAATTTCAGTATCTGAGTACGGGCCTTTAAAATCGAAGTGGCACTCATAGAGAATTCATCAAGACCTAGACCTAACAGTAAAGGAATAGCGATTTCATCCCCCGCCATTTCCCCACACATTCCAGTCCATTTACCTTCTTTATGTGAGGCGTCAATCACCATCTTGACCAACCTTAGAATTGCTGGATTATAAGGTTGATATAAATAGGCAACGCGTTCATTCATGCGATCAGCAGCCATCGTATATTGGATTAAATCATTTGTTCCAATACTAAAGAAATCAACTTCCTTCGCAAACTGATCTGCTAGAATTGCAGTGGAAGGGATTTCTACCATGATACCAACCTCAATAGTAGTAGAAACATCAATATTTTTAGTTAGGAGTTCTTGTTTCTCTTCCTCCAAAATGGTTTTCGCCTGGCGGAATTCATCAAGAGTTGCAATCATCGGGAACATGATTTTCAGATTCCCATATGAACTGGCTCTTAATAGTGCTCTTAATTGCGTTCTGAAGATATCCTGCTCTTCCAAACATAAACGGATGGCACGAAGTCCTAGAAATGGATTCATTTCTTTAGGGAGATTTAAATAAGGGAGTTCTTTATCCCCGCCAATATCAAGTGTCCGAACAACGACCGGCTTACCTGACATTCCCTGTAGAACCTTCTTATAAGCCTCAAACTGCTCTTCTTCAGTTGGGAGTTGGTTTCTACCCATATACAAAAATTCAGTTCTGTATAATCCGATTCCTTCTCCACCATTATTAATGACTCCCTCTAAGTCTTCCGGGGTGCCGATATTTGCAGCTAACTCAACAAGATGTCCATCAGCAGTTGTTGTTTTTTCATCCACTAGCTTTGTCCATTCTGCCTTTTGTTGCTCATACTTCAATTGTTCATTTTCGTATGTAGCAATGACATCCGGAGTAGGATTAATATGAACCTCTCCTTTAAAGCCATCAACAATGATGATGTCACCGTCCTGGATAAGCTTGGTCGCTTCCTTCGTGCCTACAACAGCAGGAATTTCCAATGTACGCGCCATAATCGCAGAATGGGAAGTCTTTCCACCAATATTAGTTGTAAAACCTTTTACAAATTCACGATTTAACTGTGCCGTGTCTGATGGTGTTAAATCTTCCGCGATAATAATTACTTTTTCAGTAATCATGCTTGGATTCACAATTTCAACATTTAGCAAATGTGATAGTAAACGTTTCGCAACATCACGAATGTCCGCAGCCCGTTCTCTCATATATTCATTATCCATTTGCTCAAACATTGTTATAAACATATCTGACGTTTCTTTGAGTGCATGTTCAGCATTCACATGATCTGCTTTAATTTTATCCTCAATTGAAGTCAGTAGCTCCGGATCAAGTAAAACTAATATATGTGCGTCAAAGATTGCTGCTTCATCTGCACCAAGTCCTTTTGCAGCGGTATCACGAATTGACTCTAACTCACTTTTCGAAATAGAGACAGCTGACTGAAAACGTGCAAGTTCTTCCGGAATGTCCTCAACAGTTTTTTTACTGAAAGATAGATCTGGCTCAACAAAACGGTATGCTTTTGCTATCGCAATTCCATTTGATGCAGAAATCCCATGAAGTAGGCTCATTAGTTAGTCAGTCCTCCATTTTTCAACGCTTCTTCAAGTTCGTTAAGGGCATCCTGTTCATCGATTCCAGTAGCGCTAATTTTAAATTCTCCACCTAAACCAATTCCTAAAGACATTACGCCAAGAATTGATTTTAAATTGACATTTTTTTCATTGTAAATCAAATTTATATCGGATTTGAATTTGGTAGCTGTACTTACTAATATTGATGCGGGTCGTGCATGGATCCCCTGCTCATCAGTAACTATAAATTGTTTTTCAACCATTTAAATCAAACTCCTTCATTAAATTAATACTTACCTACTCAGCTTATCATTTTGAGTCGGGATAGAAAAGGACCTTTCCAAAAAAACCGTCTCTTTTGACAATTTTATTAATTATTTCTGGCGCTTCATTTAATTGTAATCGATGTGTTATCATCGGTTTCACGTTTATTTGCCCTGTACTCATATAATGAACCGATATATTCCATTCATTACCTGGGAATGGGGCAGAAATAGCATTCCATATACCCAATACAATTAATTCATTTCTAACTATTTTTTCGAAACAAAAGCGTTCAATTTGGAACATCTCCATATGGGATTCACATAAAGACGACTTCCCCACCCTTTTTAGGTAAAGCAAGTACTTGTGCAGACGTGATAGCTGAATCTGCCGATTCGGTTGCTACATCAACACCTCGACCACTTTTCTAACTGGTTCCTAATATACGATTCTCACATATATTACTAGGTATGTATCGATAAAGGAGGTGTTCAATTATGTCTGATGATCAATTTTCAGTCCCGCACAATCCCAATAACTCGGAGTTCCCCTTTGGACAGCCACATTATCCAAAAAATCAAGAATCAGTTCAATTTACGAAACAAGGTGCTGCACCGACTAATGCACCACCATCTACTATTCCAAAACAACAAACGGGACCACTTTCCATAGATCCAGGCGCGTTACGTGGTTGCTTATATCGAGATACTTACCTACGGCTCGTAAACCGGACTTCTTTTTGGTTTCATCCAACATACATCGATTATATGACAACAACTGGTTTTAAATGGGATGGCTATGCATGGATTCCATGGAGAATAGAATTGGATAGAATCGTATCTTTTCAGTGCACATAGGAATCATTCACAAAACAAAAAAAGGACCAATTCCCTTAAACACGAAGTTGTAATCATTCGTGTTTATGTGAGAAATTGGCCTTATTTATTTTGTCTTTCCATTTACTAAAATACAGATACCGTGTGCTAAGCAATCTAGATTCCTTCACTATTCAAAACTGTACCAAAAGCTAAACTCTAATTAATGAAACACAATCGTTTTGTTATCTTCAACAATAATCCGATTCTCAAGATGCCACTTTACAGCTTTTGCAAGAACGCGCCGCTCAATGCGACTGCCGATTTTTTTCAAATCAATTACGTCATCTCGATGATCCACTCGCTCGATATCCTGTTCAATTATCGGACCTTCGTCAAGATCATTCGTTACATAGTGGGATGTAGCCCCTATAAGCTTCACGCCACGTTCATATGCACGTTCATATGGTCGGGCTCCGATAAACGCCGGCAAGAAAGAGTGGTGAATATTGATGATCCGATGCTGAAAATGACCGACAAAATCAGGCGTGAGAATTTGCATATAACGAGCAAGTACTAGTAAATCAACACCATATTCCTCCATTAGGCGAATCTGTTCTTCTTCAACTTGTTTACGGATATCCTTATTGGCCGGTATATAGTGAAAAGGAATTCCTAAAGATTCGACCACCCCTCGCGCGTCCTCATGATTACTTACAACGACGACAATATCAGTGTCTAAATCGCCATTTTGCCATTCCCACAAAAGTTCCATCAAACAATGCGTCTCTTTTGAAACAAAAATGGCTGTCCGCTTCCGCTCATTTTCATAAGCAAAGTGGTAATCCATAGAATGACTGGTAGCGATCGCCTCAAACTCACTTTCCAATTGTGCTGACTTTTCTTTCAAGTTTTCACAGTAAAACTCCATTCGAATAAAAAAGTTACCCTTTTCCGGATCATTTGAATACTGACTTGATTCAATAATATTTGAATCATGATTAAGCAAAAACGTCGACAACATTGATACAATTCCCGGTTTATCCGGACATTTCACTAACAGCCGCCCCCGGTTTTCTCTTTTATTTCCACGTTGTTTCAGTTTCATTTCAACTTCTTTTTTTATAGACATTTCTGAACATCTCCTAATATTAATCGTGCTCGTTAATAGTATCCGTCATACTACACGACTACGCAATGTTTGCACTACAACTTACTTTTAACAAATCAAGATAGTTCTATAAATAGGTGCTTGTTAAAGAATTAAAGTATCAATCCTCCTGTTTCTGTTCATCATAACAAAAAGGAGGTGTGATACTATGGCTCAAGAAATTCTTTGTGAAGTGAGCAACTGTAAGTATTGGGGTCCGGGAAACAAATGTAAAGCGAATTCTATCTACGTAGTCAGCCAAAAAGGTAAAAAGGCAACTAGTAGCGAAGAAACGGATTGCAAAACATTCGTGCCAAGAGATTGAATAACGACGTTTTCGAAAATCAGTAATTTAGTTCAAGCCTAGTATCATTCACAATGGAAAGCGCCAGATTCTAAAACAACTCGGAACTGTTTTGGAATCTGGCGTCTTTCATTTTCTTGAATAATTTACAATTTGCAAAACAGTTACTACCGCCAAATGGATTCTGTCGCTCATATGGTATCCATCTATCGTAAGACGGGCCGACGTTTAATGCCAATCCAATTGACAATGATAACACTTACAATGGCGACAATGCCTCCTATAATAGACAAGATACTTGGAAATTCCTGCAACCATAGCAACGCGACAATAATGGCGACAACAGGTTCAGCATATAACATACTTGCAACAGAGCCCGTTTCACCCAATGAAAGTGCCGTAGCCCATGCAACATAAGCAATCGCCGCAGGAAAAACCCCCAGATATATAGTCGAAAAATTTGCTTCGATTGTCGCCCCTTGAATGCTTTGTAGGAGACCTGGGTAGTAAATTGAAAATGGCAGTGTCCCTGCCCAAGTGAAGTATGCGGTTAATTCTATTGGACGATAAATTCTCAATAATGGTTTTTGGAAAACGAAGAAAGCGGATGTTGCAACAGATGCGATTAAAATGAAAATAACTCCTTTTGAAATAGTGAAAGATGTTCCCTCAGATCCAATTGTAATGAGAAAAATCCCGATAATCCCAACAAACATTCCCACCCAACCGAGAGTACTTAACCGTTCTTTCAGAAAAATGACAGCTATCAATGCAGTGAAAACAGGAGCAGAAGCAATGAACATTCCTGCGGTACCTGCTGAAACCGTCACTTCCCCATATGTAACTCCCCAGTGATAAACACTAATTCCAATCCACCCAAGTACACTTATCTTAAGTATATCCTCTTTTCTAGGTAATCGGAATGTAGTCCCAGGCCAGAGTGCATAAATGGCGAACACGCTGGATGCGATTAAAAAGCGAGTAAGTACCAAATGGCCCGGTGAATAGCCACCTAGCAAACTAGCTCGTATAGCGGCGAACCCTGATCCCCATACAATGACTGTAAACAGCGCAAGTAAAAAAGCTTTTTTATTCATACAGTAATCCTTTCCAAAACAAAATTTCAGCTATGTACATCTAGGGCTGATAGTTGTCCTTAAACTCAATTCTGTCATTTTGACTAATAAAGGAAGAAAGTATAACTATAAAATACACTGAATAGGTTGGAAAATTAAAGCCAGTCGAAATATAGTTGAGCTCTCTATTACGTATGGAGACCTTGAACTTCAATTTTAGATAAATACCAAAAACCGATTCTACTTTACATTAAGAAGTTATGGGAGCCCCTTTACACTGCTTTTATCCCTCCTAATGTACAATCCGGTCACCATAACATATAATAGTATAAAATCCAATTAGAATAGTAGGTTTTAATATGAAGACAATACCAAAACCTTTGGTAATGGCGAATCAATGGACGATTGTTTTGACTGTAATTATTTCACTACTAACACAGTCAGCTTGGATTTTACTCATTCCATTAATCGCGAATCTTTCAAGTTTATTAACGGGATTCCATCCGATTTTAGTACTTGTAAAGCGATTTTTAGCTAGACCAGCTAATCAATATATTCAGGAAGACTACTCGCAGTTACGATTTAACCAATGGTTGGCTGTCGGATTTCTATTCGTTGCAAACGTGAGTTTTTTATTGAATTGGATTATATTATTTAATATTGCTACGATGATGGTTGGCCTAGCTGCACTCATCGCAATTCTAGGTTTTTGCATAGGTTGCTTTGTACGCTTCCAATACCAACAATGGAGTTATCGACGTAATTAAGTAATGAATAACGCAAAATAAAAATCAGCCATTACCATACATGGCTGATTATTTTATGGCTAATCGAAACATATTACTAGCAATTATTTGAATGTCCTACTACTTGCTATCTTATTCTAACGCTTTCCCCATCCCTTTCAGAAAATCCAGTCCATATTTCACAGCACGGTTCGTATCAGGATCATTTAATGCAGTCATCAATTGAAAAACACTTACTTTTTGCCCATTACCGCTATAGAGCTCAGCTTCATGCAATCCACCTTTAACACTCGCTGCAAGTTTCGCTGTAACATCAGGGTCAATAGATGAAATCACACTGGTTGCATTTAGCACATGGTTGATGATGTTGGTCACTGGGTCACGTGACGCTTGGTCTACTGCAATTTTTGCGATATCCCCCTTTGCTTTCACCATTGCCTTCAGCGCGTCGAAGACTCCTGCGCCATCCAACTCTCCAGTGATCTCTAATATTTTATTGAGAGCCTGGTCTTGTTCTGCAATTAATGACTGTAGCTCCTCAAGTTTATTCTGTTTGATTTCCTGCGTTGTCATTACTTTCTTTTTTATAGAAGTAATTGGCGCCGCCATCGTAGATCATCTCTCTTTCTCATCTTCTGCTAATTGTAGATATCCTGGACGCGCCCATTTCCGCTCTACTTCCACACCATTTTGCGGGTGACGCTCTTTATTGCGATGGTTCGATTTCGGCAACGGGTTTTCGCCCTCTTTTCGAAGTACTTCCATTCGTACCATTGTCTGTTTATACGCAGGTGTATTCGTGCGCTGATCGACAGCAGGTCCGGTTAGGAAATTAATGGCTGATTCTTTTTCAACCGAATTCATCGGTAAGAATAATTCGTTTTTCTTCACACGTTCCGTTACAAGTGCCGGCAGCTTTAGTGCGCCGTATGGCGATATCAGGCGTACAAGGGATCCGCTTAACACACCACGTTCTTTTGCAAGTTCCGGCGAAACCTCAACGAAAACTTCCGGTACTTTCTCCTGAATCCCATCCGATTTATTCGTCATATTGCCTTCGTGGAAATGTTCCAGCAAGCGCCCGTTATTAATGTGGAGATCATATTCTACTGGAAACTCTACAGGTTCCACCCAGTCAGACAGAGCGAACCGTGCCTTTTTATCGGGGAAATTAAATCCGTCCACGTATAATAGCGGTGTGCTTGCACCATCCAAATTGCCCCATAAGAAGCTGTCCCAATCTTCCATTACGCTATAATCGGCTTGACTAAATATCGGTGAAAGACTCGCCATTTCCGCAAAAATCTCACTTGGATGACTGTAGGTCCAGTCTGCACCGAGACGGATAGCGATTTCCTGTACAATCCACCAGTCCGCCCGTGCGTCGCCCAATTCCGGAAGTGCTTTGTATAAACGCTGCACACGTCTTTCCGTATTTGTAAATGTGCCGTCTTTTTCAAGCGATGGAACTGCCGGTAATATGACATCTGCATATTGTGCAGTTCTTGAAAAGAAAATATCCTGCACAACGAGAAAATCGAGCTTAGACAAGACATCATGTACATAATTCGCATTAGAATCGACGAGCGCCATATCCTCCCCTACGATATACATGGCTTTCATGATTCCAGCATCGACGGAATGCAACATCTGAATATTATCAAGTCCGGGCTTATCATTGATTTTCACGCCGTATGCCTTTTCGAATTTCAGACGGGCCAAATCATAAGTGACGTGTTGATAGCCCGGAAGCCATCCTGGTAGCGATCCCATATCACATGCACCCTGAACGTTATTATGTCCACGTAGCGGATAGGCACCTGCGCCAGGACGTCGATAATTACCCGTCGCGAGTAGCAAATTGGATATTGCCGCGGAAGTATCCGATCCACCAGTATTTTGCGTAACACCCATTCCCCAAAGAATACAAGTACCGTCTGCATCACGAATCATTTCCGCCGTTCTGATTAGCAAATCCCTTGATACGCCACATACTTTTTCAGCATAGTCGAGTGTATATTTCTCAAGAACTTCTTTAAATTCATCCAAATAATGGACGTTATCATCAATGAACGACTGATCATGCCATCCTTTATCAATCATGTATTTTGTCACTGCCATGAGCCATACTTGATCAGTTCCTTGCTTCGGGCTAATAAATATATCTGAGCGTTCAGCCATTTCATTTTTCCGCAAGTCGGCGACAATCAATTTTTGTCCATGTAACTTATGCGCACGCTTCACACGAGTGGCGAGAACTGGATGCCCTTCAGCTGGGTTAGCTCCAACAATAATAACAAGACCAGCCTTCGCTATATCTTTAATTGTTCCAGCGTCCCCTCCCATGCCGACTGTACGGAATAAACCGTCTGTAGCTGGAGACTGACAATAGCGTGAACAGTTATCTACGTTATTTGTTTCAAATACCTGGCGTGCCAACTTTTGAATGACATAGTTTTCCTCATTTGTAATCTTCGAAGATGAAATGATGCCGACAGCTTCTTTGCCATGCTCTTTTTTGATTGTACCGAGTTTCAGAGCAACAAGGTCAAGCGCTTCTTCCCATGTAACTTCAACAAAAGAATCGCCTTTCCGAATAAGTGGTGTTGTAATTCGTTCTTCGCTGTTGACGAAATCCCAACCGAATTTCCCTTTAATACATGTTGAAATCGCATTGACTGGTGCTTCTGAAACGGGTTGGATTTTTAATATCTTCCGGTCTTTCGTCCACACTTCAAATGAACAGCCAACACCGCAGAATGTACAGACTGTTTTCGTTTTATTCGTCCTCGTATCACGCATCGCTGATTCAACATCTGAGATGGCCATAATGCCGCTATACCCCGGCTCCACTTCTTTGACAAGATCGATCATCGGCGATAGGATTTCCTCTTTTAGCCCAGTCATGAATCCTGCTTCACCAAGCATTGATGTTTCCATAAGTGCATTGCATGGACATACGGTAACACAATGGCCGCAACCGACACAAGATGAATCATTGATTTTCGTACCCCCATCCCACAGGACAATTGGACGGTCCCTCTTCCAATCAATCGATAAGGTTTCATTTACCTGTAGATTTTGGCATACTTCCACACACTGACCGCAAGCAATGCATTGATTTGGGTCGTAACGGTAAAATGGATGTGTGAAATCCACACTTTCTTGTGTACATTTTGGTTCATACGGATATTTTTGATGTTCGATTTCCATCATATCCACCGTGTTATGTATTTTACAGTTGCCATTATTGTTGTCACACACGGTACAATACAGGAGATGATTTGCGAGAATTCGATCCATCGCCTCCATCTGGACTTCTTTTGCACGAGTCGAAGACAGTTCTACACTCATTCCAGAAACAGCTTTTGTTGAACAAGCACGCATTAGACGACCATCTACTTCCAAGATACACGTATCACATGTCTCAATCGGATCCACTTCAGGTAAGAAACATATTTGCGGATGATCAATTTGATATTGATTGATCACCTCAAGAATCGTCTTGCCTTCCACGAAGTCATAATTTGAACCGTCAATCTTGATTGGCATGTGGTCGCCTCCTTTTTAATAAATAAAAAACCACCTTAAAAAATACACCAACTTGACATGTGCACTTTCTTAGTGGAATAGTCCTCTAACAGGACATGGTGAACTACCAATACATAATTCTAATTAACGTTTGATAACACCATAGCGTTTCATACTGTAACGCCCTCTTAAATACTAGTATACTTTAAATTGATAGAATAAACAATTTACAATTAGAGCACTTTTCTTTTACAAACGTAGGGGGGATAAGCAGATGGAACAAGTAACTAAACGGACTGTCTTTCGATACTCAAATGGGTATTTAGTGAAAAAGGAAGACCAAATTGTCATTGAACATCCAATTACCATCAAAATCAACAACCAAGAATTTGCAACAATCGTTTGTTCACCTGAGTACATCGAAGATATGGTCGTCGGTTTTCTAGCATCTGAAGGCGTCATTCCGAACTATGAAGATATCAAAGCTATTTCCGTGCAGGAAGAATTGGGGATTGTCCATATCAAAACGGACAAAATGTATCCTTTTTACGAAAAATTGCTGAACAAACGCTATATCTCCTCTTGTTGCGGCATGAGTCGACAAGGATTTGTGTTCGCAAATGATGCATTGACGGCAAAGAAAATGACAAAAACTCATATTTCACTTACTCCGAAAGAGTGCTTTTTCCTAATGGAGCAGATGGAACAATCAGCAGACATGTTCCATCAAACTGGCGGCGTCCATAATGCAGCCCTCTGCACGCCTACCGACATTATTATGTCGAGGATGGATATTGGAAGGCATAATGCCCTGGATAAAATCTACGGTCATTGTTTGAAACATAAGATTCCAGTCAGCGACAAAGTAATTGTGTTCAGTGGTCGTATTTCATCGGAAATTTTATTGAAAGTGGCAAAAATCGGTTGCGAAATAGTTCTTTCAAAATCAGCACCTACGGAATTGGCACTAACACTTGCAGAAGAACTTGGCATTACGACCGTCGGATTTATTCGCAAAAGCTCCTTTAACCTGTACACTCATCCTGAGCGAATCATTAGCGAAGAAAACATTCATAACAAACAGGACAAATGATGCTAAGTAGACAGATACATCTGGTTTATTAAAGTATTCACTAGGGCCTAAGTGTGAGTATTCAAATTCACATATAAAAATGCCTACCTATATGCGAAGTGCATATAGGTAGGCATTTTTTAATTAAGTTGATAAATACTTAAACTTACGACCGTCATTACTATTAGTCAATTTCCCTTAAGTTTTCGATATCCCTCTTCAACAGCCGTAAATAGAGCTGTTCCAGCCTTCAACCCGGTAAATTTTTCAATTGCATAACGAATACCTTGCTGTTTAATTGTTTCTTGAATGAGTTTTGCTTCTGGATCTTCCAAATAATCAAAACGCAATGCTGCTGCTATTCCCAGCGCCAAGTAAGTCGGTGTCTCACCAAACAACTCCACGTATTGAGTCGCGGGGCCGACCAGCCGATCATTGAATTTGAGTTTACGTAAAGGTGATCGACCCACTCGTGTTACATCATCAGATAGATATGGATTTGCAAATCGCCCCATAATCTTTTGAATATAATCGCCATGCTCTTGCTCATTAAATTGATATTTAGCAATGAGTAATTTACCGGTTTCTTGCAAAATATTCTCAGTCAAAGTCCTGATTTCTTCGCTCGCAAGTGCTTCGTCCATTCTCCTAATACCCGCCAAATAACCAAAGTACGCAACGGCAGCATGACCTGTATTCACGGTATACAGTTTCCTTTCAATATATGGTTCTAAATCTTTAACGAACGTAATCCCTTTAACTGGCGGGTTTTCGCCAATGATTTCTGATTCTTCAACTACCCATTCATAAAATGGCTCCACTTGAACCGCAATCTTATCTTCATTTACTTGATTCGGAACGATGCGGTCTACTGCTGCATTCGGAAAGCTAAAACATTCATCAAATCGTAACTTTTCGTCTTCAGTTAATTTTTCATATACTTTTTCTTTAAGAAAAGCACTTCCGCCAATCATATTTTCACAAGCGATGATTGTTAACGGTTGTCCCGTTTGAACGAGACGCTCCTTAAGTCCTTCAGCAAGTAAACCCGCTATGAAGGGCAGCACATTCGGCCCAACCGCAGCCGTCACAAGATCTGCTTTGACAATTGTTTCAATAACTAATTCCGGATCCGTCGCACTATTAATGGCCCGAACATTTTTCACAAGCAGTCCTTCATGAGCTGCATTTGCAAGTTCAACACGGTATTGTTTTTTTTCGTTTATCAACTTAACAAGCTCGCTGTTCACATCTACAAAGCATGTTTCAAATCCGGATTGATACAATAAGTTTCCAATGAAACCTCTACCTATATTTCCAGCGCCAAAATGAACAGCGATCATGTTAGTTCACTCCTTCAAAAAAGGATAAAACTTCATCTTTAGACGATGCATTCACAATTGCCTCTACATTTTCTTCTTCAGAAACTACGATTGCAATATTCGACAGGATTTCTAAATGCTCGTCCCCTTTTCCAGCAATCCCAAAGATCAATTTGACGATATTCCCATCTCCGAAATCTACACCCTGTGGCACTTGAATAATTGCAATTCCTGACTCCATTACTTCTTGCTTTGCATCGTCTGTACCATGTGGAATGGCTACAAAATTCCCCATATACGTAGTTGTCATTTCTTCGCGTTCAAGCATTTTTTCTACATAACTTGACTCAACATAACCCCTGTCAAAAAGGATTTTCCCTGTTAAGCGGATTGCTTCTTCTTTTGTCGCTAGCACTTGATTCAACACAATGTTTTCAATCGATAAAATAGGTAATGTCATTGTAAAAACTCCTCTAGTTATTTTATTTTTTCATTAATGAACTGCTCAAATTTCTGTGCCAAATAGGAATGGATATGCGTCCCCGGACTGGATTCAAACAATTCAATACTTTTTTCGTCTTCGATAATGAGTGAACTAATATAACTTAGTACTTCTAAACCCTGTTCATGGTATGAATGAGGGGCTAACAACAGTAATAAATGCCTGACTTCGCTATCCGTTCCGTCCATCGCTTTCATAACGATTGGATCCACAAGTGTTTGGATCGTAAACGAAGGCTTAAGAATTTGTTCGTGGCGGGTATGGAATAAAGCTAGCTTTGTTTCAGGTATTCCTATTCCTCCAATTGCTTCTCTTGCAAATAGAGCATCTGCCACAATTTCAGCATCTTTGATAATATTTTTCTTTTCCAATTGGTTACATGCTACTCGTATATATTTTTCTACTGACATATGTTCTTTTTGTGATGAATGCTGAAAACCCGATAATAACTCGGCTACAGTTCCCGTGTATAAATGGATACTTTTCATTCTGTTAGTTATTTCTTCAATTGTGGAATTACTATGGTTTACCAAGGTAACCGGTTTTTTAATAAGCTTCTGCCTTCTTGCATACAGCTGTACTTGTTTAATTTCTTCTTCTGTCATAAATGGACTGACGATCAAATATTCCTTGGTAAAATCTTGTAAATAAATAGTAGAAATAACTAAGTCTCTATCTGAGATTTGAAGTTCATTTAATTCAAAAAGAGATACATTCGCTATTTCTGCAATTTCTGGTATTTCTCGTTGAAGTCGCGATACGAGCATTTTGGATGTCCCTATTCCACTTGAACAAACAATATAGGCTTTTAAATCTTTTTCACCCTTCACACCGAGTAAGACAGATCCGAAATGCATGACTAAGTAACCTATCTCTTCATTAGGTATTTGTAGTTCCGGAAATACTTTTCCAACGGCATTCTTGACAATCTGAAACAACTCTTCATAATCTTTACGAATACTTTTCAACAAAGGATTGGTGATACCCATATCCTGTCGAATACGATAGATTGCAGGCTTCAAATGTGTAACAAGGCCTTCTAACAAGGGCGCGTTATCCATTAAATCTTCACCCGTAGCATCTTCCATGCACTGAATCAGTTTCTTCGCATGTATGAATGTTTCCAAATTGGAGGCTTCAAGTAATTGTCCTTCATTATGACGAAGCTTGGCACCTTGAAGATGCATTGTAATATACCCAATTTCAGCTTTAGGTATTTCTATCTGGAACCGAGCCGATAATTTGGCAATAATCTCCTGTGCAATGTGGTATTCCGGTTCCTTTGTTAACTGCTCTAAATACACAGTATCCATCTGAATATTTTCACCTAACATAATACGTTCAATTGCCAACGTTAGATGAACAATGAGCCCGACATAAGCATTATCCGTAATTGGAAATGGTAATACTCGATTTAATTGTTGCATGACATCTTCAATAATCAGTATTTTTTCCCGATCAACAAGATGCAATAACCGTTTGGATATAGGATTCTCTTGATTCCCAGATTTCTTCTGAATACGTTCTTTTGTAAACGAAAATAGCTCGTCTTCTTTTAATGTTTTGGCAATCACGTAACTCATTGCTCTTCGTTTTGCTTTTTCTGAACCGCTTATTTCAATTCCATACCCTCTTTTTTTCACTATTAGAAGCTTAAAGGGTTTTAATTGTTCCTCTAGCTTAAGTAAATCTGCACTGATTGTCGCTATTGCCACTCCTATTTCATTGGCAAGTGCAAAAAGCTTCACGGGCTCTGATGATTCGTACAATGTGCACAAAATCATGGTTTGCCTCTCGTCCAGCGTATACTCACGAGAAGAGAAAGTGTTTAACTTTTGTTTTAAGATTTCCTTATCTGTTTCTACCCCTACAATCTGAATGCCAACCCCAGTTTTTCGTATAAGTTCAAGGTTGTACGCGCGTAGTAATTTTTCTAACGTATTCAAATCACGGTGAATCGTTCGAGGGCTAACAGCTATTTTCTCCGATAATTCTTTAATGGTTACTTCTTCATTTCTGTCGATTAATTCATCCAAGATAATTTTTTCCCGAGCTGAAATATCCATGTTAAACACCCCATTGAAATACTCTATAATCATTGGTAAAACTCAGCCCAATTTCTTTCGAATTAGGCTGAGCTTAAGTGTACACTCATTACTTTTTCAGTTTTTCAAGAAGTTCATCGTATCTAGGACTATTTAAAAAGTTTTCGACTGAAATATGATATGCGTTTGGTGATTTTGCTTTCGCACGTTCAGTAAGATCTTTATGAGTGATTACCACTTCCGCGTCGGACGGTAAATTACTGATTGCCATATTTGAAACAGCAACATCAATTTGAGCTTTTTTAATTTTATTCCTCAAAATAGAAGCACCCATCGCGCTTGAACCCATTCCTGCATCACACGCGAAAATAATACTTTTAACATTTGCAAATGACACTTCTTGAACAGCTTCTTCAGCTACTGATTGTTGCATGAAGTTTGCCGCATGGCTCTCTTTTCCTTTTAACGCAGACGTTTTTTCTGTCGCTCTCAATAAATCGTCTTCATCCGTTTGTTTCCCTGTTTTTAAAATAATGGATGCAATTATGAAAGATACGAGCGTTGCAAAGAAGACACTTGCAATGACAGCTAAATAACTTCCTTTTGGTGTCATCGCAAGGATGGCAAAAATACTACCTGGTGATGCCGCTGCAACTAAACCTCCACCCAATAATTGAAGTGTAAACACGCCCGTTGCGCCTCCCGCAATCGCAGCGACCAATAGCAATGGTCTCATTAAAATATAAGGGAAGTAAATTTCATGAATCCCTCCAAGGAAATGAATGATACCTGCACCTGATGCTGTTTGCTTCGCCATACCTGTGCCGAAAATCATATACGCCAGTAATATCCCAAAACCAGGTCCTGGATTGGCCTCCAATAGGAAGAGAATTGATTTGCCTGTTTGTGTAGCTTGTTCAATTCCGATTGGACTTAAAACACCGTGGTTAATGGCATTATTTAAAAATAAAACTTTTGCAGGCTCAATCAATATACTTGCAATTGGCAATAGATTAGCATCAACAATCGCTTGAACACCTGCTCCAAGTGATTTATTCAACACCTCTACTACCGGACCAATTCCTTTAAAAGCAAACAGTGCTAGAATAACCCCAATAATACCTGATGAAAAGTTATTGACAAGCATTTCAAAACCTGACTTGATTTTTCCTTCAATTAATTTATCAAACTGCTTAATTGCCCATCCGCCTAAAGGTCCTACAATCATTGCACCAAGGAACATTGGAATATCTGCCCCAACAATGACCCCCATCGTAACCGTTGCACCAACGACTCCTCCACGGATACCATGGATAAGGCGTCCACCCGTAAATCCTATTAAAATTGGCAGTAAGTAATTGATCATAGGTCCTACAAGTTCTGCAAAATCTTCGTTCGGAAACCTACCTGTTGGAATAAATAATGCAGTGATGATTCCCCAAGCGATGAAAGCGCCAATATTCGGCATGATCATCCCACTCAAAAAACTTCCAAAACGTTGAACTTTCATTTTGAATCTTGAATTATGTTGCTGTTCATTTTCCATTCCCACACACTCCCTTCCTTTTTTATGAAGCGACAACTGTTTGATTACTCCCAATAATAAAGCGTTTACATTCGTTAGGCAATCGAATGTAAACGCTATTTTGTCACTTCTATTGTTGCCATATGTATACTTGATGGATTTAAGTATACACAAGGCACTACTGTATTATCAGAATTTACAGTCCCCATCTACTTAATGGACCACTGCAAACCTCTCGTTAGGTAAAGCGTTATTTATTATCCGGGTATTGTGTTTGCAAAAACGTAACCGATTGAGTAATTAACTCTTTTAATACACTCGTGTCGATATCATCTACTTTATTAATATACACGCACGCTTTGCCAGAAGTATGTTTTCCAAACATCGCCAGCAATGCATCACGCTCGCTATCGCCGGGTGCAAAGTACAAACTAGTTTTTGCTTTACGTGGAGAGAAACCAGTCAACGGTGCGTTACCTTCGTGGCCCGTTTTGTATACATAATGATACGTTCCAAAGCCAATAATACTAGGTCCCCACATTTTTGCTTCATAGCCTGTCGCCTCTTTAAAAATATCAAGTAGCCTGTAAGCATCCGCACGTTTTTTGAGATTTTCTACATTCTCTATAAATTCAATGACGTCATTGTCTGTTTCCTTCGTTTTTTGCTCGTACATATTCTATTCCCCTTTCTTCCATCACCCTACGAACTCATCTAGGCATTTTTTACATATACATGATTTTCTCGATTTCTCGTAAGGTACTAGATCGAAAATAGCTTTCGGAAAGAACTCTCCATTACACCAACATGTACCTAGGGACTTTTCTGTGGAATTACAACAATTATTGTTTTCTTTGCAAATAGGACATTGGTAACTTTCTACTGTATCGAATACTTGGATCATGATTTCCCCTCACTTATCTACGCGGATTATTTCTGAGCTCATGACATATATTTCACACATTTTAACGGTTAAAGTAATGAACGATTAGTGTTGCTACACCGGAAGAGTTTTCTGATTAATTAATATGAAGACATACGAGAAGTAGATTTCATTTCACTGTTCCTTAAATAATTCAAGTTTTGAATCTCTACTCTATAAATCAAACTTTTAATATATTTCTGTAAAAAAGGTTTAACTTTTCCAGTGTAATCTTCAAGTGATTTGCATATGTAGTCTTCGTCCATAGAAACAGTAAAACTACATGTGATCACCACAGATTGTTCTTCATCGGTAGATGATATTCGCTGGTTTATTTCAATAACTTTCATACTCACAAATTTATTTTTCATATATATTTTGGATTTTGGTAATTTACTGTTTGACAGAAAAGATACAATTCCTTTTACATAAATCATTCTATTTGCCTCCTGATTAAGTTGAGAAAATAGATTTCTATATAGTCGGCACTTAACAAATAGAGTTTTCTTCCAACACCACTTTGTCGCTTGGTGATGGCCTCACGCAATTACCCCGCCAAAAGATAACTGGGGAGGGATTTAACTGCATCCCTCCTTGATCTTATTGCTCCGTCGCCTGCAGGATGCCGCAATATTGGGCACCTTTCATTAGTGTCGCTTCTTCGCTAGAGTTGTTTGTTATAAGGGTGAGGTATACCACTTGGTTAATTCTAAATAAGTAGTGCCGAATATATATATCGCGAGTGAAATCTTTAATAAATTGTATCACAATAAGTTCATCGGTTTCATTACTTTTCATCGCTTATTTCATACTAACAAAAAGGGCCCTTGGTTCTCTAAGAAAATAGCTGTCTTCGCAACATAATTGAGCACTCAATCGTCCAATTAGGAAGAACTATAGGAAACGAGTGGATGATATGAAAAAGAAAATAGTCATAGCTGGTGGAACGGGTTTTCTAGGTCAATATTTTGAAAAGAAGTTTACGAATTTGGGCTATGAAATAATCATCATTTCAAGACAGTCTGACCAACTTATTTGGGCGGATGACGTAGGTATAGTAGAGGCCTTGGAAGGAGCGGAGATGCTCATCAATCTTGCTGGGAAGTCTGTCAACTGCCGTTATAACGAGAACAATAAAAAAGAAATCCTTGATTCCAGAACAGGAACCACAGAAATACTTGGAAACGCTTTGCTAGCCTGTAAAAATCCGCCGTCATTATGGATCAATTCAAGTACCGCTACGATTTATCGACATGCAGAAGATAGACCTATGACGGAGGCTAGTGGCGAGATTGGGACAGGTTTCTCCGTTGAGGTAGCACAAGCATGGGAGAAATCCCTATTTGCTTTCCAGCTTCCTCAGACAAGGAAAGTCGCATTAAGAATTGCAATTGTACTTGGTGAGGATGGTGGAGTGATGGAGCCCTACCTCAACTTGGTACGCTATGGGCTCGGCGGTATTCAAGGATCGGGCAACCAAATGTTTAGCTGGATTCATATGGAAGACCTATTTCGAATCATCCTTTTTCTTCAAAAGAATAAAGATTTGGATGGGATATTTAATTGTTCAGCCCCACAGCCGATTACGAATCGAGTATTCATGACACAACTGCGGAAAACAATGGACCGAAAGTTTGGATTACCTTCACCGAAATGGATGCTCGAAATGGGGGCTGTTTTTATGAAAACCGAAACGGAATTGGTTTTAAAAAGCCGTTGGGTTGTTCCTGATAGATTGGAAAAGGAAGGGTTTCATTTTACATTTGATACAATCGAGAAGGCACTTCAACAAATTTTGAAGAGTTCTAGTAAGATTTAGTGGGAAACCAATGCTAAATATGTGCCTTTAATGACGACCCCGATTAACAAATAGAAAGACATAGCAAAGAATCCACTTTGGTAATAAAGTGATTTCTTTGCTTTTATATAACCGAAAACAAACACTTTAACTATGTGTTAATTTAGGAAATCTAAAATCCGGATTGCAATTTAACAAATTCAAATAACAAAGGTACATTACTGTATTGTTGTAAGGAAGCTGAGCTTTCAGAAATCTTATCCCAGCTTTCCGTATAAGGATCTGCTCCGGTTAATAATGGCATGGATTGCTGTAAAAAGTCTTCAATCGGCATCTCTAACTGTTCTATAAATCGTTCTACCTGTGGAAATTTCCCTTCCTTTTCTGGATTGGGTTCTTTAAATAGTACATGTTCTAAATTTCTTGAAAAATAATACATACGGTAATCGATTTCAGCAGATAGTATCTTATCTAATGCCTTCATTATATTGATATTTGTACTCCTATCCGCATTTCTAGCTGCTATTTGTTGCTTTTGTTTTTCATGCGGAACAGTTATTCGATCTTCATGGTAAAGTGTTAATTCTTTTTGGGTATCTTCAATTACAATCGCGTCTTCTGGGATGAAACAACCATCCATATCAATAATATGTAGTACACAGAATACATCTTCCGGACGAAATTTACTTTTAAGCATAAATTCATTTACTGCATTTCCTATCACAGACTTGATAGGTTGGTCCGGCCTGTCCAAGTCATATAAAATATCGCCGTGCTGAATATGGAAACGTATATTATGCTGTTCGAAAAGACTACGTAACCGATTGTATAGCAATACCTCTTCGCAGCTTCCCTCGACAAGTAATAATACGACCTTCTTTTTAGTAATTGTCATGTGAAATCCCTGCTTTTCGGAATGCCGTCTTAATATCATATAAATTTGTTTCCGCATAGATTTCTTCATCTTGACCACCCAGCTGTACAGCACGTAGATAGATATCCCGTGCATTACTTAGCTTTTCAACCCCTTTTAATTGATGGTATCTGTCCTCTTCATTTAGAGTAGTAAACCATAAGTTTCGAATTGGAAGCACTTCTAATATCCGCAAGTTATGAGAAGTGAAAAAGAGTTGACCTTGTGCATTTTCGTCCAGGACTTCTAATATTTCGCCAAGTAAATATTCAAAAATCCCTGCATCGAGCTCATCAATGACAACGCAAGCGTTCGGATTATTATAAACGGCAATGAGTGTACTTAAAATTGAAATAATTTTCAACGTACCTTCAGACTCACTTCGTAAAGGAAGTTCGATATCCCTTTTTTCCGATAGAAACTCAAAGCGAACTCCCTCACTTCCATCACTCAACTTTTGCTTATTGATTTTTCTTATCTTTATTAGAAGACCTGGGATAATGGTCTGCAAGACAATATTCGTCTGACTAACCACTTGGTCAATCGTTTCAAACAAATCCAATGGCAACACCATTGTATCTTGCATCTCATAAGGTATATGTCCACGTTTTCTTTCCAAATGAACACTAAAAGGCATAACAAGATTAGCAACTAATAGACCATATTGAATCGTATCAATAACGTGTAAATCTCGATTGAGGTCATCTGAAAGGTTTTTCATAATTTCAGTTTCTGTTTCTTCTAAGAGCACTTCAAATACATCCTTTAATTCCTCTCTAAACACAAATGAAGTTGAGTTACTAGTAGCCATTCGATTGGCTACCATGACTGAAACCCTTGCAGTTTCAGTCATTTCATGTGATTCATTATCTCCTATCGTTAAGCCTTTAACAGTTTTTGAAATTAGAACTTTGAATCGCTCATTTTCCTTATTTTCACGATATACTACTCGTTCTTGGACAACTTGATACCTTCCTTTTCCCGCCGACAAAGAAACTGAGTAGTTTACGAAGTATTCACCGAATTGATTTTCAACAATAAATTGAAACAATAAGCGAATAGCCTTTTCGTTAAAATACAGCAAGTTAGATGTGAGCTTAGGAAGGGGTGCATCAAGATTGGCTGATAATAAAGTCTTTAGAAGATTGAACGCTTCCACTGCCGCAGTTTTCCCCGAGCCATTTTGACCATAAAACCCTATGACATCCGCTTTCTCTAACGTATTGAATGTTGAATTTGTGTGAAACGCACCATTTTTAACATTTTTCAAATTGGTTATTTCTACTTTGGTTACCCTGACTATACTTTTCATGGAGGTCCCCCTATGAATACTACTTAATATGAAAATAAGCTATTATTTTTAACGATAAATGCATCTAAAAAGGAATTTATTAATTGCTTATGCCAGAGGTGAAAAATGTGATTTACTTATTAATATGGCCTTACTAGTCATTAGTTATTCAGATTAACATTAGAAAGCTGTAGTGAATTTCGAGTGTATTATCCGAGTCCCCTCTTTACGCAGACGTCTAGCTATATATGTTGCAATGAGAATCCCTTTGAATTCGCTACGGGGCTAGTCTTAGAGCTTCGGCTACCCCTTGTAAGCCGCCTTCGCTCAGTTTATATAGTAATTCATTTGTTCAACATATATAGATCAGAGTTTCAGTGTATAAAAAATAGTACGTTACATTTAATCCAACACAAAAATGCCTATCGAAATGATAGGCATTCTAACATTAGCTTTATCTGTGAAAAGTCTCACCGTTAATAATGACTTCCGAGGCACGGAATGGGATATTTATATTCGTTGAAAAATATGGCTCTAAAATGCTATAAAAAGACTCCCATTGATTATCTACTTCTTCATATTTACCATTAAGCTCTAAGTCAATGATGCTCGTGTAAACTTTTTGTAGTTTAGACAGATCTTCCTTAGATACTTCGAAATCATAATTAGCCATTTGTTCATTAAATGTTGGCATTGGATTGGCAGCACGATAATACGGGCGCATCACCAAGTCAAATGCCTCCCATTTATCCATCGCGAGTTGGTCGTCTCCGTCGCTACTAGCTTGGTGAGCATCCTCATATAATTTCTTAATCACCGGGTAATCCTTTTTGGAAATAGTCGTTCCTAACTGTATAATATACTCATCAAATGTTGGCTCTACAAAATAACTATTGACAATTTCAAATAATCGGTCGATCTTCACACCAGATTCTATCTCCGCCCCACTCTTTGCAAGTGAAATCCATTGATTATATAGTTCTTCCATTTGCAGCAGTTCATCACTCGTAAATGGATATTCAAACATACTTATATAAACGTCAAATGGTTCAGGCTCCCAATTGGCAAGATAATGCGGATTTATTATGCGATTTATTTGTGTCCATAATTCTCCTGCCTCCTCCCATAACTCATTCTTTTCTAAAGTCATTACCTCATTGTAAAGTAGTTCAAGCTTATTAATTTCATCTTCTGTTACGCCGAGTGGTAGATTTTTAACAAAGTAGTCAACGCTATAAAAATCGGCAATGCTTTCCAAGACTTCTCCTTCGATTTGCACCAAAGCTCCAACTGAGAAATTCATAGCCTGGATTTGCTCTTCAGCAAAAGTATGCAATCCAACATGGTAGCGTTCACCGCTATCACCTTTAACGATTATTTCATTACCCCAATTTTCAACGACTGTCCCTTTGACAATCTGTCCGATTTGAATTTGTGATTTAGTTTGTTCCACTGCCGCGGAAGTATAAGAAGGCATCACTCCACCAATCCCAAGTGCCAACGCAATTGAAACGACAAACATCCTCTGCTTTTCCCTACTCATAATTCATTCCCCTTTTTTAAAAATAATAGTGTAATAAGAAGACGCTTGGACAATATTCATTCTTCCATTTAAATGTCATTGAACTATTCATTATATGCGCTGACTACATAATTATGACAAACAAATAAAAGAAGAAAACCTTGTATTCTTTCCTTTGCTATAATGAACTATAACGATATGTATTTAATAGTTAGGGTGTGTGGGTGTATGGAGTCGAATGAAAAACAATCGCCTGATTTAAATAACGTTGATTCAAATGAAGAAATTGATGATGAAGAATTGCAAGAACTGGTATTAGAAGCACAACAGCTGGCCCTTTTTAGAGAGGCGCAAGAAAAAAACAACCGCAAAACTAAGCGTCCATTTCCAAAATGGCTATTTTGGCTCATCTCCATTGTGATGGTTTTCAATACATTTGCGATTATTTTTGAAGTTTATTCAATTCCAGCTATTGAATTCTTACAGACTTCCTCAAAATTATCGAAGCAAGAAAACATTGCAACTTATAAGAAATCTGTCGTTGTTATTCAGTCCGCTGAAAGCAAAGGCACAGGTTTCTCCATTTCGAGTGAAGGAATTATTCTAACGAACTATCATGTTGTCGAAGGTAGCGATACTGTAAATGTCTACTTCCCAGAAGAAGGTCGTTTAACGGCAGACGTTGTGCATACATATCCTTCAGTCGATCTCGCTGTACTGAAAGTCTATGGACAAGATCTACCCTATTTAGAACTCGCTGAAAAAACGAGTTTTACAACTAATGAAGCCATCAACTTTATTGGCAATCCTTTAAGTTTTAAGGGCATTGCAAATGAAGGCACGATTATTGATTATATCCAGCTACCGTATTGGGATGTACCTGTCGTAATGATGCAAGCACCCGTTTATCGAGGAAATAGCGGCAGCCCTGTACTAAATAGAAATGGGCTGGTGATTGGCATAATTTTCGCCACGTTAGATCAAGAAACGTATGGAAAAGTCGGGTTATTTATACCGATAGATGAATTTTACAATCAACAGTAAATAAAGTTTGTTAGTGCTTAGAATCAACCTGGAAATAGTGAGATTAAGAAATCCCATTGAATTCGCTACGGTGTTAGGGGATGCCTTCGCTCAGTTTATATAGGAAATTCAGTTGTTCAGCATATAGTTAGATATAAATTTATTTCCCAATATCAAAAACGGTTGCATTTATTGTGCAACCGTTTTTTCTGGAAATAATCTTATTAGTAGAGGGTAAAATTTCTTGGAAATCAGTTTATTCCATATGCAAACTTCAGCCTTTTTTGTTATTATCCCTATCTTTTTCTTCTTTCTCGCCCTCTTTATCCGCTTTTTTATATTCTTCCTGATACAGTACTTCTTGCGCTGAAGACAATCCATTATTTTTATCGGTCAATTGTTCATGTGGAGGCTTTTTCTCATTCATTTGTATACTCTCCTTTCCATGTTTATATCTTGATTACTTAGTTTGTCCAAATCTTTTAGTTTTTAAACAAAGTTAATGGTATCTGACTCTCATCAGATTTCAAATAACATAATTAAGTGATTGTCGAACACCAGCTAAAAACAAGTGGTATTCGACAATCACTTTCAACATCAAAAAATACAATTAAAAAGCCGCCAAAGGAGACTCGATTCCCTTGGCGGCTTTACGTTACACTCTTATTTTATACGTAATTCTGATTCACAATCGAAAAAGTGCGCTTTATTAAGATCAAATGCTAAGTCGACTGTTTCGCCTGCTGCAACGCTGAAACGTGCATCAACCCGTGCAACGAAATCTTGGTCATTTACTTTAGAATAAAGAATAATTTCTGCTCCCATTAATTCAGCAACTTCAATCGAGGCCTTGATTTTTGTTTCAGGAGAAAAATCTAGGAATAGCGGTTCATCATGAATATCTTCCGGACGAACCCCAAGAATGATATCTTTACCGACATAACCTTGCTCACGAAGATATTTCATCTTCCCTTCAGGTACAAGAATTTTCACATCGTCCATAACAAAATAATTCTCTTCTAATTTACCGTTCAAGAAGTTCATTGCAGGAGAACCGATAAATCCACCAACAAAAACATTATTAGGTTCATCGTAAACTTCTTTAGGAGCCCCTACTTGTTGAATATATCCATCTTTCATGACAACAAGGCGCGTCGCCATTGTCATTGCTTCCGTTTGATCATGTGTTACATAAACGGTTGTTGTTTGCAGGCGTCTGTGTAGTTTTTGAATCTCTGCACGCATTTGTACACGTAGCTTAGCATCTAAGTTAGACAAGGGCTCATCCATTAAGAATACTTCGGCATCCCGTACAATTGCACGTCCTAAAGCAACACGCTGACGCTGACCACCTGATAGAGCCTTCGGTTTACGCGTTAACAGGTCTTCAAGTCCCAATATCTTAGCTGCATTATCAACCCGTTTTTTTATTTCGTCTTTTTTAAATTTACGAAGCTTCAAACCAAACGCCATATTATTGTAAACATCCATATGTGGATATAATGCATAGTTTTGGAAAACCATAGCGATGTCACGATCTTTTGGTGGGACATCGTTCACTCTTTTATCACCAATGTAAAGATCGCCTCCTGATATTTCTTCCAAACCAGCAATCATCCTCAGTGTTGTTGATTTTCCACAGCCTGATGGACCAACTAATACTAAAAATTCTTTATCTCTAATTTCCAAACTAAAATCTTTAACAGAAACCACATCTTTGTCATATACTTTTCTTATATTTACCAATTTTAAGTCTGCCATTTTATTCCCTCCAGAGTATGTAAGTGCTTTCATTAACTACTAATAGCATACATTATTTATACTATTCTAGTAATGGTGAATATGCACAAAGATCTGGATAGTCTTCGTGCATATTTACTATGAACGACGTTTCCAAATAAATAGTGTTACTTTCTTGCTAGAAGGGCAAGGTAAACTGTCATTGCATGATGAAATTGTCGCACATCTATTCCCGTCTTTTCAAAAAAACGATCCAAACGATATTGGAGGCTATTGCGGTGCATATGCAATACCTTTGCTGTCTCTGATATATTTAAATTACATTGAAGAAACGTTTCGATCATTTTCAGTGTTTCTTCATCGTTTATGTATTCTTGTAAAACAGTTTTACCAATATCCGAACGTAGGTCTGGTTCTGTTTGATTAATGAGTAAATAAGGTACAGCATCAATATACGTTACTACTGTTTTATTCGTATATACAAATACTTTCTTAGCTGCATTTGTTAATGAGTGATAATACTGCGCGATGTCCTCCAAACCTTCCTTATAAGATCCAATAAAGAAGTGGATTTTTACAGATAAATCGCTCATGAGTATATCTTTAATCTCTTCAAATGAGATACTATCTTCATAGTCAATCTGTTCTTCTATTATTATCCCTTCATGTCCATTTCCCCATAAAATAGGTACAGGATTAGCAAAAAGCTCATGAATAGCATCTTTAAATACAGTAGGGTCAATTTGATTTTTTTTGATTGAAAAGTAGATAAAACGATAGGGATTTTTAATTTCAAAGTTAGCACTTGATTCAGTCGCATGAATAGCATTTTTCCATTTTCGTTCTTCATCAGTAGGTATTGGTAAATTTATATTATATGGTAATAAAAAAGTAGTTAATAATGATACGTCTTTAGAGGTTAATTCCTCGTCATGAATACCAACAATTTCATTTTCACCTGTCACAAACCACTTATATGTAGTATCTAAGTTATCATGTCCCTCTGAATATACAAGGAGTGACGAATAAATTTTACGTAATTGATTGATCATCAAAACACCCCTTTCTTTTTTCAAAAAGCATTTACACTTTAGACTATTGCGTCAAATTTAATAGTACCACATTAATACATATATACGCCTTGCAATTAGATGATACCCTTTTTGTAACTACACTCCAACATAAACGTGAGGCTATCACAGTAGAACCAAGTAATGTAAAAACGCCTAAAGAAATTCCCTTTGGCGTTTTTGAGATGACTAATAAATATTAAGTGCTTCTAGTAGAACAAGCATATTATCTTTTTGCAGCCTCATTCCTAACTTAATACGCCCTTTAATCTCCACGTTTTTGTATTAGTTTAAAAAAATATGCGTTTTGATTGAGAAGTTCATTTTGTTAATTTTCGAAAACGTTTTAGTTTTTATCTAAAAACTAATATAAGAGCTTACAACGAATTATAGAACCGGAATTCAAAATTGTCAATCAATTTATTTTGGTTTTTGTGGAAGATATAGCATACGAATGGGCTAACATGCGTAAATGTGACTAGACAATTTCTAAAAGTCCTGTTTGATACGGTGGTGTGAGAAATCGGAAGTTAATCAATCTCTTCTACTCTATTATGCCTTGCATTAAATAATAGAGTAGGAGGGTTTTTATTATTCAGTTGAATTTATCAGTATGCTGGTTTATTTATCATGGATAAGTCTATTATTTCTTGGTAAACCAATGGATGTATGATCAATGCGTTTGAAACACTCGGTTACACGTTAGTTAAGAAATGCCCATCCAACTATCCTTCAATTCCCACGCGTCGAGCTTAATCAGTTTTGTTTCTCCACTATCACTGAATAATTCTACAGATATGCTCGTTTGATCTGGATAGATACGGGCAGTCATCGCTGTTTCGCCGTCGTTGACAAATAACTCAAGAGATGATCGGTCTATAAACAGATGGAGTTTGAGAGTTTCACAGTCTCGTCCGTGAATGATGCTCTGTCTAATTCCACCCTCTCCATGCCCTGAATGATTACGGTCAATCCCAACTTTACCTTCAGCCACTTGATAAAAAATCTCTGTTTTCTGCTCTCCATCTGCAGAGCAACGAATATTAAGACCGAATTTTTCAGCAGTGCTATTTTTTAACGAAAACTCAGCAATAATTTCAAGCTGATCACCTTTGATAGTTGATAATCGAACGTTGTCGTTAATCATAGTTTTCTCAACTACATTTTTTACCGTTCTCAATTTTTGAAGTTCCTCAATTGGAGTCATTGAAAGTTCACCATGATTATTGAACTTCAACTCTCTCGGTAAGGTTAGGGCCCCAGCCCAACCATGTTCTTGTTCTGGCATCGTAGTTTCCCACATGCTCATCCAGCCTAACAAAATTCGTCTTCCGCGATCATCGAGTAAGGTCTGTCCTGCATAAAAATCAAAGCCCTTATCAAGCTCAGTAAATTGACCATGCGAGAACTGTTTTGTTGAATAATCAAAATCACCAATATAAGTCCCGTTCTGATACAAATTCTGATATATATCCTCTTCTGGCTCAATTCCTTGGGGAGAGAATAGTAGTACATGCTTTCCTTCAAGTTCAAAAAAGTCCGGGCATTCAAACATATAGCCCATCTCCCCTTCACTCTGTGCGATGACGCCTTGATAGACCCATGTAGTCAAATCATGGGATTCATATAAAAGTACATTGCCTAATTCATCGACTTGATTCCCCAACACCATATACCAGGTATCTTGGTATTTCCAAACTTTTGGGTCTCGAAAATGCAGAGAACCATTTTCTGGTGGTTTCGAAATAATTGGATTACTTACCAGCTTTTCGAAATGAATTCCGTCATTACTTGTTGCAAGACATTGCACTTCAAAAAAATCAGAGCCATCTTCAATCAAATTGTTATGCCCTGTATAAAAAAGGAGCAATTGCCCATCATGTTCAAGGGCGCTTCCTGAAAAGCACCCACTTTTATCAAACTCATCTCCTGGTGCGAGTGCGATGGGGAGATGTTCCCAATGCACAAGATCTTTACTTTTCACATGTCCCCAGTGCATTGGGCCTCCCTTCGCACCAAATGGATGATGCTGAAAGAATACATGATAGTCCCCATTCCATTGAATTAATCCGTTCGGATCATTAATCCAGTGTGCAGGAGCCATGATATGATAGCCTAGTCGGTATGGCGTATCTTTCACTTTTCCACTTGCCACTTGTAAAGCCTTTTCAGCCTTCATGATTCGTTCTTGATGAAGTGTAACCACTATAATCCCTCACTTTTATGTATAATTAAGTTGATGTATTGAATACGCCATACAAACTAACGTTATTCAACCTAGATAGAAAGAAAACGATGTTCCCCATTCCTTTGAACAGGGAATACTCATCGTTTTTACTTTACTTATAATTCTTTGAAATGCCAGACATGACTTTGGAAATCACCCTTCATATCGATTGGAATGCTTAAACCTACGAAGGTTAGTTCATCGCCGCCATATACCTTATCTGTTCCAAGCAATTCATACTTCTTCGTAGTATCAATGCCCGATAACCGTACGCTTCCAATTGCTGCATTCGGCTCCGCAAGCACGCGGAACAAGTAAGCGATGACCTCTGTTTTATCTTTATTGACGAACAGCCAAGCCGTCTCATTGCCTTCAAAAGGATTCTTCAAACGATAAAAGTCACCGAACTGTATAAGCTTGCGTATTTCTTTATATCTTTCTACTTGTGCTTTAACCGTTATTTTTTCTGCTTCCGTCAGCTTCGTTAAATCAAGCTCATACCCAAGATTCCCTGACATCGCAACATCTCCACGCATAGCTAGCGACGTAACCCGGTCAACTTGATGGTTCGGAACTGCTGATACATGCGCACCCATTGAAATTATGGGATAAACCATACTTGTACCGTATTGAATTTTCAAGCGTGAAATTGCATCTGTATTGTCGCTTGTCCATGTTTGAGGCATATAGTAAAGCATACCAGGGTCAAAACGACCCCCCCCTCCAGAGCAACTTTCAAATAGAATTTCAGGGAAACGAGAAGTGATGGTCTCAATGACGTTATACAAGCCGAGCATGTAACGGTGAGCCGTTTCTCTTTGCCTGTCAGCAGGAAGTACTGCGGAACCAATTTCCGTCATGGAGCGGTTCATATCCCATTTCACATAAGAAATCGGCACACTTGCCAAAATGGCACAGACGCGCTTTGTGATTTCCTCACAAACATCCGGCCTCGAAAAATCAAGGACTAGCTGATTGCGGCTTTCGGAGCGATTGCGCCCCGGAACATGTAGGCACCAGTCGGGGTGATCACGGTAAAGATTACTGTCAACTGAAACCATTTCCGGCTCAAACCACAGACCGAACTTCATACCCATTTCTGCCACTTGACCAGCCAAATCATTAAGTCCGTTCGGCAGCTTCTCAACGTCTACGAACCAATCACCAAGTGATGAGTGGTCACTATTTCTTTTTTCAAACCAACCGTCATCCAAAACGACTAGCTCAATTCCAAGCTCCTGACCGGTTTTGGCAATATCAATAATTTTTTCAGTATTAAAATCAAAGTAAGTTGCTTCCCAGTTATTTACGAGAATCGGACGTTCTTTTTCCTTATACATCCCCCTCATTAGCCTAGTTCTGTATAACTCATGGAACGTTCTCGACATACCTCCAAGTCCGGTCGCTGAAAACACCATTACTGCTTCAGGTGTTTGGAACGCCTCTCCTGGTTCCAATTTCCAATTAAAATCGAATGGGTTGATGCCCATCGTTACTCTTGTATTGTTAAATTGATCTACTTCTGCTTGGGCAAGGAAATTTCCACTGTAAACAAAGTTGAACGCATATACATCACCTGTATGCTCGTCCGCTCCTTTTCTCAGCAATGCTATGAAGGGATTATGTTGGTGACTGCTTGCGCCTCTTGCACTTTCAATAGATTGAACACCAAGTCTAAGTGGCTGACGCTCGATATGATTTTCTTTGACATGACCACCATGAAGATGCATAATATCGAAATCTGCATCCCGAAAATCAACGCTAACGCTTAAAGCACGTAATAGTTTGAGTGATGCTGTTCCTTCGTTTAGGAATTTTACAGATCGCGTAATGACATTAAACTGTTCGTAAACGGTATAACTAAGCACGACCTTTAAATTTGTTTCCGCATCACGCATGACAATTTCTAACGTCTCCGCTTCATTATCGTCTTCCACATAAGTAGCCGGAAGACCTGGTAATGCGGGCTTTCCTTTCCGGATTTCATGCGACTCATAGCGTAAATCACTAATTGTTGAACCATTTTCAAGTTGGACCTGATAAGCTGGCTTGCGATAGTCCGTATTCCCGAATTGCGGGTATTCCTGTGGTAATGTATCCAGCGAAAACGTACGATCTTCCTTGTAGGGATTCCCAGAGAAGCCACGATCTACAAGTTGAATTTCATTTGAATAATTAAAGTCGTTTATTTTTCTACCCCAATACAGATGGAGTAAATAGCCGTCACGTACAACTTCCATGACATAGCTCGTATCATTTGCTTGTAGATGAAATCTGTTTTTCTTGGAATCAAAATGTATCGCCATATTAATATTCAGCTCCTTAACTATATTATAGGTTTACTTAACCGATCCTTGTACAACGCCGCCAATGATCCATTTTTGTGCAAACAGGTAGACAACAACCATCGGTGCCAATGCCATTAAATAAGAGGAGAAAGCTAAGTTGTAATCTGTCCCAAATTCTGATTGGAACACATATTGAACAAGTGGGAGCGTGGCATGAGCCGAATCACTTAATATAATTAATGGCAACAAGAAATCATTCCACGCCCATAGACATGTCAAAATACCAATCGTCGCATTAATCGGCATTAAAAGCGGGAAGATGACTTTCCAAAATACTTGCCATGTATTGCATCCATCGATAATAGCAGCCTCTTCCAACTCCTTGGGAATTGATCGGATATACCCGACATAGATGAAAATATTTATAGCCATACCGTATACAACATACAGTAAGATAAGTCCACCTGGGTTATTTAGTCCGAGTGCGGATGTTTGCTTTACAATGGGCAGCATGATTATTGGAAATGGAATAAATAACGCACTGACAAAATAGAAATATAAGCCTTTAAAGAATTTCTTATGCATATTTCTTGCCACTGCATAGGCTACAAGTGAATTAGATAAAATTGTCAACACAAGTGTAACACCCGTAATAAGCGCGCTGTTTTTTAACGCATTAAAAAAGTTGGTTGCCTCGATTGCTCTCGTAAAGTTTTCCCAGCGAAATACGGTTGGAAATGCCAGTGCTGATTTAGCAAGTTCCTGTGGGTTTTTCAGGGCAATTGAGAAGGACATATATAATGGGAAAAGGATGATTAGCGAGCCAAGTGTAATCAGAATTGTGACAGGCCAGTTTGTTCGCTGTTTCATTACATATCCACCTCTCTTTTTTGCAAGATTTTAAGTTGAAAAATAGAGACAAACATAATCAGGAGGAAGTATATAACGGCGTTCGCTGATTGGAATGCAAATTCCCCACCTTGAAATCCACCTTTATAAATTAGTAGAGAAATGGATGTCGTCGAGTGACCTGGTCCTCCAGCTGTCATAGCGACAATCTGGTCAAACACCATTAAGAAGTTCTTCATCGACAAAACCATATTAATCGTAAAGAATGGGGCAATCATAGGGAATGTTATTTTCCAAAACTGCTGCCAATAGTTTGCACCATCTAAACCAGCTGCTTCATATAATTCACCTGGCACGGTCTGTAATCCAGCAAGGTAAAGAATGATGTTAAATGCGCAGGCTTGCCAAACGACAACAAGCAAAATTCCCATCCATGCATACTTTTCTGAGCCAAGAATATTTACCATCAAAAACTGGATATCTAATCGCTCACCAATTGTCGGAAGAATATTCGTGAAAAAGAAGTTGAAAATAAATCCAACGATTAATACACCCAATATGTTAGGGAGGAAGTAAATGGCTCTGAAAAAGTTACGCCCTTTTATTTTCGCATTTAAGCCTATCGCAACCACTAAACTAATTGCGTTTACAAGAACTGTAGCCATGATGGCGAATGAAAACGTAAATATGTACGAATCTTTTACAACTTTGTCTTTAAACAAATGCAAATAATTTTTAAAGCCCACAAAGTCATACTCTAAACTGATTCCGTTCCAGTTCGTAAAAGAATAATAGATTCCCTGTAAAGCGGGAAAGGTATGAAAAGTAGCGAAAAGTAATACAGCTGGTATAACCATTGCATAAAAAGCCCAATTTTTTTTTATAAACCTCTGCTTCGCCTTTTTTCTTGAATTTACGGGAGGTGTCAAAGTAGGACTAGCTTTTTTCATTATTATTCCTCCTTCCTTCCTTATCAAAGGAAGAGAAACTGAATTTACTCAGTTTCTCTTTTGGCATTACTTTCGATCCTCAACCTTTTCCCAGTCTTTCTGCATCGTATCTAAAAATGCAGCTACATCTTTATTTTGAGCTAATATTTGTAGGGACTGATCAGCTGTGACACCTACGGGTATATAATGGTCAGGAAAATCGACAAGTGCCCCTTTTGCAAAGCTTTCTTTCAAGCCCTCAAGCGATGGCTCCTCTTGTGAGATTCCTTTTAGCGTTGGAAATGCATTTTGTTCTTGAATATACATGGTTATATTTTCTTCTTTTAATAGGAATTCGATAAATTTCTGCGCTTCTTCAGGATGCTTCGATGATGCGCCTATACTTAAAAGTAAATCGATTCCAGAAACGACATTACTCTCCCCTGGCGTATTTGTTAGTGGATAAGGGAAAACACCTAGATCAATAGCAGGATTCGCTTTTTTGATTTCAGGAATTGCCCAAATACCTTGTAAGTACATGGCACTTTCTCCGTTTGCGAAAGCGGTGTTCCCATCATTGTAAGCGACACCTTGTTGGTTTTTATGCCCATAATCGAGCAACTTTACAAACTTTTCCGCTGCTTCCTTATATCTTGTTCCAACGAGCACGTTTCCTTTATTTAATTCATCATAAAAATCATCGCCTTGTGTATTTGCTGCAAGTACATTAAAGGCTGGAAGTGTTGTCCAAGCATCTTTGAATGTGAAATAGAAAGGTATTTTCCCTGATTCTTTCACCTTTTCTGCAACTGCAATAAACTCATCCCATGTTGTCGGTACCTCGAGTCCTAACTCTTTGAAGATTGCTTTGTTATAAATAACACCTACTGCGTTAGCTGCGTAAGGAACTGCATAAATTTCTTCTAATCCTGTGACATCCTTCAACATTTGCAAGTAAGCAGGTTGAACATTATCTAGGTTTTCATCATTTGTCATATCTTTGTATACGCCTGCTTTTGATAGTTCTTTAAAGTTATTGTTAGCGCCAATTCCAATGATATCGGGTATATCACTTTTCATGACTCTCGTTTTTAAAACAACTTCTGCTTCTGGCGGACTTACTTGTTCGACTTTAATCGTTGGATTTTCTTCCTCGAACTTCGCAATCAATTTAGCGAAAGTAGGAATGGCTTCACTTTTATATTGAAAGAACTCAATTTTCACTTCATCACTTTTGGAACTAGAGGTATTTCCATTAGAACAGCCGGCAAATAGAACAACGGATAGAACACCTGCCGCGAGTAACAAAATCATTTTTTTCATATATATGATCCTCCAATACATTTTTTTACTTCTACGCTTTTTTAATGCCTACGCTGTCTCTAACGACTAATTCGGTCGGGAGTACTACTTTGAGCGGCAATACCCGATCACCATGTATACGATCATACAACAGCTTAACAGCTGTCCGTCCCATTTCTTCGGTATGAATTTTAACGGTAGATAATGATGGATTTAAGTAGGCGGCAGAGTCGATATCATCAAAGCTGAAAACCGATATTTCATCTGGCACCTTCATTCCTGCTTCATGCAGGGCACGCATAACTCCAATCGCCATCGGATCACTAGCAACGACAATTGCTGTTGGTTTGGCGGTAGATTCAATCAACTCTTTCGTTAACAAATAGCCACTATTGGTACCAAAATCACCCAAAAGAATGTATTCCGGATTGTATAGACCTTTCTCATTCATTTTCTTTTCAAATATTTGCTTGCGGGTGTCTTCTTTCGGAATTATTTGTTCAGTTGTAATGCCCCTAATTGCACCTTGTCCGCCAATATAAGCAATATCCGTATGACCAAGGTTGAACAGATAATCCATTACTCGACCGGTAGCTGTCTCAAAATCAGATAGAACTACATCATAGGTATTTTCTTCAGGTAAAAAGTCTACGATAACAATATTGTCATTGTGATAATATACATCTCGTAAATCTTCAATGATCACGTCCCCGAATATGATTAACCCATCCAAGCGACTGAGTGCTAAAGCTGTAAAATCACTTTTACCAACCGTGAGTACAGATGAAATATTCATTGAATATTTTTCACAGACACTTTCCACTCCTAGTCGAATAGAAAGGAAATACGGGTCAATTGTTTCATCATTGGATATGACGAGCCCAATATTTTGCACTTGGACGGATTCAGAGGCTTTGCCACTTTTTCTTCTAGGTAGCTTGTATTGGAGTTCATCAACGACCTCCATTATTCTTCTTCTTGTTTCAGCAGTTACCGATAATGTAGGGTCTCCATTGATAACTCTAGACACAGTAGCTGTAGAAACCTCAGCTTTTATTGCTATTTCTCTCATCGTCGCCATGATTCACCTCCCCTTTTTAGTTAAGTTAACTAAACGTATTAAAAGTAATATATCAAATATTCTAATTATTCGCAAGCCTTTTCTTGAAAAAGTATAGTATTAAAGAGTTTATCTAGAATGTATATAGATTATCTAATTCTAAAGAACACCAATTTAGCCCTAAAATATGCCTTTTTCAAGCTTCTCAACGGTGTTACAGCATCAGATGTACTGTTAAGCACCTATCCTAAGTTTACATATGTAATTTAATACTTCGACCTATATAATCAATATTACGGGATGCAAAATACATCTGTTTAGTAAACAAATGCATCTTGTTTACTAAAATAAATTTTCTGTGGTAACTATCTCCAGAAAATAGTTCGCGCTTCTCTCGGTAAATCCCCTGGAGAATAGAGAAATACTAAGTTAGCTATCAGAGTAAATTATCTAATTGATGATTATTAACTCCTAAACTTTTTTAAAACACAGAGAGTTGAAGACATAAATCACATTCGACACAAAAAAAGTGAGACCTTTTCACCATAATCGGTGGAAAGGGTCTCACTTTTTTCAATATAGGGAGAGGGCGTATCTTGAACTTCTTTTGCACTTAAATTTAATCCCCCATCACCAATCACAACAACCAATTCCACATTTTCTCAGTAACTTCCCAGCTATCGCTAGGTAGATTTCTCCAGCCTGAAAAATCAATACCTGTAAACGTGCCATTATCGAAAGCGGTATAGAATTTCATCGCTTATTGTAATAAGTGGGAAGTAAACCTTTCAACAATCGTCATGACGGCTGCTTTTAATGCTGCTAAAACCTCATCACTTTCGACTTTTGTTTCACCCTTCACCCCAAAATAGAACTTGATTTTAGGTTCTGTTCCAGATGGACGGATGGCAAACCATGCATCATTAGACAACTTGAATTTAAGCGCATTCGCAATAGGCAAGTCGAGTGGCTGCCGATCCCCTGTTTCAACCACAACAGAATTACCAGATGCATAATCTTCAATTATTGAAAGGGGTTGAGTAAACTCGTTAACAAATGATGTCGACCTGAAATAATTTACGATTTCATCAATCTTCACCATGCCAGTCTTCCCTCTTAGCGTTATCGATTCCAAACCTTCTTGGTAATAGCCATGCTCTTCATACAGCACATGTAGCCCTTCCAATAATGTTTGTCCGTTTGCTTTATAACTTGCAGCCACTTCAGCAATTAATACAGAAGCTTGAACAGCGTCTTTATCCCGTACGAAATCGCCAATCAAATAGCCATAGCTTTCCTCATAGCCAAATAAGAAAGTTGACTCTGCAGTTTCTTCAAATTCTAACACTTTTTCACTGATGAATTTAAACCCTGTCAATACATCTATCGTTTTAACACCATACTTGTCTGCAATGGCCCTGCCAAGCTCTGATGTGACTATTGTCTTTAAAACAATACCGTTTTCCGGCATTGCATTACGGTCTGATTTATCTTCCAACAATGCATTTACGAGTAATGCACCAATCTGGTTTCCTGTTAAAAATATATAGTCGCCATCTAAACCTCGGACTGCCACACCCATTCGGTCCGCATCCGGATCCGTTGCTATGAGTAGATCCGCTTTCACTCTATGACCATACGTAAGTGCCATTTCAAAAGCTTGTGGATCTTCAGGGTTCGGATACTTGACGGTCGTAAATTCCGGATCTGGAATTGCCTGTTCACTGACGATGGTTACGTTCGAGAAGCCCGCTACCTCTAGTCCTTTACAAACTAATTTCCCACCAGCCCCGTGGAGTGGGGAATAAACAATCGAGAGACTCTTATCTAGTTCCCCACTTAAAAGTATTCCATCTAAATGCAATAAATAACGATTACTCAAATCATTATCCAAATAAGTAAGTAGTCCTTTTTCTAAGAGATAAGCTTCTTCCGCTACCTCCACCGAAAATAGATCATCGATACTCTCCGTATGTGTAGTAATCGCAGTTGCTGCTTCTAAAGTAACTTGTCCACCGTCTTCTCCGTACACCTTCAGTCCGTTGTATTCTGACGGATTATGGCTTGCTGTTATGACAATGCCTGAAAACGTATTCAATTCGCGTACTGCAAAAGATAACAATGGAGTAGATTGCAGTTCGTCAAACAAATAGGAGCGAATACCATTGAACCCAAGAACTTTCGCCACTTCAAGGCCAAATTCCGCAGATTGGTGCCTCGAATCATATGCAATGACGACGCCTCTATTTCTCGCGGCTTCCCCACAGCTATTAATATAGGAAACAAGCCCAAGCGCCGCCTTCCTCACTGTGTAAATATTCATCCGATTCGTGCCAAACCCGAGTTCTCCGCGCAGGCCAGCCGTGCCGAATGAGAGATTTTTATAAAAACTGTCTTCCAACAATTCTGAATTTTTCTCTTCAATCATAAGTTGCTGTTTGAGTCTAACTTCTAGATTCTCTTGATTAAGCCACTTTTCTGCTTCAACTTGCCACGTCATATGAATGACCTCCTAAAATAATGATAAAAAATCGTTCTATTCAGACTCTTCTCATAGCTATCTATCCTAGTTTAGTAGAAAATTCAATTTGGGTCAAATACATCTACTAAAAGTAAAGACACAGCACCAATAAGTGTTGCATCATCACCAAGTTTAGTTATGGTTACTTCAGTCTGTTTTGCCCGTGGTGTCAATGCACGCTCTTCAATCGTTTTTAGTATGACTGGTAAAATTAGTTCTTCGGCCTTTGTTACCCCACCACCAAGAACAATTTTTTGCGGATTAATAATATGTATTAAATTTGTTAAACCTATCCCAATCACTCTTCCGGTTTCCTTAAGTATGGTCGCAAACTCATCATTACCACCTATAGCTAATTCATATACTTTCTCAGCAGTGATTGGATCAGGAGATATCCCCTTCATTGCACGTCTAGCAATTGCTGGGCCGGTTGTAAACGTTTGCAAACATCCACGATTACCACACTCACAAATTTCACCGTACAAATCAATTGTCATATGTCCCACTTCACCGGCAATATCTTGTGCCCCGTGGTATAACTTTCCATCAATGACAAGCCCAGCGCCAACACCACGTCCAATATTCATAACCAACATACTTGTTAATTCACCATGATCTCCAAACCAAGATTCCCCGAGTGCCATTGCGCGTGCATCGTTTTCTACTTTGACTACTAGTTCAAATTCCTTTTCAAGTTCTTCCTTAATCGGGATATTGGTCAAACCTAAAATAGGAGCAAACAGTGAAGTACCTGCTCCAACGTCAACAACACCATGCATTGCGACACCTATTCCAATAATTTTTTTACGAGTAGTAGATATACCTTGTAAACAACTGTGAATACATTCTTTTAAAACAGCCAGAAACTCGGTATTTGTTATCGGTGTGGTCAACTTATTTGAAGTTCGCTTAATAATTTCCCCAGATAAATCGGTAAGGATACACTCTATCATTTCCGGTCCCGCATCTACTCCAACAACATAGAAACCTTGATTATTGATTAAGAGCATCGTTGGCTTTCGGCCGCCTTGAGACTCACCAAGCTTGCTTTCTATCACAATCCCTTGATCAATCAACTCTTTCACATTACTACTAACTGTTGGTGGCGTTAGTTTTGTCTCTTTGGCAATTTGCGCCCTAGAGATGGGTGCGTCGGCCCGTATTTTATTTAATATAATAGACTTATTTACCGATTTCATCCACCGGAATGTGCCTTGCCGCATATTAACCCCCCTATTATTTTAATAATCAAAGTGACAGAACAGGGACATCCCTACTTTGATGGTAGTACAAATATTATCACTATCAACCAACGTGGTTTTTCCTGATAGGATAAACCACTTTGACTAGGGGATATATATTAACCTTTGCAGTTGCAATGACTTTTCGCTTTTTCTTGAAGAGGTGAACTTCCTAAAGCCATTTTTTCAAATATAAGAAACACTCTTTAGCTTTTATACTATCATTAATCTCTCTAGTTGAGTACACGGATAATTTAGTTTAATTCGCGAAAGGTTGAAAGTTATACTAATTGTTTCCGATTGTCTTTGGCCGCATAAATTGAACATACCCCATTGCGCTTTTCATCCGACTGTCGGACAATACAATCTCTTTTCTTAAAATCAGTAACATCATATTTAAGTAGTCCAAAAATCGAATGTAGAACTAATGCTTATCGCCATTAAACCAAATCCATATCGATTAACCAAGCTTGCGCAGTAAGCATCTGTGCGATTGTCATTTTCTTACAGATGAACATCATTTGTAAACAACTCTTCAACATTCTTTTCAAATACACCCGTTAAGTTGGCCTGGTTAAAATCTCTATAGGATTCGTTAGGACATTTTCAATCATTTCATCAGATTATTCTTATTTTCGATATTTTTTGGCTAGGGTTAGAAAAAACTCTGTCGAACTGGCAAGTTGATATATATCGCATTCATTGGTATTATCAGTCTCTATGTACTAAGAAAGGGGACAATTATGATACGCCTAATTGCAATTGATATGGATGGAACAATATTGAGTCCTGACCACACCATCAGTACTAAAAACAAACAAGCAATTTTAGCCGCACAGTCCAATGGAATTGAGGTTGTAATCGCTACTGGAAGAGGTTTCTCGGAGGCCTATGGTCCTATTAGTGATAGTGGTTTGGATCTTTCATACATTTGTCTTAATGGAGCAGAAATTAGAGATTCATTTGGGGATTTGCTTTCTGCAACCCATATAGATGAAAATAACATCTCACAAATAACATCTATTTTAGATGCTCACACAATAGATTATCAACTATTTATTGATACGCTAATTTATATTAACAGTATTGAAGATCAAATCGATACTTTCATTCAACTTGCTGAAGCAGCTAACCAAATCCCCGCAGTGGATAAAATCCGGCAAGAAGTAATGAATAGAGTAGAACGAGGTTATATCCGCCAAGTTGATTCTTATAATGAGCTCATTAACCAACGCGGAAGTGAAATTTATAAAGTATTTGGAACGTCTTTTAATAGAGTGAATTTAGATAAGGCTAGAAAAGCACTTCAACTGTTACCTGGACTTGCTATCAGTTCTTCAGGAGCGGGAAATCTAGAGATTACAGATATCAATGCACAAAAAGGAATAGCAGTTGAAAAATATGCCAAGAGTAAAGATATCTCAATGGCTAATGTCATGGTAATTGGTGATAGCTATAATGATTTATCAATGATGGAACGTGCAGGACGCTCTGTTGCTATGGGTAATGCCCCTGCAGAAATTAAAGCCGCTTGCACTGAAATTACAACCACAAATGAACATGATGGTGTTGGATTGGCAATCCGAGCTATCTTGCAACTTCAGGTTTAACTTAAAATAATCCTCCTTCAGTTGAGCACTCTCAAATGAAGGAGCTTTTTCTTTGTTAATTTTATTTGATGGCCATTTAGTGGCTGGAGATAAAGGCTTATAGTTTTCATTCACACAAATAAATGAATGGATCACACAAGAATCCCCTCATGTTAGAAGTTCTTCTTGCCTTATATTCTCCTTACCTACCACGTCTTTAATTGCTCCTACAGATGACCTTTCAATTTCTAGTGGATCTAGTTCACCCAAACCCGGATGTGGTTAATGGAATGTGATAGTGCTCCTGTTACAAAGCTAGATGCACGATTTGATACAAGCCAATGGACCATTCCGTTCAATTGTTTCGGATCACCAAAGCGATTCATAGATGTGTGCCCCATAAACGAAGCAATTCTATCTAAATTGCAACTATATAGTCAGCACTTAACAATTAAAATGTTCTTCCAAAACCACTTTATCGCTTGGCGATGGCCTCACGCAATAAGCCCGCCAGAAGATCACTAGGGATGGATTGAACTGCATCCTTCCTAAGTCTTATTGCTCCGGCGCCTGCAGGATGCGGTGCTATTGTGCTGACTTTCATTAGTGTAGCTCCTTCGCTAGATTTATTCGTTACACTCGTGAGATGTATCACCTAGTTATCACCAAATAAGTAGTGTCGAATATATAGCAATAAAAAATAGACCTCCCCATCTATAGAAGGGAGGTCTATTTTTCCTTATATTTTGCTCTGATATACGGGAAGCAGCCCTTTCATTGTCGAGTGCACTATCAATACTAATAATTACACCTCGCAACTAAAACCAATTAGAGTCACCCACCTGCAATCAGGGCTCAGTACTTTTCCTCTTAGAACCAGTTTGTATGGAATGATCCTTCTTTATCCTTACGCTCATACGTATGAGCGCCAAAGTAGTCGCGCTGTGCTTGAATTAGATTTGCAGGAAGATTTTCTGAACGATAGCTATCATAATAAGCAATTGCACTTGAGAATGATGGCACGGGAATACCCTGTTTAACTGCAACTGATACGACTTCGCGTAATGCAGATTGATAACCTACTACAATTTCTTTAAAGTAAGCATCTAACAATAAGTTTTCTAGATTTGGGTCTTGATCATAGGCATCTTTAATGTTTTGCAGGAATTGAGCACGGATAATGCAACCACCACGCCAAATCATCGCAATATCGCCATAGCGAAGATTCCAGCCACTTTCTACAGATTGCGCGCGCATTTGTGCAAAACCTTGTGCATAGGAACAAATTTTACTCATATATAATGCTTTTCTTACGGCTTCAATGAGTTCCTCTTTATTACCTTCATAGCTGCCTACCTCAGGCCCCGCTAACACTTTGCTTGCTCTGACACGTTCATCTTTCATCGCAGATATGCAACGTGCAAATACGGATTCAGTAATTAATGGTAGTGGAACGCCTAAATCCAAGGCATTTTTACTTGTCCACATTCCTGTCCCTTTTTGGCCTGCTTTATCTAAAATAACATCAACAAGTGGTTGACCTGTTTCTTCATCTATTTTTGTAAAAATCTCGGCAGTAATGTCAATTAGGTAACTATCCAATTCGCCTTTATTCCATACTGAAAAGACTTCATGTAGTTCTTGTACATCAAGATCAAGGACATGCTTCAATATGAAATAGGCCTCTGCGATTAATTGCATATCCCCATACTCAATCCCGTTGTGCACCATTTTCACATAATGCCCTGCACCATCAGGCCCAATATATGTACTACAAGATTCACCATCTACTCGTGCAGCAATCGCATCAAAAATAGGTGCAACTAGATCATATGCTTCTTTTTGGCCACCTGGCATAATCGAAGGACCTTTTAGCGCACCTTCTTCTCCCCCAGAAACCCCTGTACCAATGAAATGGATGCCTGTTTTCTCTAAATCTTTGTTGCGGCGAATCGTATCTTCGAATAAAGTATTTCCTCCATCAATCAGGATATCCCCCTTTTCAAGATACGGCTGTAAGGATGCTATTGTTGCATCTGTTGCTTGTCCTGCTTGAACCATTAGCATAATTTTACGCGGTACTTCCAATGAGTTAACAAATTCTTCAATACCCTTGGCACCGAAAAAGTTCTTGCCTACTGCTTCATTTCCCAAAAACTCATCTGTTTTTGCAGCTGTACGGTTGTAGACAGCAACAGAATACCCTCTACTTTCAATATTAAGCGCCAAGTTTTTCCCCATAACAGCTAAACCAATTACACCAATTTGTTGTTTCGACATGTTATACATCCTCTCTTTATCTACTATTTTCAACGATTTAATTCAAATTAATGTATCTTAAAGTCCAAAATAACGATTTGAATTTTCATAGTAACTATTTGCATCATATTTTTCTAGTAACTCCATATTCATTGGTACTTAACTTTCTTCCTTTATTAGCGATGATTAAATTACCAATAGAATCAAAACCAGTATCTGGACCAAGCAAACGAGGCATTCTAGTATTGTTATCCCTAAAGGCACTTAGATGCATTCGCGTCACCTAACCTTTGTCCGCATATAATTCACCTAATGCTAGTAATGTATAGGTTTTATACTGTTTAATTTCTCTTGCAGCTAATTTCCAGCGTGTAGTCATTTCAGAAAAACAGCTACTACCTCTTCCTTTGTAGCCCTCTCATCAATGCCATTTGCAATACAACTCTCTATTTATAGAGATCCCCGCCTAGCAATAGTACAGATATACTAGTTAGCTTCTTATCTTGTAAAATTCACTTCTACTCTATTGGCTATTTTAATCGATAATTTGTAATTCTTTCGCTGTACCAATCAATAATAAAAAGTCATCCGTAATAAAAGTTTATATATTTATTATCCTCTCATTTTTCTTTACGCTAATTATACTATTTTTAGTCGATTAGTTTAGCTTGCCAAGAAAACAAACAGAATAATCAACTACCATATATGATAGATGTAAATGATTTACTTTACAAGATTTTATACTCTTACTTTCAGTATTTCCTGAATCTACACTCTTCTTTTGATCGTTGTCTAATAGATAACCCCGTCTCCAGCTAATCGAACCATGTCTTCAAACTCGAATATATAATAAAATCGGACTAGTTAGTTTGAATATTGCCTCAATGTATAGTACACTCAACTTAATTAAATTAACTTATTAACTTCAGGAGGTAGCAACCTTGAAAAAACCAAATTTACTAGATGAATTCCAATCTACCTTCAACGTTATCAATATACCACGTATGTTTTTTGCACCAGGACGAATTAATCTAATTGGTGAACATACGGATTATAATGGTGGCCATGTGTTCCCCGCCTCAATTTCATTTGGAACATACGCACTTGCTCAAAAACGTGATGATCAAAAGTTACGTTTTTATTCGTTAAACTTTTCCCATATAGGAACCATCGAATGTGATCTTGCCGATTTAGACTATAATGAAGTACATGATTGGGCGAATTTCCCTAAAGGTATGATTAACTATATGAGGGAAAGTGGATTCGAAATAACGACTGGAATGGATATCTTATTTTATGGTGACATTCCTAACGGTGCCGGACTGTCCTCTTCTGCTTCTATTGAAATGGTCACCGGCGTCCTTTTAGAAGGACTATTTGATTTAAATATTGATCGTGTACAGTTGATCCAACTTGGGCAAAAAGTAGAAAATGATTATATCGGTGTCAACAGTGGAATTATGGATCAATTTGCAATCGGTAAAGGTAAAAAAGGGCATGCCATCCTATTAAACTGCCAAACATTAGCTTACAACTATGCACCTATTGAGCTTGCTGACCATGTGATAATCATCATTAATACTAATAAACAACGAACACTTGCTGGTTCAAAATACAATGAACGCCGCGCTCAATGTGAGCAAGCTTTGGTAGACTTGCAAACAGTCCTTCAAATAAAGAGTATTGGTGATTTGACGATAGAACAATTTGAATCACACAAACACCTCATTACTAATACTACGAACCAAAAGCGGGCAAAACATGCTGTCTATGAGAATGCACGTACAGTTGTTGCCCTTCAACAACTACAACAAAGCAATTTAAAGGCCTTTGGACAATTAATGAATGAATCACATCTATCCCTTCAACGAGATTATGAAGTAACAGGCATCGAACTTGATACGATTGTCCAAGCAGCATGGGATCAACCAGGGATTGTAGGTGCTCGCATGACTGGCGCTGGCTTTGGTGGGTGTGCGATTGCAATTGTTGAAACAGACAAAGTCGATAACTTTAAGAACAATGTAAATAAAATCTACAGTGAAAAAATTGGTTATAAGGCATCATTTTATACCGCTACCATTGGTGACGGAGCAAGAGAACTTACCGAAGGAGTGTACTAAATGAGTGTATTAGTTCTAGGTGGAGCTGGATATATCGGTTCACATGCGGTTTATCAGTTAATTGATCAACAGATGGATGTCGTAGTGATTGATAATCTACAAACTGGGCACAGAGAAGCTGTCCATCCCAATGCAATTTTCTACGAAGGTGATAGTCGAGACATCGCGTTTATGCGGAATGTATTTACCAATGAATCCATTGATGCAGTATTTCATTTTGCAGCGAATTCTCTTGTCGGTGAATCAATGGAAAAACCATTGGAGTACTTTGATAATAACGTCTACGGTACTCAAGTATTACTGCAAGTCATGACTGAGTTTACTGTCAGAAAAATTATTTTTTCATCCACGGCAGCTACTTATGGGGAGCCAGAATCTGTCCCAATTACAGAAGAGATGCCAACCAATCCAACAAGTACTTATGGGGAAACAAAACTGACGATGGAAAAAATGATGAAATGGTGCGAACAAGCCTATGGCATTCGCTATGTTGCATTACGCTATTTCAATGTTGCAGGTGCACGAGAATCTGGAGAAATTGGTGAGGACCATCATCCCGAAACACATCTCGTACCAATCATTCTCGAAGCAGCACTCGATCAACGTTCACATATCACTGTTTTCGGAGAAGATTATGAAACGCCTGACGGCACATGTATTCGAGATTATGTTCATGTAGAAGACCTTATCAATGCGCATCTATTAGCACTAAATTATTTAAACAATGATGGGGAAAGCGATATTTTTAATCTTGGCAGTAATCAAGGATTTTCAGTCAAAGAAATGATTGATACAGCACGGGCAGTTACAGGTAAAGAAATCCCTGAGAAACCAGGCGAACGCCGTGCCGGTGATCCTAGTATCTTAATCGCAAGCTCTGATAAAGCAGCTATCCTTCTAGGTTGGAAGCCAACACGGACTTCGATTGAAAAAATCATTCAAGATGCTTGGAACTGGCATCTCAACAACCCTAATGGTTATAAGAAGGACGTGACAGCTAAATGATTTACTCTGATATTAGAGGCATCATTCAAAAAGGCATCGAAGTGGGATTAATCGATAAAGCTGACCAGATTTATGTGACGAACCAAGTACTTGCATTGCTCCATCTCGCATCTATGCCTGCAACAACTGAAGGCGCAACAGATGATTCAATTCCAAATCTACTCGACAAAGTCATTGCCTATGCTACCGAAAATAATGTCATTGACACTGTTTTTGATGACAAAGAAATACTTTCGGCAAAAATTATGAATTGCTTTTTAGCGAGGCCTTCTGTTATCAATGAAATTTTCCGAAAAAAATATAGTAACTCCCCAAAAGAAGCAACAGACTATTTTTATGAATTAAGTAAAAACAGCAATTATATTCAGATGAACCGCATCAAGAAAAATATCCATTTTAAAGCTGCAACAATCTATGGTGAAATGGATATTACCATTAACATGTCAAAACCGGAGAAAGACCCTGAACAAATCAAGAGAGAAAGCGAATTGAAACATGATATTGATTATCCAAAATGTTTATTATGCATAGATAACGAAGGATATACTGGTCGAACAGGTTATCCAGCTAGGGCGAATCATCGTATCATTCAAGTGCCACTTGTAAATGAAAATTGGTATCTGCAATATTCACCATATGTATATTATAATGAACATAGTATTTTACTTGCTGAAGAACATCGTGATATGAAAATTAGTAAGGACACTTTTAAACGCTTACTTACTTTTATAGAGAAATTCCCACATTATTTTATTGGTTCAAATGCCGATTTACCTATTGTCGGTGGATCTATTTTGAATCATGATCATTATCAAGCAGGAAGTTATGATTTCCCAATGACAACTGCAACAAATGCATTTTCGTTTACGTTAGAAAATTTTTCAAACATAACTGCATCTGTCCTGGAATGGCCGTTAACAACCATTCGCTTGCAGAGCTATGAGATTGAGCCATTGATTCAAGCAGCTGACCATTTCCTAACCACATGGAAAAATTATAGTGATGAGGAAGCGGATATCAGAGCATTTAGTAATGATACCCCACATAATACAATCACACCGATTGCCCGAATGCGCGCTAACAAGTATGAACTTGATCTTGTCTTACGCAACAATCGAACAACCGATGAACATCCACTAGGGATTTTCCACCCCCATGCAGATGTCCATCATATTAAAAAAGAGAATATTGGACTTATTGAAGTAATGGGTCTTGCAGTATTACCAGCGCGTCTGAAAGATGAATTAGCTGAAATCAAGAAGTTTTTACTAGGTCAAACAAGTGCTGTAGCCCCCTATCATCAAGAATGGGCAACGCAAATCAAAGTTAACCATGAAGAATTATCAAACCTAAAGCAAATTGAACCCATTTTAGAAAAAGAACTTGGAATTAAATTCGCCAAAGTGCTTGGAGATGCAGGCGTTTTCAAAGTACAAAGTGAGTGTGAACGATTTATCAAGACATTAAATAAGTAGGTGGCTAATGAGATGCAAATTAAAACCCAAGATATACTGAATAAATGGAAGTTGTATACATTAACGAATGATACCGGCATGACAGTAAGCTTCTTGAACTTCGGTGGCATCATCACTGACATAAGCGTTCCAAACCGGTATAATCAACTAGAAAATGTGGTCCTTGGCTATAAAAATTATGTCGATTATGAAAAAAACCCATACTTCTTTGGCGCGATTGTCGGCCGTGTTGCTGGAAGAATTCAAGATGCTTCATTTACTATCGAAGATCAACTATATACATTGGTAGCAAATGAAGGTGGCCATCATTTACATGGAGGAGATGGAGGATTTCATCAAGTAATCTGGCAGGCTAGCCCCTTTCAAACAGATGATACAGTCGGCGTGAAATTAAGCCATAGAAGTTTAGATGGTGAAGGTGGATACCCTGGTACTATTAAGGTTTCCGTTACCTATACATTGACTAATAACAATGAGCTCATCCTTGATTATTCGGGGACATCCAACAAAACGACTGTGCTTACTATGACAAATCATTCTTATTTTAATTTAAATGGCAATTTAGCGGCCTCGATTCACAACCATCATGTTACAATAGAGAGTGATGAATTTGTTGAACTTGATAAGGAACTAATTCCAACTGGTAAAAAGATCAATGTAGCGAAGACGCCATTTGATTTCCGAACTGAAAGGAAACTTGCTGACGGTATTAATTCCCTGTCAGCGCAAAATAGAGTTGCTAATCATGGCTATGATCATTACTTTATTCTCAATCAAACTAACCGCCCAAACGTTAGTGTAAATGAAGAAACGAGTGGCCGTGTAATGACGATTAAGACCACCCAACCAGGCGTCGTTATGTACACATCGAATAACCTTGAAGACGACCTTGAGTTAGCAGAAGGAAAATCAAAACCTTATTTAGGTGTTTGTTTTGAAACACAAGCTTCCCCTGCCTCCTTGCATCACGATGACTTTCCGCCCGTTATCTTAAAGGCCCATGAATTATATGAGAAGCAGACAGTTTTTTCATTTGGCATTAAGGGGTAAATTCATTTTATACGGCAAGGTATACTTATTATTGACTATATATTGAACAAATGAACACCTATATATAAATAGCGCGAATGCGCCTTTCAAGGATGACCGTAGCCATAAGACTGTCGGCGCACCTGCTTGGCTTAGGGCGAGAGGCATCACCAAGCACCCCAGCGAATTAAATGAAATTCTTTATGTCAATCAATATAACAAAAGGGGCTATTACTATGAACTTTGGAATTATCGGAACGAATTGGATAACAGATCGACTTATTAAAGCAGCTAAAGAACATCCAGAGTTTAGCGTAGGCGCAGTCTATTCAAGGACTGAGGAAACAGGGAGAGCGTTCGCAGATAAGCATAATATCGAACATGTGTATACCGATATGATAGAAATGTTTCAAAGTGGTACTATTGAAGCCGTTTATATTGCATCACCAAATGCGTTTCATGCAGAACAAAGTATTTTGGCAATGAAAAACGGTATTCATGTTCTTTGCGAAAAACCAGCTGTCACGTCCTTAAATGAAATGGATCAAGTAATCAACGCATCTATTGAGTATCAAACAACCTATATGGAAGCTATGAAATCCACAGTTACACCTACATTTCTCAATTTGAAAGAGAACCTAGATAAGATTGGCCCTCTCCGACGATTCGTATTTCATTATAACCAATACTCTTCGCGTTACGATAAATACAAAGCAGGTATTATTGAAAATGCTTTTAAACCTGAACTGGGGAATGGTGCCAAAACAGACTTAGGTGTTTACTGTATCGCACCTATTATTCATCTTGTCGGTGAACCTAAATCTGTACTCAAAAACACTTATTTACTATCCACTGGTGCGGATGGCCAAGGAAGTATGATCTTGAATTACGATGAATTTGAAGCAGTTATTATGTACTCCAAAATTTCAGATTCCCATTCCCCAAATGAAATACAGGGTGAGAATGGTGTCATCGAAATCGATAAAATCAGTGATCCAAAACAAATTATTATTAAATACAAAGACGGTCAAACTGAGGATATCTCTGTTAAGCATGAATTTGATTCTATGTACTATGAGGTTGAAGAGTTTATAAAATGCGTCAAAAATAAACAACTAGAATCTACAATTAATACGCATGAAATTTCTCGCAGTGTGACAAGAGTTCTCACATAATTCAAAACATAAAAGATTAAAAACGATACACTGCGTTTTTACTATTCTGGTATAAACTCCCTATAAATTACACCAGTGTTAGTCACTCCAAATAAAAAAAGTCAATGTATGATAAGGCCACTGAAAAACTTGCGTCTTTTATTTCGTAACTGTTTCCCCCAAAAAAAATAGGCAACATCCTATTCGATTCTGAATAGGATGTTGCCTATTTTTTTGTCTTATTATTCTTTTAGTAGTGTGATGTTTCGTTTAAGATTGATCGGAAAATAGGTGGGCAGTATTTGACGCTTACGCATGTGAAAATTGATTGTCAACAGGCAATGGCTCTGGTCTCTCGCAGGTGCTTTGCATCTGATAGAATAAACCTTTTTCAGAAGAATCATGAAAACCATGCATTGCTTCAAGCACATGGTAAGCAAGTTCTCCATTCGCTCGATATAAACCACCACTTAAAATTGCCTTTGCCATGTCGGCAACACCGATTCCGCGACTGTTTCCATCGTGATTATGGGTTAGTTCGATATCAATAAATTCTTTCTCATCTCTCTTTCGAAGTCGAACAGGCCCACCAAACGTATTGGGATCAGGAACAAGTATAGTGCCTTCACTTCCATATATCTCGATTGGCGGAAGAGTTGTACCACCGAATGCATCGAAACTAGTAGTAATCGTTCCAATTGCTCCTGAAGTAAATTCAAGCGTTCCTGCAATATGTGTTGGTGTCTCTACCTTAATCTTTGTTCCTGCTTTTGGTTCGCTTAAAATGGTTCGTTCTGGATAACTGATCCCAACTGAACCTGAAAGTCGCTTAATAGGCCCCAACAAAGCAATGAGTGCTGTTAAATAATAGGGACCCATATCAAACATCGGACCGCCGCCTTCCTTATAATAAAAAATCGGATCTGGATGCCAATGTTCAGGACCGCGTCCAATCATAAAGGCTGAAGCACCAATCGGAACCCCGATTTCCCCTTTTACAATTAAATCGATAGCTGTTTGGACACCTGCACCTAAAAATGTATCTGGAGCACTTCCTACAAACAGCCCGTTTTCTTTTGCAACTGCCAAGATTTCTTTACCTTCCTCACGTGTGACTGCTAATGGTTTTTCACCATAGACATGTTTGCCATTTTTAAGCGCCTCAATCGCGACTTCAGCGTGTGCCTTAGGGATCGTTAAATTAATAACTAAATCTACATTTGGATTTTCTAATAGTACTTTCACTGTGGACGCTTCTGGAATCTGATATTTCTCCGCCTGAGCACGTGCCCGATCTATATCTAAATCTGCACACGCTACAAGTTCAAGATTTTCAAAGGTCGGGATGTTCTCCATATAAATAGAACTAATTGTTCCACAACCTATAATACCTACTCTTACTTTCCCCATTTTCTTTCCCCCATTTTTTATTGATTGTCTCCCATACCAGAATATAGGCTAGCATTGCCTGAATTGGCAACTTTCCCAGCCAGGTCTTTTCCTTCTGCTGACCATAAAAATCCATTCTGCATAACATTTGATACTTCTGGCATCGCCACAATGTTAGCTGAATGACCTATTGAATTATAAAACACCCTACCAAGCCCCCAACGTTTTGTCCAAATAACAGGCATATCCACTGCCTTATTTAAAGAATGAGGCCCTTCTGCGATTGGGAATCGGGTTGTTGCAAGTACTTCAACAGCAGGATCAACATGTAAATAATACTGTTCACTCACAACCTCAAAATCTTCAATCCCCTCTAAAATACTGCTCGAAGAATGCTTAATATTAACTTTATATTCAATGCCATCATTTCCTGGATGCGCCACCCAATTGCCACCAGTCATAAACTGCCAGTCTACGTTTTTCCGGAAGGAATCACACATCCCACCGTGGCATCCAGCTAGTCCAACACCACTCATCACGGCTTCAGAAATATTATTCACATATTCCTGTTCAATCTCCCCCATTGTCCAATGAGGGACAATTAAATCTAACCCTTTCAGTTTTTTTACGTCTCCATAGGCATCAAGCGTGTCAGACATTTCCACGTCAAAATTTTCTTTTTCAAGGATTCCTTTAAAAATATCAGCCACTTCTTTTGGTTCATGACCATCCCAACCGCCATATACAATGAGTGCCTTTTTCTTCATATGATTAATGCTCCTTTCGCCAAAATTATTACAGGTCAGATACTTTAATCCATCGTTTCTGTTCAATTGACATGTCAACTGCTTCAAGGACTTGTTGGCATTTCACCCCATCCTCAAAGTTAGGGACAGGTTGCCTATCTTCACGAAAAGCATCCATTAATTCAACAAAGGCATGAGTAAAAGTATGCTCATAGCCAATTGCATGTCCAGTTGGCCACCATGCTTCCGAATACGCATGTGCAGAATCAGTCGCAAGCACACGTCGAAATCCTTGGACATCTTCCGCGTCACTTTCAAAATAAACTTGCAGTTCATTCATTCGTTCAAAATCAAAAATAACACTTCCTTTACTACCGTTGATTTCAAATGAATTCGTACTACGATGTCCTGTCGCAAAACGTGTTGCTTCAAAGCTACCAAGTGCTCCGTTTGCAAATTTCGCTAAAAATAATGTTGCATCATCGACCGTAACAGGCCCTTTTTCACTGCCTTCTCCACTTGTTGCTGATAACCCATCCATCTCTGTGGGGAGTGGTCTTTCTTTAATAAATGTTTCATTCATACCAATTACTTCTGAAATTTCACCAATCAAATAATGGGCCATATCAATAAGATGCGCTCCCAAATCACCGTGGGCACCCGAGCCAGCAATCTCTTTTTGGAGCCTCCATACGAGTGGGAAGTCTGGATCTGTAATCCAATCTTGTAAAAACCACGCTCGGTAATGATATATTTTCCCTAAACGACCTTCTTCAATTATTTTTTTTGCAAGCATGACAGCCGGCGTAAAACGATAATTAAAGCCAACCATATGCTTTACACCAGCTTTTTCAGCAGCCAGCAGCATTTCACGAGAATCCTTTAATGTAAAAGCTAATGGCTTTTCACAATAAAGATGTTTGCCTGCTTTAGCGGCTTCAATCGCAATTTCTTTATGTACATTACTCGGTGCATTTATATCAATTAAATCAATATCATCCCGTTTCAAAAGGTCTTTCCAGTCTGTCGTATATTCTTCCCAACCGAATTGCTTAGCTGCTTCGGAGACAGCCTCTTCATTTCTTCCACAGATAACTTTCATCTTAGGCTGAATGCTTTTCGGAAAAAACATCGGCAATGCCCGGTAAGCATTGCTGTGTGCTTTCCCCATAAATTTATAGCCTATCATCCCGATATTAATCGATTTCATCATGCCATCTCCCTTTTAATAGTTGAGTTGATGCCATTTTACTTGACCAATAGATAAACAAAAAAAGTTGCGACATATGAGCTAGAAGTTCGTATGTCACAATTACTCATTTCCTTACACCCACCACATATCCGCAGGCTGATCTTTAACTAATACTGATTTCAAATTCGTAACTGCACGTGAAAATCCTTCGTCTACTGACATCAATGGATCTTCATGCTCAATGCTGACAACATAATCATAGCCATATGTGCGAAGTGCACTCATCATATCCGACCATTCTTGAATGCTATGACCACATCCGACAGAGCGGAATGTCCACGCACGCGATTGTACATCCCCGTAAGGCTGCATATCTGTTAGACCATGCATATTGATATTTTCTTGGTCAATAAAGGTATCTTTCGCATGAAAATGATGAATCGCATTTTCTTTTCCAAGAATTTTAATAGCCGCAACCGGGTCAATCCCTTGCCACCAAAGATGACTAGGATCTAGGTTCGCACCAATTGCAGGTGAAGTCGCTTCTCTTAATTTCAACAATGTGTAAGGGGTGTGCACGGAGAATCCACCATGTAGCTCGATCCCGATTTTCACGCCGCTATCTTCTGCCGACTTCCCTATTTCTTTCCAATAGGGAATCAGTTTTTGTTCCCATTGCCAGTTATAAATATCTGAGTACTCCGTTGGCCACGGGGATATTGGCCAGTTAGAATGTTTGGAACCTTCATGTGAACCGGGTGTTCCAGAAAATGTATTAACGACAGGCACATTTAGTAACTGTGCGAGTTTAATCGTTTTTACAAGCGTTTCATGCGCATTTTGTGCCACTTGTTTATTTGGGGAAACCGGATTATCGTGGCAACTGAATGCACTAATCGTTAATCCATGCGAATGGATTTTTTCTAGATATTCTTTCCGCTTGTCTTCACTTGCGAGAAGTTCGTCGACATTACAATGCGCATCCCCGGGATTACCACCAGTTCCAATTTCAATCGCCTGCAAACCAGCGGCTTGTACACAATCGAGCATCTCTTCAAATGGTTTTTGTGAAAATAAAACTGCAAATACACCGAGTTTCATCTATCTAACCTCCATAGTTTTTAGTAGTTCTGCTTTAAACAAGTAAGTTCAAGACTACTTTCCGCTGTTATTCAATTCGTATCCATTTGTATAGTCGTTGTTTTTAAATACATTCTATAAAAAAGTGCAAATGATAAGTAGGCTATTAGTATTCCTGTAAAAAGCGGAATTAGAAATAGTAGAACATAGAAACTTACATATAAAATAATACTACTCCCGATAAAAACCACCACAGTCAATAACGGGTTCCCTATTGTAACAAGTAATGCATTCTTAAATAACTGCCCTAATTTCAAATTGTAGTGTGATACAACTGAAAAGAAATTCATCGAAAAAACAAATAAGAAAATCCCTATTATGAGTACTATATATGACCAAAGGGTGCTTTTATTAACAAAGTAATAATAATCCGCAATCAATACTGTCCAGGCAGCTGTTAAAACAACTCCCCCAAGAAAACTTTTTTTATAATTTTCTTTATAATAACCCCAATAAGATTTCAACAAAGGGCTTATCGTTCCTTGCATAACCCATTGTCTTACTGATGCAAACATTGCTGTTGTTGCAGGAAAAAATAGTAATGGCATTAATAGAGCAATCAATACTGCCAAGGTATAATAGCCTTCTTTGGGATCTGTAAAAATCATTAGTATAGTTACTAAGATAATAGGTATATTAAAAATTATCCAAAGCATATTAATAATAGAGAACCTCATAATCCAATCACATAAACCGTGAAGAGATCCCATGAGACTAGTAGAGTTTTCCAAATCATTCACCTCTGCCAATATAATCATACATTTATGTTCAAGGGCTTAATGAACAATACCACTCTACTAAGAACCCTCTTCAATTCTACATTGTTGTGATTATCTTTATTTTATACCTAATTACTTTCCGCATTTAGTTGAATAATTTTCTTTGTTGCACTCGAATCGAGTGCTGCTAAAATAACTTCTAACGACTTCTTGCCTTCTTCTCCATTAATTAGTGGTTCCGTGTTATGAATGATAGAATCGACGAAATGATCAATTACATGAGTATTTGTTTGACCGCCCTCTTCATTTGTCTGAATCTTATCTAATTCATAATTTACCGTTTCTCCATTTACATACTGTACAATCAAAGAATAAACTGGATCATTCTCTAATCTTAGTGTCGCTTTTTCACCATAAATTACTGTAGAATTGTCTCCTCCTGCCACATAAGTCCAGCTAGCAGTTAGGGTACCAATCACACCATTTGCCGTCTTCACGATACAAACGGCATTATCGTCAATTGTTGTATTCTCTTTTGCGTTTGTTTCTACAAACGCGCTTACTTCGGTAATTTCACCCAAGAGATATCGCATTAGATCTGATTTATGTACACCTAAATCTCCTAAAGCTCCAATAAATGCCTTTTCCTTATCAAAGAACCAGCTTTCCTTTCCGTCAATACTCCACTTCTCTGGTCCCGGATGACCGAAAGTAGTTCGAAAACTATAAATTTTCCCGAGCTCTCCATTATCAATTAATTGTTTCGCCTTTTGATGCGACGAAACAAATCGCTGGTTGTGGGCAATCATTAACTTTTTATCATTTTTTTCAGCGACTTTGATCATACTTTCAGCTTCTTCTTTAGATATCGCCATTGGTTTTTCACATAACACATGACATCCTGCATTTAAAGCGTCAATAGAAACTGTAGCATGTAAATAATTCGGTAGACAAACACTAATAGCATCTAGATCTTCGATGGCTAATAATTCTTTGTAATCAACAAATGCTTTTGCATTATATTTAGTAGCCATTTCATCCGCTCGTTCGGAAACGATATCACAAACTGCTATAATTTCTACCTTTGAATTCGCCTCATATTCGAGTAAATGCCGTCTTCTTGCAATACTTCCACACCCAATTACTCCTATTTTTAATGTCCCCATAAATTTCAATCCCCCCATATAATAATATATTTTCTCAAAATAAATAAACAGCCATTATTCCTTTACTGCCCCACCAGCTAATCCTGTAGTAACTTTCTCTTGCGAAAACAAGTAAACCAGAAGCACCGGAATACTAGCCAATGCCAACGCAGTCATTAGTCCAGGGATATTAACAGAAAACTCTCCTTTGAAATTTTGTAATCCAAGTGGAAGTGTCATCTTTTCAGGCGTAGAAATTAACACAAGAGCAAATACAAACTCATTCCATAAATGGATAAAATTATAAATTAGTACTGTCATTAAGGCTGGCGAAACCATTGGCAATATTACTCTCCAAAATATACTGAAGTGCGACGCTCCATCTAACTCTGCAGCCTCTTCTAGTGACTTTGGAATATCCCGCATAAATTGTGTCAAGATGAAAACTGATATTGGTAAACTAAATGCTATATACGGTCCCAATAATGCCCATAAATTATTATATAATCCCATACTTTGTGTAAGTTTAAAAATCGGTATCAATGTCGCATGGATTGGAAGCATCATTCCAGCGATAAAAAGTATATATACTAGACCGCTCAATTTAAATTTCATTCTACTTAAAGGATAACTCGCCATTGACGCAAATAACATAACGGCCAAAACAGATGTAACAGTTATAAATACGCTATTTGTAAAGTATTGAGTTAATCCCATTTCAAAGACTGTTTGGACATTTTCAAAATTGAATGATGAAAACAAAGCAAATGGGGACTCGTAAAACTCCTGTTGGCTCTTTAATGCCGTTGAAATCATATATACGAACGGATAAGCTGTAAAAAGCAACAAAATTAAGGCAAATAGGTATAGTAAACCTTGCTTCAGTTTAGCAATCATAGTAAATCACCTTTCTTTTTACGATAATAATCAAGATACTGAATGATTATTACTACAACTAAAGCAAGCACAAACATAACAAAAGCAATAGCACTTCCATACCCCATGTTATAATTTATAAAAGCTTGTTTATACATGTAAGTGCCAAGTATCTCTGTACCATGGTTCGGTCCTCCACCCGTCATAATATAGAATAGATCAAATGATTTTAAGGAACCTACGATCGCTAAAATAGACGATGTTACGATTGTAGGTGATAATAATGGCAACGTTATTTTCGCGAATTTTTGTAGGTAATTTGCCCCGTCAATGTCTGCAGCTTCATACATCTCCTCCGATATTCCAACTATTCCTGCTTTAAAAAGAATCATATAGAATGGTGAAAACTGCCATACGATAACCATTAACACTGAAAATATGGCGGTGTTCTTTTCGCTTAGCCAAGCGACATTTTCAAGTCCTAATAAGTTTATCAACTGATTAATTGTTCCATTAATTGGATCGAACATTAATCTCCATAACATACCGACCGCGACTGTGGACATAAGAAAGGGGATGAAGTAAATACCATTAAAGAAACGAATCCCTCTAATAGGGGCGAAAAGCAATAGCGCCATGACTAATCCTAATGGGATCTGAATGAAAACCGAAGCCAGTACTACCCAAGCATTATTTTTTAAAGAAATCCAAAAAACATCATCGTTAAGCATTTTAACGTAGTTATCCAAACCAATAAAAACTTTATCGCTTATGCCATTCCATTCAAAAAAACTATAGTTTAATGTAGTTAAAATCGGATAAATAACATACAAAGAGTAAATGAATAATGCTGGTGCAATAAAAAGGCTAATCGTCATTGCTTTTTTAACCTTCTTATTCGTTGGTCTACGTTTCGGTTTTACTACCTTTGAATTTGTAGGACTAAGTTCTGTCTCCACGATTTTCCTCCCCCTTTATTTATTGATTGAAGATGGGGAGATGATGGACTCTCCCCCCCTTCTATTATTTGTCTAACAATTCCACTGCTTTTTTCTCCATTTGTTCTGCAGCCTCTTCTGGTGTCATATCCAAACCAAAGATTGCTTGAGTAGTATCCTTATGAATTTCTCCTAATTCAGGCGGTAATGTTTGGTCATAAGGCATTTGGATGTGTGAAGCACTTTCCGTGATTTCAAAAAACCGTTTGACTAACTCATCTTCTGGTTCTATTCCTGCAACGGCACTCAAACCGCCAGTACGTTTTACAAATTCATGTCCTATTTTTTCACTTGTAAGTGCTTTGATTAACGCTATCGATAAGTCAGCAACTTCACTATCCTGCGAAACTGAAAAAACTGGGGATGCCGATCCACCAACTTGTGTTTGGTCACCTTTTCCTCCAGGTACTGTAGGGAAAAGGAAAAAGTCTAGCTTTTCTTCAAATTCCGGAGCTTCATCCCTAATATTATTTAGCATTGATATTGTCATATCCATCATTGCCGCTTGTCCTGAATAAAATAATTGCCGACCTTGTCCCTCATCATATGGAACACCGTTAAAGCCTGGGTTAAATGCATTTCTTTTCACTAATTCTTGAATGTATTCTCCCGCTTGGACATATGCAGGATCATCAAATCCTTTACCTTCACGTTTAAACGCACTGTTAAACAAATCAGGACCGCCAATGCGAGCTGCAAAGTTCATTAAATAATATGCTCCCGGCCATTTAGTTTGGTTTGTTAGGGCTATCGGAATAACTTTATTTTCATTCAAAACATCAATAACTTTAAGCCATTCATCAAATGTCTTTGGTGCCTTTAATCCGTATTTATCGAATATTTCTTTATTATAAAACACGACATCAATCGATAAACCTAATGGCATCCCATATACCTTATCACCATAAGTAGAATTAGCTAAAGCAAGCTGATTAAAATGGCCTTCATCTATATCATCCGTAATATCTAGCACATTACCTTCATCGGCAAAGTTTTTTAACCATCCGCCACCCCAACTTTGGAATATGTCGGGTACCTCTCCACCGGCCATTGCTACCGATAGCTTTTGTTTAAATGTATCATTAGGAATACGGGTTAACTTTACTTTAACTCCCGGATTATCTTTCTCAAATTGCTGTGCCACTTCTTCGAATATTTTTCCTCTTTCACCAGGTTCAATATGCCAAAACTCAATTACCTTTTCGTCAGAAGCAGTCCCCTTTGCTTCAGACGAATCTTTACCTCCGCATGCAACTAAAAACAACATTGAACAAGCTATTAACATGAATAATAATCTTTTCATTCTAATCCCCCTATTAGTTAAGTTTAGTATTTAAGAAATAGTCGCAAATTTTGTTTTTAAATGATCGATGCTAATTTTTGCGCTTTCAAGTGGGGTACGTCTACTTTGATCTTGTTCAATAACCCACCATTCCACATTCGAATTGCTTGCTTGCTTTAAAACCCCATCAATATCTACTCCACCGGTGCCTAATTCGGCAAAAAACTGTTCACCGTCAGTCGTCATGTCTTTTAAATGAATTAATGGAGTCCTATTTTGATAGCGTTCTATCCACTCGACCGGATTCTCACCAGCTTTAGTTAGCCAATAAATATCCAATTCTGTTTGAACCCATTTAGGGTTTGTTTCTTCCATTAATAATTCAAGTGGTCTTTTCCCATTATCTAATTCAATTAATTCAAAATCATGATTATGGTATGAGAAAGTAATACCTTCATCAAAACACCGTTCCCCCACTTTGTTTAGGAATGGAATTAGATTATAGTAGTCTTCTTTTTCCCGTCTTTCCGGTGGAAGATATGGACAAACAATGTTTTTACTACCTATAATATGCTGATAGTTAATTATCTCCTCCAACTCTGTCTCTAGTGTGGTAAGTGAAACATGGCTAGAAGCTGCTTTCAAACCCAGATTATCCAATACTTTTTTTAATTCTTCCGCGGCTAATCCCCCATAGCCAGCAAACTCTATTCCGTCGTACCCCATATCAGCAACCTTTTTCAATGTTCCGATAAAGTCTTTTTCACTTTCATTACGTAATGAAAACATTTGAAGAGCAATTGGTATACTTTGCATTTGTCAGTTCCCCTTTTTTAAGATTTCGGTGCTACCATGTAAAATTCATTCGTTGATTTCCAAGCTTACATTCTTCTCACTTCTGAAATGTAATCGATTACATTAGTGTTTTAAAATTAGAACCGAATTATTGTATGGTACCTTAACTTACATCTAATTTCATAATCTTGTCCCCCTATCGTCATTGTGTTTATAGGTAAATTATTTCTTATAACAGATAAACAACACAGCCATAACATATTCATCTTGTCATCTAATTCATTCATTTAGATACTAATAGGGTATGGTGGACTTTATTAGTGCTTCATATTCCAATTTAAGTATAAAATAAATTCTAAACACATTTAGTTGAATTGTCAATCTATTTTAAACGTAAATTTAAGTAGACTCACGAATAATAAGTTCATGGTCTAAAATAATATTCCCCACTTTTTTTCCTTTAATTTTATGAATAATCATATTCGCTGATGCACTACCCATTTTATACATTGGTTGTGAAATAGTAGTTAAAGTTGGATAAGTCATATTTGAAAAATCAATATTATCAAACCCGACTAATGCAATATCTTTTGGTACATTCAATCCATTAGAATTAATTTCTTTTAAAGCACCGATAGCTAATACGTCCGAATCAGCGAATATTGCAGTTGGCCTATCGGGCTGATTTAATAGGCCCCTCATTGCTTGCTGGCCATCTTGAAATCTTACACTTTCAACATTGTAGATCCAATCAGTGTTAATTGGCAAATCAAATTCATTTAGAGCTTTTATATAACCTTCATAACGATCACGAGCATATAAATATTTATTATCTGAATTGATAAGTCCAATTTTCTTATGACCTATCTGAATTAAGTATCTTACTGCTTGGTATGCAGCTAATTCACTATCAATAGTTACATAGGATATAGTTCCAACTTTGTCATATTCACTACACTGCACAACTGGATACTTTTTAGCCAGCTCAGTCAACCTCACCTTATCTACAGCTGGATCCATGGAAATAACTCCATCCGCTAGGCGATTCCTTACTAAATTAATATAAATCGCTTCTCTTTTTGGATTGGAACCTGTTTCACAAAGAAGGATGTTATAATCTTGTTCAATAGCAGTATCTTCAATACCTTTTATTATTTCAGTGTAGAATGGATTTGCAATACTAGGAATCAGCACAAGAATTAGCCTACTTTCTGACGTCCTCAAGTTACGCCCTAGCACACTTGGTTCATAATTTAGTTCATTAATTGCTTTTTCTACTTTAATTGCCGTTTCCTTCGCTACGACATTCTGATTGTTCAACACCCTTGAAACTGTCGCGACTGAAACCCCTGCATTTCGAGCGACATCTTGAATGGTAGCCATTTTAACAGCCTACTTTCGAAATCTATTTTTAATGTAATCGATTACATACTGAATATTACTATCATTATCCGTTTCAGTCAACACAATAATTTACTTTTGAGTTTATTCCGTTAAATGAACACTGATATTGCTTTAGAAGTATGTATTTCTAAATAATTTGATAGTTGAACTACATCGATATCGCTATTCATTCTTCCCCTTTACTTTAATCCCCTACAAAAATTGCGCTAGGTAAATGCTGTAGTTAGCAAATTACCTAGCGCGCCAAATTTAATTTTCCAGGTCTAAACAATCTGTATATCAATTTGAAATTTTAGGAAACGTGTTAGGCCCGACATAGTAAATTATTCCTAAACTAGTTTTTTAAAACTCTATCGCCTTCCCAGTTTCCGCAGATTCATAAATAGCATTCACGATTTTTTGAATGATGAGCCCTTGTTCAGGCGTACTTAATGGAGTCTTACCTTCTAAGCAGCATTCTACAAATTGATTTATTTCAAGCTGATGCCCATTTACTTCTGGTACATATGCAGGAGTACTATCAATTAATGTGTTATATTTCTCTTGATAAATTTTCAAAGGAAAAATATCAGCTCCCCCTTTATTCCCCATCAAGGAAACCTGCATTGTCTCATCTTTTTCTACATTTGCAGCAAAAGCAGCTTCCAATGTTAAGGTGGCTCCATTTTTAAATGTCACCATACCAACAGCCATATCTTCTACGGTATAGTTTTCATGATCCCAATCACCAAATAGCCCTACTCCTTTTTTATGGCCAATTTGTTGATGCGTTTTCCCCAACACAACATCAGGCTCTGGATAGCCCATGAGATAGAGGGCAATATCTAGCATATGAACGCCAATATCTATTAACGGACCTCCGCCTTGTAATTCTTTATTTGTAAATACCCCCCAACCGGGAATACCCCTTCTACGAATAGCGTGAACACGAGCAGCGTATATATCACCCAATTCTCCCGCTTCAATAAACGATTTTGCAATTTCTACTTCAGGTAGGTAGCGATAATGAAAGCCATAAGTTAATTTTTTTCCACACTCGGTAGCTGTTTTCGCCATCAATTCTGCTTCTTCCACAGTCATTGCCGGTGGTTTTTCGCACAACACATGACAACCTGCCTTGAGCGCCGCAATCGAAGCTTCCGCATGAAATTTATTAGGTACGCAAACACTTACCGCATCTAATTCTACGTGCTCAAGCATTTCTTTATAAGAAGAAAAGACATGAGGAATCGTATATGTTTCTGCAACTTGTTGTGCACGTTCCACTATTACATCAGCAATTGAGACTATTTCCACCTTAAACGCGCTGTTCAAATAACTGGGGATATGTACATCACTAGCAATTCCCCCAGCACCGATAATTCCAACTCTTAATACACTCATTCATAACACTCTTTTCCTTTTTAGATTATCTACAATTTGTTGTTGATCAATCGAATGGGTCTACTATATGAATACAGGCATTAATTTAGCCGATAAAAAAGTTGCGCTGCATGAATATCAACCTCATACAACGCAACTTTTTTTGTTTGTTACACCCACCACATATCTGCAGGTTTATCTTTAATCATTACAGATTTCAGATTCGTCACCGCACGTGAAAACCCTTCATCAACAGACATTAACGGATCTTCATGTTCAATACTCACAACATAATCATAGCCATATGTGCGTAAAGCACTCATCATATCGGACCATTCCTGGATACTATGCCCACAACCGACAGATCTAAATGTCCATGCGCGTGATTGTACATCCCCGTACGGTTGCATATCTGTTAAGCCATGCATGTTCACATTATCCTGGTCAATAAATGTATCCTTGGCATGGAAATGATGAATGGCATTTTCTTTCCCTAAAATTTTAATAGCTGCGACCGGATCGATCCCTTGCCACCAAAGATGACTTGGATCTAAATTGGCCCCGATAGCTGGTGAGGTTGCTTCCCTTAATTTCAATAGAGTATATGGTGTATGTACTGAAAAACCACCATGAAGCTCAATCCCTACTTTTACACCATGATCTTCAGCAAATTTCCCTTGTTCTTTCCAGTAAGGAATGAGTTTCTGTTCCCATTGCCAGTTATAAATATCCGAGTACTCTGTTGGCCATGGAGATATCGGCCAGTTTGAATGTGTTGATCCCTCGTGAGATCCCGGTGTCCCTGAAAATGTATTGACAACAGGTACATTTAATAACTGTGCTAGTTTAACAGTTTTTACGAATGTATCATGCGCTTTTTGAGCAACTTGTTTATTTGGTGAAACTGGATTGTCATGACAGCTGAATGCACTAATCGTTAATCCACGAGATTGGATTTTATCCAGATATATCTTCCGCTTATCCTCACTTGCAAGTAGCTCATCTACATTACAATGGGCGTCCCCTGGATTTCCACCTGTTCCAATTTCTATCGCCTGCAAACCTGCATCTTTTACATAATCCAGCATTTCCTCAAATGGCTTTTGTGAAAATAAAACAGCAAATACGCCTAGTTTCATAAATCGTACCTCCAATGGTTAGTTAAATTTGGGTGATTCTTTTTGTTTCCATTGATTCCAAAGCTGCCAAGATTACCTGTAATGATTTCATGCCTTCCTCACCATTAATAAGTGGTTCAGTATCTTGCACAATTGAGTCAACAAAATGATCGATAATATGCGTCGTTGTTTGACCACCTTCGGCATTAGACTGAATTCCACCCAATTCATAGTTAACGACTTCTCCATTTTTATATTGCACAATTAACGAATAGTTTGGATCATCTTCTAAACGTAATGTAGCATGTTCACCGTAGATAATTGTGGAATTATCTTCTTTTGCCGTATAAGCCCAACTGGCTGCAAGCGTTCCAATCACACCGCTTTCAGACTTTAAAATACAAACAGCATTATCATCAACATCTGTATTCTCTTTTGCACTTGTTTCGATAAAACCAGCAACTTCTACAAATTCTTCCCCAAGTAGATAGCGGAGTAAATCAGCTTTATGTACGCCAAGATCCCCCATCGCTCCAATAAAAGCTTGATCTTTATTGAAGAACCAACTATCTTTTCCGTCAATACTCCACCCTTCAGGTCCGCCATGTCCAAATGCAGTTCTGAAACTATAGATTTTACCTACTTCACCTTTTGCAATTAAGTCTCGTGCCTTAGCGTGCGATGGTACAAAACGTTGATTATGAGCAATCATTAATTTTTTATTATTATTTTTTGCAGCCTTAATCATTTCCACTGCTTCTGCTCTCGATGTTGCCATAGGCTTTTCACATAGAACATGACAACCAGCTTGTAAAGCAGCAATTGAAACGGGTGCGTGTAAATAGTTTGGTAAACAAACACTCACAGCATCAGGTTTTTCCACTTCTAATAACTCTTCATAGCTCGTATACGCTTTTGCTCCATATTGTTGCGCAATATCTTGTGCTCTTTCTTCTATAATGTCACAGACAGCGATAATTTCTACTCCTGAATGGTTATTAAATTCTCCTAAATGTCTATATTTAGCAATGCTACCACATCCAATAACCGCAACTCGTAATTTCAACATTAACTCACCCCTCCAGTTGTTTTCACTCGTTATGATTCGCAATTTTCTCCAATGGCTTAGCATTACCATAGATTGGTGTCGGTGTATTCGAATTCGCGGCCCATTTCACTGCGTTACGAATAACCTGTTGTACATCTTTATTGTAGTATGTAGGGTATGTTTCATGCCCTGGACGGAAATAGAATATCTTTCCTTTGCCGCGCTTAAATGTGGCCCCACTTCTAAATATTTCTCCACCTTCAAACCAACTGACAAATACTAACTCATCAGGTGCTGGGATATCAAAGTGCTCCCCATACATCTCTTCCTTTTCAAGTTCGATATATTCCCCGATACCTTCTGTAATTGGATGGCTCGGATCAACAACCCATAATCGTTCTTTCTCATCTGCTTCACGCCATTTAAGATCACAAGTCGTCCCCATCAATGTCTTGAATATCTTAGAAAAATGAGCTGAGTGCAAAACAATCAAGCCCATGCCTTCCAATACACGCTTCTTAACTCTTTCCACTATCTCATCTTGTACTTCATCATGCGCAACATGCCCCCACCAAACAAGTACATTAGTATCATTCAAAACCTCTTGCGTTAAACCATGTTCTAGCTCGTCAAGCGTTGCTGTTTTTACATGGTTAGAGTCCTGTTTCAAAAAATTTGCAATTGCCCCGTGGATTCCTTTTGGATAAATATCCGAGACAACTGGATTTTTTTGTTCATGACGATTTTCATTCCATACGACGATTTTCATGAATAGTTCCTCCTTCTAAATGATCTGTTGCATGAATTCAAGCAACCGGTTGCATTTATGCTTGAAATTTTGCATTCTCCCTACTTACAAGGGTAAACACGAATTTCTTTCCACAATAACAGTTGGTATGATAACACTTTTTCTAAACATTTGCGGATCTTTCACCAGTTCGATTAGGCAGTTCGCTGATTCATACCCTAATTGATATATTTGCGTATCCACTGTCGTTAAGGGTGGATTGGCTACTTCTGATATTACTGAATTATTAAAAACAATCATACTCATATCATCTGGTACTTTGATGTTTTTCTCACTTAAAGCAGTTAACACAATTAACGCATTTAAGTCATCTGATACAACTAGTGCTGTAGGTGGTTCAGCTAAGTCCAATAATTCAGTGACGATTTGTTTGCCATGGTTAAGACCGAATTGTATATTCTTGATGAACTCCTCTCGAATATCTAAGTTCTTTCCGTTTACTGCTTGAATGAAACCATTTAATCTAGCTTCACTTACTTCAAACTGCTCATCTTCTCCAATAAATGCAATTTTTTCATGGCCAAGGTTTAGTAAGAACTCTGTCGCTTCTTTCGCTGCTTGAACGTTGTCATTATCTACAAACATGATCTTACCGGATTCAATTAGAGGTTTGCCGATGACGACAAAAGGAATGCCAGATTCAATTAGATAAGGAACCACTTTATCATCTTTTTTTGAGTATAAGACAATCATGCCATCTACTCTTTTTCCACGCACCATTTTTACCGTATCAGTAAAGATTTCTTCCTCAGATTCCCCTGTAGTTAGACTGATACTGAAATCATGCTTACTGCACAAGGCACTGATTCCCCGAATGACTTCCGGAAAAAAAGAGTTATGCATGGATTCTGGCGTAGAGTTTTTCATAATAATACCGATTGTCTTTGTTGATTGTGTAGCAAGCATTTGCGCATTATAGTTTAAATGATAACCCATTTCATCCATAACTTTTTGGACTTTTCTCTTCGTTTTATCACTAATGAGGGGGCTATCTGAAATTACACGTGAAACGGTAGATGGGGCTACATTTGCTTGAGCCGCAACATCTTTAATTGTTACAGACATAACCATCATCCTTTTTACGCTTATTTAACGGCACCTTCCGATACTCCTTCAATAATTTGCTTTTGTGCAAAGAAGTAACCAATAATTACCGGAATAACTGCAATTGTTAACCCCGCTAATGCTAAATGCCATTGTTTTGTATACTGACCAAAGAACAGATACATTTTCAAAGGAATAGTCGCATTTGAATCTGATAATATGAGTGATGGTAATAAGAAATCATTCCAAATCCAAATGACATTTAAAATTCCTACTGTAACAGTAATAGGCTTTAGTAATGGGAAAATTATTTTCCAAAACACTTGGAATTTATTCGCTCCATCTATAATTGCCGCCTCATCCATAGAATTAGATATTCCAGTCATCGCCCCATGGTATAAAAAAATTGATAGACTAGAACCGAATCCTAAATACATTAATATTAGGCCTGGGCGATTCAGCATATCTGCTTTTCCGAAAAGAGATACAAGTGGAATCATAACGGATTGGAACGGAATTAACATAGCAGCAACGAATACCAACAAGATTATGCCACTAATTTTACTTTTGTTTCGAGCAAGTGCATAGCCCGCCATAGATGAAAAGATAATAATCACCCCGACACCTAAAACGGTAATTAAAACGGAGTTGAAAAGGGATTTAAAAAAGTCTAAATCACTAAACGCTTTAACAAAGTTATCTGTCATGAGTTCCTTAGGTAGACCAAGTACATCCGAAAAAATTTCTCTTTTTGTTTTAAATGCATTAACAATCATTAAATAGAACGGTGATAGCCATAATAAAGCAAGAAAGAGTCCAAGAAGCTCTATTATATACAGTTTACGCTTACTCTTCTTCATTATAGATCCACCTCCCGTTTTTTATTGTAGTAAACTTGCGTGACTGCAACAAATGCTATTATCAGGAAAAAAATAACGGCTTGCGATTGAGCATAGGCCATTTTATTTTCAGTAAAAGCTGTTTTCACAATATTCATCGCAACCATTTGTGTAGAGTTATAAGGTCCTCCATTCGTCAATGATAAATTTTGGTCATAGATTTTAAAAGAGCCAGACAACGTTAAAAACATACTAATGGTGAATGCCGGTGCTACGAGTGGGAAAGTTATGTTACGAAAGCGTTGAAAACTAGATGCCCCATCAATTTCTGCCGCTTCAAGTAAATCCTTCGGAATATTTTCTAAATAAGCAATATAGATTATCATAATATAGCCTGCCATTTGCCAAGATGTCAAAATCACTAGCCCCCAAAAACCAGTTGCTGTCGTAGACAACCAACCCGTTAATGCCTCAATCCCTAATGATTTCCCTATACTTCCAAAAACACTGATAAAAACAAACTGCCAAATGAACCCTAATATTAGTCCACCAATCAAGTTTGGCATAAAGAAAACCGTTCTCATAAAGTTACTTGATTTCATTTTTCGAGTCACAAGCAAAGCTAGCCCTAACCCCAGGAAGTTTAGAAGTATGACTGATGTAACAGCAAATTTAGTAGTAAACCAAATGGATGCTCTAAATTCAGCATCTTTAAATAATGTAATATAGTTATTAAACCCAATAAATTCAGTCGCCACTATACCATTCCAATTTGTAAAGGAGTAAATTAAACCATAAATAAATGGAACAATAATTACAATACATAAACTTACTATCGCTGGCATGATAAATAGCCAAAATGAAAGATCACGGTTACGCACTACTAGCACCCCCAATATGTAGTACAGCTAATAAAAACGGCTTAGGTTTTTTTTAGCTGTAATTTGCTTGTGAATCCTGTTATTTTCGTTCTTCTTCCCATTTAGCTCTTGATTGAGAAATAACGTCATCCCATTCCATTGAACCGCTTAAATACTTTTGCATATTAACGCCAAGTACTTCTTGACTCCAAGAAGTTGGAGACGCTAAAAATACCCATCCTTCAATCGTGTTCCCTTTAGAAGCATAGTCATAAATTTGTTGCGAAAGTGGATCTGCTATTTTTGTTGCATCATAGTTTTTATATGCTGGGATGAATTTAAAGTCTTCCAGTACAGCATTTTTACCTATTTCTGATGTGTACATCCAATTCAAGAAGTCTTTACTTGCTTGCACTACTTTTGGATCACTCTTACTATTTACAGCCCAATAGGATGGGACACCTGTTGGAACCTTTCCTTCATATCCTTCAAGAGGAACTGGTAGAATACCGATCCCATTTTCCGCTAGTTCTGGATCCATATCATAAACTGAATTATAAATCCAGTTGCCCTGTTGAATTATCGCTACGCGTTCTAACGAGAATAGTTCTTCCACTTGTTGAGAGTAGTCTAAGCTAAGGACAGGCTGAACTGAATATTTATTTTCCAAGTCAAGGTGTCTTTTCAATTCATCGCTTTTTTCAAATGCGATTGTCTTTGCATCAAAAGCTTCTAGAATATCATTATTAAATTCTGGGGCAAAGAAAATGTTTGCTAAATGATTACCAATCACCCATTTTTCTTTTGCTGCTAATGCAAACACAGCATCTATACCAAGTTTTTTCTTTTGGCTATCTATCGTTTCAACTGCATTCTCTAAATCCTTGAAAGTTACAATATCATTGGGATTGATACCTGCCTCTTTAAAAATCCTCTTATTATAAATCAATCCATAACCTTCTTGATTTATCGGTAATCCTAGCACTTTATCACCGTCTGTTACGGTGTTAAGTGTTCCTTCATTAGCTGTTTTGGCTGCCTCGGTATCAGAGACATCCGCTAAGTACTCTCTATATTCTTCAACAGCGGATGGTCCGCCGACATTAAAAATGTCTGGGGCTTCACCGGAAGAGAATGAAGTTTTCAACAATCCACCATAATCACTTCCTCCGCCGACAGTTTTAACATTAATTTTCACATTAGGATTTTCTTTTTCATATACTTTTACAAGGCTTTCAAATTGTTCTTTAATCTCTACTTTAAATTGAAAAATATCTACTGTAACCTGATCCGCAGATGAAGTGTCTTTTCCTTCACCTTCCGAAGCTGAGCATCCCACTAATGCAATAATAGAAATTAACAGTACAGAAACTAAACCCATAAAATGCTTCTTATTCGTCAATATAATCTCTCCTTTTTTGTTTTCCTCAATGAAAGCGATTGCATATTTTCACGCTAGTATCTATCACCTATAGATTTATCTCCCCCAGACTGCTTATGAAACCGGTTGCATTAATTACGCATCTTTAGACTAACATTCAATTTCAAATTGCGCAATACAAATAATTGATTTATTAGTTTTCATTAAACTTTAGGTGATTTCAGTTTTCGCTTTTATCAGTTAGTTTGAGATGATTTCTATAAAAAGCGGAAAAGGATAAAAACGCAATAAGGGAGCCTGTTAAAAAGGGGAGGAAGACCCTGAAAACGTTTAAGCTGATATATAGGACTACACCACTACTAATTGCAACCGCAATAAATAATACTGGACTTCCTATCGTTAGAAGAAACGTATTTTTTAATGCAGGAACCAATTTCATATGATAATGAACAGTAACCGAAAAAAGATTGATTGAAAAGACAAATAAAATAATACCCATAATCATGAAAAGAAACATCATAATGCTATTTTTATTAATGAAGTAATAGACATCTGCCGCCCAAATCATCCAAGCTATTGTTAAAAGAAGTCCACTTAATGCACTTCTTTTATAATTTTCTTTATAGTACTGCAAATAAGACTTGAAAAGATGGCTACTATCTTCATCTTTACTAATCCAACCTCTTACCATCCCAAACATTGCAGTCGTTGCGGGGAAGAATAAAATTGGCATTAGTAGTATTAAGGGAATCAATAATAGAGGTAACTCTTCTATTGATTCAATGATTAATAGATTTAAAAGTAAAAAAACAATAGGTATATTAAAAAGTATCCAAAACAGATTAATTAAAGAAAACTTCATAATCCATTCACTAATAGCATACAAGCCACCCATAAAACCTGCTTTGTTATTCATACTTATATCACTCCTTATTTTCTAAATTGAATGTTGTCATCTTGTACAAATACCAAAATGAGAGTTAACCACTTAATGTGATCACTCTCATTTATAGAAGTAACACAAGGAGCTATCTCTCAAAGTTTCGACTTTCACAATCCTGTATAGTGTATACTTTCTCTAGTTTCAGCTAGGTATATGCAATGACGCGGCCCCTAATAATCCTGCTTTATTTCCAAGCGAGGCTTTCAATATCTCCACATTTGAAAAACTTTTCAACATTAATTCTTTTGCTTTGCTAGTCACCATTGCTATTAATCTATCTTGTTCCATCACGCCACCGCCTATAATAATCGCAGGAGGATTAAAGATATGCGTTAATGAGACGAGGCCATATGCGACTTCTAGTACCCAGTCATTAAGCACCTTCTCAAGCGCTAGATCGCCTTTTTCCAGGCCTTCAAAAATCATTCGCCCATTGATATATTTGTTATCGATTTCCAATGCTTTTTTAACTAAGGCGGTGGTCGATCCATACATCTCATAACATCCTACACAGCCACAATTACACTTCTTGCCCCCCGGATGCAAAATCAGGTGCCCAAATTCGCCTGCACCTCCATTAAGCCCTTTATAAACAGTAGAATCCATTACAATTGCGCCACCTATACCTGTTCCATAAGTTAAGCATAAGAAATCGTCAAATTTCTTGCCAGCCCCAAAATGTTTTTCCCCTAAAGCGGCCGCATTCACATCGTTTTCGACTCTTACAGGTACACCGAACTTAGCTTCAAAAATAGTTTTTATTTTCATACCCGTATAATTCGGAAAGTTTTCATTCGCATAAATGATAGAGCCGTCTTCACTATTTACTTGACTGGCTGTACTAATACCAATGGCATCGAATCCAATATAAGCCTCGATAATTTTCGAGATTATATTATCAACCAAATGCGGTCCACCCTTTTCAGCTTCAGAATCGAATTCTATAAATCCAGAAGCATTCCCTTTTTCATCAGCCATGCACATCTTAATAGATGTTCCCCCAATATCCACTGCTAGTATTTTCATATGTTCCATCCCTACATTTCTTATTTTTTATGGACTAAAACTAATTGAACTTGTCTGCGAATTAACTGTAGCACAAGTTTTTGATTCTATCCACCAACAAATGAGACCTATCAATACGCGTTTCTGCCATTCTGTCAATTATTTTTTACTTAGACAACACGAAGTTTATACAATAAAAAAACGGCAGATTCCCTCCTAAAGGATTCTCCCGTTTTCAATGTAGATAGCTGTCTGTAGCTGTTCACTACAAATAAATCTCCCGCCACTTCTTCCGTTCTTTTTCATTCAATTGCGCTTCAAGTTTTTCATCCCAGTGTTCCGACAGCGTATTCCACACCCTTGCATAAAGTAAATCTTCAGCCTCGTTATACATATGAAATTCAATACAAGGAACCAAATCTACTTCTATATCAGAAGCAGATATAATTTCGGACACAACAATCTGAACGTTTCCTTCACCTGATTCTACCCCCATTATTTTAAGCGCATCTAGTAGAACGGTATCTTCAAGTGTCGCTACAGACCAATCGTCGAATTCGTTTTTAAAGCGATATATTCCCTTCTCTTCATATGGAATAGAGTTGATTTCTCCATTCAGAAAAGTTTGATGGCACGGACTATAAAGTGCCTGTCTAGAGCCATTTTCTGGTTCATGGACAAAAATCCCTGTTTTAAACTGCCGTACCCCAACATCTGTCAAAGAGTAAAATCCTTCTCTTTTTTCGATTACACCTGAGCGAGTCATTTTATCGATTAAATCATTGATAAAAAGCTGTTCGACGAGAAGAATATCACTCAACTCTTCAGCTGTTGCAATATCGGCTTTTCCAAATGCAATCAACATCATTTTCATCAGAATATCTACTTTAGTCCGCATAACGGTTTGGTATACAATCTCAATTGAATTTACAGGCAAACTCCATGACTGAGAGCCCATTATTTTTACATCAAAATCCTGTTGCAGTTCTTTCGTTAACCTTTCCTTTAAGTCATTCAAAAACAGTAGCCCCCTACAAATCACGATTTAATAATTCCTTCGAGATTTCTAAACCCATTTTCCGATTTGATGCTTTCTAAAAGACGGCCATACATTTCCCTTGAACTTGGGTGTTTCGTCCTCATCGTGAACATACCCGAACTCCCCACAATTATGAGCAACTCACGTGCACGAGACAAAGCAACATTTAGACGTCTATAGTCCCTAGCAAATCCGATGTCTCCACCCTTATCCTGGTGATTCCGAACGAAACTTAAAATAATGACGTCCATTTCCATGCCTTGAAACTTGTCCACTGATCCAGTTCTGCAATGTAGATGCTGCGGAATTAACTCTTGTTGGATCAATCGGTCTACCCTTTTCACCTGTTCACCATAGAAACTTATTACACCAACACTTTTTTTGTCTTCCTGCTTTATTCTTCCTGCATTCTTCGCATTTTCAGTGCCCTTATCTAAATCCATCAAAAGGTTTTTAATCATTGTCAATTCAGCCTGATTAAAACGACTTGTTCCCCCTTTAACCTTCTCCTCGAAATACTTCGGTTCGTTCGGCATGTCAAACCACAGAAGATGATCATTCCTTTGGACATAGCGGGATTCTATAAGGTGATCACGAACAGAATCGGAGTCCGTTAAACCACATTGAAGACCATAATTTCCTTCTTTGTAAAAAGGCGTAATTGTTTCCATGATACTTTCATGCATGCGATACTGGATGGCAAGCATCGTTTTGTTTTGCTTAGGTAATGTTCTAAAAAGACGTTCAAATAATGATTCCTTCAATAGTTTTTCTAGTTCATTCTTTTCTTCAACATTGTCGCTTTCCTCAAGCAATTCCTCTAGTGTATCTTGCCCCATAAGTGGCGGTAACTGATGATGATCCCCTACTAAAATAATCTTTTTCCCTTTTAACATTGGCAGCAACAATTCGGGAGGGGTTGCTTTAGAAACCTCATCGATAATGACCACATCGAATGTTGGATACTCCTCCATGAAATCACGTCTCGCAGACGCGACGCAAGTTGTTCCGATTACATTCGCATGTTGTACATACATTTTCCGAATTTCGTCAAGATCATATTCATTCGCTTCCGTGAGCAGTGTCCTCCATTCTTCTTGAAGTGAATGGTTGATAGGCATGCGCTCTTTGTCAACTTTGAGTTTTTTCATTTTTTCCGATAAATTCATTAATGAAGTTTGCGTTTGTTGACGCTGTTCTTCGGGATTCTGGGCGAGCAGTTCCATTAGAGGTGCTAGTAGGCTTTCCTGCTCAAGGCGCTCGTCATTTACCAATTCAAGTTCTTCACTTATGACTTGAAGCGCCGCATTATTGTTTTTCAATGCTTGAGCATTAACGTCGACTTCGCAGTTTTTAGCATCTAACCCCTTGGTATATTCTTTAAGCATCTCCTTCTTATCCAAATAATCGGCATAGACTCGTTCTTTTTGGACCAATTGTTCTTTCACTTCACTAAGTGATACCGTTTCATCGACAGTTTCTACCACATTTTGAAGTTTGTCAGCTGTACGCTGGAGATCATTTAGTGTTATTTGGTGATTTTCTGCATTGCGCTGCATGGCGCTTCTTTCCTGTTCTATTTCTGAAATGAATTGATGGGTATGATCGATTATTTCTGTCTTAATATCAGCAAACATTTTTTCGGCATCCAACCTGATTTGATTTTGCTTTTCCAAGTTTCCGCCCTGTGTCTGCACATAATTCTTTCTTTCACGTAACATCTCCAAAGCAATGGCTATTTTATCGAGATTGTCATATTTTCGAGCCGAATAATTCCTCGTTTCAAGACTACTTTTAGTCGATGGATCGATTAGAAATTTCCCAACACGATCAATGAGCCCATGAATATCTGTCACTGAACTATACTTTTGATTCACTGTTCTTCTAACTGCATTTGGAAGAAATCCATGCTCTTTCAACAAACGCTCTATCATCTCTATAGCGGCTAAAAGTCGGTTTTGTAGTTCTTGCCAATCACTGTATTCGCCGCTGGTCGTGTCAGATTTAATTGAATCAATCACCTTATTTAGTTCGGTCATTTTCCAATTCATATTAAAGGTCGGTACAATTCCGAAAAACTCCAACCGATTTTTCAATAAATCTATTTTGGTTATTGAATCTAACTGTTTCACAAATACATGAATAGTATCGATTTTATTACTTTTCAGTTCTAGTTCTTTACCTATAATTACAATTGCATTTTCTGTATCATCAATCATTTGTCTTGTTTGATAATAGCTTATGTAATGACGCATTTTCTCTAATTGGAATTCTAATTTCTCCATCTTATCAATTGTCTTTGGACTAATATTTGCTACTAGTAAAATTTGTTCAAGTCGACTAATTTCCTCGTTTAATACATCGGCTAGTTTATTTAAAGCAGCTTCATTACCTAGTAATTCTTCACGTTCTTTTTTATAGATTTCTGCTTTTTTACTGAGCTTCATGATTTCGCTAGAAAGGACAAGGTGTTGTGCTTCAGCCTCTTCTTTTTGCTTTACTTTTTCATCTAATGACAGTAAGTCAAGTTGAATTTTTCCCAATCGTACTTCACAACTAGCTAAATCATCCTGAAGTTGCGCTTCTTTTTCAGAATTTGACTGAAGCTGATTATTCACAGCTTCTAACGTTTCGTTTTTCCAGTTCAATGCTACATTTTCTTCAATAAACTTTTTTCCTTCTTCTTCAATGCTATCTGTCCGACCATAACGTAAAATCCTAATATCTTGATGGGCTAATAATCTGCCGAGTGCATTGTCCACTGCTAGATTTGCTTGTGAGGCTACGAGTGTGCGCAACCCTGCCTTGACATTTTGATGACAAATTTCAGAGATAACCGTCGTCTTTCCAGTCCCTGGAGGCCCCTGAATCACGTACAGATCATTTGATGTCATTGCGCCAGTTACGGCTTCTTGCTGGAATTCATTTAACTCGTTATGAAAAACTAGTTCTTGCTGTTTCTTCGAGATACGAACGACTGGTCGCTCCTCAAAAAGCACTTTTTCTAAATTCGCATTGGCTGCTAGACCATCTTGAAGATCTTTAAAACCTTTCCTTAGTCTTTTTACCTGACTAAGCTCAGCAAAATTACTAAATACAACTTCCTTATACGATTTCGGATGCCATTCATTCCGTCTTGCCATTTCTTTATAATTCCGACTTAGTTCGATTTCAATAATTTTCTTAGACCTATCTGCATTTATAACGCTTCCAATGTCATATTGTAGCCCTTTCATCTTGGCACTAAAACCTTTAATTGTATTCCATTCATTTCCTTTTAATCCACTACAAACAATACTCAGTTTACTGAAATCTTCATTAAAACTAGCCATTGAAAAAGCCGTTGTCAAATCTGCAACATCCGCATTACTTTCTTGTATACGCAAATAACCTTCCCAGCTGGCAATTCTTTTCTTCACATACTCAGAGCGTTCTTGGGCAATCGGCAATTCACGGATGCTTGTATACAAATCAATAGGCATCGCAATTCCAGTGCTGCGGCCTACAAGAAACTTCAACCGTGCCGGAAGACGCCTGTTCGTCTGTACGGGTTCTCTACGGCCCCTTATGTGAAAACCTGTTGCTAAAAAACCATCATTTTGATAAACACATTCCATTACGGCTACTCTATTGTTTAAACGCTTGGATAAAGCTTCGTTCGAGCCATTATCAAAGAACAACGAAAAAGACATATTGCCTTGTCTATTATTGGGACGCTTTTCAATATGTACATCGAAGGCAACCTGCATCGAAAAAAAGGCGTGCTCATCCGTTGACCATTTCATGAGTTCTTTGCGTGCATTAGCCGTAATTTCAAGCCCACAGCGCATCGTTTCATTTATGGTTGATTTTTGTCCCATTAAGCATGCCTTCCTTCCGTAAATTTGGTCTATTCTTAAGTATGACACTGTATTTATGAAAAATGTATACAAACAATCAATTGGTTCAATTACTATTAAGGGATGACAATTATTTTAATTTAAAGGAATGCATTTCTAGCCCTATATTCGGACACTCAAAAACTGATTGCTCCATATTCGGAGACAATCAGTCATAGGTTTTTCAATCTTATAATGAAAACATGGATATTGCACCTAAAAGCTCTTGAATGCGTTCAACATTTGTCTTAAATCGTAATGCCGCTATTTCGAGAAGTTTTGTATTTAATCTTAAATTCTTTTTGATGTAGTATCTTCTATTACAATTCTTACTATATCTCCTTGAATTAATCCAGGAATATAGGCTTCAACTTGTAAATAATCATTCTGCCGATTCTGCCGTTTAGGCTCTCCACAAAATGAATTATTATTCTTATTGAATATCGTTAGTCGGTTTTCTAAATTCCAAAGTCAGTTTCCCATCATCTATGCTATCAGATAATGAAGCAAGTTCTATAGTAGGCTTCTTCTCAAGTTGCCCAGCAGTCTATTGGTTGCCAAAGTTCACAACATGGCTACGACAATAATAAACAATATCCCTGTGGCAATCAGTACATTCTTCTCTGAAAATTTCATTAGACACTCCTAAATGAGTTTTTATTTATTTACAAATTTACATTCTACACTATTCTTTGTATTAGTAAAGCCCTTTTCGTGGTACTATACTTTAATAGTATTTAAAAGGTACTTACTATCACTATTTTTTGCGCTCATTGGACAACTAATTATGAACTCTTTAACGCAAATAATACACAGGAGATGTCCAAATGCAGCAAATTAATTCTAATCCCACACTTTCCAATAAGTTTACAGCTCTTATTTTGGCGTCATTAAAAGGGTTTTCACAAGTCATTCTAGTTGATAATGCTTTTTCAGGGTTTCTGATTCTTTTGGGCATTACGCTCCACTTCCCATTTCTTGGTCTAATGGCTTTTCTTTGTTCTTTAGTCGGAACGCTTACTGCACAATATTGCGGTGGAGACCGTTCGCTGATTGATGCTGGGATTTACAGTTTCAATTCCGTTCTAAGTGGAATGGCCGTAATTCTTTTTTTAACTGGGGGGAATCGCTGGCTAATTGCTCTCATTTCTGCAGCAATTGCCGCTTTATCAATGGCTATACTAACGAAATGGATTGCAAATTGGGGAATTCCTATACTAACGATACCGTTCGTTTTTATTACATGGATCGGACTACTAGTTACTTACCGGTCCGATGCACTTCACATGGATCCAGATTTTGTCATAAGCTCCCCCGCACGCTGGAATTTGGAAACTGAGGGGACGCCGACTTTAATAGTTGGTTTGATAAAAGGAATCGGTGAAGTTTTCATCATTGATTCTCTTTTGACAGGATCCCTCATTCTTGTCGGGCTTTTCTTGGCAGGTTGGCGATTCGGGATTTATGCGATTATTGGTACGTTTGTATCCTGGATAGCTGCCTATTTTATGGGTGTAGATCCGCAATCTTTGAATTTAGGTTTGTATAATTACAACGCCGTTTTGACAATTATAGCCGTAAGTCTCGTATTTGATAATAAACCTGATAAAACGCCACTGACTGGGATAATAGCTGCTACTTTGACAGTTCCGGTTACTGCAGGATTAGAATTTCTTCTCAATCCACTAGGACTTCCTGCGCTAACGTTCCCTTTCATCGTATGTACTTGGTTATTTATAGCTGCAAGAAAGTTTTTTCCGAAAATCTAAATAACGCGCTTGCAGATGAACAAGTTCTGCACGCGCGCTTTTTTTGATGACTTAAAGTAGTTATCTGTGTGGCACCTATTGCGGATATTAAAACGGTAAATCATGTTATACTGGCATCATAATAAAAAAGTGCTGTTTGAAAAGGATGAGACGTTTGTGATATATGATATATTCTTATTTGATTTAGATGATACGTTGTTTGATTTTGGCGAAACAGAAAAAAGCGCGTTTTCTCATTCATTCCAATCAAGTGGTTTCCCGAATGGATTAAGGGACTACAGGGCTAGTTACAACACAATCAGCAAGGTACTGTGGGATGATTTGGAACAAGGACGTATTTCATTGGCAGAGTTAAAAACGGAAAGATTTAAGCGTTTGTTCATGCAACACGGTCTCGATATGAATGCCGAGGTATTTGGACAAACTTATCTTGAAAACTTGGGTAAAGAAGTCCATCTCATTGAAGGTGTGACCGAAATGCTAACTAGCCTGGCGGGTTGTAAATTGGCGATATTGACTAACGGATTTAAAGATGTTCAGTTGGCCCGAATAGATGGATCCGTATTAAAAAACTCATTCGAAGCTATCATTACATCTGAAGAGGCAGGTTACCAAAAACCGCAGGCGGAGATATTCGAGTACACCTTCAATAAACTAGGAATAGCAGACAAATCCCGAGTCCTTATGATTGGAGACTCACTTTCATCTGATATTCAAGGCGGCAATAACTTCGGAATCGATACTTGTTGGTTCAATCCGCAACAAAAGATAAATTCAACTACCGCGCGTCCCACATATGAAATTCAATACTGGAACGAATTTAATTTCGGTCATCAGGTTACTTATTGAAATAGAAATTTATGTATAGTAAAAGCGTGTTGAACAGCCAAACTTGGTTAGCCAATGCGCTTTTACTTTTTAGTATGGGAAATGGTCTTCGATCAAGCTTAATTATCAAAACATATTGAGTATTAATTTTCCGCTGTTGAGTTTATTGGTAGTATGTTAAAATTTTACTAGGATATCAATTCTAAATTGTGAGACACCCAAAGTGCGAACATCCTAGAAAAGCGGAGAGTGGGAAATACATATGCAGGAACAGCAATTGTCAAGAGGTCTTAAAAACAGGCACGTACAACTAATTGCCATTGGGGGAGCAATCGGAACTGGATTATTCCTTGGTGCAGGGAAGTCGATTCATTTAGCGGGACCCTCTATTTTATTCGCTTATTTGATTACAGGCATAGTTTGCTTTTTAATCATGCGTGCACTTGGAGAACTACTCTTAACTAATTTGGAATATAATTCTTTTGTTGACTTTGTACAAGACTATATGGGAAACATGGCGGCATTTGTCACCGGTTGGACGTACTGGTTCTGCTGGATTTCTATCGCAATGGCCGACTTAACCGCAGTCGGGCTTTATACGCAGTTTTGGTTTCCCGACGTACCACAGTGGATGCCAGGATTAATTGCGCTGGTTGTTTTACTATTTATGAATCTTGCTACCGTGAAACTTTTTGGCGAAATGGAATTCTGGTTCGCATTAGTTAAGATCATTGCGATTCTTGCATTAATTGTTATTGGGATTTATATGATTATAAAAGGCTTTTCCACTGATTCAGGACCATCTAGCTTCTCAAATCTATGGAGCCATGGTGGCATGTTCCCTAATGGTATTCATGGTTTTATCCTTTCATTCCAGATGGTTGTGTTTGCGTTTGCCGGTATTGAACTTGTAGGGCTGACAGCTGGGGAAACAGAAAACCCGGAAAAGGTTATTCCAAAAGCAATCAATAATATCCCGATTCGGATTTTGATATTCTATATCGGTGCACTAATTGTGATCATGAGTATTTATCCGTGGAATGCCATCAACCCAATGGAAAGCCCATTTGTTCAAGTTTTTGTTGCAGTTGGTATCGCTGCAGCTGCTGGTATCGTTAACTTCGTCGTGCTAACATCTGCGGCATCGGCATGTAACAGCGCTGTCTTTAGTACAAGTCGAATGATATACTCACTTGCAAAAGATAATAATGCACCTGCACCATTTTCAAAACTGACTTCAAATAAAGTCCCTTCTAATGCATTGTTCTTCTCAACCGTCGTCATTCTAATCTCAGTTGTTTTGAACTATGTCATGCCAGAAGGAGTATTTACACTGATTACGAGTATTTCTACAGTATGTTTCATCTTTATTTGGGGAATAACTGTCATCTGCCATTTGAAATACCGTAAAACGAGACCAGATCTTGCAAATGCGAGCAAGTTTAAAATGCCGCTTCATCCATTTTCCAATTACTTGATCCTTGCTTTCCTAGCATTCGTTATTGTCGTGCTAGCACTTGTCGAAGATACTCGTGTTGCCTTGTTCGTAACTCCAGTTTGGTTTATTTTACTGATTGTGATTTATCAAATACGTAAAATAAACCACCGGAATAAGATTCAAGCCCTTTGAGGCGTTAACGATGGTTCTTAGAGAAGTTACAAAATGCCCTGTCTCTTGTTTTAAGGCAGGGCATTTCTATTTGTTTAGACCAATGTGTTGAGCAGCTAAAATCTATTTTGTGTTTTTCTTTTTGGCTGCTTCTTCTAACTTACTTTTTGGCTCTTCACCGAATTCCGTATCTCTATTTCCTTGAGGCGTTACACTAGTGGCTTTCTTCCCTTTATCGTTATTGCTATCACTATTGGCATCTTTGTTTCTTGGCATTATTTCTTTCACCTCCGTTTAGACATCACATCAATTTTTTAGTTCAAATTGTAGTATGTCCAAAAGGATTAGTTACACTCCCGTAACTTTTCAGCTTCCTGCGTCAGACTTTTTATAGCCATTCATCTGTACGGATAAACCAACAAAGATAAATCAGTACTCCTCCGCGAAACTAGTGAACTTTCCGAATTCCTAGTTATACACGTTTCATTTCAACCCAGCTATTTCTTCTTCCGTTAATTGACGCCATTGACCAAGAGCTAACGCACCAAGTGGGAGTTCCTTGATCCTTACCCGTTGCAAACGAGTGACAGTAAATTGAAAACGTCTGCACATTCTTCTAATTTGCCGGTTAAGCCCTTGTGATATGGTGATTTTAAAACAAGTATCATCTAGTTGAACGACTTTACATGGCTTTGTTCGTACATTTTCTTTTTTTCTAGGATTGTAAATTTCTACACCACTAGCCATTTCCTCCATAAACACTGCCGTTATTTTTTTATCCACTGTTACAATATAGTCTTTTTCATGATTATTTTCTTCCAGTAAAAGTTCATTGACAATGCTACCGTCATTCGTTAATAGAATTAAACCTTCAGATTGTTTATCTAGCCTTCCAACAGGAAAAATTCGTTCCGGGTAATTGATGAAATCGATAATATTCCCCTCAATTTGGCTCGCTGCGGTGCACGTCACACCGGGTGGTTTATTGAGCATAAGATATATATCATTTTCTTTCGCTTCTATAAGAAGCCCATTCACTTCTACCCGATCCCCTTCACTAATTACATGCCCCAGTGAAATCTGCTCCCCGTTCACAGTCACTTTTCCCTCTTTAATCAACACATCGACCTTCCGTCTTGAACAAAGTCCCGATGAGCTAATATATTGATTCAATCTCATGTTTGTCCCTCCATTTATATCGAGTATAATCTGTCTACTATTAATTCCATTCAATTTCGAAAAAACATCTGTTGTCCTATTTTACCACAACCAATTCCCCCGAATTTAGTCACATACAACAGGACTATTGCGTGACATTCAAAGGCGATCAATTCATCCATATTAAGTGAAGAAACGAAAAAATCAGCCATTCACATACATGGCTGATTTTAACTAAACCTCAGGAAACTGATTCTGATACTATTGTTATTTATGTTAGAATCTGATACTTTTCATTTCTGAACACTATTTAATGCCAATAATAGACATTGATGTTTGGCCTAGTATTATAAACGGTCATCTGAATCCTGCTTGTATTCATTTTCCCAAAAGTCCGCATTCTTAATACCAAGCTTTTTGGGATCAAAAACAGGATCTAGCCCCAACTTCTTCTGACTTTCGTAATCTTTCAAGGCAAGTAGCGCCGGTTTGGTCAATAGTAAGATTGCAATGACATTCAGCCAAACCATAATACCCAACCCTACATCTCCAAGTGCCCAGGCCAACTCGGCGGATCGGATTGTTCCCCAAAAAGTCGTGATTAGAATAATGATTTTCAACAAAAGCATAGCCGTTTTCTTGTTCTTTTTTCGTGTTAAGTAAGCAATATTTGTTTCTGCTATATAGTAATAAGCCATGATTGTAGTAAATGCGAAGAAAAAGAGTGCAATGGCTACAAAGCCTGCTCCAAAACCAGGGAGAGCACTGTCGACAGCTGCCTGTGTATACCCTGGTCCCTGTTCTACACCAGGGATATTATTAACGATATGTGTGCCGTCCTCTGCTTGCGTGTTATACATTCCCGTAAACAGGATCATGAATGCTGTCGCTGAACAGACGAACAATGTGTCAATATATACGGAAAACGACTGAACCAAACCTTGTTTGACAGGATGGGATACTTCTGCCGCCGCGGCCGCATGCGCTCCAGTTCCCTGCCCTGCTTCGTTTGAAAATACTCCTCTTTTCACGCCCCACATGATCGCCATACCAATAATTCCACCAAAAGCCGAATCCATTGCAAAAGCACTTTTAAAAATCAAAGCGAAGACTTCAGGTAATAAATTGATATTCATTACGATGATTACAAGTGCAACCAACATGTATCCAAGTGCCATGAACGGAACGATTATCTGTGCAACGTTCGCAATTCGCTTGACTCCACCTAGAATGATGAAACCTAATATAGTTACGATTACAAGTCCAGTTCCCCATTGAGGAATACTAAATGCGTTATTCATCCCAACGGCAATTGAATTGGATTGGACGCCTGGCATGAGGACCGCCATCGCAATCAGAGCTGCAATTGCAAATAAAGTCCCAAACCACTTCCAGCCTATCCCTTTCTCAATAAAGTAAGCTGGACCACCTCGATATTGTCCATCTTGTTTCACTTTGTAGATTTGTGCTAGTGTTGATTCAACAAAGGCACTTGAGGCCCCAATGAAAGCAATTGCCCACATCCAAAAGACAGCGCCTGGTCCTCCGAAATAAATTGCCGTTGCCACACCCGCGATATTTCCTGTCCCGACCCGCCCGGAAAGCGCAATCGATAGCGCCTGGAAGGAGGAAATACCCGCTTTCGAACTCTTCCCCTGAAACATCAATCTGACCATCTCTTTAATGTGTCTTACCTGCAAAAAGCGTGTCAATATAGTGAAAAACAAACCGACCGCAAGTAAAATATAGATGACCGGCATACTCCATAAAATGTTATTCAGACCATTTACAAAACCCTCCACTAATTTCGCCTCCATCTTTTTAGAATTTCCAGACACATAATACTTGTTGATTATATGATAGAATTTCAGTTTGTAGACGAGTTCTATTCGATTTTAAGTGGGTAATTTTAGTCCTCATTAAATAAAGAGCAATTCACACATCCATATAAACAAACAAAGGATACTGACATTCATTCGGTATAGATGGGCCGAGTGCAGACATCAAGGCAATCGCCAGAAGAATGCCTTGAATCGGCATTAAACCATCACAAATTCACAATACAAAGTGATCTGACAACCTATAATAACTAGCCTATAACCGCTTCACCTCAAAACTATATTGCTTGTCTATTTATTTACTGAATATGTTTCAGACCCCATTAATATACTTCAAGTACTAACTATATGAAGGGATGTAGAATTGAAGCGAGTATTATTATTTGGTGCGACCATTACATTTGGGATCATTCTCGGGATTATCGTAACCACTATTATGATGTGAATGAAAAATAATTGTAAACGGAAAATTCCTGGCTATAAAGAGTTTGCTTTTTTATTACCCATTGGCTTTTCTATGGTCTATCATGGACTCAGATAATTTTCATTTTTCACAATTAGGTGGTGCACGGATATTTTTCACTAGCGTTGCATAGCAGTAAAAAAATGTAATATTCCCTAAATAAAGAAATGAGTTCAATA
>NZ_JADPRZ010000007.1 GCF_017347095.1 Sporosarcina sp. E16_8 | reverse complement strand
GTTAAGCTAACTGTTACTTCTACCTTCACAGTTCGGGACTTCCACCCTATAGATTACGCCCATGCTGGGCGCACAAAAACAGCACAAACCGCCACTACTGGCAGTTGTGCTGTTTCTTTATTTTGCTTTAGCGGATTTCGCAACTTTCCCTCGTGCTTTTCTGCGTGCTTCCAGTTTCACCTTATCTTCATCAGACTGCTTGTTAAACTTCGGCAGCACTAAAATTTGATAGGCATTCACTGCGAGAAGTGGGAATAGCAGGATTGTGACCCACTCATCGATATTACCTGAACGTACCATCAACGCTGGTAACCATTCAAGTGTTGTAATAACAATCATGAAGAACAGTGCTGAAATAAGCGTGTGTTTCTTCGTCCATTTTGCTTTGAAATAAGCGGTTACTGCAGAAACACCAATAAGTGTTGCAAGTAATCCAAGGTACAGCATTGTGCGGCCCGTCTCACCTGACGTCAATTGGAATCTGAAGAAGATGAGGTCAAACAGGACAATTGCAATGATTAGAAGCTGAACCCAGTTCCACAATGTGAGTGTCTTAAAAATATTCACACCGAATTGGTGGACCGTTAAATAAGCAAAAAAGCCCATTTGTGCAACGACGCTCATCGTAAATCCAAGGAAAATCATCCACAGAAACGCGCCTATAAATTGGCCGTATTCACCGTTGGATAAATATTGAGAAAAGAACTCCCAGCGGACAATTAATCCTACAACTGCCGTCACGAATCCTCCGATTAATAATGCCGTAAAAAAGAATTTGACCCAATTTCGTATTGTCACAATAGCGATCCTCCGTTTTGTTTTTCCTATCAATAGTGTAACAACGTTTTGTTGAAAAATCTATTTCATTAAACGATTCATGCATATTCTGCGTCGTATTGTGAACAATAAATGAAAATGCTTGTGGAAGGGAATTTGATTTCAATGAAAAAAAGAATTGGTCTATTCCTGTTTTCGGTTCTATTATTGACGGGATGCAGCATGCAGCAGACTGCTCCAACTTACGACGAAACAAAAAAAATGATGACCGACGCACTTCAGACAGAGGATGGAAAAAAGGCAGTTCGGCAAATGTTCGCGGATCCAGAGTTCAAAGAACTACTTATTCTAGAACAACCGGAGGTAAAGAAATCCGTCGAGGACACCCTCCTTTCTAAAAAAGGGGAAGATTTTTGGAAAAAAACGTTTGAAGATCCAAAGTTCACTGAAGCCATCGCCAAAAGCATGAAGGAACAGCAACAGGAGATCATGAAACAACTAATGGATGATTCGTCATTTCAAAAACAGTTAGAAGATTTTTTCTCCCAGCCCGACATGTTAAAACAGATGGAAACAGTTACACAGTCAGCTAATATGAAAAAACATCTTGAAAAAGTTGTTGAAGAAACCATTAACAGCCCTTTGTTGCAAACGAAATGGCAAGAACTTATTCTGAAAGCAGGTGAACTGAAACCAGTAGATAGCGGGGGTAGTGGTGGTGAAGGTGAGAAGACGAAGAAAAGTAAAGGCGGAGAAGGCCAATAGCCTTCTCCACCTTTTTAACTAGTTATTATTTCGATGTTTTTTTAATGATACTTTCCGCAATACCCATGTAAATTTTTCCGATAGGATGATCTTCTGCATAGACTGACGGTGCAAAATCTTCTTCATCCCAATCTGGCTGGCCTAGTGGTATTTGACCAAGTAACTCTGTACGAAGTTGCTCAGCTAGTTTTACACCGCCGCCTTGACCGAATACGAATTCACGTTCACCCGACGTTTTTGATTCGAACCAAGACATATTTTCAATAACACCAAGCAATTCATGATCTGTCTGAAGCGCCATTGCTCCTGCACGCGCAGCAACAAATGCAGCTGTCGGATGCGGAGTCGTTACTACGATTTCTTTAGACGTCGGAATCATCTGGTGGATATCAAGCGCAACATCCCCTGTACCTGGAGGCAAGTCGAGGAATAGGTAGTCAAGATCTCCCCATTCAACGTCACGGAAGAACTGGTCAAGTGCCTTCCCAAGCATTGGACCGCGCCATACAACCGGTGCGTTATCCTCAACGAAGAAGCCCATAGAAATAACTTTTACGCCTAGACGTTCAACTGGGATAATCCGGTCCCCCCGAACAACTGGCAAATCAGTTACACCCATCATATCAGGTACACTAAAACCATAAATATCAGCGTCAATTAAACCGACCTTTTTCCCAAGACGCGCAAGCGCTACAGCAAGATTTACCGACACTGTCGATTTACCAACGCCGCCTTTACCAGACGCAATTGAAATAAATTCAACGTCATTCAGCGGTGACAACAAATCTTGTGCTTCCGATTCCGTCACTTTCCCACGGAATTGTTCCAGCACTTCTGCCGATAATTCTTCGAAACGGATACCAACAGAATCAGCACCTGCTCCTTTCAATGCGTCAACCACTTGCGTTTGAAGACCCATCTGTTCAGCGGTATTAATTTTAGCAATCGCTATCTTGACGCTGACATGTTTCTTTTCAGGCTTGATTGTTACACCTGTAATTCCACTCGTCTCCGCAAGCGTTTTATGTAAAAACGGATCTTTCAGCTGCCCTAACAATTCACGTACTGTTTCTTCATTCATCAATGTAGACACCCCTTGGAGGTTTATTCATTCGCCTCCAAGTATACCATAATAAGCTATTCGAAAATCTGATTAAGGCTCTCACTTTTCTTCTGCAGTATGAAATTCAACGATTCCTTCCACGATGGCATCAGCCACCTTGCCTTGATAAGTAGGGTCAATCAGGAGGGCTCTTTCCTCATTGTTTGACAGAAAACCTGTTTCAACGAGAACTGCCGGAGTCGGTACCTTTTTCAATAAATATACACCCTTAATTGCCATCGCTACTCGTTCCGTATTTTTTAAATTAGCCCGGAATGATTCTTGAATGGCTTTCGCCAAAAACTCACCATCGGGATCCCCACCTGGATGATAAAACACTTGGGAACCGCGCCATCTTTCCTCAGGTATTGCATTTACGTGAACGCTAATGAACATATCAGGTTTCTCACTAATTGCAATGCTTTCCCTCAATTTTAAATCAGCCATTTTGCGTTCGCGAGTCGTTCCGAATTTCTCGGCTGGGGCATGTTCGGCCAACGCGTCGCCATCTTTTGTCCGCGTCATGATAACTATCGCCCCTTTCTTTTCAAGACGTTTCTTCAATTCATGGGAGATGCTCAATGTAATATCACGTTCAACGATATCATTGGATGAAGCGCCACCGTCCATCCCTCCATGTCCCGGATCGATAAGTATCTTCACGCCGCCAAGCTCTGCGGGCATGAAAAAATTCCGATCTGACGAGGCCTTAACGCCATACATGACAACTCCAAGAGAACACACGAATAATAAACCGATCACAAACCACCGTTTCATATGGACACCGCCTTTTTCCTTCACTATACGCAGAAGCGTCGGCAGATATGTCCTACTTTTAGCAGAGATAAAAATCGAAAATATTTTGTTAAACTAAACAATGTTTTACCAATAGTTCGCAATGCTCTCTTGGAACTAAACAACACTCCAGTAAAACTAAATAACATCCCATGAACTTAACAACACTTAACGATTAGTTCGCTACGATCTCCCAGAACTAAACAACACTGCGCCAAAACTAAACAACACTCCACGTATTTCAAAAACAAAAAAAGGAACCACGTAAGGTCCCCTCAAAAATAGAATTATTCAGTAGCGCCTTCCCATTCGAGCATGCCGCCTACCATGTTTGTAACATCATAACCTTCATCCGCAAGGAACTCTTGTGCACGTCCACTGCGGCCGCTCGAGCGACAGATGAGTATATATGACTTAGCGCTATCAAGCTCGTTCATACGGACCGGCACGTCGCCTAGCGGGATGTGGATTGCACCCGGAATCATCCCCGCCGCTACTTCATCCGCCTCACGCACGTCGACTAGGTTTAGCTGCTCGCCTTTTTCCAACCGCTCTTGTAATTCGGTAGTTGAGATCTCTTTCATATCAAATCATCCTCCCACTGTTTCTACATCTATACTTTAACACAAAAAAGCCCTTTTCCACGAATGGAGAAGGGCTTTTCTTGAATGTAAGATTAACGTTTTGAGAACTGTGGTGCACGACGTGCGCCTTTAAGACCTGGTTTTTTACGTTCTTTCATTCTTGCATCACGAGTAAGAAGTCCTGCTGATTTAAGCGCTGGACGGAAGTCAGGGTCTACTTGAAGTAGAGCACGTGCAACTCCGTGACGGATTGCTCCTGCTTGTCCAGTGTATCCACCGCCATCAACGTTTACAAGGATATCGTAGCTTCCAAGAGTTTCTGTAATTACAAGTGGTTGTTTGATGATTTCGCGAAGTGTCGCGAATGGTACGTAGTCTTCTACGTCGCGTTTGTTGATGATAATTGTGCCATCTCCAGGAACTAGACGTACACGAGCTGTTGAGCTTTTACGACGGCCTGTGCCGAGATATTGTACTTGTGCCAAGTTGTTTCCTCCTCTTTAATTAACCGCGAAGTACAAATACTTCTGGTTGTTGTGCTGCGTGCGGGTGATCTGGTCCAGCGTATACATTAAGTTTTCTGTATGTTTGACGGCCTAAAGGACCTTTTGGAAGCATTCCTTTAATTGCAAGTTCAAGCATTTTTGTAGGGAAGTTTGTACGCATTTCAAGAGCCGTACGTTGTTTCATGCTACCCGTGTAACCTGAGTGACGGTAGTAAATTTTGTCTTTCAATTTGTTACCTGTAAGATGAATTTTCTCTGCATTGATGATGATGACATGGTCACCTGTATCAACGTGAGGTGTGAACGTTGGTTTATGTTTGCCGCGCAAAAGTGATGCAACTTCAGAAGCAAGACGACCAAGCGTCTGTCCTTCAGCGTCGACAACGAGCCATTTACGCTCTACTTCGTGACCTTTAGCCATGAATGTTGTACGCATAATTTTATCCTCCTAAATGAATCTCTATTAGTTCCCGTTTTCTCTATCCCTAAACACAAGTTTACCTTCCGGGGCTTATTTGTGGGGTTATTGAAATACCATTACTCATCTTATACTGAATACCACATTAAGTCAAGCGATTCCTCTAAATACACTAGGAAAAGTTGCCTTAGTCTTTATAGCTCACTTCAACAAGATACAAACCTTGTGCTGGCGCGGTTTTGACGTTCGCTTTACGACTGCACGATTCAAGTATCTGCTTGACATCTGCCGGCGTTTTCCAGCCGTTCCCTACGACAAGAAGCATACCTGCAATGCTTCGAACCATATTATATAAAAAACCGTTTCCTTCAATTGTCATGATGAGATGATCACCTTGTTTTTCAAGCGTCAGCATCCTCACTGTTCTGACTTTATTGGATGTAGCGGTTTTTGATGAACAGAAACTTGTGAAATCATGCGTCCCAATTAAATAGCCAGCAGCTTCCTTCATCGCCTCAATATCAGGATGTGATCTGCCAAGATGAACGGAAAAATTACGCTCAAACGGACTATGCACTTCGCTATAGGACCACTTATATACGTACGTCTTGCCAGTAGCAGAATAACGCGCATGGAAATCTTCGCTGACGTATTCAACTTCAACCAGCCGAATATCTGTAGGCAAAAGGACATTCAACGCCAGCTTCCATCGATCAATCGGCAAGTTCAGCGGTGTATCAAAGTGAATCACTTGACCATTAGCGTGAACACCAGAATCCGTCCTGCCACTTGCGACTGAAAAAATGTCCTTATCTTTATGCATTTTCACTAACGCTTTATCGATTTCCAATTGCACCGTTCGCATACCCGGCTGTATTTGGTACCCAGAAAAGTGAGTTCCATCATATGAAACAATCGCTTTAACACGTTGCATGTGTATCTTCCTCCTATGCCCTAAGCAGGAAGAGAACGACAACCAAAACAGCAAGCAATACCAATATCGTGGTATCGCGCCAATGCCACTTCAGCTGTCTGTACCTCGTCCTCCCCTCACCTCCGCGATAGCCACGGACCTCCATGGCGACTGCAAGGTCTTCGGCGCGTTTAAACGCACTCACAAAGAGGGGTACTAGCAAAGGAATCACTGCACGAATTCGCTGCTTAATAGAGCCGGTACTAATATCCGAACCTCTAGCCAATTGCGCCTTTAATATCTTATCCGTTTCATCCATCAAAGTAGGGATGAAGCGCAGGGAAATTGACATCATCAGCGCAAGCTCATGAACAGGTAATTTAAATCGCTTGAAGGGCCCCAGTAAGTCTTCCATACCATCCGTAATTGAAATCGGCGATGTAGTCAACGTCAAGATAGACGTCAGCAAAACCAATACAAGAAAACGAATGGAAATAAAAATACCTTGCCTCAACCCTTCCTCGTATATCTTGATGAACTTCCAATCGACGAGAAGTGCTCCTTCTTTCGTGAAAAAGATATGCATGAGCAGCGTGAAAATAATCAAGAAAAGAATTGGTTTCAATCCGTTAAACAAAAAATACAGCCGAATCCTCGAACTTAAAATAACGACTAACGTAAATCCTAACAACACGGCATAAGTCACTGTATTATTTGCAAGGAAGACCCCAATAATGAAAAGAAAAACAAATGACAGCTTTGAACGAGGGTCGAGCTTGTGGACAAATGAATTGCCCGGAATATAGCGTCCAAAAATCATCTTTTCCAACATTAACGGCCACCTTCTTCCGTGGCAGCAAACGCAATTGCCTTCGCAAGCTGAGCTTCCGTTAATGCGAGTCCCTGGAGCGGACGACCAATTAACTTCTCAATATCACGCTGGAACTTTACTGAGCGTGGTAGGCCTAATCTAAAGGACGTCAGCTTCTTTTCATCAGCGAACACTTCCTGCGGCGTCCCGGACATGACAGAACTGCCATTATGCATAACGATAATATTATCCGCATAACGTGCGGCATCCTCCATACTATGTGTCACAAGAATTGTCGTCAATTTTTCTTCTACATGCAGCCGATTGAAAAGCTCCATAATTTCAAGCCGCCCTCGCGGATCAAGTCCTGCAGTCGGCTCGTCCAAAACGAGTACAGACGGTTTAAACGCGAGAACACCCGCAATCGCAACCCGTCGCATCTGCCCTCCCGAAAGATCGAAAGGAGACTGCTGGGCAACCTCTGGAGGAAGTCCTAGCAATTCTATCAGTTGATGTGCGCGTCTCCTAGCCTCTTCTTCAGGTACACCAAAGTTCATGGGGCCGAACATAATATCTTTTTCAACAGTCTCTTCAAAAAGCTGATGCTCTGGAAACTGGAATACAATACCCACGTGCCTCCGGACATCTTTAAGTCCTTTCGCTTTCGTACCGGCCGTAATCGTTGTATCTCCAATTTTCACAATACCTTCTGAAGGCTTCAACAAACCATTTAAATGCATAAGAAGTGTCGACTTTCCCGATCCAGTATGTCCAATAATCGCAGAATAAGAGCCGGAACGTATCGTAGCATCTACACCCTGCAATGCCCTTTTCTCAAAAGGAGTATCTTTTCCATACAAATATCCTACTTGCTGAAGTGAGATGTCCATAATTCATTCACCAACTCTTCTTCCGTCATATGCTCACCGACAAGCTCCATCCCATTTTCCCGTAACAAACTGGAAACTCTTAAAGCGAATGGCAAGTCCAAACCAATTTCCTCAAGTTGATTTCCCCGAGCAAATATCTGCTCAGGCGTACCAACCGTCAGAACCTTCCCTTTGTTCATGACAATAATACGATCTGCCAACAGCGCCTCTTCCAGATCATGTGTAATAGAAATAACTGTGAGGCCTGTCTTACGCTTTAATTCTTCAACTAAGTGAATGACTTCATTACGTCCTTGTGGATCAAGCATCGACGTCGCCTCATCCATAATAAGAAGCAATGGATGTAAAGCGAGCGCCCCAGCTATTGCAACTCGTTGCTTTTGTCCGCCTGAGAGATGGTGAGGCTCCTGGTCAAGAAAATCACTCATATTTACCTGCGCAAGTGCATCATGAACTCGAGTCACCATCTCTTCGAAGGGAACCCCATTATTCTCTAGCGCAAATGCAACATCATCCTGAACTGTCGAACCGACAAACTGGTTATCCGGGTTTTGAAAAACAAAGCCCATTCGTGAACGGATTTCCCATAAATTGTCCTCAGTCAGTTTTTCAATAAATACGTTGACGTCCCCTTCTTCAGGGAATAAAAGACCAATCATCAATTTCGCAAGTGTCGATTTACCGGAACCATTATGGCCAACAATAGCAATCCATTCATCTTCTTGTACCGTAAACGACACGCCATCGACTGCTTTCTTTGCTACCTCGTCCTCAGAGTCATAAGAATAAGACACATTATCCATCGACAGAATTTCCTTCATCGCCTACCACCTCCAGCTACATTCGCATTATGTATACTACGAAGGATCCCCTGCAAATTGACAAGGAATCCTTTTTAGAAAAGCGCAAGGCGCCGTCACTAATGAACGCAGCTTAAGAACGCCACTTCCTGTGGCAACAAGGAGGGATGTAGTTCAATCCCTCCCCACTGCATGACCTACATCCTGTAGGCCCGCGGCAGGAATAAGATGGACCGGCGAAGCGGCGTTCTTTGCCGCACAGCTGGACCATCTTATGACCCGTGCGCCTGGAGCCTAGACATCATATTAAGTCAAAAACTTATACTTATTTATATATTGAAAAGTCTGGACATTATTTTTGGATAAAAAAAAGCGCGCACCTCATCCGAAGAAATGCGCTCATATCTATGACTGGTACCAGGTGCTCAATCCGGTACCGCGGATGAGGTGCGTAGAGCTAGACCAGACGGCATTAACCGACGATCATAACACTCAGCTTTTAAAGTTGTCGTATAAATTTTTTTAAAAAAGGGTGCGGCTCTGGGTACGCCAGACACACCCCTTGAAGATTTAATCAATTACGCCTCGGCGAATTTTAAACAGCCGGCGTTTGAAAGCCGTTGTATAAAATTAAACGAGTTCGATTACAACAACAGGTGCTCCGTCGCCGCGACGAGGTCCCATTTTCATGATACGTGTATATCCACCTTGACGCTCAGTGTAGCGTGGAGCAACATTATCAAAAAGTTTTTGGATTGCGTAAATTTCTTTCTCGTTGCCTTCACCGTCTGTCACTGTAACCAGTTCGCGACGGATGAATTGTGCAACTTGACGACGTGCATGCAAATCTCCACGTTTACCAAGCGTAATCATTTTCTCAACAACTGAACGCAATTCTTTCGCACGAGCTTCTGTCGTTTGAATACGTTCGTGTACGATAAGATCTGTCGCTAGGTCGCGAAGCATTGCTTTACGTTGTGAACTTGTACGTCCAAGTTTTCTGTATCCCATAGAAGTTTCCCTCCTTCACTCTATAAATTCGCTCAATCTTCGGTGCGTAACACTAGGTTAAGCTCGTCCAATTTCGCTTTCACTTCTTCAAGTGATTTACGTCCAAGATTTCGTACTTTCATCATTTCGTCCTCTGACTTGCTAGCAAGTTCAAGAACTGTATTGATGCCTGCACGTTTTAGGCAATTGTAAGATCTAACTGAAAGGTCAAGTTCCTCAATAGTCATCTCGAGTACTTTCTCTTTCTGATCTTCCTCTTTTTCTACCATGATTTCTGCAGTTTGTGCTTCATCTGTCATACCGACAAATATATTTAGATGTTCCGTCAGGATTTTCGCCCCAAGTGAAACAGCTTCTTTAGGACCGATGCTGCCATCTGTCCAAACATCAAGTGTCAATTTATCGAAGTTTGCCATTTGGCCAACCCGAGTGTTCTCCACCTGGAAGTTAACGCGTGAAACCGGAGTGTAAATAGAGTCGATTGGAATAACGCCAATTGCGAGATCCTCACGTTTGTTTTGATCAGAAGGAGCGTAACCGCGTCCACGTACAGCATACATACGCATGCGCAAGTGTCCGTTTTTACCAAGAGTCGCGATAGGAAGTTCAGGATTCAACACTTCTACGTCACTATCATGTGTAATGTCCGCAGCTGTGATGACACCTTCGCCCTTCACGTCTATCTCAATCACTTTCTCTTCATCTGAATAGATTTTGAGAGCCAGTTTTTTTATGTTCAAAATAATTGACGCGACGTCTTCGACGACACCTTCAATTGTTGAGAACTCATGAAGCACACCATCAATCTGGATAGATGTAACAGCAGCTCCTGGCAGTGAGGATAGAAGGATGCGGCGCAGGGAGTTCCCTAACGTGTTTCCGTATCCGCGTTCAAGTGGTTCGATGATAAACTTACCGAACTTGATGTCTTCGCCGATCATAATTGTTTCAATCTTCGGTTTCTCAATCTCGATCATTCATTTACCCTCCTTCAAAACATCAATGTATAGGCCGTTCCATATTGAAATCGATTTTCATAGACGGCAAATTGCAATCGCACAATCATTGTTGACAAAAATTGTGTTTCTCAATCAAATGGAGAAGAAGCCCTTATACACGACGGCGTTTTGGCGGGCGGCATCCGTTATGCGGAACCGGGGTAACGTCTCTGATTGCAGTAACTTCAAGACCTGCAGCCTGTAGTGAACGAATTGCTGCTTCACGTCCAGCACCTGGACCTTTAACAGTAACTTCCAACGTTTTCAGACCATGCTCCATAGATGTTTTAGCAGCCGCTTCAGCAGCCATCTGTGCAGCGAAAGGAGTTGATTTACGAGAACCTTTAAAGCCTAGTGCACCTGCACTTGACCAAGATAGTGCGTTCCCTTGCATGTCAGTGATTGTAACAATTGTATTATTGAACGTCGAACGGATATGTGCAATACCGGATTCAATATTCTTTTTCACACGACGTTTACGAGTTTGCTGTTTACGTGCCATGTTAAGAAGATACCTCCTTTACCTATTATTTTTTCTTGTTCGCTACTGTCCGTTTAGGACCTTTACGAGTACGTGCGTTGTTTTTCGTGTTTTGTCCACGAACAGGTAGTCCGCGACGATGACGGATACCACGGAAGCTACCGATTTCCATCAAACGTTTGATGTTAAGGGAAGTTTCACGTCGAAGGTCACCTTCAACTTTAAGTGTGTCCATTTGTTCACGGATTTTATCAAGCTCTGCGTCAGTAAGATCGCGAACCCGTGCATCCTCAGATACTCCAGCTGCTGCCAATACTTTTTGAGCAGTAGTTTTTCCGATTCCGAAAATGTAAGTTAATGAAATGACTACGCGCTTATCGCGCGGAACGTCTACACCAGCAATACGTGCCATATAAATTGTGCACCTCCTTCAGAATTAGCCTTGTCTTTGTTTATGTTTTGGATTTTCACAGATTACCATTACTCGGCCGCGTCTGCGAATAATTTTACATTTTTCGCACATCGGTTTTACAGATGGTCTAACTTTCATCTTACCCAACCTCCTTCAGTATTCCGGAGTTACAAAAGTTTATTTAAAACGGTATGTGATACGACCACGTGTTAAATCATAAGGCGAGAGTTCCATTGTCACTTTATCGCCAGGTAGAATACGGATAAAGTGCATACGAATTTTGCCAGATACATGCGCAAGAATCGTATGGCCGTTTTCCAGCTCTACTTTAAACATTGCGTTTGGCAGTGTTTCGAGTACGGTTCCTTCAACTTCAATTACATCATCTTTCGCCATCAACCCAGTCTCCCTTCTATATCCAATAAAGGTTCTCACCATCGAGCGGCATCAGTCGCCTTTAAAGCTTCCTTCAACATATGTCCGGATTGCATGAGTGATGTTCGAAAGAGGTCTGCCACATTCCGTTTCCCTTAAGTCCGTCCTCGACTTCTTATAATGGAAAATCGCGTCGAAATGGACACGACTGTCCAGAATGCCATGGATGAGTTCCAAGTTGCGTTATACAGTTCTTTCCACGAAATCCATTATACCTACCTAAGCAAGAAAATGCATTTACAATGTTTAAGAACCCTAAATCCGCTAAAATCATCTAGTTCTTATACCGGGCATTATATGCTTTTGCAGCTCGTTGAAACGTTCTTCAATGCTTCTATGCTATACTGCCCAAAAACTGCGTATAATATCTAAGCTCGAAAAGGATTATTGTCCGTTTCCTTGCAGAATAACGTCCAGGTCCTTGAAAACGTCTTTGATGTCTTTTTGTCCATCGATATTTACCAACACCTCTTTGGAATCGTAAAACGCCAAGAGTGGTGCAGTTTGGTTCATATTTACTTCCAGACGGTTCGTGACAGTTTCCGGATTGTCATCGGCTCGCTGATAAAGCTCTCCGCCATCCTTATCACATTTACCTTCAACCTGTGGAGGATTAAAAAGCAAATGATAGGATGTACCGCAAACTTTACAGATGCGGCGGCCTGTCAGCCTCGCAATAAGTTCTTCTTTCTCGACTTGGATATTGAGAACATGCTCAATTTTCCGACCCATGTCAGCCAAAAGCTGATCAAGTGCTTCAGCTTGTGGAACTGTACGCGGGAAACCATCGAGTAGAAAACCATTATCGCAATCGGATTTGCTTAATCTTTCACGAACAATTCCGATTGTCACTTCATCAGGGACAAGTGCTCCCTGATCCATGAACGATTTTGCTTTGACTCCAAGTTCCGTGCCTTCTTGAATAGCAGCACGAAACATATCGCCTGTAGAAATATGAGGGGTTCCGTACTTTTCGACAATTCTGTCTGCCTGTGTACCTTTACCGGCTCCTGGCAGACCCATTAATACGATATTCATACGTGTTGCACTCCCATTCATATTCATATCCCAAAGAGATGAACCTTCGAGGTTATTACTTCATGAACCCTTTGTAATGCCTTTTCACAAGTTGTGATTCAAGTTGTTTCATCGTTTCAAGGGCAACCCCGACAACGATTATCAAACTTGTTCCTCCAATTTGCGCAGACTGTGGAAGGTTTGCGATATTGATAAAGACTATCGGCATGATTGCCACTGTAGAGAGGAATATCGCCCCTACAAATGTCAGTCTATACAAAGTGCTCGTTAGGTAATTTTGTGTATTTTGTCCTGGACGAATGCCCGGGATATAAGCGCCTTGCTTTTTCAAATTATCCGCAATGTTCTCCGGATTCACCTGGATGAATGCGTAGAAGTATGTGAATGCAATGATCAATAGCAGGTAAAATACCATTCCAACCGGTTTCGTATAATCGAAAACGTTTGTAATTGTAGTTGTTACACTGTTAGTGCCAAAGAAGGTCGCTATTGATTGTGGTGTAATAAAAAATGCAGAAGCAAAGATTACCGGGATAACCCCCGCCGCATTAAGTTTCAATGGCAAGTGTGTCTGTTGGCCTGCAGTCGTTTGACCTCGTCCAGTGACACGTTTCGCATATTGGATCGGAATTTTCCGTAATGCTTCTTGGAAATAAATAATTCCGACAGTAACCGCAATGACCAAGACCAGTAGAAGAGCCATAATTGCCAACTTAATGAACAATTGCTCGCCAGCATCTTGAATCTGTGTTGCGTAAAGTTGGTTGACTGCATTTGGAATTGCTGCGACGATACCAGCGAAGATAATAATGGAAATACCATTACCAACACCTTTTGCTGTAATCTGTTCACCAAGCCATAAAAGAAATGCAGTTCCTGCCGTCAATACGATCGCGATGACCACATATGTCGAAACACCTTCGTCTTTTATCAGCGTACCACCGTACATTTGGTTGAAACCAAATGACATAGCGATTGCTTGAATAAAGGCTAGGATTATTGTGAAATACCTCGTGAACTGCGCAAGTTTCCGTCTTCCGACGTCGCCTTGTTTTGCCCATTCAGTAAATTTAGGTACGACATCCATCTGCAATAATTGCACGATGATAGATGCAGTGATGTAAGGCATGATTCCCATTGCAAGAATTGAGAAGTTTGCAAGGGCACCTCCACCAAACACGTTCAGTAAGCCAATAAGATTATTATCAGTTTGCTGTAGTGCAGTTGCATCAACGTTCGGGACTGGAATAAATGTTCCTAGTCTGAAAACAATGAGTACCAGTAGTGTGTAAAAGATTTTAGACCGTATATCTTTTACGCGCATAAAATTGGCGATCGTCTGGAACATTAAACCACCTCGGTCTGTCCGCCCGCTTTCTCGATTGCTTCTTTAGCAGAAGCAGAGAATTTGTGAGCTTTGACAGTAATCTTTTTCTCAAGAATTCCGTTACCCAGAATCTTAATACCTGATTTAGCATTGCTCACGATGCCTGATTCAATTAGTAGCTCAGGCGTAACTTCAGTACCTTCGTCGAAACGATTAAGCGTGTCTAGGTTTACGATTGCATAATCCTTACGGTTAATGTTCGTAAAACCACGTTTAGGAAGTCTTTGGAAAAGTGGAATTTGACCACCCTCGAATCCAAGACGTACGCCACCACCCGAACGGGAGTTTTGTCCACCGTGACCTCTACCAGAAGTTTTACCAAAACCTGAACCGATTCCGCGACCAATACGCTTACGCTTAGTACGTGAACCTTCAGCAGGCTTCATAGTGTGTAATTTCATCTCATTGGCACCTCCTTATTCAAAAAATCGAAATTATAGTTCTTTAACTGTTACAAGGTGGTCTACTCTATTGATCATGCCGCGAATTGCGACATTATCCTGATGCTCGACCATTTGGTGTAATTTACGAAGTCCAAGCGCTTCGACTGTTTTACGTTGTGTTGGCTTAGAGCCGATAACGCTTTTTGTAAGGGTAATTTCAAGTTTATTCGCCATTGTATTTCCCCCCTTAACTGTACAGTTCTTTCACGGTTTTACCGCGCAATTTAGCAACGTCTTCTGCGCGTTTCAAATTCGTCAATCCTTCAATTGTTGCACGAACCATATTGATTGGCGTGCTTGAACCAAGAGATTTAGAAAGAATATCCGTGATGCCTGCAAGTTCAAGTACCGCACGGACAGGTCCGCCGGCGATAACTCCAGTACCTGGAGCTGCTGGTTTGATGAGGATTTTTCCTGCACCAAAATGTCCAAGAACTTCGTGCGGAGTTGTTCCTTTGACCATTGGTACAACGATCAAATTCTTCTTCGCATCTTCAATAGCTTTACGGATTGCATCCGGAACTTCTTGTGCTTTACCAGTACCGAAACCGACACGGCCATTTTTATCTCCGACAACGACGAGAGCAGTGAAACGGAAACGACGTCCGCCTTTCACAACTTTCGCTACGCGGTTAATGGTAACTACGCGTTCTTCGAATTCGCTTTTATTCTGATCATTACGACGCATGAAATGTATACCTCCTTCTTAATTAAAATTCCAGACCGTTTTCACGTGCTGAGTCTGCAAGAGCTTTCACACGGCCGTGAAATAGGTATCCGCCACGGTCAAATACTACTGACTTAACGTCCTTTTCAACAGCTTTCTTTGCGATCATCTCGCCGACTTTTACTGCTGCTGCAGTGTCTGCTTTGGATCCAGATCCGAAATCTTTTTCCATTGAAGATGCACTTACAATCGTTACTGCATTCACGTCATCAATCAACTGAGCATAGATATGCTTGTTTGAACGGAATACGTTTAGGCGTGGACGAGCTGCAGTCCCGCTGATTTTACGACGTACGCGTGCATGACGTTTCTTACGAGTAGCATTCTTGTCTTTTTGCGTAATCATCGTGATCACTCCTTCCAGATGCCTTAAGAGGCATTATTTACCAGTTTTACCTTCTTTACGACGGACAATTTCTCCTTCGTAGCGAATCCCTTTGCCTTTATACGGCTCTGGTGGTCGTACTTGTCTGATGTTCGATGCAAGTGCACCAACGCGTTCTTTGTTGATACCACGAACAGTAATCTTAGTATTAGTAGGAACCTCAACTTCAATTCCTTCTTCTGGTGTAAATTCAACTGGGTGAGAGAAACCAATGTTCAACACTAATTTCGGACCTTGAAGAGAAGCACGGTAACCTACACCGACTAGTTCAAGTTTACGTTCGAAACCTTGTGAAACGCCTATCACCATATTATCGATAAGTGAACGTGTCGTTCCATGAATAGAACGGTGTTCTTTGGATTCAGAAGGACGGATCAATGTGATCACGTTATTCTCCTGTTCGATTTTAATATCCGTGTTAAATGTGTTTGTAAGTTCGCCTTTAGGACCTTTAACAGTAACCAAGTTACCTTTTGCGATAGTAACTGTCACGTTTTCAGGTACCTCAATCGGCTTTTTGCCAATACGGGACATTCAATTGCACCTCCATTCATTTGTTACGAATTACCAGACGTAAGCTACTACTTCTCCGCCTACTTGTTTAGCGCGCGCTTCTTTGTCTGTAAGTACGCCATTTGATGTAGAAACGAGGGCTATACCAAGACCGTTCAAAACTTTAGGAACTTCGCTAGTTTTAGCGTAAACACGAAGACCAGGTTTTGAAATACGTTTAAGACCAGTAATAACACGTTCGTTATTTTGACCGTATTTAAGGAAAATGCGGATGATACCTTGTTTGCTATCCTCGACATATTCAACGTCACGTACGAAACCTTCACGTTTCAAGATTTCTGCGATTTCTTTTTTCATGTTTGAAGCAGGTACTTCAAGCTTTTCGTGACGAACCATATTGGCGTTACGAATGCGTGTAAGCATGTCTGCGATCGGATCACTCATTGTCATTACATTTACCTCCTTCCCAAATTTAGGGGTTTACCAGCTGGCTTTTTTGACGCCAGGAATTTGTCCCTTATATGCTAACTCGCGGAAACAAATACGGCAAAGCTTGAACTTACGATATACCGAATGCGGACGGCCACAACGCTCACAGCGTGTGTATGCTTGTACCGCGAATTTTGGTGTGCGTTTTTGTTTAGCAATCATTGATTTTTTAGCCACGTTTACGCCTCCCTCTTATTTACTTTTGGAACGGCATGCCGAACTGCGTTAGTAACTCATGTGCTTCTTCGTCCGAGTTTGCAGTCGTAACGATGACGATATCCATACCGCGTATTTTAGAAACTTTATCATAATCAATTTCCGGGAAAATCAGTTGCTCTTTTACGCCAAGCGTGTAGTTACCGCGCCCGTCGAATGCTTTTTTAGAAACACCACGGAAGTCACGTACACGGGGTAATGAAACCGAAATCAATTTGTCAAGGAATTCATACATACGCTCACCGCGTAATGTAACTTTCGTTCCGATAGGCATGCCTTCACGGAGACGGAATCCTGCGATCGATTTCTTCGCTTTTGTAACAACTGGTTTTTGACCAGAAATAATTGTTAAATCTTCCACTGCCGCATCTAGTGCTTTCGTGTTTTGAACAGCATCACCAACACCCATGTTAATGACGATTTTGTCGACTTTTGGTACTTGCATAACTGATGTATATTCAAACTTGCTCATAAGAGCAGGAGTGACTTCTTTTTTAAACTTTTCTTTTAAACGGCTCATCTGTTGGACCTCCTTTCATCCGTTACTTAATTATCCAGCAATTCTCCGGATTTTTTCGCAACACGAACTTTTTTGCCATTTTCGATTTTATATCCTACACGAGTAGGCTCGCCTGTCTTAGGATCAATCACCATGACGTTTGATACATGGATAGCTGCCTCTTGGCTGATGATTCCACCTTGAGGATTTTCCTGGTTAGGTTTCGTATGTTTCTTGACGATGTTAACACCTTCAACAAGTACACGGTCCTTTTTAGGGAAAGCAACTAAGATCACACCGGTCTTACCTTTATCTTTACCTGTGATGACCATAACTTTATCGCCTTTTTTAACATTCATTCTGTCGCACCTCCTTGATTTGGCACTATCATGTGATTAAAGAACTTCAGGAGCAAGTGAAATTATTTTCATGAAGTTGCTATCACGAAGTTCGCGAGCAACCGGTCCGAAAATACGAGTTCCACGTGGGCTCTTGTCGTCACGGATAATAACACAAGCATTTTCATCAAATGTAATATATGAACCGTCTTTACGGCGTACTCCGCTCTTCGTGCGAACGATAACAGCCTTGACAACTTCACCTTTTTTAACAACGCCACCTGGTGTTGCTTTTTTAACCGTTACTACTACAACATCACCGATGTTTGCTACTTTACGGCCTGAACCGCCTAATACCTTAATTGTAAGTACTTCACGAGCGCCTGAGTTGTCGGCGACTTTCATACGACTTTCCTGTTGGATCATTGAGGCTACCTCCTCCCGGATTTATATACCCGAACGTTAATTAAATGATGACCGCTGTTTCGACTACTTCAAGTAGGCGGAAACGTTTTGTTGCTGACAATGGACGAGTTTCCATTATACGAACAACATCACCGATTTTCGCTACATTCAGCTCATCGTGGGCCTTGAATTTCTTAGAGTACTTAACACGTTTACCGTATTTAGTGTGTTTCTTTTGCGTTTCGATCATAACAGTAACTGTTTTATCCATTTTGTCGGATACAACGCGGCCTGTATATACTTTGCGCTGGTTACGCTCCTCAGTCATGGCTGCAACCTCCTTCATCAGTTATTTGCACTGATTTCTCTTTGACGTATAACTGTTTTCATGCGCGCAATCGATTTACGAACTTCTCGGATGCGTGCAGTGTTTTCTAATTGACCTGTCGCAAGTTGGAAGCGAAGGTTGAAAAGCTCTTCTTTCAGTGATTTCACCTTTTGCTCAATCTCTGCAGTTGTTAAGTCACGGATTTCATTAGCTTTCATTAGATTCACCACCAATTTCTTCACGTTTTACAAACTTAGTTTTAATAGGAAGTTTGTGGGATGCTAGGCGAAGTGCTTCACGAGCAACTTCTTCCGAAACACCTGCTATTTCGAACATAATACGACCAGGTTTAACAACTGCTACCCAGCCTTCTACAGCACCTTTACCGGAACCCATCCGGACTTCAAGAGGCTTCTTTGTATATGGTTTGTGCGGGAAGATGTTAATCCATACTTTACCGCCACGTTTCATGTAACGTGTCATTGAAATACGTGCTGCCTCGATTTGGCGGTTTGTAATCCATGCCGCATCAAGCGCTTGTAGACCGTATTCTCCGAATTGAACTGTTGCTCCGCCTTTTGTAGTACCGCGCATTTTACCACGGAATACACGACGATATTTAACTCGTTTAGGCATTAACATAATTAGTTGCCTCCTTCCTCAGAGTTCTTCTGTTTCTTCACTGGAAGGACTTCTCCACGGTAAATCCATACTTTAACGCCAAGCTTACCAAACGTTGTATCTGCTTCAGCATGCGCATAATCAATATCTGCACGTAATGTATGGAGAGGGACAGTACCTTCACTATAATGTTCCGACCGAGCGATGTCAGCACCGCCAAGACGTCCAGAAACCTGTGTTTTAATTCCTTTAGCGCCAGAACGCATAGTGCGTTGGATTGCTTGTTTTTGTGCACGACGGTATGATACGCGAGTTTCTAATTGACGAGCAATTGACTCTGCAACTAGTTTAGCGTCAAGATCCGCACGTTTAATTTCAATGATGTTGATGTGAACGCGTTTACCAGTGATGTCGTTCAACATTTTACGAAGTGTTTCGACCTCAGTACCACCTTTACCAATAACCATTCCTGGCTTAGCAGTGTGGATGCTGATGTTAACACGCTTTGCAGCACGTTCGATTTCTACTTTAGAAACAGAAGCTTCTATAAGACGCTTTTCGATAAAATCACGGATTTTTAAATCTTCGTGCAAGAGAGTCGCATAGTCTTTTTCTGCGTACCATTTAGACTCCCAGTCACGGATGATACCGACCCGTAAACCGTTAGGATGTACTTTTTGACCCACGAATTATCCCTCCTTCTTTTCAGATACCACTAATGTGATGTGGCTCGTACGTTTATTAATTGCGCTCGCACGTCCTTGTGCGCGTGGTCGGAAACGTTTCATAGTCGGACCTTCATCAACGAATACTTCGCTAATAAATAGGTTTTCGACATCCATTTCATAGTTATGTTCAGCATTTGCAATCGCTGATTTCAAAACTTTTTCTACAACCGGTGATGCCGCTTTTGGCGTTAGGCGTAGAATCGCGATTGCTTCACCGACTTTTTTGCCTCGGATAAGATCGACGACCAAACGGACTTTACGAGAGGCAATACGGACTGTGCGGGCAGTAGCTTTTGCTTGTTGCATCAGAATAACCTCCTCTCAATTAACGTCTTGTTTTCTTATCGTCGGCGCCATGACCTCTGTATGTGCGCGTAGGTGCAAATTCACCAAGTTTGTGACCAACCATATCTTCAGTTACATAGACAGGAACGTGTTTACGTCCGTCATATACAGCAATTGTCATTCCGATGAATGTCGGGAAGATTGTTGAACGTCGTGACCATGTTTTGATAACCTGTTTTTTCTCAGATCCACTTTGCGCTTCGACCTTCTTCATAAGATGATCGTCTACAAATGGTCCTTTTTTCAAGCTGCGGCCCATGTCGGAACCTCCCTCCGTGTTTGTACTACGGTCCATTCGACGAACCGCAGTGCATTATTATTACTTCTTACGACGACGTACAATAAACTTGTCGGTTTTATTATTTTTCTTACGAGTTTTATAGCCAAGTGTCGGTTTACCCCATGGAGTTACTGGAGACTTCATACCGATACCAGTTTTACCTTCACCACCACCGTGTGGGTGATCGTTAGGGTTCATGACAGAACCACGAACTGTTGGGCGTTTACCCATCCAACGTGAACGTCCTGCTTTACCAATGTTGATAAGTTCGTGTTGCTCATTACCAACTTGACCAATTGTCGCGCGGCATACAGCAAGAATCATGCGAACTTCTCCAGATTGAAGACGTACAATAACATACTTATCTTCACGGCCAAGTAGTTGTGCAGAAGTTCCTGCTGAACGTACTAGTTGTCCGCCTTTACCTGGTTTCATTTCAATATTATGAATTGTAGTACCCATTGGAATGTTTTCAAGTGGAAGTGAGTTACCCACTTTGATATCTGATTCCGGGCCTGACATAATAGTTGCTCCAACTACAAGACCTTTTGGAGCGAGAATGTAACGCTTCTCTCCGTCTACGTAATTGATTAGAGCAATGTTAGCTGAACGGTTTGGATCGTATTCGATCGTAGCAACGCGTCCTGGTATGCCATCTTTCCGGCGTTGGAAATCGATGACACGGTATTGGCGCTTGTGGCCTCCACCATGGTGACGAACAGTAATCCTACCAGTGTTGTTACGGCCGCCTTTCCGCTTTAGCGGTGATAGCAATGATTTTTCCGGTTTGTCAGTAGTAATCTCAGCAAAATCGGATGTAGTCATGTTACGGCGTCCGTTGGAGGTAGGTTTGTATTTCTTAATCGCCATTTGTGTTCCCTCCTTCATATAATTAGATATCTATTAGTTGGTCAACTTACATTTCGAAGAATTCGATGTCTTTTGAGTCAGCAGTTAGTGTAACAATCGCTTTACGGCGTTTGTTCGTATAACCAGAATGCTTGCCCATACGCTTAAGTTTACCTTTGTAATTCTGTACGTTCACTTTATCAACTTTAACACCAAAAACTTCTTCGATAGCTTGCTTAATAAATGTTTTATTAGCGCGCGTGTCAACTTCAAAAGTGTACTTTTTGAATTCCATTTGTTCAGAAGTACGCTCGGTAATGACCGGACGTTTTATAATATCACGTGATTCCATTAACCAAGCACCTCCTCTATTTTTTGAACTGCTGCTTTAGTCATAATAAGTTTATCATGACCGATAAGATCAAGTACGTTAATACCTGACGCTGTTACGACACTGATTCCAGGGATGTTACGTGCGGATAAAGCCACAGTTTCATCTAGGTCTGCAGTAACGATCAACGCTTTCCTGTTAACCGAAAGGTCAGCAAGTACTTTAATGAATTCTTTTGTTTTTGGTGCATTGAATGTTAGTCCTTCAAGAACAATTACATCTTCTTCGCGAACTTTCGTAGAAAGAGCTGAAAGAAGAGCTAATCTGCGGACTTTCTTCGGTAATTTATAGCTATAGCTTCTTGGAGCTGGACCAAATACGATACCGCCTCCACGCCATTGTGGTGACCGGATTGAACCTTGACGGGCACGACCTGTACCTTTTTGACGCCACGGTTTACGTCCGCCACCAGCTACTTCTGAGCGAGTTTTAACTTTATGGTTACCTTGACGCAATGAAGCGCGTTGTTGGACCAATGCTTCGAATAAGACAGACTCATTCGGTACGATACCAAAGATTGCTTCATTTAGTTCGATTTCTCCGACAGAAGTTCCTGCCTGATTTAATACGGATACTTTAGGCATTCCTGTTTCCTCCTTTCTTTAGTAGTCAGTTTCCTTTGATTGCGCTACGCACTTGTAGAAGTGATTTGCGTGATCCAGGAACGTTACCTTTAACTAGTAACAAGTTGCGTTCAAGATCAACTCGTACAATTTCAAGGTTTTGAACTGTTACTGTTTTGCCACCCATACGACCTGGCATTTTTTTACCTTTGAATACACGTTGTGCGTCAACAGATCCGATCGAACCTGGTGCGCGGTGATGACGTGATCCGTGTGTCATAGGTCCGCGTGAATAGCCGTGACGCTTGATAACACCTTGGAACCCTTTACCTTTTGATGTACCAGTGATGTCGACGATATCGCCTTCAGCAAAAGTATCAACTTTGACTTCTTGACCAACTTCGTAGCCACTAACGTCTAATTCGCGGAATTCACGAATGAAGCGCTTAGGTGCAGTATCAGCTTTTGCAACGTGCCCTTTTTCAGGTTTGTTAGCAAGCTTTTCGCGTTTATCTTCAAATCCGATTTGGATTGATTCGTAGCCGTCCGTTTCCGTTGTCTTCTTTTGAAGAACAACGTTTTGTCCAGCTTCAATCACAGTTACCGGGATAAGATCTCCGTTTTCAGCAAAAATTTGCGTCATACCGAGTTTTCTTCCCAAGATTCCTTTGGTCATTTAGTCCACCTCCTGAATTAATGTGTGTTGTATTTAGTATCGATTAAAGTTTAATTTCAATGTCCACGCCTGATGGTAAATCGAGTTTCATTAATGCGTCGACAGTTTGTGGTGTCGGATTAACGATATCGATTAGACGTTTATGAGTACGCATTTCGAACTGTTCGCGCGAATCTTTGTATTTATGCACCGCACGAAGAATCGTGTAGACAGTTCTTTCAGTCGGTAGTGGAATCGGACCCGATACACTAGCACCCGAACGTTTTGCTGTTTCTACGATCTTTTCAGCCGATTGATCAAGAATTCTATGATCATATGCTTTTAAACGAATACGAATCTTTTGTTTTGCCATTATTTTCCCTCCCTTGCGCCTATTTTGTTATAGACATTCTCCACGAAAATTTCCCACACACATGCCATGGCAAAGCGGCCTGGTGTGTCGGCAACCTCTCGCTTCATCGCAGTCAAAGACCAACATTTAATATTATACACATAAAAAAAGAATAGCGCAAGTGTTTTGGCGAAATCCTTTTCTCAACTTTATTAGTATAAATCTTTCTCTCACTTATTACAAGTCCGAGAGTAATATCCCGGACAATTTACTACTTAATTTAAGAGCATTACCGCCACCCAACCAAACAACAACAATAGAATGTTGAAGTGAATGAACGTTGGTACACATGTATCCCATATATGATTATGTTGTCCATCGACAGCAAGTCCCGCAGTTGGCCCAAGTGTAGTGTCTGACGCAGGTGAGCCAGCATCACCAAGAGCAGCTGCTGTTCCAACGAGCGCAATGATGGCTAACGGACTAAATCCGAATGCCACACTTAGCGGTACGAAAATGGATGCAATAATTGGGATTGTAGCGAATGATGAGCCAATACCCATTGTAACAACCAATCCGATGATTAACATGACGAATGCTGCCATTCCTTTATTATCACCAAGTGCAGAGCTCGCATATTCCACTAACGTAATAATATGACCCGTTTCCTTAAGCACTGCGGCAAATCCATTCGCCGCAATCATAACAAATCCTACAAATGCCATCATACGCATTCCTTCATTGATTAAACCGTCGGCATCTTTCCACTTAAGTGCACCCGTAATATACAAAATCGAAATACCAGTCACCGCACCTGCGATCATAGACTGTGTTGGTATCTGTACAATAAGTGTGCCAATAAGCGCTAGTACTGTAAAGATGATATTACGTGTTTTAACTTCTACCACTACTTCAGTGTTATTTATCTGCTTGTCCGCATACTCTCTGGGTTTGCGATAAGAGAAGAATATAGCAATCATGAGACCTACGAACAGTCCAAGGACAGGAAGAGCCATCGCTTTCGGTATGTCCGCCATATCAATCGCCATACCTGCTGCTGCCATTTGATTGGCGAGAATTTCATGGAAGAGGAATCCGTATCCATATGGAAGCAATATATAAGGTGCTGTTAATCCGAATGTCAGAACGGATGCTATGAGACGACGATCTATTTTTAACATATTTAAGATATGTAAAATCGGTGGTACCAGTAATGGTATGAATGCAATATGGATCGGAATAAGGTTTTGCGAGAATAAGGCCATCACTAGAAGTATTAAGACAATCAGTACTTTTCCTAGTCCCGAACGATCAGGCTCCCCCTCCTTCTTCACAATCTTCAACATGGCTGCAACAAGCAATTGAGGAATGCCAGTCTTCGATATAGCTACCGCGAATCCACCTAGTAATGCATAACTAAGTGCAATTGTTGCTCCATCACCAAGGCCACCAGTAAATGAAACAATCGTCTCATCAAACGATAAGCCTCCTGTAAATCCCCCTACAATTGCACCCGCAACTAGTGCTAGTACAACGTTCACCCGTAATAAACTTAAAGCCAACATTACGAAAATGGCAATAATAACCGCATTCATTTGTATTCCCCCTATAATTTGTTTCTTTAGTCAGCTAAAGCGGTAAAGTATAGTATTAAGATAGCAGAGGGCATTTCTTCTGTCAATGATTTTTTTACACAGTAGCATAAATCACACATGACCAAGCATATTCATCGGCCATCCAATCATAAGCTACATACGCACAACGACCCTATGCATTACTCACAGACTCCAAGCATTTAGTACCGAAATCCAGACGCAAAATCTCTATTTCATAGCTTTCCCACAATCCGAGGTTATATATATTTTTTTAGACAACAAAAAACCCGCCACAAAGGGCGGGTTTTAAGAAAGAATTATTATTTAAGGATGTTTGCTACAACGCCAGCGCCTACAGTACGTCCACCCTCACGGATAGAGAACTTCGTACCTTCTTCAAGAGCGATTGGAGCAATTAGGTCGATTGTCATTTCAATGTTATCCCCAGGCATAACCATTTCTACGCCTTCAGGAAGTTCGATAACACCAGTTACGTCAGTTGTACGGAAGTAGAACTGTGGACGGTAGTTAGAGAAGAATGGAGTATGACGTCCACCCTCTTCTTTTGAAAGAACATAAACTTCAGATGTGAATTTCGTGTGTGGAACAATAGTTCCTGGTTTAGCAAGAACTTGCCCACGTTGGATGTCATCACGTGATACCCCACGAAGTAGTGCACCAATGTTGTCGCCAGCTTCTGCATAGTCAAGAAGTTTACGGAACATTTCTACACCTGTTACAGTTGTAGCTTTTGGCTCTTCAACAATACCAATGATATCAACAACATCACCGATTTTAACTACTCCACGCTCAACGCGACCAGTAGCAACAGTTCCACGTCCCGTAATTGAGAATACATCCTCAACAGGCATCATGAATGGTTTTTCAGTATCACGTGGTGGTGTTGGGATATACTCATCAACAGCAGTCATAAGTTCCATAATTTTATCTTCATACGCTTCGTCGCCCTCAAGTGCTTTAAGAGCAGATCCTTTGATGACAGGAATGTCGTCGCCAGGGAAGTCATATTCAGAAAGAAGGTCGCGAATTTCCATCTCAACAAGCTCAAGAAGCTCTTCGTCATCAACCATGTCACATTTGTTCATGAAGACAACTAGATGTGGAACACCTACTTGACGTGAAAGCAAGATGTGCTCACGTGTTTGTGGCATTGGGCCATCAGCTGCAGAAACAACTAGGATTCCGCCGTCCATTTGTGCTGCACCAGTGATCATGTTTTTAACGTAATCGGCGTGACCTGGGCAGTCAACGTGCGCGTAGTGACGAGTTGCAGTTTCATACTCAACGTGTGAAGTATTGATTGTAATACCGCGTTCTTTTTCTTCAGGTGCGTTATCAACGTCAGCATAAGATGCTGCAGTTCCACCTAGTCTTTTTGCTAGAACTGTTGCGATTGCTGCAGTTAGTGTAGTTTTACCATGGTCGACGTGACCGATTGTACCAACGTTAGCATGCTGCTTGGAGCGGTCGAATTTTTCTTTTCCCATTATGGAAATCCTCCTCGGAATATAAAAGTTTTTTTGTTTTTATATAGATATAGGTGCTAAAGGGGGCCCCCTCTAACATCCCATATCTATCTATTCATTAATTTAATGGATAACAGGCTAGAATAAAAATTATTCGCCTTTGTTTTTCTTGATAATTTCTTCTCCAACTGATTTCGGAACTTCTTCATAGTGATCGAATGACATTGAGAAGTTTCCGCGTCCTTGTGTGTTAGAACGAAGAGATGTTGCATAACCAAACATATTAGCAAGTGGAACCATAGAGCGAACAACTTGCGCGTTACCGCGCGCGTCCATTCCCTCAACGCGGCCGCGTCGGGAAGTGATATCGCCCATGATGTCTCCCATATACTCTTCAGGAATAATTACTTCAACTTTCATCATTGGCTCAAGTAGAACTGGGTTAACTTTTGCTACAGCATTTTTCAATGCCATAGATGCAGCAATTTTAAACGCCATTTCGTTTGAGTCGACATCATGATAAGAACCGTCGAATAGACGAGCTTTAATGTCAATCAAAGGATAACCAGCGATTACACCATTATTAAGTGAATCACGGATACCCGCTTCTACTGCAGGAATATATTCCCGTGGAACTGATCCACCGACAACGTTGTTAATGAATTCGAATCCTTTTCCTTCTTCGTTAGGAGAGAATTCAATCCAAACGTGACCAAACTGTCCACGTCCACCGGATTGACGCACGAACTTACCTTCAACTTCCGCTGAAGAACGGAAAGTTTCACGATAAGATACTTGCGGTGCTCCGACGTTAGCTTCAACGTTGAATTCACGGCGCATGCGGTCTACAAGAACGTCAAGATGCAATTCACCCATACCAGCAATGATTACTTCTCCAGTTTCTTGGTCTGTATGTGCACGGAATGTCGGGTCTTCCTCTTGAAGCTTAGCAAGCGCCATACCCATTTTATCTTGGTCGGCTTTTGTTTTAGGTTCAACAGAAAGTGAAATTACTGGTTCTGGGAAGTCCATTGACTCAAGAATTATAAGTGCACCAGCTTCACAAAGTGTGTCGCCAGTTCCTGTATCTTTAAGTCCAACTGCAGCAGCAATTTCTCCTGAATGTACTTCAGAAATTTCTTCACGAGAGTTCGCATGCATTTGTAGAATACGTCCTACGCGTTCACGCTTACCTTTAGAAGAGTTTTGTACGTATGATCCTGATTGAAGAACACCAGAATACACACGGAAGAATGTTAATTTACCAACATAAGGGTCAGTCATAACTTTGAAAGCAAGTGCCGAGAACGGCTCAGAGTCATCTGAGTGACGCTCAATAGCTTCGTCAGTATCAGGATCTGTCCCTTTCATAGGCGGAATATCAAGTGGTGATGGAAGGTAGTCGATAACAGCATCAAGAACAAGTTGTACACCTTTGTTTTTGAAAGCAGTTCCACATACAACCGGATAGAACTCAACAGCTAATGTCGCATTACGAATAGCTTTTTTGATTTCCACGTTTGTAATTTCTTCTTCATCCAAGAATTTGTTCATAAGAGCTTCATCGAATTCAGCAACCGCTTCAATTAGTTTTTCACGGTATTCTTCTGCTTGAGCACGATATTCTTCTGGAATTTCTCTTATTTCAGCATTTAAACCTGTATCATCTTCGTAGAAAACTGCATTCATTTCAACTAAATCAATAATTGCTGCAAAAGTATCTTCTGCGCCAATTGGTAATTGAATTGGATGAGCGTTTGCTCCAAGACGGTCAACAAGTGTACCTACAGAATAAAGGAAATCAGCACCAGTTTTGTCCATTTTGTTTACGAAAACTAGGCGCGGTACGCCGTAGTTAGTCGCTTGACGCCATACTGTTTCTGTTTGCGGTTCAACGCCCGATTGAGCATCAAGTACCGTTACAGCTCCATCAAGAACACGAAGTGAACGTTCAACTTCAACAGTGAAGTCTACGTGACCTGGAGTATCAATGATGTTTACGCGGTGATTTTTCCATTCAGCAGTTGTAGCTGCTGAAGTGATTGTGATTCCGCGTTCTTGCTCCTGCTCCATCCAGTCCATTTGAGATGCACCTTCGTGCGTTTCTCCGATTTTGTGGATTTTACCAGTATAATAAAGGATTCGCTCAGTCGTTGTTGTTTTACCAGCGTCGATGTGAGCCATGATACCAATGTTACGTGTATTCTCTAAGGAGAATTTTCTAGCCATGATATGATCTCCTTCCGTCTCGGATTAGAGTAGTAATGAATCGCTGAATCTTACCAGCGATAGTGAGCAAATGCTTTGTTAGCATCAGCCATTTTGTGCATTTCTTCACGGCGTTTCACAGAAGCACCAGTGTTGTTAGAAGCATCAAGGATTTCATTCGCAAGACGTTCTACCATTGTTTTTTCTCCGCGTGTGCGTGAGTAGTTAACAAGGTAACGAAGTCCAAGAGTTGTACGGCGATCAGGACGTACTTCAACTGGTACTTGATAGTTTGCTCCACCTACACGGCGTGCTTTAACCTCAAGAACTGGCATTACGTTAGTAAGAGCCGCTTCGAATACTTCAAGTGCATCTTTCCCAGAACGTTCTTTCACAAGCTCGAACGCACCATAGAGGATTTTCTGAGATGTACCTTTTTTACCGTCCACCATCATTTTATTAATTAGACGTGAAACGAGCTTCGAATTATAAATCGGATCCGGAAGTACGTCACGTTTTGCAACAGGGCCTTTACGTGGCATGTTGTATTCCTCCTTTCAAGGTTTTTAAGCGTTTTCCGCTTAAATAACCATCATTCATGATTATTTTAATTAGCTTTTTTTAACTTTAGGTTTTTTAGCTCCGTACATAGAACGGCTTTGCATACGACCAGTTACACCAGCTGTATCAAGTGCTCCACGAACGATGTGGTAACGAACACCTGGTAAGTCTTTTACGCGTCCTCCGCGAAGTAGAACAACACTGTGTTCTTGAAGGTTGTGGCCTTCACCAGGGATGTATGCATTGACTTCCAATTGGTTAGTCAAGCGTACACGTGCATATTTACGAAGAGCCGAGTTTGGCTTCTTCGGTGTCATTGTGCCAACACGCGTACAAACACCTCTTTTTTGTGGTGAGTTTACGTTTGTCATTGACTTTTTGAAGCTGTTATAGCTTTTTCCGAGTGCTGGTGATTTAGATCCCGTCACTTTTGATTTACGTGGTTTACGGACCAATTGATTAATTGTAGGCATCGGTTATTCCTCCTTTCGAACTTCTTTTTGTAAGACCACACATCCAGGTGGTTCATTTTTGGGGTAAAAACAAAGTCTTTGTGCTTCAATGCACAAAAACTATTAATCAGTAATCACAACCACAGCTGCACCGACTTGAATGCCACATGCATTTCCGAGTTTCTCCCTCGAATCAACATACGTCACTTGAATGTCATGAAGTCTGGCTTCCTCCATTACTGGAGCAATAATCCGTTCTTCTGCATCCTGCGCAATAATAATTTCTATCACTATCCCTGCACGGATTGCTTTCACTGCCTGCTTTGTACCGATGATTGTTTTCTTTGCCTGCTCGACTTTTTCATAAGACATTTCCATATCCTCCAAAGTACAGACATCCAACTATCAACCTTTTGTATTTTATCATCTGTAAGGTAAACTGTCAACACATAAACGAAAAGGCGGGGGAGTTACTTTCGTATTCCCCCGTTTTCAGTTTAAGTTACAGAACCATAACTTACTTAGTTGTAGCTTTTTCTTTTTCTTGATCCATTACAATATGACGGTAACGCTGCATTCCTGTTCCAGCCGGAACTAGTTTTCCGATAATAACGTTTTCTTTCAAGCCAAGTAACTCGTCCGTTTTCCCCTTGATAGCTGCATCCGTCAAGACACGAGTTGTCTCTTGGAATGATGCTGCCGATAAGAAGGATTCCGTTTCAAGTGAAGCTTTCGTAATACCGAGAATAACAGGACGACAAGTCGCCGGAATTTTATTAACTTTTAGTACTTCCGCATTTGCATCCGAGAATTGGTGGATGTCGAGTAGTGAACCCGGCAATAGATTCGTGTCCCCTGCTTCGATGATACGCACCTTACGAAGCATTTGGCGAACCATTACTTCAATGTGCTTATCACCAATTTCAACACCCTGGCTACGGTAAACTTTTTGAACTTCTTTCAATAGATAGACTTGAACGGTAACAACGTCTTTGACAACAATAAGTTCTTTCGGATCGATAGAACCTTCTGTTATGACTTCACCCCGGTCAATTAAATCACCGACATCAACTTTTAGACGGGCGTTGTATGGCGTCAGATATTTCCGCGTTTCTACTTCGCCTTCAATCGTAATTTCTTTTTGACCTTCACGTATTTCATCAATTTCAATGATTTGACCTTTGATTTCCGAAATAACTGCAACCCCTTTAGGATTACGTGATTCGAAAATTTCCTGGATACGTGGAAGACCTTGCGTTATGTCAGACCCTGCAACTCCACCTGTATGGAACGTACGCATTGTAAGCTGTGTACCCGGCTCACCGATAGATTGTGCAGCGATAATACCAACCGCTTCACCAACCTCAACTGTTTCACCTGTTGCCAAGTTAATGCCGTAACATAGTTTACAAACGCCGTGTTTCGTATTACATGTGAACGCAGAGCGGATTGTTATTTGTTCAAATCCTGCATCCAAAATGGCACGAGCTGCATCAGCAGTGATCAAGCCATCTCGTTTAAGAATTAAAGCACCTGTTTCAGGATGATAAATCGTTTTCTTCGTGTGACGGCCTTCGATACGTTCATCCAGACCTTCGATTACTTCCGTTCCATCCATAAGTGCTCCGATATCCAATCCGCGATCTGTACCACAATCATCTTCACGGACAATTACGTCTTGTGCAACATCGACAAGTCTACGTGTTAAGTAACCTGAGTCAGCCGTCTTAAGAGCAGTATCTGCAAGTCCTTTACGAGCACCGTGCGTTGATATGAAGTATTCAAGCACCGTCAGACCTTCACGGAATGACGATTTGATTGGTAGTTCAATGATTCGGCCGGCCGGATTGGCCATCAGACCACGCATACCAGCAAGCTGCGTAAAGTTTGACGCGTTACCCCGGGCACCCGAGTCACTCATCATATAAATCGGGTTTGAGTGGTCAAGTGAGTCCATCAGTTTGTCTTGGATTACATCCTTAGCATGGCTCCAGTAAGAGATAACGCGATCATATCGCTCTTCCTCTGTAATGAGACCACGACGGAACTGTTGCAACACTTTATCCACTTTTTCTTGTGCTTCACTCAAGATTGCATCTTTATTCGGCAAGACGACAATATCGGATATACCAATTGTAATTCCTGCACGAGTAGAGTATTTGAATCCAAGATTTTTCATACGGTCAAGCATTCTTGACGTTTCTGTAATATGGAAACGTTTGAAGATTTCCGCAATGATATTTCCAAGGATTTTTTTCTTAAATGGTTCGATCAATTCCTGTTCAGCAACATGTTCTCTTATATTGACAGTCCCAGAAACAAAATACTTGTCTGGTGTTTCAATTTGCAAGTTGAAGTCTGACGGCTCGTTAATATACGGGAACGATTTCGGCAAAATCTCGTTGAAAATCACTTTTCCGACTGTTGTTATAAGAAGTTTGGCATTCTGTTCCTCTGTGAAAGTAGGGTTATTGAGAGACCTTGCCTGCACAGCGATACGCGAATGAAGATGCACGTGACCGTTATGATAAGCAATTAGTGCTTCATCCGCATCACGGAATGAGCTACCTTCTCCTGACGCGCCTATACGTTCCAGTGTAAGGTAATAGTTTCCTAAAACCATATCCTGTGAAGGCGTAACGACTGGTTTTCCGTCTTTCGGGTTCAAAATGTTTTGTGCTGCTAGCATAAGTAGACGCGCTTCCGCTTGTGCTTCTGCGGATAACGGAACGTGGACTGCCATTTGGTCACCATCAAAGTCAGCGTTATAAGCTGTACAAACGAGTGGGTGAAGCGTAATCGCACGTCCTTCTACAAGGATTGGTTCGAATGCTTGAATACCAAGTCGGTGAAGAGTCGGGGCACGGTTCAATAGGACCGGATGCTCCTTGATGACTTCTTCAAGAACGTCCCATACTTCTGAATGAAGGCGTTCAATTTTACGTTTGGCACTCTTAATGTTGTGCGCAAGACCACGTTCAACGAGTTCTTTCATAACAAACGGTTTAAACAGTTCAATCGCCATTTCTTTCGGCAGACCACACTGATACATTTTCAGGTTAGGTCCAACAACGATAACGGAACGACCAGAATAGTCAACACGTTTTCCTAGTAAGTTTTGACGGAAGCGTCCTTGCTTACCTTTCAGCATATGAGAAAGGGATTTAAGTGGACGGTTACCAGGTCCTGTAACCGGACGGCCACGACGACCATTATCAATGAGCGCATCGACTGCTTCTTGCAGCATCCGCTTCTCATTCTGAACAATGATCCCTGGTGCTCCTAAATCTAATAGGCGTTTCAATCTGTTGTTCCGGTTGATGACCCTTCGGTACAGGTCGTTCAAGTCGGATGTTGCAAATCGTCCACCATCAAGTTGTACCATCGGGCGAAGCTCCGGCGGGATGACTGGTAACACTTCAAGAACCATCCATTCAGGCTTATTGCCCGAGTTACGGAATGCTTCAACAACCTCTAGGCGTCTGATTGCACGCGTACGACGTTGCCCTTGAACAGTTTTCAATTCTTCTTTCAAGAACTCCATCTCTTTTTCAAGATCGATAGCTGCAAGAAGACGTTCAATTGCTTCAGCGCCCATAAGCGCTTGGAATTTAGAACCATACTTTTCGCGGTAGATACGGTATTCGCGTTCGGAAAGCAGTTGCTTTCTTTCAAGCGGAGTATCCGCAGGATCAACGACTACATAAGACGCGAAATAGATAATTTCCTCCAGAGCACGTGGTGTCATATCAAGGATAAGGCCCATTCGGCTTGGAATTCCTTTGAAGTACCAAATATGTGTTACTGGAGCTGCTAGTTCAATATGTCCCATACGTTCACGACGGACTTTTTGACGCGTCACTTCTACTCCACAACGGTCACAAACGACGCCTTTATAACGAACGCGTTTATACTTCCCGCAATGACATTCCCAATCTTTTGTAGGTCCAAAAATACGTTCACAGAACAGACCATCTTTTTCGGGTTTCAAAGTTCGGTAGTTAATTGTTTCCGGCTTTTTTACTTCACCATATGACCATGAACGGATCTTATCAGATGAAGCAAGCCCTATCTTCATATACTCAAAATTGTTTACATCTATCAAGGAGCCTACCTCCCTCTAGTCTTATCGCTGCAATTGGCTTTTCCGAGCAAGCGCACACTTTATATTCAAAAGAGAAGGGGGAAAATGTTGATTTTCCCCCGGATTCATTTATATCATTCACTAGGCTACTCAAACAGGCTGATTTTCTTTTATAAGATTCAAAGCATCTGTTGGTTGCATATCATCGTCTTCATCAAGATCGCGTAACTCGATTTCTTCAAAATCAATCGACAGCATCTTAACATCTAAACCAAGACTTTGAAGTTCTTTTATAAGAACTTTAAAGGATTCTGGAACACCTGGTTGTGGAACACTTTCACCTTTAACAATCGCTTCGTACGTCTTCACGCGTCCTACGACGTCATCCGACTTAACAGTAAGAATCTCTTGAAGCGTATAAGCTGCTCCATAGGCTTCAAGTGCCCACACTTCCATCTCACCGAAACGTTGTCCACCGAACTGAGCTTTACCGCCCAGTGGTTGTTGTGTGACGAGTGAATATGGTCCTGTTGAACGAGCGTGAAGCTTATCGTCGACCATGTGGGCCAGTTTGATAATATACATGACACCGACTGATACACGGTTATCGAAAGCTTCTCCTGAACGACCGTCATACAGAATAGTTTTTCCATCACGGTCCATCCCGGCTTCTTCCATCGTTTCCCAAACATCCCGTTCGTTCGCCCCATCAAATACAGGTGACGCCATATGGATGCCAAGGGTACGAGACGCCATACCAAGGTGCATTTCTAATACCTGTCCGATGTTCATACGTGATGGAACACCAAGTGGGTTAAGCATTAGGTCAATTGGCGTGCCGTCCGGTAAATAAGGCATATCCGCTTCAGGTAAGATGCGGGAAATAACCCCTTTGTTTCCATGACGTCCTGCCATTTTGTCCCCAACGGAAATTTTCCGTTTTTGGACGATGTATGCGCGGACCAATTGGTTAACGCCCGGTGGCAATTCATCGCCATCTTCACGATTAAACACTTTCACGTCTAACACAATCCCACCAGCGCCATGCGGTACTTTGAGGGATGTATCACGGACTTCACGTGCTTTTTCACCGAAAATTGCATGTAAAAGTCGTTCTTCAGCAGTCAGTTCAGTTACACCTTTAGGAGTCACTTTGCCGACAAGAATATCACCATCACGAACTTCGGCTCCGATACGAATGATTCCACGGTCATCCAAGTTACGTAGCGAATCTTCACCCACGTTCGGAATATCGCGCGTAATTTCTTCAGGACCAAGTTTCGTATCCCTTGCTTCAGATTCGTATTCTTCGATATGGACCGAAGTATAGACATCATCTTTTACAAGACGTTCGCTCATGATTATTGCATCTTCATAGTTGTAGCCGTCCCATGTCATAAATGCCATCAAGACGTTGCGACCAAGCGCTAGCTCTCCTTGCTCCATTGAAGGACCATCTGCAAGAATATCAAAAGGTTTAACGCGATCCCCTACACTACAAATTGGACGTTGGTTATAACATGTCCCTTGGTTCGAACGGATAAAGTTTTCAAGACGATATATTGTAAGATCGCCTTTAACTTCTTTTCCATCAACTGTTTCAATACGACGAACACGAATCTCTCTAGCCTCGACATGCTCGACAATTCCGTCAAACTTCGCAAGTACAGCGGCACCCGAATCGCGTGCTGATATGTGTTCCATACCAGTTCCTACAAATGGTGATTCTGGATTGAGAAGAGGGACTGCTTGACGTTGCATGTTCGCTCCCATAAGGGCACGGTTGGAGTCATCATTCTCTAAGAAAGGAATACATGCTGTTGCCGCAGAAACTACTTGTTTAGGCGAAACATCCATGTAGTCAATCTGTTCACGTTTAAAGACAGTGTTGTCTCCTTGGAAACGACCGACGACTCCTTCATTAACAAAAGAACCATCTTCTGCAAGTATTGCGTTTGCTTGTGCTACGACATAGTTATCCTCTACATCCGCAGTCAAGTAATCGATTCTAGAAGTAACGCGACCAGAGATAGGGTCAACTTTCCGATATGGTGTTTCAATAAATCCAAACTTATTCACTTTCGCAAACGTAGAGAGTGAGTTAATCAGTCCAATATTCGGTCCCTCTGGCGTTTCAATTGGACACATGCGTCCGTAATGGGAGTAATGCACGTCACGTACTTCCATTCCTGCACGTTCCCTTGTCAAACCACCAGGTCCTAGTGCAGACAGCCTGCGTTTATGTGTTAATTCGGCAAGCGGATTCGTCTGATCCATGAACTGAGAAAGTTGTGAACTACCAAAGAACTCTTTAATTGATGCGATAACAGGACGAATATTAATCAACTGCTGAGGTACGATTGACTGCGTATCATTAATAGACATACGTTCTTTTACGACACGTTCCATACGAGAAAGCCCAATACGGAACTGGTTTTGAAGAAGTTCACCTACTGAACGCAGACGACGGTTACCGAGATGATCGATATCATCCGTATTACCAACGCCATGAAGAAGGTTGAAGAAATAACTAATTGAAGCAACGATATCTGCCGGCGTTACATGCTTGATAGAATCATCTACATATGCGTTCGATATTACGTTGATTACTTGTTTTTCTTCACTTTTCGGAGAATAAATTTTGATGGACTGAATTGTTATTTTTTCGTCAAGAACTCCACTTGCATGAGTAATCTCTTCGAAACCGATTCCTTTTTCCAAATGCGGAAGAAGACGGTCCAATGCACGGCGATCGATGAGTTGATCTTTTTCAAGCAGTATTTCACCAGTTTCAGGGTCGACAAGTGTTTCAGCAACAACCTGGTTGAACAAGCGATTTTGTGCATGAAGCTTCTTATTCATCTTATAGCGACCCACATTCGCTAAATCATACCGTTTCGCATCGAAAAATCGTGAGAACAAAAGGTTCTTCGCGCTATCTAGTGTTGGTGGTTCACCCGGGCGAAGGCGTTCGTATATCTCAAGCAATGCTTTTTCAGAGCTTTCAGTGTTGTCCTTTTCAAGTGTGTTGCGCAGATACTCATTATCACCGATTAAATCAATGATTTCCTGGTCGGATGAGAATCCGAGTGCACGAAGGAGTACCGTAACCGGCAACTTACGTGTCCGATCAATACGGACGTGAACAACATCTTTTGCATCTGTTTCATATTCAAGCCAAGCACCGCGATTCGGAATAACAGTTGCCCCGAAACCACGTTTACCATTTTTGTCCGTTTTGTCACTGTAATAAACACTTGGAGACCGGACAAGCTGGGAGACAATTACCCTCTCCGCACCATTAATAACAAATGTACCGTTTTCTGTCATGAGCGGAAAATCACCCATAAAGACATCCTGCTCTTTTACTTCTTCCGTCTCTTTATTGTGGAGACGTACTTTTACACGTAGCGGAGCTGCAAACGTTACATCACGCTCTTTCGATTCCTCAACAGGGTATTTAGGATCCCCAAGAGTATAATCGATGAACTCCAACGATAAATTTCCCGTAAAGTCTTGAATCGGAGAAATATCGCGGAACATATCCAGCAGTCCTTCTTCTAAGAACCACTCATAAGATGCCGTCTGGATTTCAATCAGATTCGGCAGATCGAGCACTTCGCTGATCCGTGCGAAACTTCTCCGCTGACGGTGTTGACCATACTGTACTAGATGACCTGTCAACTCTTTCACCCCTTATAAAACAATATTAGTTCTTTGCGAAACCACAAAAATAGTGTATGATATCGAAAAAAACAAAAAGAAAACGAGTTCTGGCAAGAGCTCATTTTCGGTTTTACCATCTTTTATACATTGTCAGTATGCCTTTCATTTCCATTATTCATGCAAAAGGGCATACGACCGCACTATAATAATTTATGCATTTTATAACATTACCATATCAAAACTATCGAGTCAATTTTTTTCGACTCTTAAAATATAATAACCCTTCTTCTTTACGACTGTCTCAACATTACCAAAAAGCCCTGTTAAACAATCTATCGTCGAAGGTGCACCCTGTTTCTTTTGGATGACGATCCACAACTCACCGCCAACTTTAAGTTTCGAAAAAGCGCCTTCGTAAAACTTGAATACCGTCTCTTTTCCTGCACGGATAGGCGGATTCGTCAAAATTGCAGCAAACCCCTCTGCCGTGACATCGGATAATGCATCACTTGGATAAATCTCTGCATTTGAAATGCCGTTTTGTTTTGCATTATGCGCAGCAAGAGCGAGTGCACGTTCATTCACGTCAACCATGTGAATGCTCCGTTCCGGAAAAGATGCGGCAATCGATAAACCAATCGGACCATAGCCACAACCAATATCAAGAATTAAACCATCCGTTTCCGGTATGATAAAAGCCTCAGCCAAGAGTTGCGAACCGAAATCCACTTCACCTTTACTAAACACGCCAGCATCCGTCTTGAATCGGAATGTTTTTCCACGTAACTCTGCAGACCATTCTTTCGGATTACTCTTCACTTTCGGATTTTCCGAGTAGTAATGTTCAGACATAACAGTCTTCCCCCTCGTATAGAGACTTGAAACGCAAAAAAATAAGATAGCTTACGTACACTATCGGTTAAATGACCTGTTTGTCACAAGTCCAGATAAAAAAACGAAGAAAAGCTCGCCCAAATCCGACAAGCTTTTCTTCATTATTCAAAAATTACTTAACTTCAATACCTGCGCCTACAGCTTCAAGCTTCGCTTTGATTTCTTCAGCTTCGTCTTTAGATACGCCTTCTTTGATTGCTTTTGGAGCTTCATCAACAACTGCTTTCGCTTCTTTCAAGCCAAGGCCTGTAATTTCGCGAACTGCTTTGATAACTTTGATTTTCTCTTGTCCAGCAGCAGTAAGAATTACGTCGAATTCAGTTTGCTCCTCTTCAACAGCAGCACCAGCACCAGCCATTGCAACAGGTGCAGCAGCAGTTACGCCAAATTCTTCTTCGATTGCTTTTACAAGGTCGTTAAGTTCAAGTACTGTCATTTCTTTGATCGCTTCAAGGATGTTTTCTTTAGTCATTATAATTTCCTCCTAATATTCTTTTTTTGTCGGGCTTAACCCGCAAGTGGTATTTCAGGCTGCTTTATTAAGCGCCTTGTTCTTCTTTTTGCTCTGCAACTGCTTTTGTTGCAAGCGCAAAGTTGCGCATTGGAGCTTGAAGTACGCTGAGAAGCATAGATAGTAGACCTTCGCGTGACGGAAGTTCCGCCAATGCTTTAATGTCTGCTTCTGATGCAAGTACGCCTTCGATTACGCCAGCTTTAATTTCAAGCTTGTCGTTTTTCTTTGCAAAATCGTTAAGGATTTTTGCAGGAGCAACAACGTCTTCATTTGAAAATGCAATTGCATTAGGGCCCGTTAGGTGTTCGCTCAACCCTTCAAGTCCTGCAGCTTCAGCAGCACGGCGTGACATCGAGTTTTTATAAACTTTGAAGTCAATACCTGCTTCACGAAGTTGTTTACGAAGTTCCGTTACTTGACCTACAGTCAGACCACGGTAGTCGACAACAACAACAGAAGCTGCTGATTTCAACTTATCAGTAATTTCACCAACTACTGCTTGTTTAGCTTCTAATACTGTGCTCATTTGGACACCTCCTAAAAAAGTTTGGGTCACTTATACCGATATGAAAAGCCCTCAATCTACAGAAGTAGACTGAGGGCTGAAAAGTCGTCATCTTTTAAAAGAAAAAGAGCGTCTTGTCCTCGGCAGGAATATTTAAGCGCATGCGCTCCTGCTGTCTACGGTACAAATGATTATATTCACAACAAGAGTCATCTTATCAAAAGATTATCTGTTTGTCAATATTATTTATTAACTACTACGCTTGAAGGATCAACTTTTACAGAAGGACCCATTGTTGTCGTAATGTTAACCGACTTCATGTATGTTCCTTTTGCAGTAGCTGGCTTCGCTTTTAGAACAGTTTCAAAAACAGTTGCGAAGTTTTCCGCAAGTTTAGCATCGTCGAATGAAACTTTTCCGATTGGAGCGTGGATAATTCCAGCTTTGTCCGCACGGTATTCAACTTTACCAGCTTTGATTTCTGCTACAGCTTTCGCTACGTCAAATGTTACTGTTCCTGTTTTCGGGTTAGGCATAAGTCCTTTTGGCCCAAGAACACGACCAATTTTCCCTACTTCACCCATCATGTCAGGTGTTGCAACGATAACGTCAAAGTCGAACCAACCTGATTGAATTTTAGCGATATATTCCGCATCTCCTGCATAGTCTGCACCAGCAGCTTCAGCTTCTTTAAGTTTTTCGCCTTTAGCAAAAACGAGAACGCGTTGAGTATTACCAGTACCGTTTGGAAGTACAACTGCCCCACGGATTTGTTGGTCATTTTTACGAGTGTCGATTCCAAGACGGAATGCAACTTCGACTGTTGCGTCGAAATTAACTGTGCTTGTTTTTTTCGCAAGTTCGATCGCTTCAGCAGCGCCGTATGCTTTCATGTGTTCAACTAGCTTTGCAGCTTCTGTGAACTTTTTACCTTTTTTAGCCATTTAAAATTTCCTCCTCGATTGTGGTTTTAACGGGTTAAACCTCCCACGAATAAGGGTTGCGCGCTCCGGAGAACAAGCGCAACCCCCACTACAAACAACTATTGATTTATAAAATCATAATCAGTCTTCGATCGTGATTCCCATACTGCGAGCAGTACCTTCAACCATTGCCATCGCTGCTTCAACTGACGCCGCGTTTAAATCTTCCATCTTTTGTTCTGCTATTTCGCGAACTTTATCACGTTTCACAGTAGCAACTTTCTTTTTATTCGGTTCACCTGAACCTTTTGTAAGATTAGCTGCAACCTTCAGCAAAACTGCTGCCGGTGGAGTTTTTGTAATAAATGTAAATGAACGGTCTTCGAATACAGAGATTTCAACAGGAATAATAAGACCTGCTTGATCTGCAGTACGCGCATTGAATTCTTTACAGAATCCCATGATGTTCACACCTGCTTGTCCTAACGCCGGTCCAACTGGTGGAGCCGGATTCGCTTTTCCTGCAGGAATTTGCAATTTAACAACCTTTATGACTTTTTTAGCCACGAGACACACCTCCTTAAGTCCGTGATGTGGTAATAGGGTTGCCCCTCCCACTCATATGTGCCTGCCGACTTACGCCGGTAGAATTTGATAGTTCGTCCAAACCATTTGTTTACAGTCTGACCTTTGAAATGATACCACTATTTCACGATATATGCAAGTAGTAAACGTTTATATCTTTTGAACTTGTTCGAAGTCGAGTTCCATATTTGTCTCTCGGCCGAACATATCGACAGATACCTTCACTTTACCTTTATCTTCATCAATTTCTTCCACTTTACCTTGGAAGTTCGCAAATGGCCCTTCAAGTACCTCAACCATTTCGCCAACAGCGAAGTCAATCTCTACTTTACGCTCTTTCACACCCATTTGTTTGAGGATGAAATCGACTTCTTCAGGAAGTAATGGTGTCGGCTTGGCGCCGCCGCCTGACGAACCGATGAAACCCGTTACGCCCGGTGTATTACGTACAACATACCAGGAATCGTCCGTCATAATAATTTCCACAAGAACATAACCTGGGAAAGTCTTTTTGAGGAGAACACGTTTCTTACCATCTTTGAAATCTGTTTCTTCTTCTTCCGGGATGACAACGCGGAATATTTTATCAGACATACCCATCGTTTCAACACGTTTTTCCAGATTGGCTTTCACCTTATTCTCATAACCGGAGTACGTATGAACGACGTACCAATTTTTTTCCATATCCATAGTGACGAGGACTAAACGTCCGTCCCTCCTTTTTCCCTACAATTAAATAAAAACGCAAGCGCCTGGACTAAAGACGTTGGAGTTTAGACAATTGAAAAATCCCGTTCATACTGTCAGACGGGATATTTTTCAAGGGGAATATTTATAGTGCTTTATTATAACGCAATGTACCATTCCAACACTCGTGAAATGCCAAGGTCAACGAGTCCGAAGTAAACTGCCATGAATACGACTGTCGAAAGAACAACAATTGTGTAACGCGTTAATTCTTTACGTCTCGGCCAGCTTACTTTTCTCATTTCCGAGACAACGTCTTTGAAAAAACCAGTTAACTTGCTCATTATACCGTAAACCTCCGAATATAAGTATGATTCTGCTTCCTAACTAACCGCTTCATGCCGTTTGCCTATGCAGTGTATGTGCATTGCAATGCCTGCAAAACTTATTAATTGACAAACGTTCTGTTGGCTTATCTTTCCGTGCCGGCACGGAATAGTTTCGTGATCCGCATGTATCGCAACTTAAAATAATTTTTTTAGACATTCCCTCACCCCTTACGACTCAGTGTTCTTAATTCGAAAAGAGTCGAGATAACGCATATTAAAATGCGTTAGGAGCGGAGATATAAGCTGATAAATAGCGCTGCAACCTTATGTCCCCGGACTTCTTGAACATCTTCTCATAGTCTTTCTAAAGCGTACCATCTAGCATACATGATGTCAATACGAGGAAAATGAAGGATTACCGCACTGCGTCTACTTGCATATACCGCTCGAGTTTACGTTTTATCCTCTGAAGCGCATTGTCCACAGACTTAACTTGCCTGTTCAGCTCCTCAGAAATTTCCTGATAAGACTGACCATCTAAGTATAGTGCTAGCACTTGCTTCTCAAGACCACTTAGTACTTTGTTCATTTCATCTTCCATTTGGACAAAATCTTCTCGGTGAATCATCAGTCCTTCAGGGTCATCCAGTACTGGTCCTGCAATTACGTCAAGTAATGTGCGGTCGGATTCTTCGTCAAATACCGGCTTGTCCAATGACACCGACGTGTTAAGCGGGATATGCTTCTGTCTTGTTGCAGTTTTAATTGCCGTGATAATCTGCCGCGTGATGCAAAGTTCCGCAAACGCCTTGAATGAACTCAATCTATCCTCTTTAAAATCACGTATTGCTTTGTATAGACCGATCATACCTTCTTGAATGATATCTTCCCGGTCTCCACCGATAAGAAAATATGAGCGTGCTTTCAATCTAACAAAAGATTGGTACTTCCTAATAAGGAAATTAAGCGCATCCGTATTGCCTTCGTGGATGATTGCTATGATTTCCCCGTCTGATAATCCGGTGAAATCTGATATGCTACCTTCAACGTAAGTTTTCTCCACCACCTGGATCACCCCGGTTCGTTATCACTATTATATAACAAGTATACCGTATGGGAAATTTTTACGTCAACCGTTCATTTCATCCCACGCCGCCATTTTTCAAATATTTCTGCAACTTCGTCAGTTAAAGGGATCTTCGAAAGTGGCCGCTGCCCTTTGATAGCCTTCACTTTCGCCGAAATGAGATCATCAATTTTATTTACTTCAAGTTCTAGCTCACGAGCTGATTTTCGGAGAGCTCCATGCGCAAAAATGACCCATTGTTCTGTCAAGTCCGATGTAGCTACATGAATTTGTACACGTCGCCCTCCCAATTCAGAGACAAGCTTTTCAATTCTTTCATCGGCTGTTTCCTTTTCTCGAGTAAAGACAATTTCGACATTATGATGCCGTTTCTTCTTTTCGATACCCGGCACAAGATGCGCATCAAAAACAATAATAACCCGCCACCCGGTATGCGCCTTGTATTCCGCCATCCGTTCAATTAGGCGGTCACGTGCATCCGCTAGCTTTTTTCGCTTCATGCCACCCAGTTCCTCCCATGCGCCAATGATGTTGTAACCATCGACCAGGAGTATATCTGTTGTCATCTGCCAGATGTATGCGGTTGACGTTTGCGCAGGACCTCATACATAAGAAGCGAAGCTGCAACAGATGCGTTTAATGATGTAACATGCCCAATCATCGGCAAATGGTATAGGAAATCACATTTCTCTTTCAAAATACGTGACATTCCTTTCCCTTCACTTCCAATAATGACGGCAAGTGGTAGTGTCGCATCCATCAGTCTGTAATCCACCGATTTCGCAGCATCTGTACCCGCGATCCACACACCCCGTTTTTTCAGGTCCTCCACCGTTTGTGAAAGATTATTCACACGAACGACAGGGATATGTTCGATTGCACCAGTCGATGACTTCGCAACAACACCTGTCAATCCGACAGCGCGACGCTTCGGAATAATGACTCCGTGCACACCCGATGCGTCAGCTGTCCGCAGAATGGAACCCAGATTATGAGGATCTTCAAGTTCATCGAGAATAAGGAAGAATGGATCTTCCCCACGCTCAGTCGCAACAGTAAATAGATCTTCAAGTTCCGCATATTCGTAAGCGGCAACCGAAGCGACAATCCCTTGGTGATTTATATCAAGCAAACCATCCAATTTTTGTTTTGGTACTGCCTGCACGATAATTCCTGCTTTTTTTGCTAAAGATAGGATTTCACCAATACTTTTCATATTTAGTCCCTCAGCAACCCATATCTTATTTAATTCCCTGCCCGAGCGCAGTGCTTCTACGACGGGATTTTTCCCACCGATTAATTCGGATTCAACTTCGTTTTCGTTTTCGTGTTCATTCATTTCGACTCTTCCTCCTTTGGCATTTCGATAAACCGTATTGACTCAACGATAATTTCTTGCACGCGTTCTGTTCTCCCTAATAAGTGTAGATAACCGATGACCGCTTCAAATCCTGAACTGTAATTATACGTTACAACATCCGTATTTTTAGGGACTGAGCCAGACTTCGCGTTGCGGCCACGTCTCATGACCGCCTCTTCTTCTTCCGTCAGAAACCCCGACGCCTGCATCATCTTAAGTGTAGCTGCCTGTGATTTCGCTGAAACATAATGCGTTGCTTCTCTGTGCAGTACATTCGGTTTTACACGACCTGAACGCAGGAGATGCTCCCGTATCGCCTGTTCATACACCGCGTCACCCATGTAAGCAAGGGCCAGCGCTTTTAGTTGTTTCACATCTATATCTCGTAAGTTATATACGTTGCTCATCCTCTTTTCCAACGCATGCCTTGTGCTGTATCTTCTAGAATGATACCTTGCGCTTTCAATTCATCACGAATTTCATCCGACCGTTTGAAATCTTTGTTACGACGTGCCGTGATTCGTTCTTCGATTAACGTTTCGACATCTTCATCCAATAGCCCTGTTTCTTCATCCATCGGCAATCCGAGAACTGTCATTAGTCCATCAAATGTATGGATGAAATGCTTAAGTACATCAGATTGTGTGTTTTTTTCTACTAAATAGACGTTTGCAAGTTTTGATAATTCGAATACCGATGCAATAGCGTTAGCCGTGTTAAAATCATCATCCATCGCCAATTCAAAATTGTTTTTAATTTCATTCACTTTATAATTCCAGATATCCTTCTGATCACCAAGATCTGCGGACGTCGCAAGTCGGTGTTTCAAATTGTTGTACGCTGTACGAATGCGCGCAAGTCCATTCTCTGCACTTACAACTAGATCTTGTGAGAAGTTGACTGGGTGTCTGTAATGAACAGATAATATGAAGAAACGAAGTACTTTCGGATCAATTTGCTTTCTTATATCGTTCACAAGTACAAAATTGCCAAGTGATTTAGACATTTTTTCATTGTCTATATTAATGTAACCATTGTGCATCCAATAGCGTGCAAATTGCTTGCCTGTCATCGCTTCGGATTGAGCAATTTCGTTTTCATGATGCGGAAACGTTAAATCTTGGCCACCTGCGTGAATATCTATTGTATCGCCGAGGTGTTCTCTTGCCATAACCGAGCATTCGATATGCCAACCCGGACGGCCCAATCCCCATGGACTTTCCCATGATATTTCACCAACCTTAACAGCTTTCCATAAGGCGAAGTCCAGTGGATTTTCTTTCTTGATACCTTCTTCGATACGCGCACCAACCTTCAGCTCATCCGTCGATTGGTGAGACAACTTTCCGTAGCCTTCGAATTTCTGAGTACGATAGTAGACATCCCCTTGCGATTCGTAAGCGAAACCTTTATCAATTAGTACTTTCACGAATTGGACGATGTCCTCGATATGATCCGTTACTCGCGGATGAACGTCCGCTTTACTGCAGCCGAGTGCCGAGACGTCTTCAAAGTAAGCGGCGATGAAGCGGTCTGTCAGCTCACCGACCTCTTCCCCTAGCTCATTTGCCGCTTTAATAATCTTATCGTCAACGTCTGTGAAATTCGAAACGTATGTTACATCATACCCACGATATTCAAGGTAGCGTCGCACTGTATCAAAAGCGATAACCGGTCGCGCATTTCCTATATGAATGTAGTTGTACACAGTCGGACCGCAGACGTACATTTTCACTTTGCCCTCTTCCAATGGAATGAAAGGCTCTTTTTTGCGTGTCAGCGTATTGTAGATTTGAATTGTCATGATAAATCTCCTTCCTTTACTTTAGAACCCTCTAATTGATTGAACCTATTTTTCAATTCGCTAATTTCATCTTCAAGCATCTGGCATCTATCTGCCACAGGATCCGGCATGTCACGGTGATCATGTTTGCTCTTCACTCTAACACCGTTCGAAATGACGACTTTCCCCGGAATACCTACAACCGTCGATTCGGGCGGAACATCTTTCAGCACAACTGAACCAGCTCCCACTTTACTACCTTCACCGATCGTGATCGAACCGAGCACTTTCGCACCAGATGCAACAAGGACATTATCATGAAGTGTCGGATGCCGCTTGCCGCATTCTTTACCTGTACCACCGAGGGTCACACCTTGGTAAATCGTTACGTCGTTGCCGATTTCACAGGTTTCCCCAATAACAACACCCATTCCATGATCTATGAAAAACCTACGTCCTATTTTTGCACCGGGATGAATTTCGATACCTGTGAAAAATCGGCTAATTTGTGAAACGAGCCGTGCCAAAAACAACAACTTCCGCTTGTATAAAGCATGTGCAATTCGATGAGACCATAATGCATGTAAACCTGAATAAGTTAGAACAACTTCAAAAATAGTACGCGCTGCCGGGTCCTGTTCAAATATGCATCGAACGTCTTCTTTCATTCTCTGAAACAACTTGTTCCCCCCCTTAAGTTCTTGTCTAGCTACGGCGGCCAGATGCGGCTGCTTCCGCATTTCTTGTCTAGCTCCAGCGGCCAGATGCTCGGGTCATAAGCCGAACTGGCTACGCGGGAAAGAGCCCCGCTTCGCCAGTCCGTCTTATGCCGGTCGCGGGCCTACTGGATGTAGGTCATGCAGCTGTTGCCACAGGAAGTGGCGCACTTAAGCTGCATTCCTTTGTAAAGGCCGCTTCCGCATTTCTTGTCTCATAAAAAAAATACGTCCCCGTCAAATAAATGACAGAGACGCATTGTATGCGCGGTTCCACTCCGCTTGGAAGGTGTTGGCCTTCCCGCTTGACGCCCATAACGCTGGCGATGCGTCCGGCCTACTTACACTTTCGGCACGGCACTCAAAGGGGCATTTCCACATTACAGAGGCACAGATCATTTACAGCCGATGATGATCCTCTCTGAAGAGCTTGCAATGTGTACTTATCCTTTTCTACGGTTTGGGCCTACAGGAGGTAGGTCATGCAGTGGAGACGGATCGAACTTCATCCCTCTTCGTTGCGACAGGACGTCGCGATTTTAGACCGCGTTCCTTGAAACGCTCTCCCATAGTTATTAGCTTTCATTTTACATTTCAAACGATGAAAGTCAACGTTATTGTTTTGCGTATTTAGCAACTCGTTCAATTGACTTTTCTTTCCCGATCAACGCAATAGACGCCTGTAATTCAGGACCATGCATTTGACCAGTTGTCACAACACGAATCGGCATAAATAAGTTTTTTCCTTTATGGCCCGTTTCCTTTTGGACTGCTTTAATCGCGTCTTTAATGGACGGTGCATCGAATGTTTCAAGTGCTTCCAGCTTTTCTTTGAATGAAGCCATTACTTCAGGCACTTGCTCAGAAGCGAGTACCGCTTGGGATTCTTCATCATATTCAATCTCGTGGTCGAAAAACTGGGCAGATAATTCAACAATTTCCGCACCAAAGCTTAACTGATCCTGATAAAGGGCGATTAAATCATGTGCCCATGCAGCTTCTGATTCAGTCATTTCTTTATTGATTAGACCCGCATCTTGCAGATGTGGCAATGCGAAATCAATTACTTCTTCAAGACTCATCTTTTTCACGTATTGATTGTTCGTCCATGTCAATTTTTGTTTATCGAACATTGAAGGTGATTTAGATAGACGACTTACGTCAAACATCTTGATAAGTTCTTCGTGCGTGAAAATCTCCTCTTCTCCACCCGGCGACCAGCCAAGCAACGCAAAGAAGTTGAACATTGCTTCAGGGAGATACCCAAGATCTTTATATTGAGAGATAAATTGAATGATCGATTCGTCACGTTTTGAAAGTTTTTTACGGTCTTCGTTGACGATTAGCGTCATGTGACCGTATTGCGGATACTGCCAGCCAAAGACGTCAAAAATCATCAGTTGTTTTGGTGTATTCGTCAAATGTTCTTCACCGCGGAATACGTGGCTGATTTTCATTAGATTATCATCGATGACAACCGCAAAGTTGTAAGTTGGGATGCCATTCGCTTTAACAAGAACCCAGTCACCTACATCTTTCGATTCGAATGATACTGTACCACGAACTAGGTCTTCCACTTTATACGTTACGTTCTCTGGTACACGCATGCGAATTGTATGTGAAAGTCCAGCAGCTTCTTTTCCTGCCGCTTCTTCCGCACTTAAATTACGGCATTTACCGCCATACATGGGCGCTGCAATTCCAGCAGCCTTCTGCGCTTCACGCTCTGCTTCCAATTCATCTGATGTACAGAAACATTTATAAGCATTACCGCTTTCCAGTATCTCTTGACCATATTTCGTATAAATGTCAAGACGCTCCATTTGACGATAGGGACCGTATGGACCTCCAATGTCGACTGACTCATCGTAATCGATGCCAAGCCATTTTAAATTTTCAAGTTGGGAAAGTTCCCCCGCTTCGATATTACGTTCAATATCAGTATCCTCGATTCGAACAATGAATTTCCCACCGTGGTTACGTGCGAAAAGATAATTAAAAAGCGCTGTCCGTGCTCCTCCAATATGTAAATGGCCGGTTGGACTTGGCGCGTAACGTACGCGTACTTCTGAAGTCATATGAATTCTCTCCAATCTAATTTTACTACTGTTTGCTATTTTACCACTTGGCGGGGCTGTTTAAAAGGTGTTACGCCTTAACAAGCAGAATCGTCGCCATGGAAGCAATTCCTTCTTCTCTTCCAGTGAAACCTAATTGTTCCGTTGTCGTAGCTTTAACATTCACTTGTGAGACATCCGCTTTTAATAAATCAGCAACACGTTTACGAATTACTTCAATATAAGGTGCCATCTTCGGCTTTTGTGCGATAATCGTGCAGTCGATATTCCCAAGTTTATAGCCTCTGTCTTCTACAAGTGTCCAAATTTTTTCTAATAGCACCGCAGAATCAGCATCTTTGAATTCCGCATCTGTATCCGGGAAATGACGTCCGATATCCCCTTCAGCAATCGCACCAAGCGCCGCGTCAGTAATTGTATGTAAGAGCACGTCTGCATCGGAATGGCCCGTCAGTCCCCTGTCATGCGGTATCGTTATGCCACCAATGATAAGTGGACGCCCCTCCTCGAATTTATGCACATCAAAACCTTGTCCTATACGAATCATCAAAAAACCTCCTATTTTTATTCTCCTGAAAAGCGCAAGCGCCTGTTCAGGAGCGACAGGCATAAGACAGAACGGCGACGTGGCGTCCTTTGCCACTTAGCCGGGCTGACTTATGACCCTAGCTCCTAGACACAAGTTCAGGTTAAAAACTTATACATTCTTTCTTTTCAATAAAACCTCTCCGAATAGGAGATCTTCCTGCGTGGTCATCTTCACATTGTCATACGTACCTTCAACGATTCGCACAGACTCGCCAAAACGTTCGACCAACATCGATTCATCCGTCCCCAGGAAACCTTGCGCTTGTGCTTCGTCAGACGCTTCTTTCAGCAAAGCATATCGAAATGCCTGAGGCGTCTGGATGATCCATAACCTGCCACGATCCACCGTCTCCTCAACGATGCCAGCCTCTGCATATTTCATCGTATCTTTTGCCCGCACACCTACGATTGCCGCACCGTGCTCGTCAGCCACTTTTACAAGCTCAGAAATAACTGTTCGACGAATGAAGGGCCTTGCAGCATCATGGACAAGGACAATGCCGCCCAAGTCATGCGCTTTCATACATGCCGCAACGCTATCTTGCCTCTCCCCACCACCATCTACCATTGCTACAACTTTCGTAATGGCAAACTGTTCAAGCATTAACTGGATTTGCATACGTTCGTCCGGTTTTACCGCAAGAATAACTCCCTCACACGCTGGATCATCTTCGAACACTTCAAGTGTATGAATCAGAATCGGTTTGTCATTTAGTTTCAAAAAAAGTTTATTGTAACCGGCGCCCATTCGCTGACCACTTCCAGCTGCCGGCATCATAACTGTATAGTTCAAGACTTCTCTTCCTTTTCTTTTCATGATTACCTACTACTTAATTTACCTTCAAAATCTTACCATTTTTAAGTTTCGCAAAAATCATTCGTCCTGCCGATGTCTGCAAGACACTTGTGACGACAACGTCGATTGCATTGCCAACGTGGTATTTCCCATCTTCAACGACAATCATTGTGCCATCATCCAAATAAGCGACACCCTGATTATGTTCTTTTCCGTCTTTGACGATAACAACATGCATATCTTCACCAGGAATAACAACCGGTTTCACTGCATTTGCAAGGTCATTAATGTTCAGCACGAATACACCGTGTAAATCTGCGACTTTATTCAAATTAAAATCATTAGTCACAACGAGTCCACCCATCTTCTTCGCTAGATGGACGAGCTTCATATCGACTTCAGGAACGCCAACAAAATCCTCATCTGTGATTAAGATATTCGGACCGTCATCAGTTTGCATACGTTTCAGAACATCCAGTCCGCGTCTGCCTTTCGTCCGCTTTAACGTATCTGAGGAATCAGCAATATGTTGTAATTCCGTCAACACAAACTGAGGTACCACAAGCACTCCTTCAAGGAAACCGGTTGCCGAAATATCAGCAATCCGACCATCTATAATAACACTTGTGTCCAATATCTTATAAAGCTTACCTTTTGTTTGAGTGGATGTATCCTCCACATCTCTCTTTTTGAGTCCACTGTTTTTTGTAGATTGGAGCGTATGGATAATTTCCTCCCGCTTCTTAAACCCAACTTGAAAACCTAAATAGCCAAGTATAATCGAGAACAGTATCGGAAGGACAGACGTGATAATTGGTATCTGAATACCACTCAAACCAAAACTGACAAGGAACGCGACACTCAAACCGACAATAAGACCGAGTGTCCCGAATATCAAATCAAAAACCGGCGCTTTCAATAATCGCTCTTCCATCCACTTAATAAAATTAATAATTGGTTCTGTTAGGAATAGGCTGAGCACAAAGAGCAAAACTGCCCCTAAGATTGCTGACACATACGGATTATTAATCCATGGGCTCGTCGTAAAAGAAAATAATTTAAATAAATGCGGTAAAAATAATACACCCAGTGTTCCACCAATAAGCAGAAATGAAACTTGAACTACCTTTTTCAACATATGAACCACCTCCTTTAATTCTTAATTATACATGTTTCCGTTTCAAACCGCCTTGATAAGGTCAGTTAAATGCGATATTTCCTTCTATTCTGTTAGGACTCCCTGCCTCATACGAAAGTTTCCCATTCATTGTATCTTTACAGTTGAAAAGTGACAGGGCCGCCATAATTGTAGCCCTGTCTTTATAGTTAATCTTTAAAAGCAATTTTCAGCGCATCACTGACTGTTTCTACGCCTACTACGCGAATGCCTTTCGGATATTCCCAGCCGCCAATATTTGAAGCAGGAATTATCGCTCGCTCAAAACCGAGTTTTGCGGCTTCGGTCACACGTTGCTCAATCCGAGAGACCCGTCGCACTTCACCCGTCAACCCGACTTCACCGATAAAGCAATCAGACAAACCAGCCGCTAAGTCGCGATAACTGGAAACGATGCTCATAAGCACAGCCAAGTCGATTGCCGGCTCATCCAATTTCACGCCGCCTGCCACTTTAATATAGGCATCCTGTGCCTGTAACAGCATCCCCATACGTTTCTCAAGCACGGCCATTAACAATGACACACGGTTCTGATCGAGCCCCGTAGCCATACGTTTCGGATAGTTAAAACTAGATGGTGTAACAAGTGCTTGTATTTCAACGAGAATCGGCCGGGTTCCTTCCATGGAAGCGACAACCGTTGAACCTGCCCCGCCCTGGGATCTTTCCCGCAGGAACAGTTCGGACGGATTCAGTACTTCTTTCAAACCGGATTGCAACATTTCAAATATCGCAATTTCGTTCGTAGAGCCAAAACGGTTTTTCACGCTACGTAAAATCCGGTACGTATGATGACGCTCCCCTTCAAAATAGAGAACGGTATCCACCATATGCTCCAGCAACCGCGGTCCTGCAATCTGTCCGTCTTTCGTTACGTGGCCAACCAGGAAAATAGCGATGTTTTGCGTTTTAGCAATGCGCATCAGCTGCGCTGTACATTCACGCACTTGAGATACACTTCCTGGTGCTGACGCTACTTCTGGATGATGAACGGTCTGGATGGAATCGACAACAACAAACGTTGGTTTCACATCGGCTATCGTTTCGTGAATTAAGCCCAAATCCGTTTCTGCATAAATATAAAGTTCATCTGATTTTACGCCAAGTCGTTCTGCACGCAATTTTGTCTGACGGATTGATTCCTCACCTGAAATATAAAGAACACGCTGCCCTTGATTCGCAAGCAGTGAAGATACTTGAAGAAGGAGTGTCGACTTTCCTATACCCGGATCTCCACCGATTAGAATAAGTGAGCCGGGGACTATTCCCCCACCTAGAACGCGGTTGAACTCCTCCAAATCCGTGCCAATTCTTGGTTCTTCTATCATTTCGATTGAACTGATGGGCAGCGCCTTTTGACGGATGCCCTCTGTATGCTGAAATGCGCCCCGTGGCCCTTTTTGTACGGCTATTTCAACTTCCTCTTCCATTGTATTCCATTCCCCGCAGCCTGGGCACCGGCCCATCCACTTCGCTGATTCATAACCACATGATTTGCACATAAACTTCGATTTTCTTTTCGCCATGGAATCCTCCGAACACGAAAAGGACAGCCCATTCCCACCGAAAAGAACTGTCGGTGGGATGGACTATCCAGTTCACACTTTATTTTTCGAGTACTTCTTCTACTTTCGTAATTTCCAGTTGCTCAGCGTCAATTCCTGTCTTGACGACAAACTCTCCATCAACCACATCGATAAGTACTTTACTACCTGCTAAAACCGTGCCTTTTAGAAGTTCTTCTGACAAACGGTCTTCGATGTGTTTTTGGATGGCGCGGCGTAGTGGCCGAGCACCATATTCCGGATCATAACCAACATCAACGATTTTTGTTTTCGCCTCATCTGTCAACTCTAGTTCAATGTCATGTTCACCTAGGCGTTTCGTCAATTCATTCGACATAAGCGTGACGATTTTACGCAAATGTTCTTTTTCGAGTGCATGGAAAACAATCATTTCATCCACACGGTTTAAAAACTCTGGACGGAACGCTTTCTTCAACTCTTCAAGCATAGCTGTTTTCATGCCTTCATAATCACGTCCTGCATCACCCAGATTGAAGCCGACATAACGATTTTTCCGTAATTCTTGTGCCCCTACGTTTGAAGTCATAATAAGAACTGTGTTTCGGAAGTCCACTAAGCGTCCTTTTGAATCCGTCAATCTGCCATCTTCCAGCACTTGAAGAAGGATGTTAAAGACATCTGGGTGAGCTTTCTCAATTTCATCTAACAATACAACTGAATAAGGTTTGCGACGAACTTTTTCTGTTAACTGTCCGCCTTCTTCGTAACCTACATACCCTGGAGGTGAGCCGACTAGACGTGATGTCGAATGTTTCTCCATGTACTCGGACATGTCAACACGAATCATTGCATCTTCATCGCCAAACATGACTTCTGCGAGCGCTCTTGCCAATTCCGTTTTCCCGATACCTGTTGGACCGAGGAAAATGAACGAGCCAATCGGGCGTTTCGGATCTTTCAAACCTGCACGTGCTCGACGTATTGCCCGGGAAATGGCTGTTACTGCCTCACTTTGGCCAATGACGCGTTCGTGCAACATTTCTTCCATATTGAGTAGTTTAGCGGATTCTGTTTCAGCTATTTTAGATACCGGTATCCCAGTCCACATCGCTACGACTTCTGCGATATCTTCAACTGTCACTTCGGACTCTTTTTGGCCTTGCTTTTCTTTCCAATCTGTTTTCGTTGTCTCAAGTTCTTCTTTCATCTTTTGTTCTTTATCACGGAACGATGCCGCTTTTTCGAATTCTTGACTCTGAACAGCGGCATTCTTTTCGGAACGAATTGCTTCCAGTTTCAATTCGAGCTCTTTCAGGTTCGGTGGTGTCGTATATGAACGAAGGCGTACTTTTGAACCCGCTTCGTCGATCAAGTCAATCGCTTTATCCGGAAGGAATCTGTCAGATATATAACGATCCGACATTTTTGCAGCTGCTTCGATTGAAGCATCCGTGATTTTCACACGGTGATGCGCTTCATAACGGTCACGCAAACCGTAAAGAATTTGGATTGTTTCATCGACAGTTGGCTCGTCGACTTGAATCGGTTGGAAGCGTCGTTCAAGCGCTGCGTCTTTTTCAATATATTTACGGTATTCGTCAAGCGTCGTTGCACCGATACATTGCAATTCACCGCGTGCCAGCGAAGGCTTTAGGATATTAGAAGCGTCTATTGCACCTTCAGCTCCCCCTGCTCCAATCAGCGTATGCAGTTCGTCGATGAACAGGATGATATTGCCCGCTTGGCGAATCTCTTCCATTACTTTTTTCATACGATCTTCAAATTCACCACGGTATTTTGTACCCGCGACTACTGTTCCCATATCAAGTGTCATAACACGCTTGTCACGGAGAATTTCCGGGACTTCGTTATTGATAACTTGCTGTGCAAGGCCTTCTGCAATTGCAGTTTTACCAACACCTGGTTCCCCGATAAGTACTGGATTATTTTTCGTTCGGCGTGCTAATACTTCAATAACACGCGTGATTTCCTTGCTACGTCCGATAACCGGATCGAGCAATCCTTCACGTGCTACTTCTGTTAAATCACGTGCCAAGCTATCCAATGTCGGCGTCGCAGCAGAATTCGAAACGCCTTGACCTGTAGCAGAGCTATCATTACTTCCCAGCAACTGAAGTACTTGTTGACGCGCTTTATTTAGACTAACTCCAGCGTTATTCAAGACACGCGCTGCGACACCTTCTCCTTCACGGATAAGTGCTAGCAAGATGTGTTCTGTTCCGATGTAAGAATGACCCAGCTTACGTGACTCATCCACCGATAATTCAATAACCTTTTTAGCCCTAGGTGTGTAATGAACGATTGGACCGACATCCTTTGTTCCAGCACCTACAAGTTTTTCTACACCTTGTACGATTGTTTCAAAGTTGACACCTATCGCTTCAAGCGCTTTTGCAGCAATGCCTCCGCCTTCACGAATTAGTCCAAGTAAAATATGTTCTGTTCCAATGGACTCGTGTTTCATCCGGATTGCCTCTTCTTGGGCAAGTTGCAATACTTTCTGTGCACGCTGTGTAAATCGATTAAACATCATATTCAGTCCTCTCCTTCTATACTATATATATACAATCCATTCCCCAAAAACCCGTACATTACTCAAATTGATACCTTTTCTAGAAAAGTGCAGGGCACCGTTTAGCCCCGACAAGGAGGTGGGATGCAGTTCAATCCCTCCCTGCTGAAAGCCTTAAAGATAAAGGCGTACTATGCCTTTTCGGCAAGACTAAAGCGACTCTAAGGGCTGGCGTCTTGACACAAATCCATGTAGAAAAACTTATACTTTCTTGCTTTTCTAGAAAGGTGTAAGAAAACTTCCACCCTTTTATACGTATTCAACCGAGCACGCAGGAACTCCTTTATTGGAAAAATTGACTTTGACTATCTTTGACCTAACTATACCTAAACGAAAGGTAATCTGCAAAATACCTGCTCACTCTTCCGAATTAATCTCAGTCGGAGGCGAGGGTTTCTCCACATTGAGTCGTTCTCGAAACAGTTTCGCTCTGAATATATCCCGTTCTTCTTGTGATAACTCCGTGCTTGCATATTGTTGTAGGAAACCTGCCTGCATGAAAATCATCAGTTCGTTCAAAATCGACATATCAACGTCTTGGATGATGCCAAGGTCAATACCCAGTCTGACGTCCGATAGACACCGTGCTGCCTCGCCTGACGGCAGAAGTCGCGCATAACTAATCGTACCCAACGATCGGAATAGCCTGTTCTCAAGCGCAATTCGCGACTTCGAAAGTAACAGTTCCCGCGATTTCCGCTCATGCCCAATTAACCGAGATGCAATGTTTTCGAGATCCATAAGAATCTCCTGCTCCGTCTTACCAAGCGTCGTCTGATTTGACACTTGATAGACGTTGCCAGGTGCTTCACTTCCTTCGCCATAACTCCCTCGGACGATGATTCCGAGCCGCGAGATAGCCGGGATAATACGGTCAATCTGTTTTGTCATTGTGAGTGCCGGTAAATGCATCATCACCGATGCACGCATGCCCGTTCCCGTATTCGATGGACAGCTCGTCAAATAACCGAAGTCTTCATCGAAAGCATACGGTAGTTCTTTTTCAAGGTAATCATCAACCTGATCAGCCTGTTTATAGGCGTCCTCGAGTTGCAATCCAGGATAGATGCACTGGATACGGATATGATCTTCCTCATTCACCATGACACTTATGGTCTCATCTTCTGATAGAAGAACTGCGCCGTGCCGATCAGGAGTTGCGAGTTGCGGACTAATTAGATGCTTTTCAACAAGTACTTGACGTTCCAACGCAGGAAGATCAGACATCTTGGTGTAGGAATAGCCACTCTGCATGGTATCTAGCAAAACACCCGTAACCGCTCTGTCTACCGCCATCGCTTCTTCTTCAGTGAACGCGATAGGAAAACGATAACCCGTCAAGTTGCGCGCAAGGCGAATCCGCGTCGACATAACGATGTCTGAGTGCTCTCCATAAGCAGTCATCCAAGGAGTTACCGCGTTACGCATAAATTTTTCAATTGACATCGTCTTCTTCACCTCCAAGGGAAAGGTGTTCCTTTAGTGTATTCGCTTCATCACGCAAAGCTGCCGCTTCTTCAAAATGCTCAGCTTCTACAGCCTCTTTCATCTTCACCCGGATCTCTTCAATTTTCTTTTTAACTGCATATAGTTCATTAAATGAAACCGGTACTTTCCCTGTATGAGTTGAATGACCATTGTGAAGCTTGCCAAAAACTTGCGGTAAGCTGCCACGAAATGTGTCATAACAGTCGGCACAGCCAAACTTACCTATATCGAGGAACTTTGGAAACGTTAGACCACACGAGGGACATTTGGGTCCTTCTATTGATTCTCCCCGCGTTTGCGGTTGTACCTGGAAAGGATCAGAGCCGCTAAACCAGTGAGATAGGAACTGTTGAATAGACAACGGTTCTTGATTAGGGTCGAAATGGAATGTTTGTGATTGGAATGCGCACTTTTCGCACAAATGACGTTCTAGCGACCCGACTACACTTTCTTGCGTGATCGTAATGGACGCAGGTCGTTCTTTACAATTTTCACAGATCATCGAAAGCCACCTCATATCAGTTGGATTGGTGATTAGTTAAGCTGCTCGTAAATAAGCGTCAAGAGCATTGCTTGTAAAATGCGTGCACGCATGATATCTCGGTCTGGTAGTGGCTGATGGATAGTCCTTCGATCAACCGCAGCAAGAATGAGCTTTGATTCGCGCTCCGTTATGACTTCTTCTTCAATTAGTCTATAAACGACATCCAAAGCCATCGTATAAGAGGCTCCCGATTGGATACCATCTAAAATATGTTCTATTAATTCTTTACGGGAATTCGCCTGAACGCGGAAAATACGTATGTAGCCACCGCCTCCACGCTTCGATTCAACCGCATAACCACGCTCCGCCGTGAAGCGGGTCTTAATGACGTAATTGATCTGAGACGGGACGCACTGGAACTTCTCGGCGACTTCATTACGCTTAATTTCGATGGTGCCACACTGTCCCTCTTCAATTATTGCCTTCAAATACCCTTCAATAATGTCGGAAATGTTTCTCATGCCCTCACCTCTTTCATACGGGGGATAAGCCGTTGACTTTGACTATCTTTGACTTGATTGTACATGATATTCCGCATGTTCTGCAATCGATACGCACCAGACTTAGCCAGTATCGGCATGAGGCAATACCTTTTAACCGTAGCAACTAAAAATGGAGCACAGGGCGAATTCGCCTTGCACTCCACTCCCCATTATTCCATGCTAACATTCGTCAACTCTTTCACAGGCAAGAATAGTTCACCCGTCTCTAAATACGTCACAACAAGCTTATCGCCTTGTTGAATATAGATCGAGAGTGGCACAGTTTCCGAAGTCACGATGAAGTTGCGTCCATCATCCGCTAAAAACGAAATTAGTGTAAAGTCACCGACGCGCTCTTTGAAAACACGCACGACCGTTACCGCGGCTTTCGCCTCTTCCGCACTAGAGCTACCTTCTACACTACTCCCCCCGCGTTGCAGCGCTGTCTTATATAGCTTCAATGCTTCGTTCGGCGAGTTACCGTATACCGATATCTCCGGATTAGCAGCTGATACAATAAAGTAATTTTGCAGGAATCCATTCGAATCGAGCACCGGCGTTAGCCAACTCGCTTCTCCGTAGAAGTTATACAAGACCGGCATTTCACCGGACCATTTCTTTTCGATGAATTTCTTTTCAATAATCTGCAGTGCACCTTGTGAATCCATATATGACTCTTCCAGATTACCTGAATAATACGTTGCTTTTCCTGTCTTACCATCCGTCAACGCATAGCCAAGCATCGAGTCGACACCTTCTTTTGGACTTGTGAAATCTGTGAAGTAATACATATGCCCATTTTCATCGAAGATCGGACTGACATTCGCCTCTGTTCCTTCATCAGATGGCAGCTTGACATCTTTCTTCCCTATGACTGAATTCCAGAAACCGTGGATATAGTTCCCGAAGTAACTATTTTGCAAGCTAACCGCTTCAGGCGAAACAGCTCCGTCGATAAAGTCTGGTACATCTGCAAGCGCATATTTTTTCACCTCGCCAGTAGCAGGATCGACCGTTACAATCCCTTTTACATCAAAGCCATTACGCGCGGAAATGAATTCCCCATAAGAACGGATATAATGCGGTTTTCCTTCATCGTCAATTTCAAGTTGAACATCCCCGTAAAAGATGAGGTTCGGCATTTTCATCCGTATATGACGCTCCACTTGTTTGTGGAAGAATGACGATGGTGTATAAGCCATTTCAGCTTTCACAAATTTCGGGTTATCTGCTGAATCAGTCGCACTCATAGTGAAATATCCCGGCGTAGTATCAGCACTTAACCATTTAAAGAAGCCCGAAAACTCTACGGGTGCAATGTAGACAAATTTGCCATCGACTTTTTGAATTTGCAGACTGCCGAGCTCATAGTAACTCGTATTCGGAACTTGCCCGAATGCTTTCTTCATCTTATTGCGTGCAAACTTCGGTGGAACACTAGCAGGTGTTTTTGTTTCATCGAACGCTGTGATTTCCACTTGCTGATCCATTTCAACCGCTTTGTATTTCTTATCGGCATTGAATAGCGGCGCGCTGAGTATATATGCTCCAAAAACAAGCGCCCCCAGGAACAGAACCAGCTTCACTTTTCGGTCTTTGCCACCTGCTGACAATGCACCCAACAAAGTAACTACTAAAATCGCCATCCAGAGAGACGTCCAGTTGCGGTCCATGTTTGTAGCATAGTAAAACACGAACACGACTACTGCAGACAATATGGCTACAGAAGCAATTGCCGCTCCTCTATTAAAGGGAACTCTTACAGTCGCCTTTGCCTCATCCGTACTATTTTTCGCTTGTGTACTTAGAATAAACGGGACAATCACTAGACTGAACACGATGCCCACAATAATTGAGAATATAAGTAAGTTAAACATAAATACACCCTTTTCCATTAATCAAGATTTTTTGTTGATAGCTAAGTATACGGATAATCAGGGGAATAGTTTCATTAATCCTTTATTAAAACCAAGCAAGTTTACTTATTTGAAATAATGGGTAGACAGTAGAGTAAGAGGATTTTTTTCTGCCCTTCTTTTTTCCTCGGTCTCACAATCCAAAACAAAAAACTCCGGGGTAAATAAACCATTGGAGGTAACACATTTTGAATTGGTATGAGAAGCTAAATGAATACTTCCCCGTTGAAGAAATGAAGTCAAAGGAACATATGGATGCGTTACTAACAGACAAGATGAGCGTTTACAAGAAGGATGAAGGACCCCATCATGTACTCATGTATGTCGAGTTCGAGAAGTTTATTTTCGTCGACTACTTATTTGTTTCAACACAATCTCGCGGCATGGGACTTGGCGGCAAATTGTTAACGATGTTAAAGGCCAAGAATAAACCGATCCTCCTTGAAGTGGAGCCGGTCGATTATGAAGATACAGATACCGCAAAACGACTCAAATTTTACTCACGCGAGAACTTCACTCACGCACAGCGTATTGGCTATAATCGCCGTTCTCTTGCAACAGGTGAAAACACAGTACTTGAAATTTTATACTGGTCACCCACTCATTCTGGTGAAGAAGAAATCTATAATGCGATGACACAAACTTACGATGAAATCCACACCTATAAAGATGAAACGTTTTACGGTAAAAAATACGATCCGACTCATGAGGTACTTGTTTTTCACACAAAGGGCAAAAGAGATATTCTGCAACCGTTTGATACACTCGAATGAAAAAATGGACATCCCGTTGAAATGGGATGTCCATTTTTCATTCACACTGAAACAGGCTTTTTTGCTAAAGGTTCTAAATCAATTTCGAATCCCATATCCTTTAACATTTGATAGTCCTTGTCGCTTTCCTGACCTTCTGTCGTCAAATAATCTCCGATAAATATTGAGTTCGCTGGGTATAATCCTAACGGCTGAAGACTGCGTAAGTTCACTTCACGTCCGCCAGAAATCCTGATTTCCTTTGTAGGGTTAATGAACCTAAACAAGCACAACACTTTCAAACAATAAAGCGGTGTCAATTCATCCGTACCGCCAAGAGGCGTCCCGTCTACGGCATGTAAAAAGTTAACTGGAATTGAATCTGCATCCATCGCGTTCAAACTACGCGCCATTGAGACGACATCTTGTTTGGTTTCACGCATCCCAATGATGACGCCTGAACACGGTGAAATACCCGACTGTTTGACCAGATCAACCGTGTTTACACGGTCCTCATATGTATGAGATGTTGTGATGCTTTCATGATGGGATGCTGACGTATTAATGTTGTGGTTGTAACGGTCAACGCCTGCTTCTTTCAATCGCGACGCCTGTTCCGGTTTCAACAGTCCAAGACAAGCACAGACAGTCATACGCTCATGTTTCGACTTGATTTCCTTCACAGAATCAATGACGATTTCAAGTTCACGGTTGAGAGGTCCTCTCCCACTCGCCACGATACAGTAAGTTCCCGCATTCAATTCCGCCGCTCTTGCTGCACCCGCTACAATCTCCTCTTTTTTCATCATGGAGTACTTTTCAATGGGTGCTGTAGAAATGATTGACTGTGCGCAATAACCGCAGTTTTCAGGGCATAAGCCAGATTTCGTATTCATGATCATATTGAGTTTCACTTTATTCCCATAATAACGTTTTCGAATTGTATAAGCTGCATGCAGAAGCGTTAGTAAGTCCTCGTCTGAAACGTTCAGAACAGAAAGTGCTTCCTCATCCGTTAACTCATGCCCCTTGAGTACTCGTTCAGCTAAATCAGCATATTTCGTCATACTAGCGCCTCACTTTCAACACTTTGTACATACGGTGTCCAAAAACTCCGGCCAGGACTGCCAGAATGATGTCTTTCGGTAGCGGCGGCACCATCAATGCCCACGCAACTTTATACGAAAAGGCATCCGGGGCAGCAGCCCAAAACTTAAACGCGAAGTACATCCAATTTGTTCCGATTAGGTAATTCACACTCATGGCAACAAGTGCCGCGATAATGTACCCCTGTAATTTACCATTCTTTTCAACGATTTTCCCGGCAATGAACGCTACCAAAATGAAAGATACGATAAATCCGAATGTCGGACTGATAATCGATCCAAAGCCACCGCTGAATCTTGCAAATACAGGCGCCCCCGCCAGCCCGATGAACATATAAACCGTCATTGCCAGTGCGCCCCTGCGACTGCCAAGAATAAGTCCTGCAAGTATCGCGAAAAATGTTTGCAATGTTATCGGCACATTACCAACGACTAAAAATGGTACAAACGCTGTAATATTTGCTCCAATCATCATCAGCGCCGCGAACATTCCACTGTAGACAAGTGTTAACGGACTCATTACATTTTTACTTTTACTTTTCGTTGTTATTGTAGTTGTTGTCATAATACACCCCTAAAGTTTATGTTGTCTTTAACAGAATAATAGATAACCCATTATGAGTCAACATATAATCATTACAAGTTAACACAAGTGGCGTGATTTTTAAAAGCGAATTAAAAGGACCGATAGCAAATTCGCTATCGGTCCTTTTTCAAGATTTTTCGCCTTCGTCTTTTGGAAATAAAAAGTAAGAAATGACCCCACTTAAAATCATCGCACCAATTATTATAGCCAAGCGCGTTAATCCGGGCACTTCTTGGAATTCTTTCGTCAATTTCATCCAGCCAAACCCTCCAACGAGTAGCATGACTGGAATGACAAATTTAAAAGCTCTCAATAGATTCACCTACTGTATATCATTATGGTAGCTTTATTCTACCATAACTCTGACCTATCACCAGCCGCGGCGATTTCCACAGCCACAGCCTGGTCGATGTCCACAGCCCGGTCGATTACCGATACCGCCAACTTGTGGACCGTATCCGCCCATTCCTGGACCCATTCCTTGACCGACTCCGCCCATTCCCGGACCGAAACCAGGTCGAGCAGGGAGTGTTTGCCCCATCACATTCTGTGTTGTTTCTGTGACATAGTGACGTGGAATTTCAACTGTATGCACCCGATTCACATTGACGATCGGATGGATATAAGGAACTTCACGCGGTACAAATCGATCGTGACAACGATACTGCGTCGGACATACAACCGGCCGCACTTGGTTGCCACCCATCATATTACCCTGATTACAATTTGGTTGCTGCCAATTGCCTTGTTGCATATGGTTACCTTGTTGCCAATTACCTTGTTGCATCATACTATCACCTCCTCCTTCTAGTAGATGTGAAAAGAAGGAAGACAAACGGGCGATAGACACTATGGATATTAATGAATATTGGAAAGTCTACTAACTATAGATGTTGCAATCAGGATTCCATTCAATTCCGCTGCGCTGCGGCAGATTCAATGGGGGCTCTTTATTTCAACTTATATAGCCCGCATATAAACAGAAAAACCTCACATCTCTGTGAGGTCTGATCATTGGTAATTTCGCGGAAGTTTTTCTTCATCCTCGAAAACATGGGACTCTTCTCGCCTTTTCTCGAGCATCTCAGATTGATCATAAATCGGACCGCCTTCACCAATCATATTTAACTTATTGATGTAGTCCTTGTTACGCCTTAGTTCCATTTCAGATGGTTCAATAGGTAAACGTTCCATAGTCTATCATCCTCTCATCATTTTGCCGGGGCTAAATGCGGTGGAAAACATCCAAACGCTTATTGTACGTACTATTTCTTCTACATACTATTATACTAAACATTCCCTCACCTGTAAACAGTTACAACTTTACCGTTTTATAGATACACTAACAGGCTATACTATAAGAGATAAGCACGCCGGGAGGTCATTTTATGAAAAGAATTATTTTATTTGACGGTGTTTGTAACTTTTGTGATGCAAGTGTGCAATTCATTATCAAGCGAGATCCTACCGCCCATTTCCTATTTACTTCATTGCAAAGCGAAAAAGGGCTCGAACTCACGAGAAAATATGCCATTCCGGAAGACGTTGACAGCTTGGTTTTGATTGAAAACGGTAAAGCGTTCACCAAGTCTTCAGCGGCACTCCGTATCGCAAAAAAACTGGACGGATTATGGCATCTGTTCTTTGTATGTATACTCGTACCACGTAAAATCCGTGACATTTTCTATGATTATTTTGCAGCAAATCGCTATAAATGGTTTGGTAAGAAAGAAGATGCGTGTATGTTGCCATCAATAGAACAGCGTAAACGTTTTATGTAACCAACGACAAAAGGAGGTCTCCGAGTATTCATCGGGGCCTCCTTTGTCATTCACTTACACCTGTAATTCTTTGTTCTCCTCTACCGTAAACGCACGTGACCTGGTCAAAAAGCGTTTGCCTTCGACCCCTTCGAGCGAAAACATGCCACCGCGACCTTTGACGACGTCAATGATCAGCTGTGTATGCTTCCAATACTCGAATTGGTTTTTGTGCATATAGAACGGTGTTTCACCGATATTGCCAAGTAGGACGTCCTGACCACCTATAATCAGCTCCCCATTCGGATAACACATAGGCGATGAGCCATCACAGCAGCCGCCCGACTGGTGAAACATAAGGGGACCGTGTTTCTCTTTCAAAAACGCAATGAGTTCCAGTGCAGCGTCAGTTGCCAGTACGCGTTCCGTCATCCGCACTACCTGCTTTCCGCTTAAAAGAAGCCTTGTTTGTTTTCGCTGTAACTAACCAGCATGTTTTTCGTTTGTTGATAGTGGCTCAACATCATTAAGTGGTTTTCACGACCGACACCGGATGCTTTGTAACCACCGAACGCGGCATGCGCCGGGTACATGTGATAACAATTTGTCCAGACTCGTCCCGCTTGGATACCGCGGCCGAAACGATATGCCGTATTCATGTCGCGCGTCCAGACACCAGATCCTAAGCCATATAGCGTATCGTTCGCAATTTCAAGCGCTTCTTCTTTTGTTTTGAACGTTGTAACCGAAACGACAGGACCAAATATTTCTTCCTGGAAAATCCGCATTTTATTATCCCCTTTAAAGACAGTCGGCTTGACGTAGTAGCCGTCTTTTAAATCGCCTTCAAGTTGATTTTGCTCTCCACCAATCAGGCATTCCGCGCCTTCCTGTTTGCCGATATCCAGATAAGAAAGGATTTTCTCCAGCTGTTCAGTTGACGTTTGCGCACCCATCATAACAGTCGGGTCAAGCGGGTTTCCTGTTTTGATCGCTTTTACACGCTCAATTGCACGGTCCATGAATTTATCGTAAATGGATTCTTGAATCAGCGCACGTGAAGGGCATGTACATACTTCACCCTGGTTAAGTGCAAACATGACAAAGCCTTCTACTGCTTTATCCAAGAACGAATCGTCTTCGTCCATGATGTCTTCAAAGAAGATGTTCGGTGATTTACCGCCTAATTCAAGCGTAACAGGGATCGCATTTTGTGAAGCATATTGCATAATCAGACGCCCTGTTGTTGTTTCACCTGTGAATGCAATTTTCCCAATACGTGAACTCGATGCAAGTGGTTTACCTGCTTCAAGACCGAAACCGTTCACGACATTCAGAACGCCTGGAGGCAATAGATCTGCAATCAATTCTACAAGTACAAGAATCGATGCCGGCGTCTGTTCCGCTGGCTTCAGCACAACACAGTTTCCGGCAGCAAGCGCGGGTGCGAGCTTCCATACCGCCATCAGAATCGGAAAATTCCATGGAATAATTTGTCCAACGACACCGATTGGCTCATGGAAATGGTACGCTACTGTATCGTCGTCAATCTGACTAACTCCGCCTTCTTGCGCGCGAATCGCACCAGCGAAATAGCGGAAATGGTCGATAGCAAGCGGCAAATCCGCATTCAAGGTTTCACGAATCGCTTTGCCATTGTCCCACGTTTCAGCAACAGCTAGCATTTCTAAGTTTTGCTCGATGCGATCAGCAATTTTCAGTAATGTATTTGAGCGCACCGTAACAGACGTTTTTCCCCAAGCATCTTTTGCAGCATGTGCCGCATCCAACGCAAGTTCAATATCCTCTGCAGTTGAGCGCGCTACTTCTGTAAATACTTTCCCCGTTACCGGCGTCACGTTATCAAAGTATTCCCCTTTAACTGGCGCTGTCCATTTTCCACCAATAAAGTTATCATAGCGTTCCTTAAAGTTTACTTTCGCACCTTCTGTATTCGGAAAAGAATAAATCTGATTTTCTACCGCTTGTACCATATTTCCATTCCTCCCTGTTAGTTGAATTTTTCACACAATGCCACTATACGTCGCAAACTTCTTCCGTATGCACGCCTACCCCAAAAAAAGTAATGTATGCGCTTACAACTCTTTTAAAATAAAAAAGAAGCTTGTCCTCCCATTCTGTCAGACTACATTAATTATTTCAACTACTTACCATTAAAATCGTTCGACATAGATTGACATGTTCTTCGGAAGCTACATTACTATCGCTGTTTGGTGAAATAAAGGACCCACACATCAGTCTATAAATCGACTTACTGGAAGGCCCTTGAAATAAAAGTGGTTTTATTGAGCGGTATAGCCGCCATCCAAAATAATCGCTTGTCCAGTCATACCTTTCGCGGAGCCACTTGCAATATACAAAGCTAAATCTGTTATCTCCTTCACATCCAGCAGTCTTTTTTGAGGAACTAATGGATATAGCACTTCTTCCAAAACTTGTGCAACTTCAATATTTCTTGTTTTCGCTAGATCCGCAAACTGGTTCCTCACTAATGGTGTATCGACATATCCCGGACATATCGCATTGACAGTAATTCCATCTGCAGCAGATTCGAGAGCAGCTACTTTCGTTAAACCAATTACCCCATGTTTGGCAGAGTTGTAAGCGGCCTTTCCCGCAAATCCAATCACACCATTAATAGAAGACATGTTAATGATTCTTCCAAACTGTTGTTTCTTCATATAAGGCAGTGCATGTTTAATGGCTATAAACGGTGCAGTCAACATAATTTTCACGAGCAGTTCAAATTTTTCAGTAGGGAAATCTTCGATAAATGATACATGTTGCATCCCTGCGTTATTGACGAGAATATCAATTCGCCCAAACTTCTCCACCGTAAATACAATAGCATTATTAATGTCTTCTTCTTTCGTTACATCACAGACAATTCCTTCAACATTTTTCCCGAATTTGGAAAGTGCTTCATCAATTGCTTGTTGCGTTAAATCAGAGATGACAACTTTGGCACCAGCTTCTGAAAAAGCTTTTGCAATATCGAATCCAATTCCCCGTGCCGCTCCGGTTATAAATAACACTTGATCCTGTATCATTTTTTTGCCACCTTTATTATTTAAATCGCTGTCCATCCACCATCTACTTTAATCGTTTCACCTGTAACAAAATTCGATAGATTCGACGCCAAGTAAAGAACAGCTCCCGAAATATCTGTCGGTTGTGCCAGTTTCCCTAAAAGAATTCGACTTTCTACATCATTTTTAAATGCTTCATCTTCAAACATTTTAGTTGTCAATTCTGTTTCAATAAATGTTGGAGCAACAGCATTTACATTAATTCCACTTTGCGCCCATTCGACTGCCAACGCTTTTGTCAGTTGAACCGCTCCACCTTTACTTGCACAATAAGCTGCCCTTTTATAATAACCAACAAATGCCATTTGAGAAACAATAGTGATAATCCTTCCACTGCCTTGCGCAATCATGTAAGTAGCAGCTGCCTGACTGCAAAAGAACGTAGACTTTAAATTTGTATCCAACACTTGATCCCAATCATCTTCCGTCACTTCTATCGCCGGTTTAGCGATATTAACCCCCGCATTGTTCACCAATACATCAACCGTTCCAAATTGGGCCGCTGCCTCATCAACCATCGCCCGAACCTGCTTGATATCCTTTAAGTCCGCTTGTATCGACTTACACTTCTTATTGTACTCTTGTAATTCTATCAGCGTGCTATGTAGCGCTTTCTCATCTCGACCTACGATAACGACATTCGCTTTTAGTTCGGCAAATACCCGGGCGATTTCTTTTCCAATCCCTTTACTTCCGCCTGTTACGATAACCGTTTTGTTTTCTAAATCTGAAAAGTATGGTTTCATGTTAGCATCTCCTACTCTTTTCGATCGTTTTTCAGGAAGTGAATAAGCGTTTTCTCCCGCTCTGCATTGATTGCTTCAGAAGTTTCCTGATCCCATATATAGAATCCTTCTCCACTCTTATCACCGAACTTCTGTTGATCGACCAGGTTCGATAGGTAAGCTCCCGATTTATCTTCAGTACTAAGATCTTCAAACAAGTAATTTGAAATCGCGGAGAAAACGTCAAGACCCCCCATGTCTGCAGTCATTAACGGTCCGGTTATCGGCAAACGTCTTCCAATGCTATACGTCACAGCAGCGTCGATATCTTCTTTTGTCGCAACACCTTCATCGAGCAGTGATTGTGCCTCACGGAATAGAGCATACTGCAGGCGGTTCCCAATGAATCCCGGAATTTCTTTGTTTATTAAAATCGGTTTTTTATTCATTTCGTTCAATAGATTCATAGTACGCTCAACCGTTTTTTGATCGGTCTTTTCCCCTTTAACTACTTCGACAAGAGGGATTAAATGTCCTGGATTCCAAAAGTGTGTAACGATAAAGCGATTCGGGTACGCCATTTCTTCTGCTAAGGAAGTTGGTGTAAATCCTGACGTATTACTCGCAAGAATAGTATCTTTACCACATATTGCTTCAATCTCTTTATACAATTTCCGCTTCATTTGACTATTCTCCGGAATGACTTCAATTATAAATGTTGCATCTTGTACAACCTGTTCCAATGAAGTTGAAAATATAATGCGCTTACGAATCTCTTCAGCCATTGCTTCATTAAACAACTCATTTTGTACCATCACCCTTAATTTAGTGCGAAGCCCTTTGTCGGCCGTTGCAAGGTCTTGTTCATTTACACCAGAGATTTCGACTTCAATTCCCGCCCACGCTGCCGATAGCGCAATTGAATGTCCCATCGTGCCACAACCGATGATTGATAGTTTTTCCATAACAGTCTACCTCCGTTTTTTCATATGATAAAATACCCAACAAACTATAACAAATAGCTTGTTGGGTATCTATTACTTACATGCCTAACGAGAATAATACGACAGCCAATATCACACCTAATAATGGCACGATAACTGTTAATGCACCAAACGCAGGATAAGCATCCTTATGCGTTTCACCGGCAATTGACCGGATTGTCGTTACAACATAACCGCCTTGCGGCAATGAATCCAACGAACCTGAAGAAATTGCGACAACACGGTGTAACGCATCCGGATCGACGCCCATATCTAAGTAATGCGGTGCAAGTAATGGCAATGCAATTGCCTGCCCACCAGAGGATGAACCCGTTAAACCTGCAATAACAGCAACTGCAAGTCCACCTCCAATGAGTGGGCTACCTGGTATAGCAGTCATAAAGCTAACTGCTTACCCAAATGCAGGCGTCGCTTTTACAACTCCGCCAAATCCTACAACCGCAGCCGTATTGGCAATCGCAATAACCGCACCCATAGTTCCGTCTGAAACCGCTTTCCCGAAGTTCAAGAAATACTTTCTGTTGATTAAATACGTTGCAATCACACCACTTGTAAGTGCAACAATCAATGCAGATGTCCCCAATGAATTATGGAATATAAATGAAATAATCAACACAACAAGTAATGGAATTACACTTAATAAGGGATTCGGTAAATCTTCCCTCACCTCATGGCGATCCGTTTCTCTAGCAACAAAATGTTCGCCTTTTGCCATTGCTTTTGCAATCATCTTCTTCAGCCACCAATAGCCGAAAACTGCCATAAATACAGCAACAATTGCACTTACTTGAAATCCTGCATACGCAGTCGTTCCTAAAAATTCAATTGGAATCCAGTTTTGGATTTCAGGTGAACCAGCTGAAGTCATTGTAAACGTTGTAGATCCAAACGCTAATGCCGCTGGAATGAATCTCCTTGGCAAGTTTGCTTCTTTAAACAAACTAATCGCCATTGGATAAACAGAAAACGCAACGACGAATAGGCTAACACCGCCATACGTTAAGATTGCACATGCGATTACGACCGCAAGAGCTGCTCGTTTCATACCGAGCTTGCTCACAATCCATTTTGAAACACTATCAGCTGCACCGCTATCTTCCATGACTTTACCGAAAATGGCCCCCGTCAAGAACATCAGATACCATGATCCGATGAATCCTGAAAATCCGCCCATATAGTTCGTCAGAAAGTTAGCTACACCCTCTCCCGCCAGTTGCGGGAATAAAGGTAAACCGCTTAATAGCGCAACGACAAGCGCTGATAGCGGTGCCGCTATTAATAAGTTCATGCCTTTCATCGTCAAAAAAATTAATAATGCTAATCCCCCAAATAACCCTATCATCCCTAACATCTAATCGCCTGCCCCCTTTGCAGAAAAGAAATTATGCTTTCTTTCCGTACCTTCTTACTCGTAATAATGCTTGTTCAGCGTGACCTGCAAAGTTCTCCAATTGACATAAACGCGCTGCATATTCGCCAATATAAGCACTCGCTTCAGGCGTTACTTTTTGATACGTTACCGTTTTGATGAACTTACCTACCCATAGACCGCCAGTATAACGAGCTGCGCCTTTTGTTGGTAATGTATGGTTCGTTCCAATCACTTTATCGCCGTATGCAACGTTTGTTTCAGGTCCCAAGAATAGGCAACCATAATTTGTCATGTTTTCTAAGAAGTAATTTGGATCTGCTGTTAGAATTTCAACGTGTTCAAATGCCAGTCGGTCTGCTTCTACTCGCGCTTCTTCGATGCTATCCACTAATAGGATTTGGCCGTAATCATCCCATGAAACACGCGCAACGTCAGCCGTTGGTAGCACTTTAAGTTGTCTTTCGATTTCTTCTACAGTTTCGTAAGCAAGTTTTTCCGAAGTAGTGATTAAAGCACCCGGAGATGTTGGACCGTGTTCACCTTGTCCAAGAATATCCGTAGCAATCATTTCTGCATCTGCTGTTTCATCCGCAACAACTAATGTTTCAGTAGGTCCTGCAAACAAGTCAATTCCTACGCGACCGAATAATTGTCTTTTTGCTTCTGCCACGAAAGCGTTTCCAGGCCCGACAATCATATCGACTGATTGGATCGTTTCAGTTCCAATCGCCATAGCAGCCATCGCTTGGATCCCACCCAATAAGTAAATTTCATCCGCACCTGCTAAATACATTGCAGTGATTGTTGCATTTGGTATTTCACCATTAATTGGTGGCGTGCAAGCGATTACACGTTTAACACCAGCAACTTTAGCTGTCAACACGCTCATATGTGCCGAAGCAACCATTGGGTAACGTCCACCTGGAATATAACAACCGACACTACTTACAGGGATATTTTTATGCCCTAAAATAACGCCTGGAATATTTTCTACTTCTACATCGTTCATTGACGCTAATTGCGCTTCTGCAAATTCACGAATATTCTTTTGAGCAAATTTAATGTCTTCGATTACTTCCGCAGGTACTTGCGCTACGATTTCTTTAATTTGTTCTTCAGTTAATCTGAATGCTTCGGGTGACCATTTATCAAATTTCTCGGAGAACTCACGAACCGCTTCGTCCCCTCTACTTTCAATTTCCTGAATAGCATTAGCTACAATTTTAGATACCTCAAGACTGTTTTTAGTCAATTCTTCTTGCGATTTACCAGCTTTCAATACTCTAACCATTTTACTTCCTCCTATTATCTGCATACGTATGCAAAACACTTTATAGGTAAAGAGTATTTCAAATACTCTTGAAAGTCAACCTTTTTTTACGTTGTTTTACGTTCAATCAAAACACCATTTACTTCCACATTCTCAGCGAAACCTGTGTACTCTTCTATTTCCGACATTAAATAAACGACTGTTTGATCCACCATTTCTTTAATCGGTTGTGCCCAAGTCGTTAGACTGTACGACGGCCATGAAGCCATTTCAATATTATCGAACCCTATCACTTTCGTAGCTCTTGGAATAGTAATCGAACTTTCACGCAGTGCATCCAACACGCCAAGTGCCATGATATCGTTCGCTACAAAAAATGCATCCGGAATTCTAGTTTCATTTATCACTTGCTGAGCAATCCTGTATCCGCCCTCATATGTATAATCCGATTCCAATATCTCCAAGGAGATGTTATTTTTCTTAAGTACTTCAGTAAAGCCATGTTCCCGCTCTTTACTTGTCGATGTATTTTGATTCCCTGCGATATAAATGATATCCGAACTACCTTTATCAATAAGGTAGCGTCCAATTTCCTTACTAGCCTCTAAGTTATTACAACACACAGAGTAAAAATCATTACTCGCAATTTTTCTATTAAAAAGGACCAAAGGAATTTTATATTTTTTAAAGTCCTCGATAGCATTTAAAGACAGTGATGCGTCTGTAATGATGACACCCGCAACATTATAATTAAATAGAGTATCAATATCTTCTTTTTGTATTTCATCATTATTCGTGTACACAAACATAATGCTATAGCCCAAACTTTTAAAGGTTGTTGTAAATTGCTTTAGAACTTGAGGATAAAAAGGATTTTGAATCCCCTTCATTACAATGCCAATGATTTTCGTTCGATTCGTAATTAAACTCCTCGCTAACTCATTTGGCCGATAGCCTAATTCTTTCGCGGCGGCTAGAACCTTCCCCCTTGTTTTTGCAGATACGGTAGCACCTTCAAAGTATACTCTGGACACCGATGATTGAGAGACACCCGCATACTTTGCGACATCCATCGCTGTTATCAATTTCACCAACTCACTCACACCTTTAAAAGTCATATTATTTATTCAACTATACCCCCAAAATGGCTACTTCATCAATTGTTAACTTCTTGGTAATAGTTTGTTCATATATTCCAACTAAAATAAAGGGTATCAGACGACACGGGAGGAATTAGCATGGAGACAGAAATTAAAAATAAACCAGGCAAACGATTTTTAGCAACATTAGGTGCAGGTGTTATTGGTTCGGTATTAACGTTAGCAGTCGTAGTCAATACAGATTTACTACAAGGCAGTTCTGCCGAAACGGTTCCGGTCACTACGGATAAAGTTCCCTATATTGTACAGCAAACAGGCACTAAGGATACACCGTCACTATCCGATATGGTAGAAAAATCATCCAGCGCGATTGTCGGGATTGTTAATTACCAAAAAGATAGTAATCCTTTTTCACAGCAAGCCGGTAACGCCAAGAGCGGTTCTGGTTCGGGTGTCATTTATAAAATAAAAGGTGACAAAGCGTATATCGTGACGAATAACCACGTCATTGAAGGTGCTGAAAAAATTGAAGTTTCACTTGAAAACGGAGAGTCAACGATGGCCACACTTGTCGGGAAAGATGCACTAAGCGACCTCGCTGTTCTCACAATCGATGCTAAGTTTGCAGACACTTCCCTTGAATTCGGCGACTCCGATAAACTTCGTGCAGGAGACGAGGTTATCGCCATCGGTAATCCACTTGGCCTCGACTTCTCCGGTACAGTGACCCAAGGAATTGTAAGTGCAGTTAATCGATCCATTAATGTGAAGACATCTGCAGGCGAATGGGAAATGAATGTTATCCAAACCGACGCCGCCATTAACCCGGGCAACAGCGGTGGTGCACTCCTCAACGCGGCAGGACAAGTTATAGGCATTAACAGCTTGAAAATTTCAGAAAGTGGTGTTGAAGGTCTTGGCTTTGCGATTCCGAGTAACGAAGTGGTTCCACTTATTGAAGAAATGACAGCAAACGGGCAAGTTGAACGTCCCTATATCGGTATCGGACTTGCGGATCTTGATCAGGTGCCACGTACCTACTTGCAAGGTCTTCCAAATGAAGTTACAGCCGGTGTGGTAATTGCAACTATTGATCCTGCATCCGCAGCAGGAAAAGCAGGCCTCGATGTAGAAGATATAATAACTGCGATAAACGGCACTGAAGTGAAGAATTCAACAGAGCTGCGAAAGTTCTTGTACACGAATCTTTCAGTCGGTGATAAAGCAACATTTACAATCTATCGCGGTGCAGAGTTAAAAACGGTTGATGTTTTACTTACGAGCAATGTATCCACGGCAAATTAATATATTCGTGCAAACACCTCTCCCTCATTTCATGGGAGGGGTGTTTGCAGTTGCTAATTTCCCGTTTTCGATTTAACTTGAAAGGAATGGAAGTGCAACAGGAGGCGTATTTCAGTGAAAATTTTAGTAATCGAAGACAATGAGAGTGTATCTACCATGATTGAGCTATTTTTTTTAAAGGAAGAAATTGATGGTTCATTCATTAAAAACGGTTTAGAAGGCTTCGAACTTGCGAAGCAGGGCGGCTGGGATTGCATCATTATTGACTGGATGCTGCCTGGCATGGACGGTATTTCAATTTGCCATAAACTACGATTAGCAAGCATTGCTACGCCAATTATTATGCTAACCGCAAAAGACGGTGAATCAGACCAGGTGCTCGGACTAGAAATGGGGGCAGATGATTATGTCACAAAACCATTTAGTCCACTGGCGCTTATGGCCCGTATTAAAGCGGTAACACGGAGGTATTCAACACTGAAAGACAAACCGCTGCAAGATGGCGTCGTCGAAACAGCCCATTTTAAGATTAACCTACACACACGTGATGTATTGCTCGACGGAGTGCCCGTACAAAACCTGACGCCAAAAGAGTTCGATCTGCTCTACCATTTTGTCCAGCATCCGAAACAAGTTTTCTCACGTGAACAATTGCTGGACAATGTCTGGGGATATGACTTTTACGGCGATGACCGAACTGTCGACGTGCATATCAAACGGCTTCGCACGAAAGTCTCAACGGATGAACAGCCATTCTTCCATACTGTTTGGGGTGTCGGTTACCGATTCGACGAAACCTTAGGTGACTCAAAGTGAGAGTAAAGTATTTATACCAACAACTTGTCAGTCACTTCAGCGTAATCGTCATAGCCTTTTTATTATTAAGCTTGCTATTTTCACACTATATCGAGCGGTTTGTCTATGCTAATAAAACAGAAGAACTAGCGACATATGGTCAATCTATTTTACGAGACATCCAACAAGACCAAAGAAGTTCTGACAGGATTTTAAAGGCTTACGGACAAGTCCTAAATGGTCGGGATATTCAATATAGTTTATTCGACGAGAATTCAGCCATCATTTATTCGACAGGCATAAAAACGCCACTTATTAGTCTGAGTGAAGAGGAATGGCACGATATTAAAAATGGTGAGCCTGTAACTGTGAAGCAGGATTTCAAACGATTCAACGAAGCCGTCACATTCGTTCTTCTTCCCTATGTACAAAATAATCGATTTGTTGGCGGCATACTTTTGACATCTCCCATAAAGGGTTCACGTGAAGTAATTTCGCAAATGAACACTTATTTGCTTATTACAACGTTCATCGCGCTGGCCATTTCGCTTCTAATCAGCTGGATTTTATCGACTTTCCACGTAAGGCGTATTAAACGGCTTCAAGCAGCAACTTCTGCCGTTGCACAAGGTGATTACTCGGTACGTATCCCCTCTTCGAATTTTGATGAAATCAGCGAGCTTGCGGGTGATTTCAACAAAATGGTTGAGAAGCTGGACGCCTCAATGGAGGAAATTGAAAATCTTGAAAACAGGCGTCGCCAATTCATGGCCGATGTATCACACGAATTGCGAACACCACTTACAACGATTAGAGGCATGATTGAGGGCCTGAAAAATAATATGATCCCTGAATCTGAAAAAGAAAAGGGATTGCAGCTTGCCACTAATGAAACGTTGCGACTTATCCGTCTGGTCAATGAAAATTTGGATTACGAAAAAATTCGCTCCAACCAAGTTACACTCATTAAACAGGACATCCAGCTCTTTGAATTGTTGGAAATTATTAAGGATCAACTCGATGGCGTTGCGGCAGAACGAAATAATGAGATTTTTGTGGATGTAGACCCCACCGTTTTAGTGTTTGCAGATTACGACAGACTCACCCAGATATTGATCAACATTACGAAAAACAGTATCCAATTTGCCGAAAATGGCAGGATCTACCTTCGTGGTTATATGAGCGACACTAACTGTGTCATCGAAATTGAAGATACCGGTATCGGCATTGACCCTGACGATATTGAGAAAATTTGGAGTCGATTTTATAAAGCGATTGTATCTAGAACAACGAATCCCTACGGCGAATTCGGACTTGGCTTATCAATTGTAAAAAGCCTTGTTATGATGCATAACGGCGCAATCGATGTCACTAGTGAAAAAGGGAAAGGGACAAAGTTTACGTTGTCGTTTCCCGCACAAAACCAAAACTAAAAATCTGTTTTAGCTGTTATGCATTGCGCATAGCAGCCTTTTTATATCTCGTTCACACCTTGGTCATAATTCGTTCATATTTATCGGGCATACTAAAATTAATTAGAACCCTGAAGGAGGAAATTAAATGAAGAAGAATGCAATAAAGTATGGTTTAGCAACGGTGTTGACACTAGGTGTAATTGGGTCGGCTACAGCCTATGCGAATGCGGATAGCGAGACGAAAAAATCCCCTTCGCTCGAACATAAACACGGAGAACAAGGTGACGCTACAAAGTTCATTTCGGAGAAAGCAGAAGAACTTGGAATTAAAACTGACGGTAAGAACGCCAAAGAAATTTTCGAAGAAGTACAAAAAGCCATGACCCTTAAACACGCGAAAGAACTAGGGATTGAAACTGAAGGAAAAGAAATAAAAGCCCTTCAAAAAGAAATTTGGAATGTGAAACTCCAAAGAGAAGCAACAGAATTAGGCATTGATGCAACTGGCAAGGATGAAGAAACGTTAGCAAAAGAAATTCGAGAAACACAAATTATGAAAGAAGCGAAAGAACTTGGCATCTCCACTAACGGCAAAGACTTCAAAGCACTTGCAAAAGAAGTCGGGGAAGCTAAAGTCTTACAAAAAGCAAAAGAACTGGGTATTGAAACTGACGGCAAAGATAAACATGCCTTGATGGAAGAAGTACGGGACAAAGAAGTTTTCAATGCTGCAGAAAAACTAGGCATCAATACAGCCAACAAATCCGCACGTGAACTGATGGATGAAATCCGTACAAATTACGCCGACAAAGCTGAAGAATTGGACCTCTTCCATTCAAGAGGAAAAAAAGACTTTTTCTTCGATAGACCACGTGATGGTAAAGGAAAACATTTTGAAGGTGGACATGAACATGGCAAAGGTGAGCGAGAAGGAAAATAACACTCAGAAATAAATCGACTGAACGGAAAAACGAATCTGTTTTTCCGTTTTTTTATTCTATTTCATTCTCTGTAATAGTTTGTTCATATTTCTGCTGTAGAATGAATGTATATCAAACATTGGAGGAATTAAAATATGCGTAAAAAGAAGTTATTCCCATTGTTAGCAGTCAGTCTACTCGCAATTATTCTAACTGTCACAACGGGCTGCTCAAAAGATTCAAAGGCAACAGATGAAACCGTAGCAACTATAGGTGATGAAAAAATTACGAAAGATGAATTATATGAAGTTCTCGTTCAATCAGCTGGGCAAGAAGCGCTTACTGCAATGATTGATGATAAAGTCGTTGTACTCGAGTTAAAAAAAGAAAAAGTCTCCGTTTCCGATAAAGAAGTAGATGCAGAACTTGCAATATACGTCGAAAATGCCGGTGGGCAGGAAGCTTTTGACGCTGCACTCAAGACAAATGCTATGACAGAGAAAGAGTTCAAGGAGAATATTGTTGATTATTTGTCTATCCGAAAAATAATTGAACCACGGATTGAGATAACTGATGAGGATATCAAAGCATACTTCGAAGAAAACAAAGAGTCTTTCAACGAGGAAGAACAAGTAGCAGCTAGCCATATATTAGTGGAAGATGAAGCCACAGCGAAAAAAGTTGCGAAGAAACTTGCAGACGGAGAGGATTTCGCTACACTTGCAAAAGAATTCTCAACGGATACAATGAGTGCAGAAAATGGCGGAGAATTAGGCCTTTTCCCACGCGGTAAAATGGTAGCTGAATTTGAAGATGTAGCATTTTCAATGAAAGTTGATGCAATTAGCGACCCTGTAAAAACAGAACACGGTTATCATATTATTCACGTAACCGATAAGAAAGCAGCAAAAAAAGCAGTATTAAGTGAGCTTAAGGAAGAAATTAAAGGGCTATTACTAGAAGAAGGTGTACAAGTAGAGTACGTTAATTGGTTAGATGAAGTTAAGTTGGACTATAAAATTGAGAATTCGTTACTAACAAAATAAGAAACTTATCCATCAAACTTAACTCCCTTCAATGCAGAATGATAGATACTGCGTGGGCTTATTTGAATAAGTGATTGATTGAAGGAACGGAAAAGCTGAATCAGCTTTTCCGTTCTTTTTGTGCTTGTCGGTGATAAATCAGCAACCGTTAACCATATAATCAGTGTGCTATGATAAACCTACTTACCTACAACTCGATGAAAAAGAGGTGTTCCTATGAATTTCATTGCTTGGACAATCGTCGCCTGTGAAATTGGTTTCTGGGTCGTCATTGCTCTCGGGCTTATCACTCGCTACATTTTCAAACGAAAAAAGCTCGGTTTTTTCTTTCTTGCTTTGACGCCAGTTGTCGATTTAATCTTACTCATCGTCACAGCAACCGACCTATACAACGGGGCAACCGCAACGCAAGTACACGCCATCGCGGCAATCTATCTCGGTTCTTCCATCGCGTTCGGCAAAAGCATGATCCGTTGGGCTGATGAACGGTTTCAATTCTACATTCAAAAAACGGGCACAAAACCTGTACGTAAGGTCGGATTCGAATACGCTCGCCACTCGATGAAAGGTACATTGCAACATCTGCTTGCTTATATAATCGGCGGCGCTTTCCTTGTCGCTATGATTTATTTCATCGGGGATCCAGCAAGAACAGAGGTACTATACGCCACCTTGAAAGTATGGGCACTCGTTCTCGGGATTGACTTTATTATTTCTATTTCGTACTTCATCTGGCCGCGGCCGAAGAAAGTTAAATAGGTTAATTGCATTGGTTTATGATCGGGTGCGCGGAGTTTATGATCGCTTAACAACTTATATGATCGCGCGTGCGGGGTTTATGATTGGTTTACAACTTATATGATCACGCGTGCGGGACTTATGATCGCTTAACAACTTATATGATCGCGCGTGCGGGGTTTATGATCGCTTAACAACTTATATGATCGCGCGTGCGGGGTTTATGATCGGTTTACAACTTATATGATCGCGCGTGCGGGGTTTATGATCGGTTTACAACTTATATGATCGCGCGTGCGTGGGGTTTACGATCGCGCAACAACTTATATGATCGCGCGCGCGGGGTTTACGATCGCGCAAAGACTTATATGATCGCGCGCGCGAGGTTTACGATCGCGCAACAACTTATATGATCGCGCGCGCGAGGTTTACGATCGGTCATTTTCCAAATATAGATCAACCCATTTCTAAACACAAAAAAACCGACCCATCACAGGCCGGCTTCAGTCACACTTATGCGTTCATACTCTTCAATGCCGCTCCAACTTTTACTGTACGTCCAGCTTGATGAGCAACCGCTGCTTTAATTACCCCTTCGTCGTCCGCGATTTTTCCGTCTTGTCCGACTGTCACACTTGTGCCGTACGGGTTACCGCCAGCTGCAAATGTAACCGCGTCTGTATATCCAGGCGCTGCAACAACTGCACCCCAATGGTACATCGTTGTGTAAAGGGACAGGATTGTCGCTTCCTGGCCGCCATGCGGGTTTTGTGCAGATGACATTGCGCTTACTGCTTTGTTAGCGAGCTTGCCTTGGAACCAAAAACCACCTAATGTATCAAAGAAACTTTGGATTTGCCCAGGTACATTACCGAAACGCGTTGGTACACTAAAGATAATTGCATCTGCCCACTCAAGATCTTCTCCTGTTGCAACAGGAACGTCTTTCGTTGCTTCAGCATTAGCTTTCCAGCCTGGAGATGAATCGATTGCAGCTTGTGGAGCTGTTTCAGCCACTTTCATCAGTCTAACTTCAGAACCTGCTGCTTCAGCAGCCTCTGCCGCCCATTGTGCTAATTGATAGTTCGTACCGCCTGAACTGTAGTATACGATTGCTGTTTTTGTTTTTGTCATGTTTACCGTCTCCTCTTTAGTTGTTGTAGTGGACTTGCCGAATAACCTGTCTAAAAAACTCATTTTTTTGTCTCCACTTCTTGTTTCATTTCCCGAAAATTGTTTTGTACCATTCCGCCGCCGCATCCACTTCTGTACGCGTCAACGAATGACCGTTCATTTCCCAGTGAACTTCCGTCACCGCACCCGCGCCTACCAACAATTCATCCAGATCTTCCGACTCCTTAGCAGGACAAATCGGATCATTTTTCCCTGCGGTGATGAACACCGGTATGCCAGCTAAATCGGGCAAGTCGATTCCACGTCGCGGAACCATAGGATGATGAAGAATTGCTCCTTTTAAAGCCTCTGCATAATGGAACAGCAAACTTGCTGCGATGTTCGCTCCATTAGAATAGCCAACCGCAATGACATTCAACCTGTCAAAACCGTTTTCTTTTGCAGATTCATCCAAAAATGCATTCAATTCCTTCGTACGGAAGATTAAATCCTCTTCATCAAATACCCCTTCCGCCAATCTACGGAAGAAACGCGGCATGCCGTTTTCAAGGACATTTCCTCGGACACTTAGTACACCTGCATCCGGGTCGATCAAGTCGGCAAGTCCCAGTAAATCCTGTTCCGTGCCCCCTGTGCCATGAAGCAATAGCAACACCGGTTTCGATGCATCTTTTCCTGGTTTATAAATATGTTTCATAGCTCACTCTCTCCTTATTCAATCAATTTCGCGCACTTCAAAAGGGATCAAAGACGATTCCAATTGTTCGCGATTTTTTTCATATTGCGCTGGAAGCATAAGATTTTCGCCCATCGTTTCCACTGACTCGTCATGTGCAAAGCCTGGTGTGTCCGTTGCAATTTCAAACAAAATATCCCCGTGTTCCCGGAAGTAAATCGCATTGAAATAGTTTCTGTCTTTCACCGGTGTCACACCGTAACCGTTCTCTTCAACAAGTGATTTCCAGTCCAGTTGATCCGCATCATCTTCAGCACGCCAAGCGATATGGTGAACTGTGCCTACACCCATTTGTGCACGACCTGATGATGTCATTTTCACATCAACGACATTGCCAATGTCTGCTGTTGAGCGAAACCGGATGTATTCGCCTTCTTCACCGATTTTTTCAAGCCCCATAACCTGTTCAAGAAGATGAGCCGTTTTTTCAGGTTGAGTAGATAATAGCGTTGCACCACCGAACCCTTTTATGGCGACATCCGCAGTTACTTCACCAATCATCCATTCATTCTTTACCCCATCTTCTCGCTCGACAATTTCAATTCTCAAACCATGTGGATCATCAAATGATACATATGTTTCGCCAAAACGGTTTGATTTGCTAAACGCAATCTTAAATTTCTTAAGACGGTTTTCCCAGAAAGTCATTGCCCCGACTGGCACCGCGTACGACGTAACACCGACTTGACCATCCCCAATTGTTCCTTTTCGAGCATTAGCCCATGTGAAAAATGTAATGATCGTACCCGGTGCACCGTTTCCATCACCAAAATATAGATGGTACGTCCCCGGATCATCGAAGTTGACGGTTTTCTTGACAAGACGTAACCCAAGAACTCCCGCGTAAAAGTCGACGTTTTCTTGCGGATGTCCGACGATTGCAGTTATATGGTGAATACCCATTGATTTCTTCGTCATATCAAATCTCTCCTCAAATTAGTAGAAAGTTATTTATCTTGAATTCAAGGTAATCATAACAAGTGGCCTTTTCATTGTCAATCAGTTGGCTTAAGGAGCGTATATTAGTGAAAGAAAACTACCACGGCTAACTTGATCAACAATAGGACGCAAAAAAAAACAAATAAAGAGGCTATCCGAGTTAGTTAGGATAACCTCTTTATTGCCTACTCAATCATGCCATTGTGTAAAGGTTGTATTGATTCTTGCCACTTTTCGCAGTGTATTAAGTGTGCTCGATTCACTATTCAAAATTAGAAATCCGCCAGTATCGCCAAGCAATTACTTCCGACATCCACGCAAGCCCCTTACTTTCCGCCTGGTGGATTGGCTTCCAGTCATCCCTTGCTCCGCGCATCAAGTAAATCTCATGATGAGGCGCCTGATCGTGGTAGCCTGTCATATCAAACGTTCCGTCTCGCCGCATAACTGCCCGTACTTCATAGTTAATGTCAGGTGCCGTTGTAAGGGGGTTCCCAACAGCGTGCATGAGATGAAACCCAGCCTCGTCTTCTCCGTGATTTGTCCGTTTCAACGTAATCCCGTCGTGTGAAGCAGTTGCTTGTTTCCTAAAGCGCTTGAATGCATCATAGGCAATCGACGGCCCAACATCCCTCGTAAACGTCAGCGGAGAACGTTCAAGATCATATGCCAGCTCAACGTCGACCCATGTGCGATAACGGGGCCCATTTGGATCGAATCCCCTGTCATCTCCTTTGAAATAACGATTCCATGACAGTGGATTCGGATTCAACACCCAGTCTTCCTCCAAAAACGTCATGTAGCGAAATTCCCATCTGTCCACATTTGGGAGACGGAATCTATCTTGAACTGACGTCAGCAACTCAAGTGGCTTAGCGATAACTTTTGTCACCGAAAACTGTTCAATCGCTGCCACTTCCTTCGATGAAACCGGATTCAACATCCCAAAAATAGTGGCGATAATCGACTGAAACACATTGAATCGTTCTTCTGACTTCGCAAGCGAGCGCTTCGATTCAATGGTATACGTATAGATTTCATCTAACGAAAAGTCCCTGTCAATGTAACGATTGTCGTTCACCGTTGTCATATGCGTCCCATTTCGGTAGATGTCATATTCAGCGACATCTCTGATTTCCTCCCAGGACAATGCAATTTGCGTCTTTGCGACAATCGTTGTCATGACGAGCGACTGGAGCGGACTTTCTTTGTTCTTCTGTTCAGCAAATGCTGACGTCTGCAAGGTAATAACGTCAACAACGACGCCGTCTTCAATACGTTCGATTACGTAATTATATAGTTTCGCATGCTTGAAATCACCGTCACTAAATTCAGAGACCGTTCCTTCATACAAATGATGCCCGTCTTTATAGACTTTGTAGGTTCCTCCGACATCATTCCATGTGAAATAGATTAAATCCGTTTCATGCAAAACAGTTTGTATTTCAAACAGTTTCTTTTTCATCCACACACCACGCCCCTTGTTTGGAAGTGTGGTGTATTTTGCGAACGGTTAAACATCACATTTCGATACCTGTCAATGACAGAAGAACTGCGCCTTTTAAACGACTTGCTGCTTCTCCGGGATCTTCTTCTCCGGAAATTGCGGAAATAACCGCTATCCCAGATGCACCCGCTTTAATGACAGCACCGGCTCTGTGTTCTGTAATTCCCCCAACAGCAACAATTGGTAATCCAGGTAGCAATGACACCACCTCACTAATTGTTTCGATACCAATAACAGGTTGCGTATCCGCTTTTGTTTGCGTCTCGTAAACTGGACCCAGACCGATATAATCTGCCCCGGCATCAGCTGCCGCAATCGCTTCAGTTACATTATGCGTAGAAACACCAATCAGCATATCTGGACCGACCTTATCACGCACTACTGATATATATCCGTCTTCCTGCCCGATATGAATACCATCCGCACCAATCTCAATCGCAAGATCTATATCATCATTGACGATGAAGGGCACACTATACTTTTCACACAGTTGCTGGCACGCAAGTGCAAAAGCCTTCAATTCTTCACCCACTAATGCGCTAGGCCCTTTTTCACGTAATTGAAAGCTCGTTACGCCACCCTTTAGCGCTTCTTCTAAGACATGCAACGGATCGCGTCCCGCCAAATTCACTGTGCCCATGATGAAATACAAGTTAACTGTTTGCTTATCCATAAACTACAACCCCTTCCATTGTCTTGTTGCCGCGGCGTCCATAAGCCCAGTGATTCGTCGGACCATGACCGCCACCAATTTTAAGTCCATCTTCAATTGCTGTATGGATGAAACACTTTGCAGAAACAACTGCATTCGCTGCTGTTTCCCCATTTGCCAAAAACGCTGTCAGTGCCGCTGAATACGTGCACCCTGTTCCATGCGTGTCTTTCGTATCAATCCACGGTGCACGAACCGAAAACCGTTCCCCATCCGATCCCATGAACAAATCTTCCGCATAGGGCGCATCTTTTCGATGGCCCCCTTTAATAAGGACCGCCCCCGCACCCAATGCTAGTATATGTTTCGCTGCTTTCTCTATGTCTGCATTCGTCTTTATTTCCATTCCTGCAAGCACTTCTGCTTCCGGAATATTAGGTGTAACAATAGCCGCAAGGGGTATTAGTACTGCCTTCAATGCTTCAACCGCATCCTTTTCCAGCAAGGAAGCACCGCCTTTCGCAATCATTACCGGATCAATAATGAGCGGAATGCCACGCCAATGAAATGCATCGGCCACTGCATGGATAATTTCCGCCGAAAATAACATTCCCGTCTTTATCGCTTTAACGTCGAAATCTTCCATAACCGCCTGAATTTGCGCTGTAACAATAGCCGCATCAATTGGCTGTATCGCCTTCACTCCAAATGTATTTTGCGCCGTTACCGCCGTCAATGCTGACGCACCAAACACACCTAGTTCCTGAAACGTCTTCAAGTCCGCCTGTATACCTGCCCCGCCGCCACTATCCGACCCCGCAATTGTTAATGCCACACGTACCATTCGATTCGCCACCCTTTAATTTGTACTAAAAAGCCGCTTTCCGGTGGCGTAAGAAAGCGGCTAGCCATTTAACTATTCGTAAAAGGCGTACCCACTTTCCTACGCCGGTATAATCCGGATCAGGTTCCAAGGGTCCGCGCATTCATGCACGTCTCAGCCTAAAAAAGGCTCCCCTAGTGGTTGTTAAACTATTCAGCTTTGTAGCAAGTGTAACATAGTTGATGTAGAGACGTGGGAATGATTGGTCTATTTCTGCTAAATAGTTTATTCTATCCCAGGCTCGGGAAGAGTATAGGTGAATACATAAACCGAAAGAAGGTCAAACCTATGCACAGAGCAGACAGCAGGCCGAATAATCCCGACAAATCCATGTGGTTCAGTCTTTTCGGGACACTCGTTATTATCGCAGTGGTCATTATTAGGAGTCTTACATCGAGTTAACATTTACCCCAAAAGGCAGTTTCACCAAACCGATAAGGGTAGAGAAGCTGCCCACTTTTTGTCTATCTTATAAGTTAAACATAGCCTTATGCCAATTTCTCAGTAGCAGCGAAGTACGTATCCTCTTTCTCAGGGTCAAAACGACCTTCCCACTTCGACATCACAACAGTCGCCAGCGAATTGCCGATAACGTTGACAACCGTTCGTGCCATATCTAGAATGCGATCAATTCCTGCAATAAACGCCAGGCCTTCGAGTGGTATACCGACAGTTCCCAAAGTCGCTAATAAAACAACGAACGAAGCGCCCGGCACACCCGCCATTCCTTTTGACGTCACCATTAAGACCAACACTAATGTAATTTGTTCCGTAATACTCAATTCAATCCCATACATCTGAGCGATGAAAATTGCCGCCAACGCCTGGTACAACGTTGAACCATCCAAGTTAAATGAATATCCCGTCGGAATAACAAATGAGACGATATCTTTCGGACAACCGAACTTCTCCATTTTCTCCATAATTCTAGGCAACACCGTTTCTGAACTAGCTGTCGTAAACGCCAAAAGCAGTTCGTCTTTCAGCACTTTCATAAGACGGAAAATACTCGTACCCACCATCTTTGCAATGATACCCAATACAACAATAATAAAGAATATCATCGTCGCATAGACAAGTAGCGCCAGTTTCCCAAGTGGGATCAATGATTGCAATCCAAATTTCGAAACCGTTACACCGATTAAACCAAATACTCCAATGGGCGCAAATTTCATAACCAAGTTCGTGACCCAAAACATGGCATCCGCAGTTCCTTGGAAAAATGCCAGCACCGGTTTTCCTCTGTCACCGATCGCAGCAACTCCTAAACCAAACAAAACGGAGAAGAAAATGATCGCCAACATATCCCCCTCACCCAAGGATTGAATAATATTCGTCGGAACAATATTGACAATGATGTCAATGAGACCGTTATCCACCATCGATTCAGTCGTTTCAACATGCTTCGATATATCCGTTTTCGTAAGCGCAGACATGTCGATGCCCGTACCTGGTTGGAATATGTTAGCTGCCAACAAACCGACAAGTATCGCAATCGTCGTAACAACTTCAAAATAGATCAATGTTTTCCCGCCGAGTTTACCTAACTGCTTGATATCCCCAGTCCCAGCAACGCCAATAATTAATGTAGAAACGATAATTGGAACCACAATCATTTTAATCATGCTAATGAAGATTGTACCAAGTGGTTGCAAATAGGTTTCCACCGCCGGATTCCCGTAAAAAATGCCACCCACAGCAATCCCTAAAATTAATCCTGCAAGAATTTGATAGGCTAAAGTAAATTTAAACTTCTTCTTCATCAATAACTCACCCCTTATACCCAATGAAACCGCTTCCACAACTTCGGAAGTAGGTTTATAGAATATACTATGGGCAACTTATCAAATCCGACGAAATCCGACATTTAATTATTCAGTATCTTTAAAAAACTTTAATTTCATATAGACAATTAATCATATTTCCCCGATCAAGACTGACCAAGTTTATCAACTGCTTCAAGGTATAATACTTGTATAAATTTTTTAGTATTTATTTTCACTTTTACGGGCTCATGACAGTCTTCTTGAATCTGTTTCATTCGATTGCGTATTTCTTGAAAGTCGAAATAACGAGGTGCATAATACTCAAACTCCAGTGTCGTGTAATCCACTGCCCCTAAAGAAGCCAAATTATTAACGGCAGCAAGAATCGTTCTGCGAATCCGTTGCTCAATAGCTTTGCTTTCTTTTGCTACGTCAACATTGTTCATCTTGCTTGCAACCGCTTCATATAGCCCTTTTAATGGTGGCAATTGGCTACCCCGATCTCGCTGGCTCATTAGGATTTCAATCATCGTGACAATATCGTCGCTACCCGCTTCCCCAATAATCCCCATGTCGTTCAATATGGATAAAACGATTTCTTTCACATTTCGCTGCTTCGTCGTTTTAACAGCCGGCCCAATATGTGCCAATGATTCGCGGATTGCAATCAACGAATTTTTCAACCGTAATTTCTCTGCGGTCTTCCTTAAGATACTTTGCACTTCCACGCGGTTAATTGGCTTATGTATAAAAAACTCTACCCCTTTTTCATATGCTTCTCCGACCATTTCTTTATTGACGACTTGAGAAATCATTATGAATTGCCCTTGGTAACCTTGCTTTTTCAACTGCTCCATCGTTTCAATTCCATCCAGCTCCGGCATTAACAAATCGACCAAAACAATATCAGGTTGCAATGAAAGGACGGGCGAAAGAGCCTTCATCCCACTTTCGGCATCGCCAATTACTATGCCTAGATCCCCCTCCATTATGACTTTCTCCAACATTCTTCGACTTGCCATGTCATCATCAATTATAAAATAGCGCAGCGTTATTCAACTCTCTTTCGAATGTTATGAATCGGAATCCAAACATAAAAAATCGTTCCTTTTTCCAGAGTTTCGATTTGAATTTGTCCTTCCAACGTCTGAAGGATTTCCTGTACATGAGATAAACCGATTCCCGTTGCGGCAACACCACGGTCGTTAAACTTCGTTGTATAGCCCGGTTCAAAAATGATTGGAACATCCTCTTTCGGAATGCCTTTGCCGGTATCCTTTATCTTGAAACAAATGATTTCCCCATCCTTGTGAATTTCAAAATCAATTTCCCCCATATCCGCAATGGATTCAACAGCGTTGGCGGTAAGATTATTTAACAACGCAAGTAGTGGGATATGTTGGTCCGTTTCAAAATCGACAGCCGCCGACAACCGGAAAGTAATCGTCCTCTTTAACAACTCACTATATTTTTCATTTGCTGTCACAACAAATCCAAGCAGTTCGGTAAGTAAGAACACATCATTCCTTTTTACGTACGTAATTTTGGAAAGCCCCGACAAAATACGCTGTGAATCCTTCTTCACTTCATGGATTTCTTGCGCTATGGCTAACGCTTGTACACTTAACGCCTGAAGGTTCCCCTTTTTCAGCTTACGATAAAGATCATGGCTTGATGCCGTAATTTGTTCAATATGATTCATCGATTTCTGCAAATAGAGCGTTTCCGCATATAATTCAGAACCGACACCAAGCATTTCTTGCATGCGCTTCTTTTGTTCCGATATTGTAATGGAGCTATACAGCCCCACAACAAAGTAACTGCGGAATAAAGCCACCCCGCTGACCAATGCTAAGTCCCCTGCATTTAAGCCTCCGCGATGTAACAGCAAGTCGCGAATCAAGAACTCGGCGCTGTTACCTATAAAATCGAATAGTGCCACCCAAGCCCCTAACAGTAACGGTAGCGTTTTGTACGTCTCTATATTGATGATACTTACCCCAAGTGCAAACAGAAAGTAAAATAGGAATGTAGGCAAGTGATTGTGCAAACTTGCCAATAAATTAAACTCTACGAGCGTCATGTCAATGAATAGACGAAAACAAACAACTGTTATTCCTGTTACGAGTCCCGTTAAGATAGGAAACGCAGGCGGTCGAATAAGAATCAACAGAAAGTAAACAATACTTCCCATCCCAAAACGAAAAACCTCTCCGCTAAATGGAATCACTTTAAATTCACCAACAACCGCCGTCAATACTGCCGTCAAAACCAATGCGGCTCCATTCGACCTAATTAATTTTTGATTGCAGACTTTTTTTAACATGATACTCTCCCATTTAAAATTATGTATAGTGACGCGTGTAAAAGAACCTTACACTATGCGATAATAACTACCTTTAATTGAAATTATATCACGACTTGCGATAAGCACTATCCAAATTCAAAAATACCCTACGTACTTGTATTTTAGTGACTGGAAAAACCATTACAAAAAACGCCTGCACAACAAACCATCGTGAAAATTTAAACATTCACGGAGGTTTATTATGCAGGCACTCACTATTACTTATTCATCTGAGCAAGAAATTCACCTAAAGGGTCTTCTTCCTCTTCTTCGACAAGCGTGTTTTCTGGTCCTTTTAACTGTTCCCAATCAAAGTTATCCAAATCATCATCAATATCAGTATTTATTAAGTGATCTTCTATCTCCAGTTCTACGTCGGCGCTCGTTTCTTCCTGAAGATATAAAGCATCATCTACGTTTATCGCATTGCTATTCAGTGATGCAAAGAGTGCAGCCGTACGGTTCGGATCAGCCATCAGTTGATACACGATACTCCCCAAAAGCGCCTCGGAATGTTCATGTTTCAACCAATCACGTTGCGCTTTTGTCAGTCCTTTTGGTAAAGGAATTACGATGACCTCTTTATGCTTTATTAGAGAATCATTCACACCGTCTATCACGAACTCCGCAATTTTACTGGAAAAGTTTCTTCTTTCGACTTCTTTCAACTTTTGCAGTTGCCTTAATGTGTGGTCAGATGTGTCTGACGGCAGACGAAACGTAATGGGCTGACCCCTCTTCAATCCTGTCTCACTCATGAATGATCACCTTACTTTGTTTTAACTAATTTTTCTTCTTCTTTGTATTTTGCTTTCTGGCTTTTTCTTGCAAAGTCTGAAATCAATTTGTAGTAGGCATTGGCCATCATCCAAACGCTTTCTTTTTCATCTTCAAAGAAATCAATATTGAAGCCATCTAAGCTATTATTTAGTGTTTTAAGGTAATCTTTCAGGACAATAGAGCCCCCGCCGATGAAATAGCAGATCTCAGATTGTGAGTTTCTTGCCCACACATTCCGTAAATGACGGTATTGCTTTTTCGCTAATTCCAATAGAATCCGGTCTACAATGTCATGCACGCTTGTCCGGCTTCCTTTTACCATGATGTGATTACGGTTGTTTTTCTTCGTAATAATATCCACAACGTCTAGACGGCTGTCCAACTCTACACCATGTCTAGCATAAATTTCTTCCCGAATAGCATCAAGAGACTCTGAAACACCTAAGTTGAAGCCTTGTGCCTTATCATCATCAACTTTACGGTTTCTAATGACCGCAACATCCGTTGATAACCCACCGATGTCTTGTATCAAGATTTGTTTATCGATTAGTTCTTTATTAATGATATTTAAATTATTATCCATTACAAGGTTGATAAATGCAGCAAATCCTTCCGGATAAACCTTTACTTCATCAAATTTAATATTTACTTTTATACCTTGATATTTAGGTGTAACTAAAAACTCTACTTGGTGAACAGAGCTAAGCAACTGGGATCGATAACCAACGTCTTTCCCTTCCTTTACTTCCCTAAGTGGAAGTCCTGTTCCTAGTGTATACGTAGCTTCGATTACATTATTATTACGCTTGAAAATACCTTTATTCTCGTCACGAGCTGCATCTAACGCAAGTGCCGCGAACAACATTACCAAGGTCTGGTCTTCCTCAGACTTGTTGCTACCTGGATCTAGTTCAGTTGAATTACCACTTTTCGTAGCAAGATTCCCAACACGATAAATAGCGTTGTTATCTTTTAGTGTTGGGGAGTGCAAACGAATATGAATGCCTTCAGTAGGCTCTTGGTTGTCGAGTTCTTCAATTCCGATAATCGGACGATCTGCAACATCTTGTGCAATTACATTCGGTATATTTAGTTCTGCTTCCAACTTACCGAAAATGGCTTTCAATGAATCATTTCCTACGTCTATTGCTGCAATGCGAGTTTCTGTCATAAAAATCATCCTCCCCAATTATTCTGGCTTTCTATTGAAATGGTACTGGAACTTTGTTTGCAGGTCAATCCTATTCAACTACTTAACACACAAATGTAATATTGTGTACTCATCCGTAAACTTGTAAACATTAATGTGTACCTATATAAACACTGGTTGTGTACTAGTTTGTATACTTGTACACGTTAATGTTTACAAACGTGTACACTAATGTGTACAACGTGACTATTAATGTATACTTCAAAAAAACGGAGTTGCTATGATCATTTATTAAAGTTCGATGTAAGCTCTTTTCCCCCTCCCCTCTCCAACTATAAGGCGAAGCAGAACTCACTTTCCATTCAATCAAACGTTTTTTATAGATGACATTCAGTATATGTTATCCCCCTAGTCTAAAAATTCTGTATCCAAATATTGCTAGTGGATCTGTTTCCACTCTCATCGGTGGCATTTTAGCTGGTCGCCAAGCAATTCCGACTTCTCAGCACTCTCTCTAACATACCTCTACGAGATGAACAATATCAATCTGTACGGATCGACTTAAGTCGCACACTGGTAATCCAGGCGCGTCTAGTGATAGGTAGACTAATGATAAGTACCCGAACAAGACAAAGCGAAAAAGAGTAGACAGTTTAAATTGCACATCTACTCTTTTTCACCCTTTATGCAATTGTGATTCATTTCCCAAATCGCACTACTCATTACTAAGGAGTATCCGATTCAATTCGTTTCATGAATTCCTCTACTGCACTATAACCCTGCTGCTTTAAATACCAGTTATTCGCCGCGGCTTCGATCAAGCCTGCGATATCACGACCCGGTTGAAGTTGGATTTGGATATGTGGAATCTGAACGTCCATGTATTCCACAAACTTTGTTTCCTGTTCCAACTCATTATTCAAGTCATTTTCCTTCCACTTGGTCAATTCGATGTCCAACGCAATCCTCGTTTCATCCTGGAAAGCAGCTCTTCCATAAAGGCGCACCACGTTTAACAAGCCGATACTACGTAAAGCAAGAAATTCTTTGCTGTTTTCGTCGTGCGTGCCGAGCAAGGTTTGTGGGCTAAGCTTTTTCAACACCACGACATCATCCGCTACCAGCCGATGTCCCCGACCAATCAATGTATGAGCGGTCTCACTTTTCCCTACACCAGACTTGCCGCGCAGTAGAATACCCATCCCCGATACATTGACACAAACACCGTGTATTGCAATTTCTGGAGCCATTGCTTTCACAACATACGCATCCAATTTCGCGCTCAGTTCACTCGTGGAATCACGAGTACGTAGCACCGGTATCTTCTCTTCCGTACAGTATTGGATCAGTCCCAGTGGCTCCTCCTGTTGGGATGTAATAATGATACAAGGAGGAGCGTATTGAACAATATTTGCAATCCGTAGCTTGCACTCCTCAAACGTCAGCGTATGAAGATAATTAACTTCGTTTTTACCAAGTATCTGAACATGTTCCGTTGCAATGAAATCAAATTTATCCATAAACTCTAATCCCGGACGGCGCACTTTGGATTTTTTTATAATTCGATGCAATTGGTCGTGCCCGCTTAACACTTCCAATGAAAACGTATTACTAATTTCTTCAATCGTAATGTTTTTCATGACGGTCCCCTATTCTTCGGTCAACATAAATCGACATCTTTCCTTAATCCTACACTTAATGTGCTGCCAATAGGTCCTACAATTTTGTGTCCAAATAGGATTTCACACTACTATATAAATTGATATAAAATAACCCTTTCAAATCCGCTTCACTATCAGTCTTACGGCTTCGGCTACCCCCAACGCTAGTTGGAGTCGGAAACTTATTCCCTTATAATCACTTCAACTGTAAATTAACACTAGTAATAGAAAAATCCCTATACTGCTGCATCCGGCCCCACGTCACCATATGCTCATATTCTGGGTGGTCGGGATTAGTAAGAACTTTGAGGAATTGTTCATATCCATGCTCGCCACCTACATCTTCTGGTGGTGTGCTCCCTTCGCCCTCCAAGCAAACAGAATGGTTGGCATCATAGTTCTCTATAATGCTTTCTAGTTCGATATCATGTTGCCAGTCATCACCGAAATCATAACTATACGTCAGCTTGTCGTAGGCAGGGATATATTCCGATAGCTTCACGTCTTTTTCAAGCTTCCTATCCACTTTACCTGGATAGGAAAAAGCCTCCTGATCACAAACAAGGTTGATGATTGGTTTCTGGACTTCGTTATTAAGTCCTACTGCGACGAGCTCTTTCGGAGTAACCGCCTTATCATAAATAGTAAAATCATGAAGGTGGTAATCCTGCCATCCAAAAGCTGTCTGCAGAATTCGATGCAACTCGTTAAACGTTTTGTTTATAGGAACCACTAGTCGCCGCCACACTTGATGATTTTCAAGCCTAAGTGTAACTTTCAGAACTGCTGCTTTCGTTTCAAAAATTGGTTGACCAGCAAAAAGTTTGAGATCCTTATACAACTCTTCATGCGGGAGTAAATAACTGTTCTTTCCGTCCCCGACTAAAATACGGCTAATCCTGATACCCATTTCCGGCTGAAAAATAGAATCACTATCCCATAACTCATCATAAAAGTAGACATTTTCACAAGCCTTGTTCATCCTTGCCACAGAAGTCCGGTCCTTTGTCTTCGTAATGGAAACTTCCTTGGAGTGCAGTAAATACTGCTTAATTACCTCGTCCTTTATCCCCTCGCCCTGGAAAGCTTCGCGGATTCCTTGCAAGGCAATCTCGTTAAATCTTGTAAATTCTTTTGCTTTTAGCCCGTACAGCACAACAGCATAACGATTATGATCGTTCATAAGTACAACCACTTTCCTGCGATTAACTATGATTATATTCGCGTGCCAAGAGAAAAATGGATCTACCTCCGCAACTGATTCAGCTTCGACTTTGAGTTCAACTAACATTTTTTTCGTACAGCGTATTAACATAATTGAACACTCCTCTTCTTTTCGGGGACTGGCCCTGAAATTTTGGTGATTATTTATAATAAAACCAAAGTACACCTACTAAAAAAACGGCTTCATTCAATAGTAAGTTATTGTTTGCTACCTAGAAGTTTTTTGATTTCCCATTTCCATCAATGGACCTGGAGGTAAACATTTTCTTCATGAATTCGAAAACCATAAAGCCTAGCACACCCCCTAAAGTATTTAACAATAAATCATCCACATTGAATGTTCGTCCCCATAGAAAACCCACACTGCTGAAGATGAGTTGACTACTTTCAATAGATAAACTTGATAAGAAGATTAAAAAAGCCGCCTTTTTCATTCCTTTAATATTAAATAGTAGCGATAAATATACGCCTAAAGGAAACAACATAATCAAATTATTAAAAGACAATTTTACTGAATTCCAAAAGAACCAATCGCCTACATCAAAATTAAGCAGATCCCATAAAAAATAAAAAGGGATTAATTGCATACGTAGCGAGCCATCTGCAATTGGAGGTATAATAATCCGCCCTGTTGTAAGTGTAATTACAGTAATCAGATAGAAAATGAAACTATAAAAAACGAGTCGCCTTAACATACTACTGAATCTTCTTTTTACAAAATCAACTATTATGTAAATTAGTAGACCTGTTAAACCAATCAAAGTAATAATATTTATGCCCATGCTAATCTCCTACTTTCAGAGCAGGATATGCTGATTCTTCCACAATACGAAGTTGTGTTAGTACCAGCTTACCCTAAACTTACCCATTCAAATTTGCAGATATTCAAATTGTACCAAATGAACTTGGACTTTTCCTACTTATCAGCTGATGACTATCTCCTTAGAATTCTATTTATTAATTTAAAGTCGCCAGTATATCCCCCTAAATTGAATTGAAAGCATATTCAATTAATAGTTGGAATTGAAGGTATATATTGACATCTTCATTTTTCTCTGCTAAATTAACATCTAACAATTAAAGTCTGTGACGAGAAATGGTAGGAAAAGAACCCTGTTCTCTAGAGAGTTGACACTTGCTGAAGTCGACGAACAATCCTTATCAGAAAGTCATCTTTGAAATACAAAGCCGAAAAGTTAGTAATCTTCGACGGTTTTCCACCGTTATCTGGAGCACATATGAGAATATGTTGACTGAAAGCCGTTTTTTGAAAATTGCTGAGTTATGGGTATTGCGAGCACAAACTCGTCCCTTTTTCAGGGTCGGGTTTTTTAATTTACCAAAGCCGGAAGGGGATTTACTAGTTATGAAAAATTTAATTGTCGTCTTAGGCTCTCTCATTATTGCATTTGCTTTTAACTGCTTTCTCGTTCCTTTCGGGATTTTAAGTAGTGGTATTAGCGGAATCGCAATTTTACTCGGGCTAATCAGCCCCTTTAATACCGGTCTATTGAATCTAGTGCTTAACTTGCCTTTGATTGTTTTAGGCTACTACAAACTCGGAAAAACAATCACCATCAACACACTGGTTTGCGTCGTTTCGCTTTCGGCATTCTTATATTTGATACCAGTCGCTCCCGTTACAGACAACATTCTGTTGTCTACGGTTTTCGGTGGGGGCATTGGTGGTATGGGCGTTGGTCTTATCCTTAAATACTCGGGTACTTCTGGCGGTTTGGATATTATTGCGATTATCGTTTCCCGTACAAGTTCTTTCAGTATCGGCCTTCTCCTTACGGGGATGAATGGCATAATTGTGCTACTTTCAGGATTTGTCTTCGACTGGGAAATCGCTTTGTATACCCTGTTATCGATTTATATCACAGGTAAAATGATCGATACAATCTTCACGGACCACGTCAAATTGACGATGCAGATTGTATCGACAAAAGGCGATATCATTCGCGATGAGTTATTGGAGTCCATCTATCGTGGTATTACGATTACAGAGGGCTACGGCGGCTATACACGGGAGAAGAAAGACATTTTAATGATGGTTGTTACACGATACGAAACGTTGCATGTTAAAAATATTGTCCGAAAGCATGATGAAGACGCGTTTATTAATATTTATGAGACAGTTGAGGTAGACGGCAAGTTTTCGGTTAACTAGTAGAACGTAAAAATAGGTACCTCGTTCAAAATAACTTCATGTTATTTTAGACGAGGTACCTATTTTATGAGCCTTCATATAATGGATTCCTATTTCATGATTAGATAATTGCAGTGTAGTTACTGAATTGCGTTTGCACAGGCTTTCTCTTACCACTAACTCTCATCTTATTTAATAGTCTCTTTGATGAAACTTCATTATTAATGCCATATCTTTTAATATACTCGGAACCCTCATTCGAATAGTTCACATCCTCTATGATCGTATGATTAACTGTATACCCTGCTTTCTTGACAGCTCTCTCAGCTACCTTATCATGGGCTCCATATGGGTATGAGAAGGCAATAGGCGCAGTTCCTACATTCTTCAAAATCAATTCATGAGCAATCTTTAAGTCCATAATAATCATATATTCCCTTTGTTTGGATGTTATTTCCTCACCATCTTGAGTAGAATTCGTTATCATTGCCTCATAGCCCTTCTGATTATTGTTGCCTCTCCAATGAAAGTCATGTGTATGATTGCCGATTTCCACATAACCGGAATCGCTCATTTCCTTTAATTGCCCCCAACTAGCCATTTGAACGCCAAATCTCTCACCCGATTCAATATGACTCGTTATTACAAATAACGTAGCTTTCATACCTAACTCTTTTAGGATGGGGTAAGCGGCGTTATAAACACTCACAAAGCCATCGTCAATTGTTATCATGAAACTTTTCTCGGGCAACAGTATATAGCCTTTTTGATATAATTCCATCTGCCTATTCGTAATGGCCGTATAGCCGTTTTTCTTTAGCAGTGTCAGATGCTCCCTGAAAACTTTTGGAGTAGTATTAATTCCTGCAAATTCAGGATTTTCATCGAATGAATGATACATCAAAACCGGAATATACTTTGTGTTATTTCTATGACTCACCGAACTACTATATACATGATTCTCGCCGGTAAGGACTGCTGCAATCAGTAAGGTTAATAGGAAAATATAGGAACATGTCTTTTTCACTAGTCCTTCCTCATTCCATCGTTATATTGTTATTAATTCAGCTACGATGGACCTGCGCAACTGTTTGTACATGAGGAGTGAATTTTCGTTACAACATATAGTGCCTGCAAAATGAAGCTTTGCAGTTTTTAGTAACGAAATAGGTAACGTTGTTATAGATATGAAGAACTACATCAAAATATTCGGAGAAAGTTGCTGGATGCAATATGTACAAAGACTAATTAATAGTTCCCCAAAGTAAAAGGAACGGTTTATTTTGAAAATATACGATGAGTGTCATGGCAGGAAGAATTGATCTTCGTTTTGATAATTGACGATACTATTTGGGATGAGGTATATGGAGGATGTTAAAGAGCTGATGAAAAAGGTGCCTGATTCTATAACAATTTAGAATTGTTTTAGAACCAGGCACCTTTTTTAATTTAATAGATAACGATTTAGAAATTGATCGACTGTCATTTTGTATTTGTCTTCGTCCAACGCAATGGATTCACCGTGATTCGCATTCGGAACAATCAAGAGTTCTGCATCACTTGCCGTATGCTGATACAAATTCTTTGTCAACTCCGTTGGGACAAATGTATCGCTCTCCCCATGAATATATAGGATCGGGACAGTCGTCTTCTTCACTTCTTTCAGTGCACTCGCTTCCCTGAATGAATACCCTGCCCTGATTTTCGTTAACACGCTGGTGCTGTCTAACAACGGAAATGCCGGCAAATAAAACATTCGATTCATTTGATACGCGAATAATTGATAGACGGATTCATACGGACTATCCGCTATAATAGCCTTGACCTCGCGAGGTAGTTCCTCTTCCCCGCTAGCCATCAAGACGGTCGCTGCCCCCATCGATAAACCATGGTAGGCCACTTGCGTATCAGGCCCAAGCTTCTTCACCAATAGTTGTGTCCAATCGATCAAATCGAGCCGATCAGGCCAGCCAAACCCATAATAATTCCCTTCGCTCTTTCCATGTCCCCGTGCATCAGGCATGAAAATGTTGTAGTCCAAATCGCTATGATAATGCTGACCAAATAGCCCCATTTGCTTCGCGTTTCCTAAATAGCCATGCGTTAAAATGACCAATTTATCTGTTGGCTTGGACGCTGGCAAATAGTAACCTGACAGTTTCAGCCCGTCGCGTGACGTTAACGTAAGCTTTTCAAACGTTTGAGCAGCGACCCAATCTATCCAATCACCATTCAAAAATAGGTCCATTGCCTTATCCGACACTTCTAAATCTGTATTCTTCTGCAAGAAATCTTTCGGCCCCCGCTTGACTGCTAGCTCATAAAAAAAGAAGCTGCCGACGATTTGGATCACCAAGAAGACAATAGCAAAAAGAATAAGTAGCTTCTTCCAATTGATTCGAATGTTACTCATTCCCCTTTACTGTTCTGTCTGTTAGCATTCATGATGCCTATAAATAGTATAGTAGAAAAACTCAGGATAATGAAAGAAATCGTCGCGATTACATGAATTACCAAAAGGTTTCTGAATGTCCGCCACGCCAATTAAGTGATTCGTGCCTACGCAAGAAATAACGGTACCTATATTCATCCTCCTACATAAAAAAATGCTCATTGGACACAATAGAAAGGATCAAATCATTCTACAAAAGGAGGTTCAAGTCATGTCAGTGGAAAATAAAAATAAAAATAAGGATAAAGGTAAACAGAAAAATGCCCTGAAATACGATACGAAGCCAAAAAACGATGTTGAGTTTGCAAGCGAAAGCGAGTTTCTAAACTTAGATGGTAAGAAAAACAAAAGAAAGCGTTGAAAACAGTGCCTGTCAGTTTCCCCCCTAGAGAACTGTTAACTGATGTACTGAATTCTACTTATCGCATCTAACCTAAATCCCCCTAATCAGATGAGCATCTGGCTAGGGGGATTTGTTTTGAATACTTTTACTTAAACGTTTTAACTCAGCTACTCACCCTCATAGATAATCGATTTCTACCTACAGAAAACACATCGGCCTAAGGTTTTAACAATCACACGCATATATTAATCGAGGACAGACGTATTTTTGATAAGCATAAGATATGAGATCTCTTTTTTACAAGATATGAACAATAACTCGTCGCGGGTTGCGCCAATTGGAAAATGTTACGGTAGTTGATGCACGCTTTCTACTACCCCTGTATTAATAAATTAATCAATAAAGAAATGAGGCCTTTGAATGAAAATTAGTTTTCTAACTCCAGCTTACAATAGTGAAGAATGGATTAAGACAATGTTGGATAGTATTCCAAAAAACTATGCTTATGAAATTATTGTTTGCGACGATGGTTCCACTGATAAAACAGCAGAAATACTTACAGAGTATAAAAAAACTTGTCCACAATTAAAAATAGTAACGAACGAAGAAAATAGAGGTGCTAGTGATTCATATAATCGATGTATTGCTGAAGCAACGGGAGATTATGTAGCAATCATTGATAGCGATGATCAATATTTACCTCCGATTCGGGATGTATTAGCACAAGTGGACGGTGAATATGATATTTATTACTACAATATGTTAACGAAACACGGACTACAATTTGTGAAAAGCGAAGAAGATGCGTACACGTGGTGTGGACAATTTAAGATCATTCGAAGAAGTTTTATAGGTGATGCAGTATTCACAACAAGAAAAGACTTTGCCGGAGATTGGGATTTTAATAGAGTACTAATGGATAACAACCCCAAATGCAAATATACCGGACTATTTGCCTATTGGTATAACTTCCCTAGAGATACTTCCGAATCTGATTTGCATCTTAGAGGGCTGAAATAATGAAATGGACGTCGTACTATTTCTGGAACAGTCTCTCCAATGAAAGGAGTTGACCTATAACTATATGTTTAAAGATAAAATATTACTCATAACAGGTGGTACTGGTTCATTCGGTAACGCTGTATTAGAAAGATTCTTAACTACTGATATCAAGGAAATTAGGATATTTTCAAGAGATGAAAAAAAACAAGATGATATGCGCATTTTATATCAGAATAATAAAATCAAGTTTTTCATTGGAGATGTACGTGATAGTAGTAGTTTAAATAACGCTATGTACAATGTAGACTTCGTTTTTCATGCAGCCGCCCTTAAACAAGTTCCCTCTTGCGAATTTTTCCCCCTAGAAGCCGTAAAAACAAACATCCTCGGAACAGAAAATGTATTAACTGCAGCGATAAACGCGGGTGTAAAAAAAATAATTTGTCTTTCTACAGATAAAGCAGCATACCCCGTAAATGCAATGGGGATTTCAAAAGCGATGATGGAGAAAACATTCATAGCAAAATCTAGAATGATTTCTCCAGACAACACCTTAATTTGTGGAACTCGCTACGGTAACGTGATGGCATCTCGTGGATCGGTTATACCATTGTTCATAGAACAAATTAAGAACGGAAAGCCGATAACGGTTACTGATCCCAAAATGACTCGTTTTATAATGAGCCTGGATGAAGCAGTCGAATTGGTGTTATATGCCTTTGAAAATGCAGCGAATGGCGACATCGTGGTTCAAAAATCACCCGCTTCTTATATAAAAGATTTAGCACAAGCACTGATTGAATTATTTAATGCAAAAAATGAAATTAAAGTCATTGGTACTCGTCACGGAGAAAAAATTTACGAGGTACTCCTTACGAAAGAAGAAGCAGCCAAAGCAATTGATATGGGAGATTTTTATAGAATTCCTGCTGATAACCGGGATCTAAATTATGGGAAATACCTTGAAGAAGGTTCTCCTAAAATTACGTTAACTGATGAATATAACTCGAATAATACAAAAATCCTTTCAGTAGAAGAAATAAAAGAAAAGTTGTTAAACCTAAATTTCGTTAAAGACGAACTGCGTAAATGGAATGGAGGATAACATGAAATTCCTAGTTCTTGGGGCAACTGGAATGGCAGGCCACACCATCTCATTATTTTTAAGTGAGAAGGGGCATGAAGTTACTACCTATTCGAGAACAGCATTTCCTTATTGCAAGAACATTAATGGGGATATTCTGGATGGTTTTTTGTTGAATTCAATTCTATTAAAAGAAAACTATGATGTAGTTATCAACTGCATTGGTGTTTTAAACGAAGCGTGTGAGTTAGTACCGTCAAAAGCTGTCTTTCTAAATAGTTACTTCCCACACTTTATAGCCGATAAATTAAAAAATACCAAAACTAAATTAATTCATATGAGTACAGATTGTGTTTTCTCAGGTAAATCAGGACCCTATTCTGAAGAAAGTATTCGTGATGGAGAAACTTTTTATGATAGAACAAAAGCTTTGGGTGAAATTAATGATAACAAAAATTTAACCTTCAGAAATTCAATTATTGGTCCAGATATGAAAACGAATGGAATTGGCTTATTTGATTGGTTTATGAAACAACAAGGAACCATTAATGGATTTACAGGAGCCATCTGGACTGGAGTCACTACTTTAACTTTAGCAAAGGCTATGGAAAAGGCCGCAACCGAAGATATAACGGGGTTATATCACCTTGTTAATAATCAGAGTATTAGTAAGTTTGATTTATTAAATCAATTCAATGCGAATTTTAAAGCGGATGAGTTAACGATTTTGCCTAGTGATTCCGTCAATGCTGATAAAACATTGATAAATAACCGACAGGATTTTTCATTTAAAGTACCAAGTTATGAAGATATGATCTTAGAGATGAAACAATGGATTTGGGCACACAAGAATTTATACCCACACTATTTTTTGTAACTGTTGACCAAGTTTTTCAGATAACGGAAGTATAAGGTTATAATTAATACGTACCCGGGAAATCTCAAAGCTAGACACAGAGCACTAACCCGCTCTTGGTTTCATTTAAGGTAAAAATATAGTGGCCATAAACAAAGGTATCTGGTTATGAAGCGATTTAGCATCGTTTCACAACCAGATACCTTTTTAATTAGTAATAAACGTGTTCGCGGCTATTATTTTTCACCTCGCAACCATCCAGTTCAACGTATTCCTAACCTGCTTTATATCATCAATATTTCCCGAATGTCTTCTTCAGTAAAAGTAGATGACGCTTTCTCCTCAGAATCGATAATTTCTTCAATTAGATGTCTTTTTCTTTCTTGCAATTCATTTATTTTTTCTTCGATTGTACCGCGTGCGACAAGCTTGATAACTTGTACAACATTTGTCTGGCCAATACGATGCGCACGGTCCGCCGCTTGCTCCTCAACCGCTGGATTCCACCAGATGTCATATAGAATAACGGTATCTGCACCGGTCAAATTGAGGCCAGTCCCGCCTGCTTTCAAGGAAATGAGAAATAAATTACGTTCCCCTACATTGAATCGATTACACATTTCCACTCGTTTCTCTGATGGGGTATGTCCATCAAGGTAGAAATAAGGCAGTCCTCGAACCGTTAACTCTCTCCCTATAAGTCCAAGCATTTTCGTAAATTGGGAAAAAATCAACACCCTTCTTCCCGAAAGCTTTGATTCCTCTATAATCTGCATGAGCTGTTCAAATTTCCCTGAACTCCCTTTATAGCCGTCCACAAACAAAGCTGGGTGACAGCAAATCTGTCTTAATCGAGTCAGACCAGCTAGTATTTTGATGCGATTTTTCCGGAGTGTATCCTTGTCGAGATGTTTCAGTGTATCGTGCCTCAGCTTAGCTAAAAAGGCAGCATATAGCTTCTTCTGATCAGGCAGCAACTCCACCGATTCCAGCAACTCCATTTTTCCAGGAAGCTCCGGAAGTACATCCTTTTTCAACCTACGAAGCAAAAATGGACGAATCCTTCGGGCGATTGTTTTCCTTGGGAGATTACTGAATTCCTTAAGACCTTGAAATAATTCAGGAAAGACAACCCGAAAAATGGACCATAGTTCTTCTAATGAATTCTCTATCGGTGTACCAGTTAGGGCGAAACGGTTATCTGCCTGTATCTTGCGTGCTGCTTTTGCTGTTTGTGTCAAGGGATTTTTAAATGCCTGTGCCTCATCAAAATAAACGGTATGAAAGAACTGTTTTTCGTACCACAGTATGTCACTTCGCAACAACGGGTAAGAGGTAATTAGAACGTCCATATCCATTACATCCTTCTGTAAATTAGTCCGCTCTGACTTATTACCATCAATCACAACAGCTTGTATATCTGGTGAAAACTTCATGAATTCACTTAGCCAGTTATACGTCAAAGATGATGGGCAGACAATTAGAACAGGGAGTTTCTTTTTACGGATGTTAGGAAGCTCAGATAGAATAAACGTAATGCTTTGCACTGTTTTACCCAGCCCCATATCATCTGCAAGAATCCCACCGAATCCGTAATGAGCCAGTGTTTTCATCCACTTATAGCCATCTTTTTGGTAGTCCCGTAATAGTGGATTCAAACTTTTTGGTACTTCAAACTCCAAACTGTCTGGATTGTGGATGTTCTCCAAAAATTGCAGGAACGATTTCTCCAATGTGAATACATCACGATCATCGACTGAATCAAGAAGCCGAAGACCTTGAGCGAATGGTAATTTTAAACCACTTTCCAATTCCTCATTCTGTTCCGGAAGTGCATTCAAGAAGCGGTTCATTTCTTCAAACTCTTTAGTTTCCAATGAGAGTAATGATCCGTTCCCCAATCGATAGTACTTCCGTTTTTCTTCTAGAGCCAATAGAACTTCACGTATGTGCTTTTCGGGAATGCCATCGAGCTCAAATTTGAATTCTAGCCAATTGGTCCTCTCTTTTTTCATCTTTACACTAATCTTCGGATGAGCTTTCCCTCTAAATATCCGATTTTTCACAGCCGTAGTTGCATATATTTGCGCAAACGTTTTAAGCTTCGGAACGACATTATACAAAAACTCATACTCCAATTCTTCATTGTGTAAAAAATAACCGCCGTCCGTCTTGGAAAACAAGCTTTTTTCCAATAACTGCAAGATTTCTTCTTCCTTCTCCATATCTCTGACGAAGGTGGAACTTGTCAGGACTTTCTGAGTAGGTTCTAATGGGTTAATCATAGTATTCTCATAATGAAACTCTAACCCGACGAGCAAACGGTTTTTCACACGATCCAAGTATACTTTAGCAAGTAGCGGTGTCTTAACAAGTTGCTTATACATACTATCCGATAGGTGTACATTGCCTAGTTTCTTCAGACCAGGCACCACTTTTTCCAGGAAAAAACTAACCTGCTCCTGAGGAATCGAGATTCGATTCGTTCCTGAACCATCAAGCAACTCCTTTAGGTCCGAGAGACGTTTGCAATCCTCACTTTCCAACTGGATTAGTTTCCCTTCAGATAAGACAGAGCTGTAAGAATTCAGCACAACCATTCGATTCAACCCTTTGATCTTCAGTTGATAGCCCTTGTCCTCAGCTTCAGCAAAGTCAAACTGTAAAGAAAGCGGTTCTTTCGATACATGTAGACCGGCATACACATTCCCGCCATATTCCAATTTAATAGATGGTGCTCTCTCAAGTATAGGTAATAGCCTGTCCCAAGAAGATGAAGGAATCAGTACTATTTGATGATCGTCGGCATAATTTGATTTCCCAATAAATTCGTCAACATACACATCTTCATCATGGATTACCTGAATAAGCTGCTGGATCAACACATTTGTTTCTTTTTGAAAGCAATGAAGACTTGGGTCGAACGTGAATGAGTTAGAAAGTAAGCTAGTATGTCCGTCTTCCACATGCTTCAGAAAGTCCCTGATATTCCGCACATTAGTCGGACCAATCTTCACCTGTATTCCAAACATATGCCGTCCCTCTCCTAGGGTAACGGGTTTGCACGTAAGCTCCGCATCAAGCACTTGCCTGTTTTCAAAGTGAAGCTGATGACCGCTTGAACGTTTAGGTTGGGCATTGAAAAGTGTCAGTAAGCCTTCCGTTAGTTCTTGATTTTTTAATGACTCAGACTGGAATTCACTTGAACTATTGAGGACTTTCCCCTGACGCTTAAGTTCATAAATCGACAGTAAAACGGCCGCAATATGCTGACAATCCATTTGAAAGGAAGCTAGCGCGGGACAGCTACATTTCGTGACTAAACCACCTTTTTCATCCCTTTTAATGGTGACATGGAAATCTTCCATTCCCGCAACCGTTGCTTCACAAGCATTCGGACCATAATTTTCAACTGTTACTTTATTAGCACGATAAAAAGCTTCACCTCTTTTGAAGGAGACTGTACCGCACATTTCTTTAATTAACTCTCGGTTTAATTTTATATTCATATGTCTGCCTCCCTCCTTGTGTCGGATACCTGGTGCTCGGTTCTTGCAATAGTACCTTGAGTATACCAAACAAGCTTTCGGTAATGTAGGAGTCTGGAACAGCTTGGAGTTAAATGAGAACCTGTCACCCATATAGGTGATTTAACTGAGATTCACCTTTAAAAATAACCAGATAGTGCAAGGTAAACAGACCTTCATTTGAAGGACAATTTTATCCTTTAATGGTTGACCATATTTCCACATTCTTGCAACTAGATACTCGGTACTTAACAAAATGGAAGCAAGTTGTTTTTTTGCGCTTAATACTAGGGAGCATTTTCCAATACCGCTTCTTCGCTAGAATCATTCGTCGTACATGGAGATTATTAAAGTTTCAATTGAATTCTAAATATAAACTTATAGTGCCTAGTCTATAGTGGTAAGCGGTAACTTAAAACTCATGAATTTCTTCATCAACATTATCAAAAGCCATGATTTTTTTTGAATAGATAGTAAGGTATAGTAAAGCTAGGTGATGATATGAAAACAAAGATTTACGTAAACAATAACAAATTTATAGCAGGGATGACCATGAAAGATGGAGCCCAACTTGAACATAACAACATGGCGCTTCATGCCTGCAAAAAAACCGATAATATAATCGAAAATCGCAAAAGATTAGCCGCTTCCTTACAACTCGAGCTGAGTGACTTCGTTTGTGCCACTCAAACACACAGCTCTAATTTCCATCGCGTGACGCTCGACGACAAAGGACGAGGTGCCGAGGGAATGGACACGGCCATTGCGGACACAGACGCCCTTTATACCTATGAGCCGAATCTCGTATTATGCAGCTTCACGGCCGACTGTGTTCCTGTGATTTTCCACAATGAAGTGAACGGCCTCATCGGCGTGATCCATTCCGGATGGCAAGGCACGGTCAAAGAAATCACAACGCAACTTTTCGAACATTTAACACAAGTCGAACACTGTAATCCGAGTGACTTCCACGTTCAGATTGGTGCAGCGCTAAGCCAGGAAAAATTTGAAGTCGATGAAGATGTCTATTTGAAATTCAAAGCTCTTGGCTACGCGGATGAATTTATGTATTACAAAGACGACACTCACAAGTATCACATTGATAATCAGCTCACTGTAAGGAAGCAATGTGAGTTGGCAGGGATTCCGGCTGAGCGAATTAAGATTGACCGGACATGTACGCATGTAGATCCTGCTGGTTTTTCTTATCGGGAGCATAGTCAGTGTGGAAGGCATTTGAGTTTTGTTGTAAAAAAGGGCATTGATCAAATGCTTGGGCTGTAGACTGAAGTTATCTCATTTCCACATAAAAGCCTTGAACTGTATAAGGCACCTTTAATTGATCTTCTGCACTAGTTTTCTTCAAACCGAAGTATTTTAGCGCCGTTTCCAAAGCAAAATAAAAAAGCACTTTCTTGATCAATCATTGATCAAGAAAGTGCTTTTTTAGAGAAGCTCAAGTGTTATATTATCGTGCTGAGTTCAATAATTTTAATACACCTTTGGCAACTGCACCACCTGATGCTGGGTTTTGTCCTGTGACAACGCGGTCATCAGCTACAGCGAACGCTGCCCAGTCTTCGCCTTTCACGTAATTGGCTCCTCTGTTGACAAGTTCGTCTTCTGTTAAAAATGGAACTGTTTTATCTAAGCCTAGTGCAATCTCTTCAGTATTCGCAAAGCCTGCAACCTTTTTGTCGGCAATTAAATAGTTACCTGCCGCATTTTTAATGTTTAATATGCCAGCAGCACCATGACAAACGGCCGAAACGATACCGCCGTTTTCATATATTGTACTAGCGATGCTTTGTAACTTTTCATCATTAGGGAAATCCCACATTACACCGTGCCCACCTGTATAATAAATGGCATCATAATCTTCAGGATCAACATCATCTGCCGATAAAGTAGCACTTAGTTTATTTAAAAAGTCACTGTTTGAATAATATTTCCAATCTAATTCAGTCATTTGATCTGGTTGCAAGCTGTGTGGATCAATCGGTGTATATCCACCTTTAGGGCTAACGTAATCAATTTTATATCCCTCTTTTTCCATCTCGTCTGCAAAGTGAACAGCTTCTCCCAACCATAATCCTGTTGCACGTTCCTGATTTGGATATTTAGATATATTAGTTACGACTACTAAAATGTTTTTCATTATGCATGCTCCTTTTTGTTTGATAGTATTAACCTTAAAGGTTAAACCATACTTTAAGTCAAGGAGGAAGAATCATGCATTCAATTCAAAAAGCTAGCCTATTAGCTCAAATCCCTTCAAGTACCATTAGGTATTATGAAAAAATAAATTTAATACCTCCAATAAAAAGAAATAGACAAGAACATCGTATATTTGATGATAAAGACATTGAAATCCTTAATTTAATTAGATGTTTTAGACATTTAGGTATGTCCATTGAAGATATAAGAGCAAGCATTTCAAACATAAATTTAGAATACGAAGATATGAATACTAAAGCAATTTTATTTCAGCATAAGAAAAAATTAGAGGAGCAAATTGGCATTTTAAATTCTTACATTCATGAAATTGATGAAAAAATAATTATATGAAGTTTTAAAAGGTAATTTTGCATACACAGAAATCCAATGACAATTATTTTTTTATAGTATACTAGCATACATACAGTAAATAGGAGGTTAGTATATTGAAAAACAAACTAGCATTTTTGTCCATGGCAATCCTACTTTTCATCGCTCTGCCTTTTCAAGCAAAGGCAGCTGACAATCAATTTTCCGACGTGAAGACCCACTGGGCACATGAAGAAATTATGTATTTGTATAACCACCATATCATCAGCGGGTATCCTGATGGGACATTCAAACCAAATGAACCCATCACAAGAGTACAAGCAGCTGCAATGCTCATTAAAGCATTGGATATCCCTTTGACGGTAAATACGACCGTTCAATTTAAGGATGTCGCCAAAACATCACAGTATTATGCGGTTTTAGCAACCGTACATGAAAAAGGAATTCTTCGCGGTGACAACGGCTTTATGCGCCCTGGCGAAACTACAACTCGCGCTCAAATGGCAGCGATTCTTCGCCGCTCATTTGAATTACCGTTAGACACCCAAGCTACTTTTATTGATGTCTCGCCTGCTCATTGGGCTTATCAAGACATTAACGGGATTGCAAAGCAACGGATTGCAGGCGGGTCTAATGGCAAGTATATGCCAGCAGGATCTGTCACCCGTGCCCACTTCTCGGCTTTTCTCGTTCGTGCATTAGATGACAATATGAAGTTGGATCACTATCATTCATATGTTAGTAGCAAAGGAAAGACTGTCGAGCAGAATGGTTCTACTTACACTATTGTTAAAAATGATTCTAAATTTCATTTGACTAAAGTAACTAAAAAAACGGGTAAAAAAGATATATTGTTGAACACTTTAGACATGAAGAAAGAAGATTTCTTTCAAACTCTGATGTTGACCGGGTTTCCCCTTATTGTGTATAACGAAGACATCTTTATTCCTTACTGGTATTCTGTCGGAGAAATGAGCGAACTTCCAGCATCGTATGGATTGATGAAAGTAAAGACAGATGGCCAAAACTTCGAATTCATGAACCACCCTTCAGGTGCTACGTTCCGAAATATGTATATTTGGAACGATCGGATCTTTTACACAAACGAAAAGAACAAACAGCGTTATTTCGATTACACATTTGATGAAAAAACTCCATTAGATGACCCGCTAGTGTTAATTTCCACAGCTATGGATGGCAGTAATAAGAAAATAGAATTCGGATTCGATGCTCGCGTCATTTTCGATGATGTTACATTCACACCGAAGCATGTTAAAGTCAACCAAAACAATAAATCCATAGTATTTGATCACTCCGCGATGTACTACTTTAATAAAAAAGGAGTGTTCAAATATAGTCTGCTGGATCAGAAAACGAGCAAACTTTCGAACATCCTTGCCAAAGATATGCATGTCACTTCAACTCATATCGAAGTGATGGATCAAAAAGGAAAAATTCATTCACTAAAAAAATAAAGCATTGATAATAAAAACAACATGCAAAGGAATTCCTCTGCATGTTGTTTTTTATGTGAGGTGCATGGTTCTAATTGAATTGCATCTTCACATAAAAATTATTCTAATTAGACTTTCTCTGTATAACTACAAAGCTCAATCAAAGTTCCATCAGTCGAGGCGGGATTCATATAAATGAGCCTTCTTCCACGTGCATTCGTACGTAATGTGTCCTCTAGAAAACGAACTCCATTTTCACTTGCCTCGAGTATTGCTTTGTCCAAATCGTCAACTCGATAGGCAATATGATGCACGCCTTTTCCTCGTTGCTTAATAAACCGAGCCATTGGAGAGTTCTTGTTAGTTGGTGCCAGCAATTCAATTACTTTATCATTCGTTCTGACTACAGCAACATGCACTTCAACACCAGGTGCATCACTTGTATAACGGTCCTCTAACAATCCATTTAATACATTAATATAAAAGGGAAGAGCGTCATCGATACTTCTAACGGCAATTCCAACGTGATCTAAAACGTATCCCAATTTTACGCCTCCTTCAGCACTATTTTTTTAATAATGACTGCGCTCCATGCGAATCTGGTGCTCAATAGTAGCATACGGCCCCTACTCCAACAATTCTTCTTGAAGCAGCGTAAACCCTTCAATCACCGTGTCTTCTTCCACCTCAATTAATATGCAACGTTTTCCATTTACAGTGACCTGCCTCACATATCTCAAGTCTTGCGGGCTAATAGCAATATTTGCTACTTTCGTTTCAATCTTGATGGACTTGGTTGTGTAACTTGGTACGATATGGCTTGCCTTCATTTCATATGTTTTGTCATCGATTACTTTCTGAAATGCCCTTTCCACTTTTTCCGCGCTCACATCTTTCACTCCACTTGCCTTCAACACACGTTCAACTTCTTTTGTATCCAAAGTAGATAGACTTTCATCTTCTCCCTCGTCTTCCACAAGCAACATACTGTTGATTTCATCATATACACTGGCAAGGGTTTTTGTATCCATCTCATTACCAACCACTTCTTTAACGATTTCTTCAAAGACCGCTTTATCATCCTCTGCAGTCATAACCTCTTCGCCGTCTAGCACATTCTCAATGAAGTGGTAATCCGGCTTATTCGCTTTACCGGCAGCATACAAGATGTGGTTGACGTCTGCAGCGCTGTCTGTGAAGCAAGGAAACACAAATCCACCAATTGGAGAAGTTAAATTAATGATCGGATCAAGCATATCGCGCGACTTAAACTCCTTCTCATTGAAATCAAATATAAGGGACCGTTTTGGCAGTTCAGTCTGGTTCATGCTGCAGAGAATGAATGGGTTCTTGTACACTTCATCCTGCTTGGCGACTTCCTCTACATCATGATTCCTTTTCGTCGGGTTAAAATAATTACCACGAATAAAAGTCACTACGACGTCCTTTTCATATTGAGCGTCTTGCACCATCTTTCGGGCGATGCTCTCCATATTCGCTTTCCACTCTTCTACTTCATTCGTATGGAGACCCTCATATAAAAGCCGTTGCGTATGGTCCGTTTGCTCCTCCTCTTGCTGTTGAAACTTCACTTCAAATAGTTTTAAACCTAGTTTTCCACCTAACACTTTTTTAAAGTTGTTCAGGAATAACTCCTGTTGCTCCCTGTCCAATAGCGAAAATGGCTGGCTTTCTTCATGATAGAAATCACTGCTCTCCTGCTTAATATACACTTTGTAAATGTCAGTGATTTTCAGTAAATCCGTATCCAACTTAAATTGCTTGCGAATTGCTGCAATGTCCTTCTTGTTCATCTCTATTTCAACTCCCCGACTAGTATAATCTGTCATATCGAATCTAAAAATTAAATTATAAACGTAAAAAGAGCGTCAAAACTTTGGTCAGCATTAGACACTCCCTTATTATAGCAATGCATGCCTTCCTCCGTCTTGCTAATACTACTCTTAAATGGGAGGAGGGTACTATATGGAGGAAATTACGTATTCAGAAGCTGTATTACAGGAATATAAAATTGGAATGGGCAGTTTTGCTGAAAAGTTGCCGGATGTGGCTAGGGCGTTTCATGCATTCACAGAGTCGTGTTTCGAAGAAGGCAAATTGGGTCAGAAAGACAAGCAGCTAATCGCACTCGCCATTAGCGTGCACGCACACAACGAATATTGCATCCTCTATCATACAAAGGGTTGCCTGGATGCGGGTGTTACCGAGGAAGAAATGATGGAGGCAATTGGAGTGGCTGCGGCTCTAGGCGGCGGTTCTGCAATGAGCCAAGGCGTAACCATTTGGCAGGATGCACTCGAAGACTTTACAGGAACCGTTCAATAACAAGAAAACAGCCACCTAATTTCGGGCGGCTGTTTTCTTGTTACAATCAATCTACATTATCCATGTCACGTTTCGCCTTTTTCACCTTTGCTTCTCGTTCTTTTTTGAAATCCGGCTCCTCGCCAAATTCCGTCCCTAAATTAGGATTGGAAAACCGTGAAGGTCGGTCGGTAACCGTGTCGATCTCTTCGCTAGGCTTAAATAACAGACCGAGACATACCAGGGCACTTATCCCGACAAGACCATAGACCACCCTTGCCAAGAATGCATCTTGACCACCAAATAATGTTGCAACTAAATCAAACCGGAAAAACCCAATCAAACCCCAGTTAATTCCACCGATAACAACCAGGGCTAGCGCAATCCGTGAAAGCATACTCATACATGAACTCCTCCTTCGTTTTCATACTTATCTTTTACCAAGTCCGCTATTTAATACATTTTTCGTTATGAAGACAAGTACTCCAACAATCATTTTTAATTAAAGATTTTTTGATTGCTCAAGTAAAATACTCCAATTTCGCATTCGGAAAGTACTTTTCCATATAGCCGTATAGAAAAGCTTTTATTTCATCCTCTTCGTCCTTTTGGTAAATATATTTACCGATTCCATACTTGCCCCATTTGTAGCGTCTTTTATCTTCATCTAACTCCAACTTTGTCTTCGGGTAATTCTTTTCAATCACTTTTTTCGCAGCTTTCGTAAACCGGTGTTGAATGAATTCAAATGTAATATCATCTCTCGCATCTTGCGGCAATTCCTCGTCAAGTCGCTCAAACATGTGGTGGTAGCCTTCCTGCCAGCCTTCATGAAGGTATATGGGAGCAACAATAAAGCCTAGTGGGTAGCCGGCCCTTGCCACTTTCCCTGCGGCCTCAATTCTTTTATCCAGAGGAGAAGTGCCAGGCTCGAAATTTTTAATAACATAATCAGCGTTTACGCTAAATCTGAATCGCGTATTGCCATTATGTTTGGCATCCAGTAAATGGTCGACAAAATGGAACTTCGTCACAAAACGTAGCCGACCTAGTTCTGTTTGACCAATGTGTTCAATTGCTCTTTTTAATGAATGCGTCAAATGGTCAATCCCCACAATATCGGATGTACAGGCCGCTTCGAACCGAGTAATGTCGGGCGCACGTTCTTCAATGTAGCGATCAGCCACTTCGAGGATTTCCTCCACGTTTACGTAAGTTCGGATATAAGGTTTGTTGCCCATCGTGGTTTGCAAATAACAATAATGACAATGCCCCATACACCCTGTTGCAAGAGGGATTGCATATTCTGCTGATGGTTTGGACGTTTCGAATTTTAACGTTTTTCGAATGCCTACGACTAAAGTTGATTTAGCGATACGGTATTTTTGAGCGTCCGTATCTCCTGGCAAATCTCGGATTTGATTATGCGAAGTCGTATAGCGTATTTCAACTCCTAGTTTTTCGAACTTTTCCTTTAGTTCTTTGCCTAGCGGATATTCAAGTGCATTGGGCTCAAAATAGACAAGCTGTGGTGTGAAGGGTTTATTCATACTGCGAACTACCTAATCCATAATTAATATCCATTTGATCACCTTTCTCCTTTTATATAGCATGTCTTAAAAGTGAGATAGTATGAAAACGAAATTAATTTGGCTGCTTGTTCATGACGCTATTGACTAATTGACTAAATAGCAATCGATTTCATCAGTGGAATGTCCTCAAATACAATACAGAGCCAAATAGCGATGTGGAGATTGTAAGGGGAAGAGAACTTCTAAATGTAGCTGGTTAAAAAAAATCGAAAACGATAAAAACAGTACCTGTTCACTTTAAGCGTGACAAGTACTGTTTTTATCCCCTAATGAACTGTTACGAGTGATACATAACCTTTATGATTGTTCTTGTCCCTGGCACCACTCACTAGTGTTTTCATCTGCAAAACATTTTTAATACCGTCCTAAAATCCACCTCTATCAAACTTTAAATAGTTGACTTAAGCTATTTAGTTGATCGGATAAAGTTCCCAGATCCTCGACTTGTTTTTGTATATGATCCGATGATAAATTCATTTGATGAGAAGCTGCCGAAACTTGTTCAATACCTGCTGCACTTTCTTCAGATGCTGCAGCCATTTCTTGTATTGAACTAGTAATTAGCGTTTGTCTAGTTGAAATTGATTGCAATTGCTCATACATTGAACGAATCGATTGATTTACTAACGTAATTTCAGAAGAAATATTATCAAAAGCATCCTCAGTTTTATTAATACTTTCTTTTCCTTTTTCCACATCCGCCAATCCTTTTTCTAGGGAAGAAGTTATCCCATTTGAATTGCTCTTTACGTCGTTTACAATAGTGTGTATTGAATGTACCGAATTTGAGACTTGATCAGCAAGTTTCCTTACTTCTTCAGCTACTACAGCGAACCCTTTTCCAGCCTCTCCTGCACGAGCTGCTTCAATAGCCGCATTTAAAGCTAATAAGTTAGTTTGATCAGCAATATTACTAATAAAAGATATAATATTTGTAATTTCACTTGTTTGTACTTCCAGTTCTTGCGCCTTTGTAGCCGAACCTTTTACCATGCTATAGATATTTTCCATATTCCCAATCGATTCATTCATAAGGCTTGTTCCACTTTCAATGTTTAACGATATATTGGTTGATGAGTCCAATACTTTTTTTCCATAGTCTGTTGTAGAATGAACAAGTTTAGAGAACCCATCCATTTCCTGCGAAACACTTGATGCTGAATCTGCTTGAACTTCTACAGCATATGCCATTTCATCCATCGTTAAGGCAATCTGGTTAGTAGATTCATGTACTTCTATGGCTGTATGTTTTAATGTGTGGCTCTGTTGATTCACAACAGAAGAATGTTCTTGTATTTTCATAATCAGTTCTTCTAATTTCGTTTGCATGCTTGCGACTGAAAAAGATAATGTGCCAATTTCGTCGAGTGATTTGACATGTAGTAACGACATTTGTGTTTTTGCCTCTTTAAGATTTCCTTCCGATATTAATCCCATAATATGAGTAAGCTTTGAAAGTGGATTTAATTTCTTGCTTAAAGTCCAATATACAATCGCTAATATGACGGCTAACAAAAGGAATAGAACGATTAGAAAACCAGGTAATAAGTCAGTCAGCACATCCCTTGATACGGTATCTAACACTTCCGCTTCCATATCAATACCTAAAATTCCGATTACCGCGCCAGATGAGCTTTTGATTGGAACAAATACCTCAATGTAGTTACCCCATTCTGGATCTTGGATTATACCTGTAGTTATAGTCTCTCCGTTAAGCACTGGTGATACGTCGTCAAAGGTAGTAACACTCGTAGGTGTTCCAATGTCTGCGGCATCCTTCGCTGGAAGACCATCCACCATAAACTGGACTTTTTGACCACTCGTAACTTCTAAGGTATAAACATACATGGCTCCAATTTTCTCTCTATAATCATTCAATTGTGTTCGAAGCTGTTCGTATGTATCATTTTTCGTAGGCGTTTTCAAAAAGTCTTCATAGAGTGTTGAATCGATTTGAGATGCAACTCTTTCTCCATGTAAAAGCGTAGTTTTTGTAAAACTTTCTTGGATGGAGATGATTGAATTATAATACATGCCACCACTAATTAATAAGAATAACGTGGTTATTAGGGTAAATAATAATAAGGTAATTGACTTTTTTAATGATTTTTTTGATTGCCTTTTTAGCGGTGTTTTATGTATCTTCATTATTTTAGGCCTCCGTATTATTGTTTACTTGTTTTCGCGGGCACAATCTTCTTCAACTATCCGGAATTAATTAAACTTTGTAGAGATTTCATTATAAATAGGCAACTTCTTTTGTTTTAGTATTAACCTAGCGACTAGCTAATCTCAAAGTCTTCTCCTTTAAAAGACTATTGTAACTCTCCTACCATATATACTATAGTACTAGTTTATATGGTACAACCATGTACCATCAAATTTTTGTAAAACTTAATAAATAAACTTTCATCTGCATTCCAATTCAGAAGCTAACAAGCATCTTTTCTTGATTATTTTTCATATGGCTTGAGGGAATGATTGCATTTATACAGATTCGACTTCGCTTTTGCACTATGAATAACGTATAGAACTAGATTTTCAAAGTATAGATTGCCTGGTAACCAATTACGAATCGATTCATTTAACACTTAATATTGATCTACATCCTCGGTGATTAATGGATTTCCCCCTACTTACTTTGAAAGCTGTTGTGAAAAACGATATATTTCATCTTGTCATTTTCCGCCCAGCTTATCGCGAGAGGCATTCACAAAGCGCCGTGGCATGTAATGAAAGGTATTTAGTTCAGACAATGTAAAAATAAAATAACCCCCATAGGCTTGACGATACCTGCGGGGGGTTATTGCTACGTATTACTGCTCGTTCACAATGCCAGGGACTTCGTTCAACTGCTGCTTCATCAAGTCCAACTGATCTTTTCTTGCTTCACTGACCGATCTACCTTTTGAACGGAGTTCCTGAAAAAAGTTAAACACTAGCGCTTTCCTGTTTTCCTTTTACTAGTTGTCCACCGTTTTTTAGATATTTTTCAATTCCTTCAGACGCGCGGTAACCTAATGCGCCAATTGTTGCGGTTGGGTGATGGCCTGCAAACTGCGGAAAGGCAGATCCACCAACTACGAAGAGGTTATCGACATCCCACATTTGTAAGTAATTATTCACCGCAGACGTTTCTGGGTCTGCGCCCATAATGACGCCTCCCGCGTAATGTCCGCCATCATAGACATGATCAAATTCTTGTGGAACCTCATCTTCGTCGACAATGTCCGCGCCCATCTCTTTCATAATCTCTGAGCATTTTTCTATACCGAATTTAGCCATATTCTTGTCTTGATCAGTGTATTTATAAGTTATACGCAGTAGTGGGTCATTAAAACTATCCGTATACGTTGGATCTAGATCCACAAAGTTATGCCAATAAGACATGGTTGCCATTGTATACCATGCAACGTAGGAACGATTCGTATAATAAATTGAGTTCTTTTTAAATTCTGGCCCCCAACTTGGCGTACCATTTGGGACATGATTCGTTGCAATGGCTCCACTTCCATATTGCCTTAGTTCAATTCCACCACCATTAATGAAATCCAACTTGGAATGATCAAAATTATCTCCTGCAAAATCGCTTAGGGTAGCACCTAGTGCGCCTGCCCCCATATAACTATTAAATTTCTTGTCTTTGAAAAAACCTCTTGCCCCAAGAAAAGTAATATTGAACTGAGCATTGAAGTTTCTTCCGATTACACCCTTTTTTGTTTTCGGATTGTAAGGCCGGCCGATGCCAGATAACAGTAATAAACGATTGTTCGTAAATGTGAACGCGGCTAGCACCACGACATCCGCGGGTTGTTCGTATTCTATTCCGGTCATGTTATCGACATAAAGGACGCCCGTCGCTTTGCCGCCTTTGTATAATACACGCTTGACATAGGAGCCTGTTCTCACCTCGAAGTTTCCGGTCTTCATAGCCGTTGGGATTACCGTCACAAGTGGATCAGATTTCGCACCAAAGTCACATCCGTATTGCGTACAAAACGAACAAAACATACACTGATTAATTTGTTCCCCATCCGGATTCGTATAGGCTTGCGATAGATTCCCGGATGCTACTTGATAAGGATGATACCCCATTTTTTTGGTGGCATCTTTAAATAAACGAATGGCTGGCGATTCCTTCATCGGTGGGTTTGGATAGTCACTCGATCGTTTATCTCCAAGAGGATCAGGCTCTCCCGATATTCCCGCCGTTTTCTCCCACCGATCATAGTATTTTTCCATCTCATCGTATGTGATACCCCAGTCCTGTATCGTCATATCATTTGGGATTTTAGCCTTGCCGTAGCGCTCGATTGTTTTGCTTTTAATTTCAAAGTCATACGCCTTCCAACGGTATGTCGCACCGGCCCAATGGACACTGCCGCCACCCAAATCCGTGCCAGCCATCATTTCTTTACGCGTTCTAACCGGCAATGCGGCTTCATCTATATAGTTTCGGGAAGTAATTGTTTCAGGAGCTAGATTCTGCATCATCTCATAGCGATTTGTATAACGCAGTTCATCTTTCACCCCTATGTAATCATCCCGAGTTACATTTTTCCCGCGTTCCAATGCTACAACTTTATAGCCCGCTTTCGAAAGTTCAGCCGAGACAACACCGCCTGCCCAACCTGTACCTACAATAACCACATCTACTTTATCCAGTTTAACTACCATCTTATCTACCTCCCTTAATGACCTTGGTAATTCCGTAAGCTTACCGGGTCCATTTTTATGAATTCTTCTTTCTCAATGTCATTCAGAAAGCTTGCTCGTGGACCTGGATACTCTTTCATCTTCCATCCCATCATATCCTTATTACCGCCATACACTGGGTCGGCATATGCTCCCTCAATCGTAGTCTGTAGAAGTAAAGAGAAGAAGTTTGAGGATCCTACCCCTTTCATTTCGACCTTACCTTCCTCAAACATACGCAATACTTCATCTTGCTTTTCTGGATCCAAGTCAACGAACCTTGCACCAAAATCTTTTTGAGCTACTTCATTAATTTTCCGTAGTCCTAAAGTAAAAACTTCACTTCGATTTAATATGGATTGGTACCGTGGTGTAGGTGTAGGTACTTGCGTTGCTGCATTCGGTCCCTGTGTATCCTGATCCCGTTTGACATTATGGGTGCCTGCTGCTTGAATATTTGTAATAAAAGGTCCCTTCATATATTCCTTGGAATTCATCCCCCACTCGCCAGCTAGTTGCTTGTCAATAAAGTAAGGTATGCCTAGTTCAATGGCTCCAGGTCCTAAATCATCTTTTGGAAATAAACGTTCTGTTGCGGCCGATAGAATATCGAAGTCTTCGGCACGATTGATAAACACTCGTGCATCTTGTAAGCCTCCACTAGTATTTTCATGTGGGGTTACCGGTGATTTCTTTTGTAACTGGTTGGTAAACAAGCCTCCAAACAAGCCCCCCCCAACCACACCTCCAGCAACTAGTCCTGTGTTCTTTATAAACGCTCGGCGGCTCATACCGCTTTTCTCGTTTCTATCCGTGGGTTTATCTGCCACTCCGTGATCCTCCTAACAGTTCTGTATATTTAGTGCTTACCGATCATGTTTGCCAGTATAATCTAAATATATTCATTTTTAATTGGGACCGAATTGTTTAAAGTTAAGCAAAGAAGAATTTGAACTATATCTGCACCCTACCTATCAATACTATCTTTAGTAGTAAAGCTGTTATCTGCAAGGACATATCACCAACCTATATTTAAAATGCGCTAGTGCCCGGATACCGTTTGGACAAAAAAATGATCGCTATGATTTATTTGCTTGCCAGAAAGATTGTTATAATCTACTTGTAACAAAAAAACACTAAAGCAAGTCGCCCTAGTGTTTCTTTGAATATAGTGTTTACTGACCGACAAGAAATATCGGCAAAAGATCATCACAGTGAGCATATATGGAAGGGCACCTTTACCTCATCATAAAATCAGACTATCCCTATGAATCGTTCCTGTACGGCAGACACTCTTTCCCTTGCCTAATGGTTGCTGAACCCATTGTTGTCGTATAAGGCGGTGTTTCCGGCAAAACGTTCATGACTAAGAGCCGGATCGAATGGTTTTTATAAAATAGCTCATCAAATGAAGGAATAATGTGTGGATCTGTATTTTCAAATACCCTTTTTTGTAATTCTTTTATATCTACATCAAATGGAATCCCAATTAAAACATTGTCTATTCCCCGCACTTTGTCAGCCACGCCGAAAACAACACTGCCCCCGCCGCCATTGGCCATACAAACAGCGTATTTAATCATTTTATTAACATTTTCCTCTATACCACTAAAATTCCAACGTTTAAATTCTAGGTCCTGTGCCTCAAAATCATCTGCAATATGATAATCCAATTGCTGAATGATCCTCATGATTTCACTTTTATTCTTCATAAGAATATCCTCCTTTCCAGCAAAATCGATCTATATACCATGCAAATAGGTTAACCAGTACTTATACAAAAAAAGCAGTCCCTTATCACAAATATACTTGTGGGAACTACCTCTTATTATAGTTATATGTATGTTCAGTCGTGTCGGTTTATAGGTAAGTGTTAAGTGGTCGGCTTAGTATTGTATAGTATCCTGAAAGTCTGCGCGACTGGTGCGAATAAATACGATTACATGCCGTTTTTAGATTAACGCACTCCCACGGTAGATTCATATTCATCATGCGATTATATTGAAAAGGTTCTCTGTAATGGTCCTAAGTAGAGTAATTTCAATGTACTAATAAGTAGTTCTTCCAAAATTAAAAAGACCACTTATTTTATAATCTCTATAAAATGTTTCAAAATCCGAGCTGTTAAACCCCAAATTGTATACTTTTCATAATCGAAAAACCATTCTTCCATTGGACGGGCTCTCCATTGATACTGAGCGCCATTCATTACTTTTTCATAAGGAAAGTTCGGCGAAGGCACTGGTTCAACAGATACTACATGCATATAAGGCTCATAATTCAGTAGCCATTTGATGGGTATGGTAAATACCTCTTCAACTTCTTCTTTGTTATACGAATGGACAATTTGATTGTAATCAATGGTTGCTACAAACGGATAGATTACAAATGAAGAGGAGGCAATATAAGGGCTTAATTCCCCTACAATCGTAACCGTTTTTGGGTCAACACCCAATTCTTCATGCGTTTCTCGTAAAGCAGCTGCCACTGGAGATGGGTCCGAGGAGTCGATTCGACCACCAGGAAAACTACAATCACCTGGCTGTTTTCTCATGGTAAATGAACGTACTTCGAAAAGGATATGCCATTCTTCATCCACTTGAACTAGTGGTATTAAAACTGCTGAACGAAAAGCTGTTTCCTCCCCAATAAACAAGGACTGATTTTCATTTAACTGGTTTTTTAGTTTATCTAGGAACATGAAATCCCCCTCACCTCAATGGTTATATTCTTATTATCGTATCACTAAAAGACTGATGATTAAAGAATCTCAGGATGCAATTTTTTATAATTATTTGACTGGAGTCAATATGTACACTTTTTTATTCCTTTTTAAAAAACCTATAGTGGAATTATTCGTGATTATCTACCCCTATTTTGAAATACGTACATTACACCTACTATGGCCGATTAACCAAACAAAATTTTCATTGACAAGCAGGAATGAATTATATATTATTGATACTGATAATCATTATCAATTAAAGGGGAGCTTACTAATGAAAGCAAAACGAAAAATCTCATTAAGTATTTTATTTATTTCAACTATGTTACTACTGTTTGCCTGTTCAGCTGATAAATCTACTTCCACTTCTACTGGCACAACAGATATAAAAAAGGAAGAAAAAACCTCCGACTACCCGCAAGTAATCAAGCATGCTTTTGGCGAAACTGTAATTGAAGAGAAACCGGAACGCGTTGTTACGATTTCATGGGCAAACCATGACGTTGCTCTCGCTCTCGGAGTTGTACCTGTAGGCTTTTCAGCGGCTAATTACGGCGTTGAGGATGACAGTGGACTATTACCTTGGACAGCAGACAAGCTCAAGGAACTCGGTGGTGATAAACCTGTTATTTTCCAAGATACAGACGGACTTGATTTTGAGGCAATTTCAGATGCAAACCCACATGTAATTCTTGCAGCATACTCAGGTATTACGCAAGAAGACTATGACACATTAAGTGAAATCGCTCCAGTTGTTGCCTACCAAACGAGCCCTTGGGTAGCTTCATGGCGTGACCAAGTTACATTCAATTCAATGGGTATGGGCATGGAAGAGGAAGGTAAACAACTAATTGCCGATACAGAGAAGTTAATTCAAGACAAAGCAAATGAATTCCCTGTTATTAAAGGTAAAAAAGCTGCATTTGTTAGCATTACAGCTACAGATTTATCTAAATTTTATATTTATACACCTACAGATCCTCGTGGTGAGTTCCTTACTGAGTTAGGAATGGAATACCCTGAAAGTATAACGAGTCAAATTACTGATCCAACTAGTTTCTTCTTAGAATTAAGTGCTGAAAATGCAGATATACTGAATGATGTTGATCTTTTCGTATCATACGGAGATGACAATACATTAAAAGCACTGCAAGACGATCCAATTCTCGGAAAGATTCCAGCAGTTCAAAGAGGATCTGTTGTAATTATTGGAGATAACACGCCACTCGCAGCGGCTGGAAATCCAAACCCGCTCGCAATTGATTACTCAATTGATGAATACTTAAATTTACTTTCAGAAGCTGCTAACAAGGTAAAATAAATGATCAATACATCCGTTTCAGAAAATAAGCAGTTACTTATTCCGAAAAATTTTATAAGAGTCCTCGTACTCTCCCTTATTTTACTCGGTTTATGTGTATTGGCTTCACTTGCATTTGGGTCGCGCACAGTTGGATGGGATGAACTAATGGCTGGTTTATTCCATCCCGATGTACAATCCCATGGAGCGAATGTGGTACGCCAAAGAATTGCTAGAACTGTATTTTGTTTAATGTGTGGTGCCGCATTAGGAGTTTCCGGGGCTCTTATGCAATCAGTCACGCGTAACCCTATTGCAGATCCTAGCATATTAGGAGTGAACACAGGGGCCTCTCTCTTTGTCGTTTGTGGAATTTCCTTTTTAAATATTAGTACTGCTAGTCAATATATTTGGCTTGCACTAGCGGGAGCAATCATCACTGCCATTTTTGTATTCGGAATTGGGTCTATGGGGAGTGGCGGTGCCACGCCCCTTAAACTCGTTTTAGCGGGTGCTGCTACAAGTGCAGCATTATCTTCTCTCGTAATGGCAATTATGATTCCCCGCACAAACGTAATGGATCAATTTAGATTTTGGCAGGTAGGCAGTGTGGGATCAGGAAACTGGAGCACGATCTCCACTTTTACTCCTTTTCTCCTTGTAGGAATACTAATAGCGTTATTCTCGGCTCCAGCACTGAATGCATTAGCATTAGGTGATGAAGTTGCTAAAGGTTTAGGTGTACGAACTGGCACGCTTAGACTTATTGCTGCTTTTGGCGGTGTCCTATTATGTGGTGCAGCAACAGCACTAGCAGGTCCTATTGGCTTTATCGGCTTATTGGCCACCCACGTAATTCGACTCGTTATTGGTCCCGATTTACGATATATTATCCCGATGGCAGCCCTTTCAGGTGCAATTATTTTAACGATATCAGATGTCTGCGGTAGGCTTATCGGCAGTCCAGGTGAGCTTGAAGTTGGTATAGTGACAGCATTTATTGGGGCTCCTATTTTAATCTTACTAACTATGAAAACGAAGATGCGCGCGTTATGAGAAATGAATCAATCAATCTTATTATAGTAGGTAGAGCAAAGAGACGTCGTCGTTTTATACTCGTGACTTCCTTACTTGCAATCATTTCTTTAGCACTTTGCTTCGCAATGCTTATGCTAGGAAATACGATTTATCCCGTTCAAGATGTCATACATGTCCTGTTGGGCGAACAAGTAAAAGGCGCATCATTTGCAGTGGGGACAATCCGTTTTCCACGAATGGTTGCAGGTATTTTTGCTGGATTTGCTTTCGGAGTTGCTGGTACTGTATTTCAGATAATGTTGCGAAATCCTTTGGCAAACCCCAATGTCATCGGAATTACAGCTGGTTCAAGTGCAGCCGCTGTTTTTTGTATTATTGTTCTTCAGGCAAGTAATATGGTTGTTTCGATAGCTTCTGTTGTTGGCGGACTTGCTACAGTAATTGTTATTTTTCTATTATCAAAAGGGAGTTCATTTTCAATAGGTCGATTAATATTAATTGGAATTGGCATTCAAGCAATATTTAACGCTGTTATCTCCTATTTATTGCTTATTGGTCAGAAACACGATATTCCAACTGCAATGAGATGGCTAAGTGGCAGTCTAAATGGAGCTAAAATGGAGAATCTTTACCCTCTGATCGTGACAGTTCTGATCTTCACACCTGTCATTATCTTACTCGGGAAACGATTGGATATGTTGGAACTAGGCGAGCAGGCAGCCACTTCACTTGGAGTCGATACTAATAAGACAAGACTTATACTAGTTATTAGTTCTGTACTTATTATTGCGTTAGCTACCGCTACAACAGGACCCATCGCATTTGTCGCATTCCTTGCTGGACCTATCGCAAAAAGACTAGTCGGTGTGGGGTTTTCAAACATCATTCCATCAGGTCTTGTTGGCATCGTTTTAGTCTTAGCATCAGATCTTATTGGACAATTCGCATTCGTTGCTAGATACCCTGTAGGTGTAATTACAGGCATTCTAGGAGCTCCCTACTTGATCTACTTGTTAACCCGAATGAATCGCAAGGGAGATTTATAATGAAACCGGAACATATTTTTCAAGCTGAACAAGTCGAATCGGGCTATGATAATCAAACCATTGTCCATGGCGTAAGCCTTTTGATCCCCAGCAATAAAATAAGCGTCATTATTGGTGCAAACGGCTGCGGAAAGTCTACGCTTCTTAAAACATTGGCGAGACTTATCAAACCGACATCCGGAAAAATCACACTGGACGGAAAACCGCTCAGCAAAATTCCGCCGAAACAATTGGCTCGCATTTTAGGACTTCTGCCGCAATCCCCCATTGTTCCAGAAGGAATATCGGTCTCGGATTTGGTCGGACGGGGAAGGTACCCTCACCAATCCATGTTCTCCGGTTGGACAAAAAAGGATTATGAAGCCGTTACCGAAGCGATGGACATAATGAACATTACCGAATTTGCAAACCGGAACATTGACGAGTTATCCGGTGGACAAAGACAGCGCGTCTGGATTGCAATGGCGTTGGCGCAGCAAACCGATATTTTATTTCTCGATGAACCAACGACTTTTTTGGATATTACGTATCAAGTAGAAATTCTTGACCTGCTGACTGACCTTAACCGTAAACGCGGAACAACGATTGTAATGGTCCTTCATGATATCAACTTGGCCGCACGTTACGCAGACCATATTTATGCCCTTCGTCATGGAAAGCTAACTGCGGAAGGTAAGCCTTCAGAGATCATTACAAGTGAATTGATCAAAGACGTTTTCGGGCTTCGTTGCTCTGTGATAAAAGACCCCATTTCGGGCTCTCCTTTTGTGGTACCAATAGGAAGATATCATGTTACTAGTGAATGTACTCTTTAAATAAAGATTACTACTCCTACTCAGTAGTTTTCCTCATAGGTCGCAGAAAATCTTTTCCCGGTAGGAGAAGGACTTTCTGCGACCTATGAGCGATTAATGGCAAAAATTTCAACCTTTACTTATGATACAGTTCACCGCGATATATCTAAATGAGGTTATTAATCCGAATTGAAATAGTCTATTCACTATTCAATTTCCCGTCACTCGTATTTAAACTGACTAGCAACAACTGATGTGTCGCTAGTCTATTTCTAATTATTTGATTGGCATCGGATGTTTATCACACGAGCTTATGTTCTTGGATAAACTCTTTTTAAAATATCGCTTAAATTAGCACTTTCAATTCCATCTAGATCGTTTTCAGCTGCCGCCAAAGAACCTGCATAATCAACGCCGGCTTCTCTATTTACGAAAGCTAACTTTTATCTTTTACATAATCAATTCTTGTAATTCATGCCATCAAAATAATTTCCTTTCAATCAAATCAACTAGTAAATACAAGATCAACCCAATGATACTGAGAAGTAATACGGCATTTAAAACCATACTGATATCATAGGTTTCACTTCACAAAATAACTAGATATCCTAAACTAGCTTTTGCACCGACCATCTCACCGATTACTGCACCTATGATCTCATATGTTGTCGCTACCTTCATTCCAGACATAATAGATGGTAATGAAAATGAGAACCCCTTTTCGCCAGTGAGCGTTTTAAGGGCTCAGTCGATATAGTAGAGATAGTTTTAATTTAGATTGAATTAAACGATGCTCATATATGTTTGAAACAACCTTACGTTATATTTGAACCAACTGCAAAGCCTTCTTAACCTCCTGAACATCTTTTGCTAATACGCTCTTCACATTGGATCCGAACCATTCCAATGACGCATCTACCTCCTCTATTGAAGGTACTCCTGCTAGGAATTCATCATAATCAATCGCACCTTCAAACAATGGAACGATCCCTTCTCTAGACCCTGATGCAGCATAAACATTGTTTGGAGAAAAAACACCAAGTTGTGCACGTGAGGCAATATTTTTGAAGTGAAAATGTGAGATATAAGGACGAAGTTGCTTCATGGCGACAATAGGGTTTATCCCTGATTCCCATATATGTAAAACGTCAAAGTTCACTCGTAGGCTGGAGTGATTCGTTTCTTCGAGTAACTGCATAGTTGAAGGTAGATTATCTGTCAATGTGTTCGGATGAGTTTCAACAAGCAAATATTGTCCTTTTGACTCAACATAATCACAGAGCATTCTAAGCCTGGAAATAAGTTCTTCCCTTTCTTTCTTACTCGTGCCTGAACTGCCCTGTTTTCCTACAAATGTACGAATCTTATTCGTCCCCCAGCGCTTTGCAAGTGAAGATAACTTCTCTGTTTCAGCCATCATCTCAGAAACTGGTGCTTCTAAAGGTAAATAATCACTAATCATGCTCGTTTCCAAACCGTATGAGCTTAGCCATTCTGCTCCATAATGAAGTTCATCTGCCAAGTTCTTTGCATGAACACCCCATAGCTCGATTCCTTGAAAACCTTGAGTTTTTGCAAAGTGAGCTATTTGATCAATCGAATGGAGATGGTGCCGAAACGAAATCGTACAGATAGATAGTTTCATGGAAGAACCTCTTTCTTGTGCTGTAATGTTAACCATGCTTGAAAACATTCTTGTAATCCTTGCTTAATCTTGAACTCAAGGAAATTTTGTTCTTCTAACTTCACAAAAATATCTTCAACTAATAACAAATCTTGCGTCATCGCAAGTTTCATCGCTCGATACTGAACCGTTGTATAACCATTTACTAGACGCCCAATTTCATCACACCATGTTTCAAAGCCTTCCTCATCGCGACCAAGAGCTTCCCAAAAAAACGCAAACGCATGTTCATATGCATACTTTCTAATTGCTAAAACCGGCAATTGTTTTAATGCAGTCGGAAGTTTTGACATACTATCTTTTTCATTTCCTACGATATACTCTTTAATAATCTCGGTAATTGCATCTGTCACCGGATTACATTGAAGCTTTATACATGTATTAAAATAGGCTTCAACCGTCTCTGTAGTTGGAGCAATAATCGTCTCAGAATCAAAGTAATAGCCACCGCCGACAGTTGGCTCTTGGATTGCAGCTAAAATCCTCTCCTTCGGCAAAATCCCTTCCCAGCGAAAATCAGGGTCATACATAAACCACTCTGCTTCATTTTCTGTCGATTCTAGCATCACATAATGCGGAAATGGACGTTGATGAAATTTATTCTCTCGCTCTGGAAGCATCGATAAATCCAGCATCACCATCACATGTTGATGTGGAGATTTATTTTCTAATAACCTTAGCAGCTTGTTTATATTTTCTTGTTTTGATTGTTCTTCGTCATACCATTTATAAAGCTTGATTCCATAGAGCATTTCATACCATGTTTGAAAGAAGTGATGATCAATTCGATCTGAGTGGTATGTTAGCACTCCATTATCGAGCACATCAAAATCTGCGTCCCATACCCCAAAATAGTAGGGTCTATGATCAACGCCTTTCGTTTTCTTAATAACTTCACAAACACAGCTTACAAAACAATGAACTTTTATCATTTTTGCCCTCCGATTATTCTACTTTTTGCTGTTTTTCTAAAAAGCTTACTAGTGTTCCTATTGTTTTGAAATCTTTAGGAACGAGAATCTCATCGGGAATGGAAATGCCAAGATCCAACTCTAAATGAAGAATCAGTTGAAGGACCATAATTGAATCCATATACAAATCCTCATTTAACCGAGCATCTTCATTAAAAGAAGACAGTGTCTGCAACTCTAATGATTTTTCCAGAATATCATAGATGCTCTTGATCAATTGTTCTCTCGTCATACTGGTATGCCTCCGAGTTTTTTTCTACTAACTTTTCCATTTGGTAGCTTTTCGATTTCATGAACAAACACAAACTCCATCGGAATTTGATGTGGAGCGAGATATTTCCGGCACCATTCTCTAAGTTCCATATTATCGATTGGTTCAGTAGACACGTATAGTGCGCATACTCGCTCTCCTGATAGGCTGTTTTGTTTCTTATATACGACCGCTTCGACTATTCTTGGGTCATCCATTAACACGGTTTCAACTTCTTGCGGATACACATTCAAGCCTGCTACATTAATCGTGTCATCCATTCTTGCAAGAAAAGACAGAACATTATCTTCTATATAGCCAAGATCTTTTGTATAAATCGTTTGTGTGTACAATTCAATGATAATTTCGCTCGGTGTTTGTTTGTCACCAGCTGTCACCTTCACATGAGGAAGGGGATAGCCCATTTCTTTCGTGTCTTCCAAATTAGGGTTAATCGCAACACAACCGGATTCAGAGCATCCATACTGCTGTAATACTTGGCGAGATTTCTCTTTTAATGATGTCAACCAACTATGCGGCATCAATGTTCCTGACGTCATCACACGATCAAATTTCTGATCAATAGGCAATAATCGACTTAATGTATAAAGTAACGCTGGAGCAGCATAGAGTATATGCTTCGGAAATTCTTTTAACTTTTTCAAAATATATTTAGGATTACTATTCGTAATAATAACCGGATTTGCTCCCCTTCTTATGCAAGCCAAGACACCACAAATGAATCCATAAGAATGAGTAACCGGACAAGCGACAATAGAATTTGTCAAGGAATCGATAGGTAACGTCTTCACATAGCTTTCAATCTCTTCTTCCACTGAACTCCACGTTCGTTCAATACATTTCGGAGCTCCTGTTGTACCTGAGCTCATTTGAACTAATACTCCTTCTTGGTTATTAGAATGATTTGATAGTTCGATAAAGGAATCGATCGATTGGAACAACAAAAGATGACTACCTGCTGAAGAAGCAAGCCGCAAAGATCCCTCTTTTGGAGTCGCTGGATGGATTGGGACGACTGAACCACCTTTTTGCCGAATATATAAACAAAGAACTATATATTGGAAAGTATCATCCGTACAAATAGCTAGTCTGCGATTGTTACACTCTCTTAGATGAGATAAGCTTTCATATACTTCATATTGCTTCTCGATATCTTCTAGTGTATAGAATTGATCATTGACATAAAACATCATCATTTCCCCTTTTTATCCGCTTGCGCCAACGTATTGCTGACGATATGTCGAAAGTTACCTTCTTCTTGATTTTGAAGTTTCTTTGTTAGCAAAGATTCAACATAAATATTTGTGCTAGTATGCTGAAGCTGTTCATTTCTTGAGAATAATGATGGAAAACGTTCAAAGTGCCTTTGTATGCCGTCCCAAACTTGACTCCAAAAACATGTTTCTGCAAATCCATACTGCTCTTCTAGCAAATAAGATAGTTCACTTAAATGAAACACGAATAATGTATCCATAACTAACTCTCGTAAAGCTTCTACAGAAGACATCCAATAATAAACATCGACAGGTGCATCTTTAAAACGTTCGTGTATTGATTCAAAGTCTGGAACGAGGCTTCTATCTGCAATAAATTCTTCAATATATTCGATACTGTCATGGAAATCCCTCAGTACAACCCGAGTCGGCCAGCCATTTTTATGTACTAAAATCATATTTTGCGCATGGGCCTCAACAGCAATACCGTGAGCGACAAGCAAGTGCCACACAGGAATAACACTCACTTCGATCAAGCGCTTTACCCACTCCTCCGTTCCATATCTGAAAAGCCAATCATCTATAAACGGACGCCCATCTTTCTCCATCATCATTAGCACCGTAAACGGTACCGCTTCTTCATCATCCTTCATATACGAGCGCACACTTTCTCGCCATATCGAGCCAAGCTGACCTTCTATTTTTGTGCTATGCTTTTTTACATTCGGTTCAAAAATAATCCCTGCATATTCTTCGAGTACAATAAGAGACGCTTCTTTTTGTAAATAGGAGTCTAATTGAATGACCTGTTTAAGCCATGCTGAAATATGAGGAGCGGCACAAACAGCATGAGAATCTAACTTTCGTAATGAAGAGGTATTCACCATATTCATCGAACATTTTAATTGTGCCTTTTTAGGATTTGAAAAATTCCATAATGTTCGCACCGATTGGGTTGCCCGATAGTAATCTCCTTTCACATCTAGAGGAATTAAATCTTTTTGCTCAATTAATTCAGCTAGTTCATGTTTCATGTTATGCCACTGCCAAGGATGAACCGGTAAAAACGTATATTCTTCATATGTTCCATCGAATACCGCAAGCTTTGCAAGAAGGCCTTCCCACATCAAATGCCCTACCTCTCTTTTCCAAAAGCTCTCTTCCTCTTCAAGAACAGTGATTCGTACATAGTTTCTTCTCACTGCAACCCATTGAAGGGTAAATGATTGCTTTGCCTCAGGGCCATAGTCTTTATGGTCGTCGATCGTAAAACCGGTTCTTGATTTAAAACAAGGGTGATATGGATGTCCTTCAATAATTTCTGATTCTAATTCTTCATAGCTCGAATTTCTTCTAGACATTGGCAGTTCGAGATGACGATCATTCCATTCACAAAGCTTACTTGTTAAATGAAGTTCTTTCAGTAATCGAACTTTGTCTCTAAGAGTCGAAAGTAATTCATCTACTAGATCCTCAAGCGTTGCTACTAGTAACGTTTCATCTTTTCCTACTTGAAAAATACTATCTCCCTTTATTCGGATACGATCAAATGCCATTCTTCTCCCTTCACAACGATAGGTGCACTTCTGTCCATCAAGAGTAAAGATTGAAGTCCATTTATCTAGACGAGTTTCTTCATATTTGATTAGTCCTTCAAAAATCATTGCTTCCACGAGCTGCCGTCTTACACGTAGCTCTCCTTGTTTAGAAGCTAAAGGCTGTAGCTGCTGCATATTCTTCCTCCTCATGCTGAAGAAAAAACGGATTTGGAATTCTCGTGTATACCGCTTGTTCAAGCTCGGCTTCTAGTTCATCTACATCATGAAACCTTGTTAATAAATTTGCTTTGAACGCAAGCTTTTCTTGTTTTAGAATGTTACGGACAAATGCCTTCCCTTGACCTGTAAAATCCTTTTCTAATAAGTGCAGTTGATCGATAGACCACTTCAAAAGAGTTTTTTCATCGATTAGCTGGTCTGCTCCAAATCGGGAAATAACGGAAAACAATTGATTCACAAACAAATAATAGGTAAATCTATCATGAATAAGGGCATCTTCGTAAAATAGCTCTTCTGTTTCACGTAAAGAAGGCTCTATTGAAAGTAGTTCTTCTTTATACGCTTTTGATAAGTAATACCCTTGGTTATCACGATAATAATAAGTAGTTGGATAACCTGAAGAAATGTTTAACACACTATTTTGCTGATGTGCTTCAAGAGCTATCCCATACTCATCGTATAACCTTAATAATGATTCAATAGCACATTTCCAATAGACTTTAAACCAATCTAAACTTACGCTTTCTAATGAGCGGGATTCTGATTGAGAAATTTTCATGATGAGCTGACACAGTCTCGATTTTTCTTTTGGCAGAGGCTCTTGAACAAGAGCAGCGATCATGCAGATTCCTTCATCATGTCCTTTAGGAAATACGTTTGAGCGAAAAATTACCTCAAACCCTGATTCCGTCTGATTTGGAAACTCTACAGTCATATAGGCTGGGTCATCAATCATTCGAAAAGATGGATGGTTCTGTAAGAAATCAATCTTATTCATTAACCGAGCCATAACAATTCCCGCTTTTAGTTCATGAGTTCGATTTACCCTCAATGAATTTGTTATTTTTACAGGAATTGAAAATTTATACATCATTTCTTCATTTGAGCTATATACCGTTCTTGTCGAAGAGGTTGCTGTATAAAACGCCCCAAGCGCACCTTCGTATTTTATCAATCCTTCGGCAAGCGCTTTTTTTACATACTCTTGCTGTAAAAGCCACTGTGCTTGAAGCGGGTGCATCGGAATGAGGCAATCCTTCTCTGACATAACAAAATCAGGTTGTGATTTTGTTAAAGACTGAGAAATGAGTTCACTCGCACTTTTTTCTAATACAGAGGACTCTTTCACAATTTTACGGTCAACTCGAAAGTAGTGAAGCTGGAAAGAACCTTGTAGCTCTGGAGCAAAACTCGTTTGTTGCCAATTTGCCATCCCTTGTCTGCTTTTAGGTGTTGGATGAAGCCAATGTCCAAATAAGAGAGACTGCTCAGCTTCAATAAACGTATCGTTAGCTCCATTTGGTTTCTTATCTTCCAAACTCTTTTCTATATAGTTCGCCATCGTTTGATAGCTCTCAATTATGCGAAGAATGAGTTCATCAAAACTGAAAGAAAGTCCAGGACACCCATCCGCCTTAGCCATTAAATGTAGTTCTTGAATGAGCGTGATGAGTATCGTTAATTTATCTTCAGGAAGCCATTGTTTTTGTTTCGCACAATACTTCAACGAGACACCAAATCTATGTCTTCCAACAAGAGATTTGTATTCCACAGCAAATGCAAAACGGGTGTTTTGTATCGGCAACTCAAGCTCTAACACATGTGCGTCTGTGATCAGCATAGATAATCGCTGTTCTTTTACCCACACCTCCTTTTTAACCCAATGTCCGCTACTCACTTCTCGTATATAACAATTCATAAACGCCTGAAATGTTGCATTTTCTGCAATCTGTTTAGCAACCTGTTGCATATAATTAACCATCCTTTCACAGAGCCTTCCCCTTATTAAGTGATAACCATTATCACTTACCGGTAAAAAAATTAGCCTTCCTAATTAGAAAGACTCACATAAGAAGTAAATGGAAACAAATGTGTTGCTGATATATAATACACCTCCCTATTAATTAAAAGAAAATTAAGAATTTGAGGGGGTGATAACACACTAACAGATACCTGACACAACTTAAACTGATAATGATAATCATTATCAGTTATGACTATATACTACAGGAATGTTTAAAATGGCTCAACTGCCTAAGTACCTATTAATCTATTAATGAGTTAAAGTTAAAAATGATAGTTTCTGTTTTGATAGGTGGAGGGTTCTCTAAGAACAAAAGTGCAAGCAGAAACGCCCTATTTACATTTTCTATAAATTGGGCATTTTGATCTACTATTTAGCGGACGGTGCATGAAACAGCGGCAAACAATTCATAACACTGAATGTAAATACATACAGGATAAGTATTTACGCGTATATATGATTTCCGTTTTACAACTATTCAACTTTATATTATTAACTGAATAGCATCTGCACATGAAATTTAATTCATAAAATCAGATTATCCCTACGAATTGTTCCTGTACGGCAGACACTCTTTTCCTTGTCTAATGGTTGCTGTACCATTTGTTGTTGTATAAGGCGGGGTTTCCGGCAAAATGTTCATGACTAGTAGCCGAATCGAATGATCTTTATAAAATAATTCATCAAATGGAATCCCAATTAAAACATTATCGATTCCCCGCACTTTATCGGCCACACCGAAAACAACACTACCCCCACTGCCATTTGCCATACAAACAGCGTATTTAATCATTTTATTGATATTTTCCTCCAAAGAACTAAAATTCCAACGTTTAAATTCTAAGTCTTGTGCCTCAAAATCATCTGCAATATGATGATCCAATTACTGAATTATCCCCATGATTTCGCTTTTATTCTTCATAAGAATATCCTCCTTTCCAGCAAAATTGATCTATATACCTTGCAAATACGTTAGCCAATGCTTATACAAAAAAGGCAGTCCCTTATCACAAATATACTTGTGGGAACTACCTCTTTTTATATTTATATGTTTGTTCCGTCATGGCTGTTTATAAAGCTTTTTGAATTTGCACGTTGGCTCCATACTCGCAGAAAGTCCCCGTGATTCATTGATCCATTCAATCGGCTTTATTATACATTTTTCAACATATATAATTATCGACTTCCCCCAAACTGACACCTACATTTTTTGCTAAAGTAATAATTTTGAATAGATTAATCCTTTGCTAACGTTATTAGTAAAAGCAAAAAACGGATTTATATTATGTAAGTATTTCAAAGCCAGGCTTATGATCCACTTTTCAATATCTATTAAGGAAGGAGGTTTATGGATATGCAGAAAGTAACAAGTTATCATAAAATTTATACTAACGAAATGAATTTATCTTATGAATAAACACGCATTTTTAAATATTAATGAATATTTGTCGCGCAGGCACCTAAAATTAAGAAGGATTAAATTAGGTGGCTTCGCTTAGTTAATACAGATATCCATTTGTTCAACATATAGTTTTGAAACGTCGCCTGCTTACTAAGCACACTTTCACTATCATGATCTGATCTCTTCAGGCGCCGCCTTGACTCCAGACTTCACTGTAGTTTATACAACATTACTCGCTTTTCTCGGTTGCAATCCTTTAAAATCCATTGCCTTTTTTCTAAAGTGAAAAATGACGGCCATTAAACACGCAAGAATAAAGGTACATAATACGAGTGACCATAGGGTAACGCTGATTGGGTATCGATCTATCAGTTCGCCCACAATTCTTGGCAGGAATGCGCCGCCTAATCCCCCCATTGCCATCAGTATGCTTGTGGTCCATTCCTCTAATCCTTTAGACGTTTCATTAATAATCAAGAGCCCAATTGAGAAAACTCCCCCCATAAATAAACCCGTTAAAAATATGGATATAAAGCTAAACATGACAGAAGTTGAATAAGCAAACATTGATATGGTAAAAAGCTGACCAATACAGCAAATGATAAAGAGCTTGCTATAGCCTATTCTATCTATGATACCGGTCATACTGATACGCCCAATTGTCATGGCTGCCCAAAAGACAGTAATGCTTAAGGCCAGCGTGGAAGCATCTAAATTCGTTGTTTTGCTCATGATTGTTGGCAAGTAGTTTGGCAAGACCATTTCAGTTCCCACATACATAAAGAAAAACAACGCACCCGTCGCAATAATCGGCAATTGCCTCTTAGAGTAACGTTTTTTCACAGGTCTTTGTCCATCTTCAGGTAAAGTCTTCACCTGTCTTTTTAAAATCGGATCCAATTCTCCAAACGAAAGAAATAACCAGAGCAGCATAATGACCGAAGCAAACACGGCTACAAATGTAAACGAAAAATTCCATACACCTGTCATAATCAAAAAGGCAGAAATGACTGGAATCGCCAATGCGCCTACACCAAAAAATATTTCAACTATGACAAGTGTCATAGCTTTCTTTTCCTTTAAATGGCCAATAATTAGGGCAGCAACAATTGTCTCGGCAATCCCTATTCCCGCCCCACCAAATGGAGCGATAGCTAACATCACATTCCAATTAGGTAAGACGCTAAACACAAACTGGGAAAGCGCAAAAATGAGTAAGGCAAGAAAAATCGTCATTCTCCGACCAATTCGATTGACGATGAGCGGCGCAATCATTACTCCACCTAAAAAACCTAAAAATTGATTCATAATCAACTGTCCGCCATCCCTGTAATGAATACCATACGAATCCACCATAGGTTCTAAAACGGTCCCAATGATTATATGACCAAACCCATTCAAACAATAAATGAGGGAAGCAATCCATACAAATTTCTTCATTTTATTCTCCATATCTGCATTATTCAGCATTATTTGAAAGTAGTGTTACTTTTCTCATACTATCAATAATGGTTAGTGGCGTCTATATGGATCTGGGGTTTATGCCGTTTGGGATTATGTGAAGTGAAATAAGGTGCTTGGTTCCCAACAGTGTATAGTTGTTGGGGACCAAGCACCTTATTTGTTTTATGGGTGAATCTATTCCCGAATAATGAACGTTCCGAGCTGTAGTTTATTGTAGGGATTGCCTTTTGAATTAAATGTGGAAATCGAAAGCAAGCCGGCAATCTTCCACAAGATTGAAGATCGCTCCGTGTGCAACAAACAACTACGAGCAATTCGCAGGACTGCATAAAAATTCGAATAATTTCTAATCACGCCACGCCTTATAAATATGTAATTGTATTATCTGAACAGTGTCACACGCAGGCACCTGACACTTGGATATTCCTCCATTACTTCTATTCGTGCTAAAACTGTGTTTCAACAATTTCTTTCAACTGCTTTATCGCCTCTTTATTAAATTGAATAATTTGACTCGCCTTACCCTTCATCTCCCTATCTTTGGAGCCGTAAGTAGTCACTTCTAGATACTTTTCTCCATCTTTATAAAGGATATTATAGGTAGCCTCTACCTCTTCATGAACCCTTGAATTTCTAGTTAAATGATCGATCTTATTTATTAACGCCAAATTGTATTCCTCCATAGTTTTCATAGTAATCTCTGAGGATCAAAATCGGTTCCTGTAACAAATAACAACGAACAATTCAGGAATTTGTATAATAATATAATTGGTATTAGATATTGGAGTAAATACCTAATTCACGACTTATTATTATTTAATTCTAGTGAATTACCAGAACGGTGTCACACACAGGTACCTATCAAATATACGGTTCCCCTTATCACAAGTGGAATTCGCCTTTTCATTCATCAATTAAATAATGATAAAGCTTACTCTCCACAGCCTGCTCCATCACCATGTTCATATGAACAACTGGAAGATCCTTGCCATTCTTATCGGTCATCCTGTCCTCTTCGACACTGGACTTATCTGGGTACCCTTGCCCCAAGTAATAGAAATCGGTTCCCTCGTCGTCATCTTTTTTCACGAAGATATGGATATCAATATTATTGTCGTCAGAATGAATGATTTTCTGAACTTCTTGGGATCTTAATGATCGATTGCTTCTTGTGTACCACTTAAGTAATTCGGGGTTCAGGAGCTCGTCGCCGTAATTAACGCTGGATTCTACCTCTTCATTCTTATGATAAGTAATGAAGATGGGACAAGTGTTGTGCTTGGGCTTGTATCCATACATCGTTGAACTTTCATCTGCATTCCAATTCAAGAGCTTGCAGACATCTTTTCTGGAGTATTTTTCATATAGCGTAAGTGGGCGATTGTATTCATACAGCTTCGACTTCGCTTTTGTGCTATGAATAACGTCTAGAATTAGCTCTCTAAAGTAAGGATTACTTGTTAACCCTTCACGTAATGATTCATTCAACGTATAATTTCCATTTTCATTTACGGTGACTAATGGCTTTCCACCATATTTACTTTGAACGCTTGTTGTGAAAAATGATAAATTCAAGATCCGATTTACCGAGTCCAAGGTTGCTTCATCTGTCCGACAGTTATTTGCAGTTAACAAACTCTCATAGTCAACATGGCGTATCTGTTCCTGATGCAATAATTGTTCGAGCAATAAAACTTCATGTTGACGTTTCCCATTCAATACTTCCAACGAAAGCATCGTTAACACTTTGTTTTCATAGCTAGTTAATTTGGGGATTTCTGCATTCATTTTCAATAGAAATTGGTAATAGTTCGTATGTTTCTCTGCGATAACGACGGGATCGATGGAATGATTCGTTACAAAATCGTATAAGTAGGGAACCCTGCCAAGTTTATTTTTCAATTCTATATATGCATCCCGTAAAATTTTCAAGGCAGTCAAATTACTTTCGGTGATTGAACTAAAGATTCGTTTCTTAGCGATCTCTTCGAAGCTAACTGTTGATACACCCTTAATATAGCTTGTATCCTTTGTCCGTCGACGTACATTGTCTTTGTTTTGGGACCTGTCACCTGAGAGTGCAACCGGAATTAGATAGTTGTTTTTATAGTTGCCGATAAAGTCGATAATCGTCACGTAGGTTTTTGAATCATGCTTCCGTAATCCACGTCCGAGCTGTTGAATGAAAATAATACTTGATTGAGTTTGTCTCAACATCACCACTTGATTTATGCTCGGAATATCAATTCCCTCATTAAAAATATCCACCGTCAAAATATAATCAAGAATTCCATTTTCTAATTGAGTTATCCTACGTTCTCTTTCCCCTGGTAAATCATCCCCTGTTAATGCTACTGTTCGAAAGCCTCTATTGTTCAATGCAATTGACAATTCACTTGCTTCAGCTTTTCGGCTACAGAATATTAACCCCTTTACTTCATTCCCTGAGAAACCATAGTAATTAATTTTCTCAATAATATGGGTTACACGTTCCTCGGTTACCAGTTTAGTGAAAACGGCTGTATCATCAATTAATTCTCCGTCTAACTCAAGATCCGTCACACCAAAGTAGTGAAATGGACAAAGCATGTCCTCTTCAAGTGCTTCTTGCAGCCTGATTTCATAAGCTATATTGTAATCAAACAATGAGTAGATATTAAAGTCGTCCGTCCGCTCCGGGGTGGCTGTCATTCCCATTAGAAATTGTGGTTTGAAATAATTAATGACACGCTGATAAGAAGCGGCCCCAGCCTTATGTACTTCATCTATTAGAATATAATCAAAGTCTTTAGGGTCAAACTGATTTAAGTTTTCTTGTTTTGACAGCGTTTGAATACTAGCAAATAGGTACTTTTTATCTAACTGCTTGCTAGCGCCTACATATAATCCAAACTCTTCATCGATTCCACCCAGAATTCTTTGAAAATCCTCTTTTGCTTTGTTTAGTATTTGCTCTCTGTGAACTATAAATAGCATTCTCTTAGGCGCAAAACTCCTAACATCAAATGCAGATAAATATGTTTTCCCAGTACCAGTTGCAGAAATCACTAAACCTTTGTCTTTTCCTTCATCACGAACGGCCTGTATCTGTAATAACGCTGCTTTCTGCATGGCATTCGGAACAATTTTCGCCGATTCTTCGATCGCATTTGGATTATAGTTTGCGGGCATCTCGATCACTTGCTCAGCAAGTCTAAGATCGGCATTTTTCAAGTATTCTACTTCATAATTCTCTATCCACTTTTCTGTTAATATATCCGCATCTGCCCAAACATCTTCAAATTGATGTTTAAAATGATGAACAATATCTCCATTTTCATGGGACGTTAGTTTCACATTCCACTCATAATTCACTTTCAAAGCATGCGCGGTTAAATTGGAACTTCCCACGATCAGAGAGTAGTGCGTTTTATGTTTAAAGATATATCCTTTGGAATGAAAGCCTTTTAACTGTGTTAAGCGTACTTCTACATTCATTAACTTCATAAGCTCTTTAAATACTTTTGGTTGATTAAAATATAAATATGTAGAGGTTAATATCCGACCTGAAATACCCTTTTCCTTAAGATCTAAAAACAGGGATTTCATTGTAGCAAGACCACTTTCAGTAATGAACGCTACAGAAAAAATGAAGTCTTCACTGGTTTCAAGTTCCTCTTGGAGCGTGTTTAATACGTTGATATTTTTCTTAACATTATTGATTAATAGTTCTGGTTTAAAACTACCAGAGTTGCTCTGACTTTTGTCGATGAAACCCTCTTGCAGTGAGTCATTTAAATTCCGGATAAAACTTTCCATGTTATCACCGCATCTCTTTGCTATTTTATTTCTTCGGGATTAGATTCGTTAACTTTTCAATTGCCGGAATATCAGCAGGCGCCCAATTCAATGACGGTAACTCTTCTCTCGAAATCCATCTTATTTCCGCATGTTCCGAAAGTGTTGGAGTTCCAGAAATCACTTTCGACATAAATGTCTCTAGCCTCACGATAACTTTTTCATATTCATACGTTGTATCTTCGATTTGATCAAATACTTCAATTGTACAGCCCAGCTCTTCTTGAATTTCGCGCGTTAAGGCCTTTTCTTTTGTTTCGCCTTCTTCAATCTTTCCGCCTGGAAACTCCCAGTAATTCGGCAAGGTCATTTCTGGCCCTCGTAGCGCACAAAGAATTTTACCGGTTTCATTTTCTATAATTGCTCCAACAACATGTACTGTTTTTTTGATTGTAATCACCTATTCTTAATCTTATTTTCATACCAGAAATCTTTATCTGATTATATAAACAAATCATACCATATAGTTGCCATTTACATATTTGTTTTACCAAAGACCCTCAATTCCCCATGATATTTTGCGAGCAATTTAAGCTCAATAATCATACCAATCGGTCCAATAAGCATCACCATTGCCATTATCGTGAATCGCCAAATACTCATCCCACGTAATTACTTTTGTTAAACACTTTTCACTGCAATACTGTGTTCCATCCGACTCAAAATAAAATCCTTCTTGCATCGTTATTCCACATTCTGAACATAAGCGCTCCTCTTCCTCTGGGTCTTTCATGCGAAGGTCTTGAGTAGCCAGCATTATATTTAACTCGAAACATGTTGTACAGACAAATTTAAAGTGCCCTTTATCTATGTCGTAAATCGCGCAAAACTGTTCATTTTTAACCAATATTCCATTTTTAACAACAATCGTACTGCTATCATCTAGTACTTGAATGTCTATGCTTTTAAAATTCAATTTCCCTCTCTCCTCAATTTAATTTATCAATTCCGATTCTGGAACAATCCGCAAGCTTTCACAATCGCAGACTTGGCATATGTACGTTTCTTCTGCATGCATTTCATGGCACTCGTTGCAGACATAGAGCATCTTTTCATTACATTCATCCCCATGAACTTCACACTCCGCTATCTCAATCCCATCTTCCCAATTACCGATTTGCATCAATAGATCTTGAGTCGAAAGCATATGATTTAAATCGTGATTTAGAGTGCAAACAAACGGAAATGATTCTTCGTCTAAATCATAAATTGCACAAAGTTGCTCTCCCTCTATTAAAACCCCATTCTTAACGACTACTTCTCCATAATCATGAACCACTTGGACTGGTGTTTCTTTAATTCTATACCGAATAGTTGGTTTCAAAATGGTGCCTCCTTTTCTACCTACATATCCGATCCCCTACAATAGTTTTTCTAAACCACATTTTTTTGAACACACAAATGCCCGTCACCGGTATTTTTACGCACGGACCGATTTTCCGTAGCGCAACTGTGGGTAACAGGCATTAATTGATTCATATACATGATGTGTATCTATTTGACGAGGACAGTGATGGTCGCCATTTAATCGGTTAACAATGTCCTCGCTTTTTCTTTGATTTCCTTAGTTATTCTTGAACTCGTTGAATTTATTACTTCCCTCAATACATCATTCTCCCACCCATTTCCAAAAATCTTTATAGCGCAAGAGATTCTTATCATTTGACCTGATAACGCAGTTGCATTCGGATTATTCTCAAGTAACTTCTTCGCCAGCGGCATTTTATCATCTTTCGTGAGCTTCTTCTTGCTTGAAGTCAATTCTTTATAATCCGTAAAGTACTCAACAAAATTAGTTTTCCCAATAGATTGAAGTGCCCTTTGTATTTCATTCAAGGTATCACTCCTCAGTTTTGTATCCCTACTTAAATCGTATCATAAAAAAGTGCAGTCTGATTTAGCAAATTCATCGCTAAAACGCCATCTATGGACATGGGCGTTCAAGTGCAGTTGCAACAATAAATCCGGACTACTTCCCACTATTCTTTCATAGCCATCCCCTTTCTTTTGCTAGCTGATATAATTTTGATAGTAACTAAACAAAGTAAGGACCAAATAAGGTACATTAACGTACCTTACTTGGTCCTTACTTTCGATTTTAGACTCCCTATTAGGCCCTTATTAAGGAAGCATACCAAATCCGAGGAATTCCCAGATTCATTCCTCCCCTTATAATTGTCATCGAACAAGTGTCAATGTCTATTGCTCATTCTTTATATCCCAAATCAGCCAGTGTAAATTCCGAATAGCTGCTCCCTATCCGATAAGCTGTAATTCGTTTTGTTCCCCCTGCCGGCTCGATTAACCCTTTCAGCACCCACTGCTTTGTCCACTTTCCGATGGTCCGTGTATGAACTTGAAAAAGCTGAGCTAACTCTAATGGTTTAACAGGTCGATTTGTTTCAATTATAAATCGCAATAATGTCGTTTCATTTGGTTCAAGTAAAGCTATCAATGCATGCTGCTCTAACGTTGAGAATTGTTTTGCTAGATTCGCAACCTTTTCATATGCCAAGGACATAACCTTAACAAAGTATTCAATCCAAGGTGCCATGTTCTCTGGCTTATGACGTCCGTCGTAATATAGAACCGGCAATCCCATCTGTAAATGACGGTAATAACCATCCAAATCATCCACATAATATTCTTCCAGGGATTGAAATCCTTTCATATCATAATCCGCTAGGGATAACATATACGTCGCCAATGCCCGCGCAGTCCTCCCATTACCATCCTCAAATGGATGGATTGTCAGTAATTGATATGCGGCAATGGCTGCTTTGATCGGGACTGGAAGATCTGTTTCTTGTTTAATCCATGTAGTAAAGTCATCCATGAGAACCGGTACATCCGAATACTCAGGAGGTATATATTCAGGCTGGCGGGTTTTATTATCAAATACCGCAAATAGAACTCCGGGTCCTGTCGCTACTCTGTATCTACTCTTCAAGGCCTTTCTCCCAGTTCCGTGTTGGTAAATGATTGCATGTAATCGTAGAATAAAATCTTCTGTTATAGGAGTTCCTTTTTTCTTCTCCCGAGATAAGAATGACAGTGCTTCCCAGTAATTCCGCACTTCATCTTCCGCCGCGATTCTATTCTTCTCCGGTTTTTGTTTAACTACCCTTGATACTTGTTCCAAATCCAGTAAATTCCCCTCAATGCGTGTCGAATAGTGTGTCATTTTCACTTTTGCCTTTTCAATCAAATCACGCTCGACTGTGGCAGGTAGGGGCATAAGGTCAACAACTGCCCTTGAATGTTCAATCAACATTAACTCTGAAACCATTGTATTTGTATATGTGAATTTCGGATTAAACACCTTGCTCACCTCAATAAGGATATTTTGTATACCTTAATAATACACCAAAGACTCCTTATTAACTCCCTATCCCCCACTAAGGACTCTCTATTTGTTCCCTATTTCTCATTTACGATCCACTATATGATCCTTATTAATAATTAAAGACTCCTTAATTAGCCACTACTCTTAGCACATCGAGACTTATTACCTCCACGTAGCAATAATCGTAAAAAAAGCCATTACCGAAATTTCAGCCGGCAATGGCTTTACATATGCATTACGTTTCAGAGAGTTCTCTTTGGACTTCCAATCGGAAATCTTCACTTCCAAGTAACTTCGATTCGAATGAATTCATGTTTTTTCTGATGAGCATTCCTTGCCAGAAGTTCAAGTCGTCTGTCAGAAGGACGATTTCGATTTTATCCCCATTGTGATTTTCTGCATACAATGCGTCGTTCAGTATGAATGCGGTCGATCCGCCCTTTGCGCCTAGGTGGACAAAGCGGTCATGATTGCTCTCGTTTAGCTGCATTGGCCATTCAAGTAAATCTCTTATGGTTTCAGCAGCTGTCGTCGGAAGTTGGTCGTTCGAAATTACCGTTAGTAACTTCCCGTAGTCGTTGGCGGATGCTCCTATTAAGCGATCTGACCATACTTTTTGTACGTCACTAGACGAATCAAATGTTACATCTTCAACTTTGATGGTTCCCTCTTTCATTTGTTTGCTCAGTTCTTCAGCTAATGTTCGATATTCTTCAATCGACATGTCTTCGAGCTTTTGGATTAATTGCTTCTCACTCATCGATTTACTTTTGATATGATCAGGAATTAAAAGAGCGCTGACAATCGGGTAGACGTCCTCATGCTGTGTTAGTTCGAGGGCTATTGCCCGCTCATTGATGGCAGATATTCCGAGCAGGTCGATTAGGTAGTCCGTGTTTGCGTTGGAGCTATAGGTGGCCATTCCTTTTGCGACATCATGCAATGTCACTTCGTTATTTTTGATTTTGTCTTTACTTTGCATCGCTTTTAACCACTCTTCATGAGCCCCACCATCCGAGTTTTTTAAGTAGTAGCGGTTTAAATCCGCAAGCGGTACGGAACTGTCTTTGTTCAGCTGACCTGTATCGATTTGCATGGCGTATTCGGCAGCAATCAATATCTTCACGGTACTTGCCAGCGGCCGTATTGCATCCGATTGATGGGTGATTAATTCCACACCATTTTCCGCTAGGTACAGGGATGTCGTTTGTGGATTGTCCTTAAGATGGTTTAAGACATACCCCGGATTATCCCTAAATATGGCGAAGCCCGCGATTCCAATGAGTAGAATAATTGATCCATAGATAATTAATCGCTTTTTCGTATACGTTTTTTTATCGAATACAATCATTGCAAAGAAACCGACTATCAATGCGAGTAAATAATTAACGTCGAACACTAACACGGCGATAATAATGCCGAGTACAATTGCTACCGTTACTATTGCTTTCCGTATTTCCTGTTTTGTTCTGTTCTCTTTTTTGGCTAATGGCAAGAGCGTAAGAATCACGATTCCCAACATTCCAATCCACGAAAGAGTATTCACACAACAACTCCCTTTCCAACAATTCCAGTTTTTCACATACGTTATGTGTGAGCGAATAGCTAACTTAATACTTTCTTTTTAATACCAATAGGATAATTGCTTGAATAATTAATAATCCTGTGATTAAAAACCAAATTGCCAATTTGTACGCATCGTAATCCAGGGCGCTAATGAACCGATTATACAATTCAAGGAAAAGCCACCCGAGAGGTAAAAGTGGAAATACTATACTGTATGATTTATTTGAAATACTTTTTCCACGTTCGTCTTTGTATTCTTCACCCCATTCAAATTTCAAAGAAATAAATAGTGCAATAAAGAAAATTACTACATAGACAAGATTAAGCACAGTGAATAAAATATCCATAATTTCTTACTCCTCCTCGACTTCATATTGAAATACTTCGTGTAAATCTACCCCAAACATCAGTGAGATATCATATGCTAATTTTAAAGACGGATTATACCTATTTTTTTCAAGAGAGATGATTGTCTGCCTGCTCACCCCCAATTTATCAGCCACTTCTTTTTGTGATAAACCTCTTTCAGCCCTTAGTACAACAATTCTGTTTCGTATCTTTCTTTCATTAGTTAAAGTCATTTCATCACCTCTTATAAACTGAGTGTAATATATTTCTTTCCTAAAGTAAAGTTTTTTTGACACATAGTCTGAAATACATTACTAATTCATCGTAATGGCTAAGGAAAAAGGAAATTGCCTAAAAAGTGGCGACGCTTCCATGTGCCCGTGTCGTGAAACAAACGGATGGACTATTGAAAGCGTCTGTAGATCCAGACACCTAAGAGATTTTAGGTTGCACGTTATTTTGTGCTGAATCCAGTGAATTGATTAATACAGTACGTGTTGCGATCGAAGCGAAATTGCCGTACACGTTTTTGCGAGATGAAATCTTCACGCATCCCTCAATGAGTGAGGCACTGAATGATTTGTCTTCAAAAGTGGTATAGCATTAAAAAAAAGAGAACAATCCATTTCGGATGGATTGTTCTTAAACACGTTTTTGATTGGCCCTGCAGGGTAATGGTATAATAGAAGACAAAATTACAGAGGTGGGTTTTGACAGGCTCGTTGAAAGTACTAATTTTGAATACTTCGTTGAAAAGTTCAGAGGAGGAATCGAATACAGTGGCTCTTGCGAAGAAGGTCCGCCAGATTTATGATAATGAAAATGTTGTATCAGAGGTCGGTAGATTGGCGAATTACGCGATGTCTTACGGAATGAGTCCCTATACGGGCGATGGTGATGAGTGGCCGCAGATATTTGAAAAGGTGAAAGAAGCGGATATCCTTATTATCCGGACACCGCTTTGGCTTGGGGGGAAAAGTAGTATTGCAACGCTTGCCTATGAAAGATTGCATGGTAGCAGTGCAGACACGAAGTCTTTCCACATACGCTTTAGATACCTATGTAAATTATCCAATTCAAAAAAAATAGCTAAATGGTGATTCCGTTATAATCCCTACTATTCAAAAACCCCACTTCACAGTGAGGTTTCCAAGCGTTTCTATTCCCTATTAACAGGCATCGAGCAACACCTAAAAGAACCACCCGATTTAATGATTTCCGAAAAGTCGACTTCGATGACTTCGAATCCGTGCGCACGTATTTGGGCATTTACTTGTTTATTTTGCGGTAAGCTGAACACTTTTTTGTCGCCAATTGATAAGACATTCGTACCCATTGTAAATTGTTCTTCTTCGGATACTTCGATGAGCTTGTAGGTTGCATTCAGCATGTCGACGATGCTTGGATCGAATGCCTTCGAGAAAATAAGTCCTACTTCGGGTGACAGGATGTTAAACACGCAGTCTAGATGCAGGTACTTTTCATCGAAAGGAACAAGAATAATCGTGTAATCTGGAAGATCGACATTTAATTTTTCAGCAGCTTCTATGGATGTACGGCTACTAATGCCGACGTACAATGTGCCACGGTCGACGATGACATCTCCGCCTTCCATACGATTCGTTGTGGTTTGAAATGCAATATCCTCATCGTCCAGCCACTCCTCAAGCGCCTCTTCTTCCCCTTTACGAATATTGCTTGCCATTTCTGCAACGAAAATATTGTCGCCGACGGTAAAGCCTATATCCCGCGTAAAAACTTGTTCTGGAAATTGTTTTGATGATGGTAGTTTAATTACTTCGACGCCATGTTTTTTAAGGAGTTCTTCAAACGCCTTATGTTGTTTCATTGCAAGGTCAACATTTATATTTTCATCTTCATATTCTTTCTGCACGTCGTTAATCACTTCTTCTATAGCCATAAATCTAGGCTGGCATAGGATTACACGGCGAAGCGTATCATACTCTGTATTGCATTTTGTAGTGTCTGTCTTTTCTATAGGGGAATTCATGCTTGATCCTCCAATTATTTTATTGTCTTCTTAACACTTCCCCATCATATGCTAGTTAAACATTTAAATGGTTTTATCCTTTGCCTAACGGGAATGGGACTATAGAGAGATTGAGTTAAATGGAGGAGAAACGATGATTCAGATAGATAAGGTTTTATTAACAAAAGAGGATTTTGTAGAACGTACTGATTTACCTGATTGGTTGTTGAAGGAATACCAAACGTTCCATGACACAGTGACAGATAAGACATTTCCTTGTTATTTCGGTATGGGAGGAGAGGTCAAGGGCGAATTGCGTTATGGGTATGTAACACAAAACGACTGGTCCAATTTGCCGGAAACGTTGAAGTCATTTTTGGCACTTTTCGACAATCCCGCTCATAAGCGGCATGGATTATTCGTTTTTGTTGAGCCATTTGAAACTGAAGGTTCTTTGGATGAGTACCGGAAGCAGTTCTGGGAGATATTGCAGTACCTGCATGGGGTGGATGAGGTCGAATGGCCAGCGGAAAGTCCACGTGATCCAGCGCATCACTTGTGGGATTTCCGTTTCCATGGCGAGCCAATTTTTGTTTTTGGCAATACACCTGCTTATAAGCAACGAAAAACCCGAAATTTAGGCAATGCGATGGTACTTGGTTTTCAGCCGCGCCGAATATTCGAGGGATTGAAAGGGACGGAAAAAGGCGGTGTCATGTCGCGGGAAAAAGTTCGTGAACGCGTGGAAGTCTGGGACCAGTTGCCGAAGCATCCAGATATTAGCCATTTCGGGGATCCAGAACATAATGAATGGAAACAGTTTTTTATTGGGGATGACGTGGAGCCGATTCAAGGGCAATGTCCATTTTCGCATAAAAAGAAGACGTGAAAATGTGTGCCCAATAAAGACAAAAAACCTCACAGAAGTGTGAGGTTTTTCATTACTCGCAATTATTTCCCAACTTAATGTCGATTTCCCGGGAAATAATTAAGTTATTTCCCAGCCATACCATAATATAAATTCATCACTTCTTCAGGCACCATACTACCGCCTGTTGCCCAGACAAGATGGGTAGTAGTTGCTAAATTAGCTTCCTTCATATTTTCACGGATAGCTTTTACTGGACCAGTCATCCCGGCAAGTGCGGACGGCTCGAGTCGAATACTCTCTGTGTCCGCGAGCAGTTTCAATAACTTGAACATCGTTTCGTCCGCAATCGTGTAACAGCCGGATAGTAACGGTTCCATTGTCTTGCCAACGAAACCAGATGCTGTACCAACTGCGAGTCCGTCCGCAATGGTTTTATTGTCGAGACCGAAGTCTTGAACTGAAATCTTATCGTGAAGGCCAGTCATCATACCGAGCATCATGCACGGGGAATGCGTCGGCTCCGCGAAGAAACAGCGGACTGCATCGCCGAATGCGAGCCTCAATCCAAATGCTACACCACCAGGGCCGCCACCGACACCGCATGGCAGGTAAACGAACAGCTGGTTGTCTTTGTCAACGATGGTGCCACGCGCTTTCAACTGCGCTGCAACACGTTCCCCTGCCACTGCATAGCCTAAAAATAAGTCGAGTGAGTTTTCATCATCAACAAAATGACATGAAGGATCCGCATCTGCTTGGCGACGCCCTTCTTCAACAGCTTTACTGTAGTCATCAGCGTATTCAACAACTGTGACGCCTTTTTCGCGCAGCATATCTTTTTTCCATTGTTTCGCATCTGCGGACATATGAACTGTAACGTCAAAACCGAGCTTGGCGCTTATGATGCCAATGCTTAGACCAAGGTTTCCTGTGGATCCGACAGCAATTTTATGCTTCGAGAATAAACTGTTAAATTCCGGCTCTGCGAATTTAGTGTAGTTGTCAGCTGTTGTTATCAATCCGTGCTCAATCGCCAGGGTTTCGGCATGTTTTAGGATTTCGTATATGCCACCGCGTGCTTTGATAGAACCTGAAATCGGCAGTGCGTTGTCTTCTTTCAGGAGAAGTTCACCTGGGATTGCTACTTTGTATTGATTGGCAAGCGCTTCTTTCATGTTTGGAATCGCGGTAATCGGTGATTCGATAATGCCGTTGGACACTTTTGTTTCCGGGAAGACACGCTCGATATATGGCGCGAAACGTTTCAGACGGTCTGATGCATCCTTGACGTTTTCTGCAGTCACTCCTGTTTTTTGAAGACCGGTCGTTGTTGACTCGATTAAAGGATTAAGCCAGAGTACTTCTTCATGCGCTATCATCTGTCCGATGAGCGGAAGCTTCTTTTTCCAGTCATTTACTTGTGTTGGTTCCATCATTATTTATCGCCCCATTTTTCGGAATTTTGTATGAATAGTGTAACATGCGAGGCGATTCACGAAGCTAATTTAGCACAAATTTCTCAATCAGCTCTCTCGTCAAATCAAATCGAGGAGTGGTTGTATCTCCGCCATCCGCGTCAACATTCATGACGACTGAAATAATACGTCGTCCCTCAAAGACGCCTGTACTAGCAAAGCAAGAGCCTGCTTGATCTGTATAGCCGGTTTTCAATCCGTCGATTCCAGCTAAGGCTTGAGGCATACCCTCCAGCATTAAATTGGTACTCCATAACATAGTTCCATTACCTGCTTTGAAGCTCGGCAGTTTTGTGTAGTCGAGCACTTCAGGATGCTTGGCAATTAGCTTTTGCGCAATAACTGACACATCACGTGCTGAGGCATGGTTGGTTTGCTCATACCCTTTGCCAATATAATCGCCGTCAAGTCCGCTTGCATTGAAGAATGTCGTCTTTTTCAGACCGAAACTTTGCGCCTGTTTATTCATCAAATCTACAAATGCGTCTTCCGTTCCGCTAACCATTTCTGCAAGCGCCATCGCCGCGTCATTTGCAGAGTTGACCGTCATTGCGGTGAACAGTTCTTGCAATGTATAGGAATGACCTGCTGTCATTCCTAGTTTGACGGCTGCTGATTGTCCTGTAATTTGGTGTAGCGCTTCACTTGGCTTGTATGTATCCCCCCATGACAAATTGCCGCTTTTGACGGCGTTTAGCACGATATATTGCGTCATCAGTTTGGACATACTAGCAATTGGTAACGGTTCTGCACTATTTTTTTCGTAAATTACTTTACCCGTATCAGCATCTATAAGAATGACTGCTTTTGCAGCAATGGTTAAATCTACTTTCTCGAAAGTTTTTTCTTTGTTTTTGATCACAACAGTAACGCTCAATATAATTATCACTAGTATAAAGATCAATTTCTTCATGTTTTCCACACCTTTGCAGTAATAAGAGTTCATTACTTTAATCATGAATGATAATAATGAAGAATTGCCTAGTACAAACATGAAGATTTTCTTAAGCTTTGGTATACAAGCTGTCTATAGAAACCGATTGATTAACCAAACAACAATTAGAATTGCCCCAAACGCCAACCAAATGCGTGCAAGCAGTTTCTCCCTTTTCTTCTTATCTTCCATATTTCTCGTTAGAAAACGCACAAAAAGTTCTACCGCAATTGCCAAGAAAATAATTACTATCCAACGCATGTTTAGTCCCCCTTTTCTACTGTAATCATGAATTTCGATTAGTAGTCCAATGCGCTAATTCTATCATTGATCGCAGGCATCTGCGCACAATTTGGAACGCACACACAACCCCCGTCCTTGCGGAATATGCTACTATATCAACTCAGTAATGGTGGTGCTTATAATGGAATTCACAATGAGTCCGCCTATCGATGATTGGTAATTTCGGTAGGGAAACATAATTTCAAGCACATTGTTCGCTTACTGGATATTCCAAGGTTGTGGCAATGAACCACAGCGGTTCGCGGAGGAGTTCCTACTGTCGACAGGCAATCAGTTCGACAGGTTTATTGCCGGCATACTTGCCTCCAATTAGTGAACAAGAAAAATAGATTTAACGTTCGTTTGGATAAAACACTAAAACTCCGCCAACTAGACTTGTTGGCGGAGTTTCTAGGGCTACTTTTTCTTATTAACAACCTTGGCTCTTTTATAACTTCGTCCGCACATTCCATAACTCTGGAAAGAACTGATGATCCAGCACTGACTTCAAATAATTCACACCAGACGAACCGCCCGTCCCCATTTTAAAACCGATAATCCGCTCAACGGTTTTCATATGACGGAAACGCCACTGCTGATGACTGTCTTCTATATCGACAAGCTTCTCCGCAAGCTGATATAAATTCCAGTGATCATCGACGTTGCGGTATACTTCCAGCCACGCATCCGCTACTGACGAATCCCCTATATATGTAACAGAGAAATCGCGTTCGAGCAGTTCCGGGTTTATCGCGAAGCCGGCACGCGAAAGCGCACGTATTGCCACGTCGTAAATCCCCGGTGCACGGAATGCCGCCTCTAAATCACTTGCAAGCTCGGGATCTTTCTCGTAAATCTTCAAAATATGCGGTTGCTTATACCCAAGCGCAAACTCAATTAGCCTGTTTTGGTAGGATTGGAAGCCTGATGCACGTCCTAAACTGTCCCGGAATTCCATATATTCAGCAGGCGTCAATGTCGACAACACATCCCACGCTTGGATAATCTGCGTCTGCGTTTTTGACACGCGTGCCAGCATTTTGAATGCTTCCGGCAGTTCATCTTTTTCTATTAAGTCGATTGCTGTATTGAGTTCATGCAAAATGAGTTTCATCCACAACTCACTTACTTGATGGATGACGATGAACAGCATCTCATCATGATGGCCGGACAAGCGCTGCTGGCTCGATAGCAATTTATCGAGATTCAAATACTCGCTGTAGGTCATATTATCTTTGAAATCCGTGTGAATCCCTTTTTCAGTCATTACTGGTATGCTCCTCTTCAATTGATCGCAATACAGCACGAACTGGACTGCCGTCGCCGTCTTTTAGCGGAAGCGGCAATGCAATTAATTCATAATCACCCGGTTCCACTTCGCTAAGGACAATATTTTCTAAAATCAGTACGCCGTTGTCATTGAGTGAATGGTGGGCACTGACTGTTTTGCTCGTTTCCGGGTCAACAGATGGCGCATCAATGCCAATGAGTCGAACCCCTCTTTCTTTCAATAAAGGACCGATATCCCCGCGCAAATACGTAAAGGTTTCCGGAAATACATTTGGATCAGGACGGCTACCCGTTTTCAATAAAATCCGTTCTGCCCCACCGAAATCGATGTCCTCCAGATCAGCCCTTCCAATACTCTCTTTTCCTGAAACATCGAGTACACGCGCCAGTCCAATGTATAAATCGATGGGTAAATCAAGCACTTTTAAGCCATTGTCATCAAAGTGAAACGGTGCGTCGATATGCGTTCCCATATGCGTACTCGTCGACAACTTTCCAATATTGACCGAACCTGTCTCAGCTTTAGTGTATGCAACTTCATATGAAAATGGTGTGTCGCCCGGCCATTCAGCGATGTTATTTTGAAGCGGTTGTGAAATATCGATCCATTTCCTCGTCATGCGACAACACCTCGTTTATTCTCAAATTTTTCGTAGCGATTTTCATCCATGATGAGTTTTAGTTTCTGCACCACATGCCAGACGTCTTCGAATGAATTATATAACGCAACCGGAGCAAGTCGAACACCGTTTGGCGCACGAAAGTCAGGGATGACACCAGCCTCTTTCAACGCTTTACAAATGCGCGCCGCCTCAACATGTTCAAGCAAGATATGGCCCCCACGTGATTCGTCGACTGGATTACCAATTGTGAAGCCGTGCTCAGACAGTTCCTGTTGAATTAACGCCAACATATAATCCGTCAGCTGAAGTGACTTTCCGCGGACTTTTTTTAGGCCTACTTCTTCAAACAATTCAAGCGCACCGATGACCGGCGCTAAACTGAGTACATGAGGTGTTCCGATTTGATAGGCAGCGACGTCCATTGCTGGATCCAATGTATGATCCATATCGAATTGCGATTCTTTTTTCGAACCGAACCATCCTGCCAAACCAGGCGAAGTACCGAAATGCTTGTCATGGACGAACAGTCCTGCGACGGAGCCCGGTCCTCCGTTCAAATGCTTATATGTACACCAAAAAGCGAAGTCAGCGCCCCAATCATGCAATGAATGTTCAACCGCGCCAATCGAATGACATAAATCAAAGCCGATCGGGATGACTTTGTCATTTGCCGCTTTCGTAAGTTTCTCCATATCGAGTATTTGTCCACTTCTGTATAAAACGGCTGGCAAAACGATGAGCGCAATGTCATCTGTCATCGCTTCGATGATATCGTCTTCATTTAAAAATCGACCATCCATGCTTTTTACTTGGACAAGATGGTCGTCAGGATTAAAGCCTTTCAGTGCTAGCTGGCTTTTTAGTGCATAAATGTCCGAAGGGAAATTGAGTTCATCAGCAAGAATCTTTGTTTTAGTCCCTGATGGTTTGTAGAATGTCGCGGCAAGCTGATGAAGGTTCGTCGTTGTCGAGCCCGTTGCAATGACCTCATTTTTTGTTCCCCCCACAAGTGGCGCCATTTTTTCTCCGACCGACTCCGATAGGTAAAACCACGGACTATCTCCTTCTATCCAGCCGTCGATGCCTAATGTCTTCCATGATTCGAGTAAATTGTGTAACGTGCGCTCCGCTCTTTTTGACAGTAATCCGAGTGAATTACCATCCATATAGATGGTGTTTTCGAGTAGATAAAACTCGTCTTTGTATTTCGCTAGGCTGTCTTTTTCGTCGAGTTTTCTTGCGTAATCGATGCCAAACATGTTCGATTCCCCCTTATGTGAACTTTCCGTCTTTAGAAAAAGTGTACCATATTCGGGTTGCGCTCGTAACGGGGTTTATTGCTGGAATGAGGGGTGAATTATGATTGGGTTGGAGAGGGATGTGCTCGGTTCTTCTGTTTTATGCTCGGTTGCCAGTGGGATATGCTCGGTGCTTCTGTTTTATGCTCGGTCGCCAGTGGGATATGCTCGGTGCTTCTGTTTTATGATCGGTCGCCAGTGGGATATGATCGGTGCTTCTGTTTTATGATCGGTCGCCAGTGGGATATGATCGGTTCTTCTGTTTTATGCTCGGTCGCCAGTGGGATATGATCGGTGCTTCTGTTTTATGCTCGGTTGCCAGTGGGATATGCTCGGTTCTTCTGTTTTATGCTCGGTTGCCAGTGGGATATGCTCGGTGCTTCTGTTTTATGCTCGGTTGCCAGTGGGATGTGCTCGGTTCTTCTGTTTTATGCTCGGTTGCCAGTGGGATATGCTCGGTATGTA
>NZ_JADPRZ010000006.1 GCF_017347095.1 Sporosarcina sp. E16_8 | reverse complement strand
TCTCAGTAGCTCAGCTGGATAGAGCAACGGCCTTCTAAGCCGTCGGTCGGGGGTTCGAATCCCTCCTGGGACATAATTAAAACCTTGAGAATCTCAATCAGTTCAACGGTTTGACGAAGTAAGGTATTTCTAAAGGTATTCTAACTTTTAAAAATTAACCTTAAAAATCGTCAACCAAAATCAACTTCCTAAATTATATTTAGGAGGTTTTTTTATTGTCTAAAAGAAGTGGCATATTTGATGTTTCAATCAAAACTGATTTGTTGCAGCCAGAGAAATCAACGCCAAAAGGAATGTCTGTGGAAAAAGCATTGTTCACCATAACTCAACAAATGAAATTGAACGGTTATCGCGAACGAACATTAAGTGATTACACATTAATTTTTAACAAGTTTGCAGAAATAACTAGAGTTCAATAGTTAGAAGAAATGTAAGCGTAAAATAGGTGATCGCGATTTTACGCTTACGTAACACCATGCCAACTCATTGCATTAACCCCTTCTTTTTCTGTGTTATATCATATTAATTGATAGACACTACAAAAGTAACGCCGGTCATTAGCTGACGTTACTCATTTTCAATTTTGAAGTGTTTTTTAATAAACGCTCTTTCTTCCTCAATAGATAACAATCCACTAGCTTTTCCGATATTCCCTTCCTGCAAATCCCAAATGGCATTATGGTCTTTATCTGCTCGAGTAAAGTCATTGCTTGCCCAACGATTGAGAATGTCCAAATACACTGGAGCGCTGACATATTTATTTGCTTCGACAACTTCAATCAAACGAGCAACACGATCTTGAGTCATAGGAATGAAACCCCACTTATCTTCTGCACTAACTTTCTGATGGCTCATTCCATGAATTGCTTCTTGTATCCCATACTCTTCCATTGATGTTGGAAATTCTTCTTCCACTGGAATTTTTCTTTTTTCGTCAATTTCAATTACTGGTATTACAACTCCAGCTTTCGGAACAGCAGGTTTCTCCTCGATTGTTACGCTTTCTTTATTCCATTGATTGAAAATAAGGTATGCGCTTAAGCACAGGGCAACAATTCCCAATGCTATTAGCAATGTTTTTTTATATTTCATTTAACTCACCTCATATTTATTGTAACCTCCTATATATTGGATGACAACTCCTGTTCTGAGGTAACCATTATTTCGCTTACATAAATCGGAATTGCAGTATGGCAGATAATATTTGCGGTAATGATATAGGGAGGTATGAAATAGGAGGAATAATATGATTGGGAAAAGCGTTCCGAGAAAAGAGGGGAATAATAAGGTTACGGGCGCGGCCAAGTATACGAATGATTTTTCAGTTGCTGGTCTATTACACGCAAAATTACTAACCAGCCCTCATGCGCATGCAACTATTAAGTCAATTGATGTAAGGGAAGCAAAGAAATGTCCTGGGGTTCGTGCGATAGTTACGGGGGTGGACTACCCTATTTTAACAGGATCGGCAATTGAGGATAGACCTATCCTTGCATTGGAAAAAGTACGCTATTTTGGTGAGCCAATAGCTGTCGTCGTCGCAGACACGGAATATGAGGCGCAAAATGCATGTACGTTTATAAAAGTGGAATATGAGATATTACCGGTAGTAAATACAGTTGAGGAAGCGCTTGAGGGGAAACATCCGTTGGTGCATGAAGAATTTAAAAATTATACACAAGTGAAGGAATTAAGACCTGACCCAACCCGCAATGTATCTAATCATGTCACAGTTCGCAAGGGGAATATTAACGAGGGGCGAACACTTAGTGATATTACAGTTGAAATAGATGTATCCTTCCCGCAATCCGACCATGCAGCAATGGAAACGCGCTCCGTTCGTGCGGAAATTTTGCCAAGCGGTGAGGTATATCTCCACTCTTCCAGTCAAGCACCATTCACGATTAAACAGTCTATTGGCAAGTATTTCAATATTAATGAAAATAAGGTTATTGTTCATACCCCATTAGTAGGTGGGGCATTCGGTGGGAAGGCTGCTATCCAGCTAGAGTTAATTGCCTATGCTGCATCTAAGGCGGTGGGAGGAAAGTTAGTCACGCTAACAAATACAAGGGAAGATGACATGGTTAGTTCACCTGTACATATTGGAATGAGTGCAAATGTAAAGCTTGGGGCAACGAATCAAGGCGAATTAATTATGGCGGAAATCAAGTTTTTGTTTGATTCCGGAGCCTATGTAGACGAGGCGTCAGATATTACTACCACCGCTGCGCTAAATTGCACAGGGCCATATAAGATTAATCATGTATGGTGCGATTCTTACTGTGTATATACGAATCACCCCTACTCCACTTCATTCCGCGGCTATGGGCATAGCGAATTGGGATTTGCCATAGAACGGGCAATGGAAATCCTGGCGAATAAGTTGAAAATAGATCCTATGGAGTTACGCATAAAAAATGCAATAAAACCAGGTGATACAACACCTTCCCAAGCACCATTAACAAAAGGCAATATTGGAAACACTGCAAAATGCTTGGAACGTGTGAAAGAATTAATTAACTGGGAAGAGGGGCAAGTAGTTCCTATTTCCGATAGGATCATCAAAGCAAAGGGCATTAGTTCTTTATGGAAAACATCTATGTCGCCAACAAATGCTTCAACAGGGGCTATTATTACTTTTAACAAGGATGGTACCATGAATTTAAATGTTGGAGTGGTCGAAATGGGCCAAGGAACCAAAACAACACTTACTCAATTGCTTGCTGAAAGTATGAAAGTAGATGAAAGTAAAATTCATGTCAAGATGGAAGTGGATACACAGACAAGTCCTAGGCATTGGAAGACGGTGGCGAGCACTGCCACTTTTATGGCTGGAAATGCAGTTTTAGAAGCAGCGGAAGACGCAAAGCGACAGCTGAAAAACAATGCTGCATATGCATTACGATGTAAACCGGAGGAATTAGAAGTAGGAGAAGCCAGAGTATATTTAAAAAGCAATCCGAAATCCAATGTAAATGTAAAAGATGTTGCCCATGGCTACAAATATGAAAATGGGAACGCTGTCGGAAGCTTGGTTATTGGACACGGCAGCTTCATGATGAACCATCTAACCAAAAAGGACCCACAGACGGGAAAAGGGGTTCCTGGACCAGCCTGGACGGTTGGTGCACAGGCAGTTGAGGTGGAATTTGATACGAAAACATTTTTTTATAAAATTACAAAGGCAGTCACAGTACTTGATGTTGGAAAGGTTATTAATCCTAAAGGTGCCCGTGGACAGGTAACCGGGGCAATGTGCATGGGACTAAGTTGGGCAAGTAGGGAAGGGTTTACTTTTGATGAAAATGGGATTGTTTTAAACAACCAATTCCGCACCTATAAAACAATTCGATACAATGAAAATCCGAAGTATATTGTTGAGTTTTTGGAAACACCGCAATCAGATGGCCCTTATGGCGCTAGGGGTTTGGGAGAACATGGTGTAATTGGTATGCCTGCAGCTCTGGCAAACAGCCTATCCGCTGCAGCGGGTGTTCCAATTAATCAATTGCCAATTGTTCCAGAATCCATTTGGAGACAAAAAAGGGGGGGCGTTTATGATATCAATAAATTTTGAGTACCATCGCCCGCATTCGATTTCCGAAGCGCTAGAGATGTTTGGTGAGTTGCATGCTAAGGGGAAAGAACCCATTTTTTATAATGGCGGCACTGAAATTATTACGATGATGCGAATACATTCCCTGTATACGGAAGCAAGGGCAGTTATCGATATTAAAACAATTCCGGAATGCACGTATACGGGTTTTCAAGGTGATCGATTGGTGATTGGTTCGTCTATACCCTTGGCGCAGCTTCAGGAAATGCCCGAGTTTCCTCTGCTGGGAAAAACCTGCAGTCGGATTGCCGATCATACTTCAAGGGAGAAAATTACAATCGGAGGAAATATTTGCGGGACTATTAAATACAAAGAAGCGGTCCTTCCATTATTATTAACGGACTGTGATTTAGTGATTGCGGGTGATAATGGCATCAATGAAATACCTATTCAACAAGTATTTGATAAACATATGCTGCTAGCCCCTGGATCTTTTGTTGTACAGGTATTGGTAAAAAAACAATTTTTAGATTTGCCTTACGTAAGTAAAAAGATGACAAGAATTGATCGAATTGGCTACCCGTTGTTAACTGTATCTGCATTAAAGACAGGGGAGCAAGCGCGTTTTGCCTTTAGCGGTTTATGTGATTTTCCGTTTCGTTCCAACAGTGTGGAAGATGCATTAAATAATCAGGATTGGTCTGTGCAGGAAAGGATCACCAATGCAATCAGCCAACTACCAGCGCCACTACTGGGCGATGCAGAGGGCTCTGCTGCTTACCGAGAATTTGTTTTACGGAATGTGTTGGAAGAATCAATAGCTGAACTTAAAGGGGGATGAAGTTTTTGAAACAAATGGTCGAATTGACGGTTAATGGTGAAAAAAAACGTATCTACGTCAGACCAGCTGCTACATTGTTAAACACGTTACGGGAGGAACTAGGACTAACTGGAGCAAAGCCAGGTTGTGAAAATGGCGATTGTGGTGCCTGCACAATCAATTTTGACGGGAGACCAATGAAATCTTGTCTAACGTTATCAATTGAAGCTGTAGACCACCAAGTTACAACAATTGAAGGGCTTATAGATACACCAATACAACAAGCGTTTGTAAAGCAGTTTGCATTCCAATGTGGCTACTGTACATCCGGATTTATTATGAATTGTCATGCTTTAGCCGAATTATACCCCAATGCTAATGAATATCAAATCAAAGACTGGCTGCAATCCAATATTTGTCGCTGTACGGGGTATGAGGAAATTGAAGCGGCAATAACAGAAGTACTAAAGAACAAGGCAATAGAAGATACCCCTAGTTAAGAATGTGCTACAATCATCCACACTACAAATTGTATATCACTAGTCTTATATTTATCAAAATTTCTTATATTCATTTTTTAATTCTTCTAAGTTTTATTAATCTATCAGTAATGAAGATACTACTGACAGGATTTTAATAAGTTGTATATTTATAAAAAGTTGCGGCAGGTACCATAGTTTTTACGTTTTCAAGGCAAATATATATATATAAGTAACTCTTCCTGTTGTATCTTCTTGACGATGCAATAAACGGTCACGACTGTCAGCGCAAAAATCAGGATTATCTTTGCCTGTGGGATTTTGACAGGGGAATTTCACTCTCGATTGACGATGATGAAACCAATTCTGGTGTTACTTAGCATAATCGGGGTGAATCTGAAAGTCGTATTCATCCGAGCTGAAATCTCCTACAAGAAAAAGTGCGGCAATTAGCGAATCGACAAACGCAAAATGTGAATTAATAATAAAATCACAAGATTGCTACCTTATTATATAATTAGCAATATATTAATAAATTATTAACGACTCATTAGAAAAGTGGGTGAAAAATATATGAAGTTGAAGTTTTTATTTTTAACAATAACAGCACTTTTGACATTGTTGATCGTTGGTTGTTCGAATAACCAAGATGTAGGGAATATCACTGATTCAGATAGGTATGAAAATGTTAGAAAAATTGCTTGGGAGTTTATCGAAGAAAAAGGTTGGAATGACACAGCTAAAGAAGAATGGGAAAGTGGGGAAGTTAAGAAAGTTATTGCTGATAATAGCTATGAGTTGTTGGATAAAACTTATGAAGGAAAAGAGATATTAATCGTTTCATTTGAAGACAAAGAGAATAGTGTAGTCGGTACACCTTTAATACTTGTTGACCCCGATATCAATGAAGTAATTGGCTATATGGCAGGTGAATAAATAAACTATTACTAAGCTAACGGGTTCGCGCGACAAGGTCTGTTATAAACTATACAACGTGAAAGACAGGAGATTCTGTGATTTTAAAACTTAACTTACAAAAGGGTGATCGTGTACTGTTCCGTGAGTTGGAAACAGAAACGAAGAAAGAACAGATTCGTACACGTATTACTCGTGTGTTGTAAATCTGAGAACAATAAGGCTCGTTGAATTGAAGCGCCCTTTGATTGGAGGTTATCTTTATACTCAGGATTGAGTCGCTTTCAATTTCCTAGTGTGCTATAATTCAAAGCAGTTAATTATCAATTAATGAAACTTATCCTTAGTTTTGAACGTATCATAATTAAGGAATTGGGTCTGATGAATTGCTTGTTTCTAAAGTTACTACTAGGGGGATTGATTATATCTATTTGATTCTAGCTATTTTATATAGTGGCGTTACTTTGACTATTTTATTTTCGGATAAACTGAGTATTTTATTGTTTTTTATCATTTCTGGACTAGTATCACTTATTATTAAACTTTCACCAACCAAAAAGTTGAATGAAAATAAAAATTGGCAACTAATATCACTAGGTATATTTTTAGTTATTTCTCTATGTACTATTGTGATTGTCTATTTTAATAGGGATTTGATTGTATAAAAATGTCAATAAAAAAAGAATGGTTATGTATGTTTTTTCGCATACATAACCATTCTTTTTTAGTTTGCAAAAGTTTACCGGAAATGAAATTAAAAAATATGAAAGATAGCGTGTCAATTAGTTCCTATTCTTTATCATACAATTGGCCGTTACACTGGACACGAATACCATCAAACATAAAACGTTCAGATTATGTCAATGGAGAATCGCAAAAAGAACGATGAGCATTAGAGGCTCTGGTAGCAGTAGGGGTAATCGGGGGAGCACAACTCTTCCGGTTATTTTCTTTGGATAAGAAACGATTAAAACGAATGGCGAGAAGAAAATTGTTCGTCATGAGATTCATCGAAATGAGCAGGTCATACCCATTTACACACTTGGAATAGATGGGGCAGTTTTTGCTGGGCTAAAAGACTGTTGCTTTATGAACAATGTCAAATAACATACGATTGAAGGGACTCCACCCGTTACGTGGAAATGAAGAGATTGATCAATCCGACGCTTGAAAATAACATTGTAACGCGACGTATAATAAGACCGTAAGAGTGTATCAGTTTGCTGTTTTCTCCTAAGAGGAGTGCTTTTTATCTTTGTTAAAAATGAAAATAATATTAAGATAACAATGATAATCTGTTGAATAGGGATAATGATTTATTGTTAATCAATAAATTATATGTTAAAGTAAAATTAATAATTAATTTGTGAGGTGCTTTTTATGAGACGAGGAACAACACTCTTTTTAAAAATAGCTATTATTCTTATTGGAATCCCAGTTCTTGCTTTGTGCATATTATTGGTGCCTGAGATAGCTGGTTTTGCAGCAGAATTGTATCCAGATATTGCTTATATGAAATATCTCGTATTAATCGATTTGTATGCAGCCGCGATTCCTTTTTACTTTGCTCTGTATCAAGCTTTTAAACTTTTAAGTTATATTGACAAGAACAAAGCCTTTTCGGAGTTATCTGTAAAATCTTTAAAGAAAATCAAGTACTGTGCAATCATAATCAGTATTTTGTATGTGGTAGGGATGCCACTCTTTTATCTCGTGGCGGAGATTGATGACGCCCCAGGTATCATAATAATCGGATTGGTCATTATATTTGCATCTATGGTAATTGCAGTCTTCGCTGCTGTTCTTCAAAGGCTTTTACAAGTAGCCATCGATATAAAATCAGAAAATGACTTAATAGTCTGAGGTGAAAAAAGTGGCGATTATAATCAATATTGATGTGATGTTGGCTAAAAGGAAAATGAGTGTTACAGAACTATCTGAGCGGGTTGGAATAACGATGGCTAACATTTCTATATTGAAAAATGGAAAGGCCAAGGCGATTCGACTATCAACATTAGAGGCGATTTGTAAAGCCTTGGACTGTCAACCTGGGGATATTTTAGAATACCGAAGTGATTTGGGTAACCAAGATTAATATCATGGGAATAGTTAACGTTGATAGGAATGGTTAATTTTTTCCAGTAAATCCAAGTAATTAAAGCTATAAAAAAGGAGCTACTTATGAATGTAACGGTCCAAAATGATTTTCATAAAAAACCTTTGAGGGTACAAATCATGAGAGCGCTAAAACAACTTATTCATTTTGGTTGGGAACAAGCACGATCTTGTTTATTCCCTGTCGTTATTTTTGCCTCTTTGGCTCTTACACAAATCGTACCACTTCCCTTCTTACCGCGGTATGACTGGCTGCTCATCATCTTCCTTCTGATGCAGTGGTGGATGGTGCGTTCTGGGCTTGAAACACGTGATGAACTAAAGGTCATTACATTGTTCCACTTTATTGGACTTGCTCTTGAACTATTCAAGGTACATATGGGTTCCTGGTCATATCCAGAGGAAGGATATTTCAAAATTTTTGAAGTGCCTTTGTATAGCGGATTTATGTACGCAAGTGTAGCGAGTTATCTTTGCCAGGCATGGAGGAGATTTAAGGTTGAACTGGTTAAGTGGACGCCGTTTTTTGTAGTTGTATCTCTTGCAGCAGCTATTTATTTGAACTTTTTCATCCACCATTTTTGGATTGACGTTCGTTGGTGGCTATCTGGACTCGTAATTATCGTCTTTTGGCAATCATGGGCCACATACGTGGTTGACGGAACTCGTTACCGTATGCCGCTCGTACTTTCTTTTGTGCTCATTGGCTTTTTTATATGGATAGCCGAAAATATTGCAACGTTCTTTGGAGCTTGGAACTATCCAAACCAAACCGCTGCATGGAGTCTTGTTCATCTAGGAAAGGTGAGTTCATGGGTCTTATTAGTAATTGTTAGCTTTCTTATAGTAGCGACGTTAAAGCAGGTAAAGGGGAAATTTCATTAGGATAAAAGGGGGACATTCAAAATGAATATAGAAAATAAAGTGGCGATCGTAACCGGGGGGGCATCCGGATTAGGGTTAGGAACCGTAAAAGCATTGGCTGAAAAGGGGGCAAATGTGGTCATATTTGATTTGAATGAAGAAAAAGCGCAACAAGCATGTAATGAACTTGGAAAAAGCGTTACGTATGCAGTAGTGAACGTATCAGATGAGGCTTCCGTTCAAGCAGGAATCCAGAAAACAATGGAACAACATGGCGCACTCCATATTTGTGTCAATTGTGCAGGAGTAGGGACACCACAAAAGATAATAGGTCGTTCAGGTGTGATTCCGTTTGAAAATTTCAAAAGAGTGGTTGATATCAATTTGTTCGGGACATTTAATGTACTTCGGCTAGCGGCAGAGCAGATTGCGAAAAACGAGCCACTTACGGATTCCGGAGAGCGAGGTGTTATTATCAATACCGCATCTGTTGCGGCGTATGAAGGGCAGGTGGGACAAGCGGCTTATGGTGCAAGTAAAGCTGGGGTGGTCGGATTGACATTGCCGGCCGCACGGGATCTGTCTTCATTCGGTATCCGGGTGAACACGATTGCACCGGGGCTATTTCGCACACCTCTCGCTGACACATTGGCTGATCATGTAGTGGAGAAATTGGAGAAATCCGTGGAGTTCCCGAAAAGGTTGGGAAGACCATCCGAATATGCAAGTTTGGTATCTTTCATGATAGAAAACGAGTATATCAACGGAGAAGTTGTTCGGCTGGATGGCAGCATCCGTATGTCACCTAGATAAATGCAATTGGATTTCACCCAAGCGAATTCGACGTTTCAAAGCATCTAAGAAAGTGGTTTTTATAGATGCTTTGCCTAGGAACACATCTGGAAAGCTAATGAAGTTTCAGCTAAGGGAAGCTTATACTGAAAGAGATATTTCCACACGTTAATCTCCAATCTGTATTAGGCAAGTCATTCTTTGAAGTCTATAATGAGGCAAGAGGGAGTGCAGTAGTCAATATTAAGTAATCAATTGAAAAGAGTACAATTTCCAAAACAATGAAACGTATTCTACCTTTTGTTCTAAGTTAAGAAAGACAAAGTTATTTTAATTCAAGGGGGAATTTTATTATGAGGGAAGTAGTCATCGTTGAATGTGTTCGAACTGCAGTGGGGAGACGAAAAGGGGCTTTGACCAATGTACGGCCGGATGATTTGGCGGCGATTGTATTAGATGAAGTCGTGAAACGTGCAGGGATAGATAAAGGCGAAGTGGAAGATGTCATTTTAGGTTGCGTGTCCCAAGTGGGGGAGCAAGCCATGAATATTGCCAGAACTTCATTATTAATTGCTGGGTTCCCGATCCATGTACCGGGTGTGACAATCGATCGTCAATGCGGATCGAGTCAACAGGCTTTGCATTTTGCAGCACAAGCAATTGCATCTGGTGATATGGACATCGTCATTGCAGGTGGCGTTGAAAGCATGACGCGTGAGCCAATGTTTTCGAGTGGACTCGGTAAAGGTCCAAGTAAGAAATTAACCAATCAATATGAAATTGTAAACCAAGGGATTTCATCTGAAAGAATGGCGAAAAAATGGAGTTTAACACGAGAAGAGTTGGATCAGTACTCCGTGAACAGCCATTTGCGGGCATTCGACGCCATTGAAAAAGGGCATTTCGAAAATGAAATCGTGCCTGTGGAAGTTGAGCAAGAAGATGGCACAACGACCCACTTTGCTGTAGATGAAGGGCCGCGTGAAGGGACGACATTGGAGGTTCTGGGTAATTTGAAAACAATCTTCGATGAAAACGGCGTAATCACTGCAGGGAATGCAAGTCAAATTAGTGACGGAGCCTCAGCTGTCCTGTTAATGTCCCGTGAAAAAGCGGAACAATTAGGTTTGAAACCACGCGCTCGTATCGTTGCACGCTCCGTTGTCGGTTCAGATCCGACGCTTATGCTGACAGGTCCAATCGAAGCGACCAGAAAAGTATTGGAAAAAGCAGGTCTATCTATAAAGGACATCGATACCTATGAAGTGAATGAGGCTTTTGCTCAAGTTCCTCTAGCTTGGTTAAAAGATGTTGGTGCTGAATATGAAAAGTTAAATGTTGACGGGGGAGCCATTGCTTTAGGACATCCACTTGGAGCGACAGGAACAAAATTACTTGTTACGTTGTTAAATCGGTTAGAACGGAAAAATGAACGATTTGGTTTGCTAGCAATCTGTGAAGGAATGGGGATGGCGAATGCCACTGTTATTGAAAGATTGGAGTAGGTTCACTTGTAAGTCACTCGAATTTCAGGTGTTATTTTAAAAGGATAGGAAAGTATAAGTTCTAAGACTGCCACAATCACTAAGATTGTGGCATTTTTCACTACTGTTGCAGCGACCCCTTGATTTCTTCCACAAAACGATATGTCATTGGATATAAGGAAAAACCAAATTCAATGACCGGACTTAATCCACATACCATTAGTGAACCTCCCTGCACGAATTTCTCAAAAGTAGTATGACTTTACCTATGAAAATAGTTGGTGCAAAGACATCTGTTATAAAAATATGGTAATGGGAAGATTAAAACGACTGAGTATTCATCAAACTGTAATGTAGAGAACGTATCTTTTAGAGGGAAGTAGGGTCATGAGAAACTGGATTCCTTTTTCTATTTATTACAAATTAAGGAGTTGACCAAAATGACAAATACTAATTTCAAAAAGTTAGAGGAAATCAGACAAGCGCTCAATTCAAAGTTTTTCGAACGGGAGAATGAGGTTGAAGGGATTCTTATCGCTCTACTCTCTAGACAACACATGCTCATGATTGGACCTGCCGGAACTGCAAAATCAGCTTTATCGGTTGAATTAGCTAAAATCGTACAAGGAGCAGAATACTTCCAGTGGTTGTTGACAAGATTCAGTACACCTGAAGAAGTGTTTGGGCCGTTGTCGTTAAAAGACCTTGAACAAGGCGTATACAAGCGTAATACGGCAACTAAAATGCCCGAAGCAAATCTTGTTTTCCTGGATGAGATATTTAAAGCCAACTCTGCTATCTTGAATAGTTTGCTGACGATAATAAACGAACGGCTCTACTATAATAATGGAACGCCAGTAAAGGTTCCTTTGATGTCTGTTATTGGAGCTTCGAACGAATATCCTGAAGACGGAGAAGGACTTGAAGCTTTATTCGACAGGTTCTTACTTCGGTTCGAACTAGATTATATCGCAGATGAAACGAATTTTGTTTCTATGATGAAGGGCACCGGTCAAAATCAGGTCATGCCTTCGATGACTATGGATGAATTGATTCAACTTCAGTTTTTTTCGGATATGGTTACAATACCGGATGAAGTGTATGTAACACTTTCGGAAATACGTAATGAATTGCGAGATGAGGGGATCCGGCCATCTGATAGGCGGTTTAAACAGTCGCTTTCGGTCCTTCAAGCGAAGGCGTTGATAAACCAAAGGCAAGTTGTGAAGGTAGAAGATATTATCATCCTTGAAAATGCCCTTTGGGAAACGGTGGACCAAAAATATGCTGTGTCTAACATCATTCGAAAACATTCACAAGATATTGTTACTCAGGCCCTTTATTCTATACAAAATGAAGCTAATGAAGTGTTCTACTCCATGCAGCAGGATCAATCGCCAGAGGCTGGAATGGAAGCTACTCAAAAAATGAAAGCCTTAGTGGCTGATTTGAATAAGATTAAAAGTAACAATCAAAGTCGGAAGGTTGATATCGACGCATTACTTGATAAAGTAATCTCGATGGAACATGAAATTCTGGATAGTATTTTAGATCCGTGGTATTTTGATGTTCAAAATGAAAAGAGGGGGGCCACCAGCACCTTTTTTAAAATGTGAAAGGGAGTGTTCGTTGTGAAAAGTCTTAAAAGTCACAATGAGAATCGTTCAGTATTGAATACGGACGCATTCGATAAAAGGCGCTTCAAAGAGCTATTTGACATGTCTCTGGGGCTTCAAAAGATAAGAGACGAAGGTGCGTTGCCAATTTTAGAACCATTACTGGCTGATATTTGGGCTTCCTTATATAAGATGAAACCTGAAATTAGGGCAAAGGACATAGACAGTGTTCTTAAGGTAAATAAATCACTGATGGAAAGAATCATGGCGGATGAATACTTTGTAAACTACCGAAGCTTCACCCGATTGGATGATTTGTCGTCAGCTATCGGCACGGTGAAATTTGGAGAGAAGACAATCCAATGGCTGGATGACCAAAAAAAGGAAGATGAAGATTTTGAAAAACAGATGCAGGAAATTAACGCATTGCATAAGCAACATCAAAAGGAGGAATGGAAAGAGGATACAGGAAATGATAGTGAGTTGTCAAAAGAGATATTTACAGAAGCGATGACTAAACTTGATAAGAAATTGCAACAGTTGCTTCAAGAAAACAGGCAGAGCTTTTCACAAGCATTGGCTCAAGCTATGCAAGAGACAAAACAAGTGAAAGACGGTCTGAAATCGTTGTTTGGTGGTTACGGTGCAGGTAGTGGTGATGCAGAATTAAAAAGAGTTCCTTTACGCGATCAACTAGTATTAGCTGAAAAATTGGCTGCTGATAAAACGATGAAAGAAATAGCGGAGTGGGCGGGCAGATTCAAACAGATAGCCCGTAAAAAACAGAAATCCATACATAAGGTCTCTATGGAAAGAAGAGGAGTTATGTTAGGTAAGGAAATAGAGAGGTTACTCCCGATGGAATTCGGCTTATACATGCATCCAATAACGAAGAACGATTTTCTCCGTCGCTTTGTGGAAGGCCAGACCATGCAATATGAACAGAAAGGGCGTGAGGTATTAGAGAAGGGGCCAATTGTACTTTGTCTAGATCAGTCAGGGAGTATGTACCAACTGGATACCCAATCCAAAGGTTTTATATTAACCCTTATTTCCATTGCAAGAAAGCAACGAAGGGATTTTTGCTTGATATTATTCTCTACTCGTACACAAATCCATAAATATGAAAAAGGGAAAATTAAAGGGTCTGATATGGTTAGTTTGGTTCGAACCTTCTTAGGTGGAGGTACGAATTTTGTTCTTCCGCTTGATCAAGCGATGAATGTAATTAACGAAAGTCAGTTTAAACAAGCCGATCTAGTATTCGTTACGGATGGTGAAGACACTTTAAGCGATTCATTTCTATTAGCATTCAACAAAAAGAAAAAAGAGAAGGATTTCAATGTTCTTTCTTTAGTGCTAGGAAGCAGCACTAAAATAGTAGAGCAATTTTCAGATAGGGTTGTTCAAGTTCATGATTTTGAAAACGAAGGCAGTTTTACTGCCTTTGAAATATAAAAATGCAAGTCTGTCGATTAATCATTTTTTTACATGAAGCACTTGTAAGTAAAGTGTGAAATTGCATCTTTGGCTGCTCCTCACTGGATAGGAAAATGGTTATTCATTCATCCGTGAAAGCTTTAGCATCTCGTGTATCTGCACTTTTGGAGGGCGACGGACAAATGGTCACCATACGATTAATGAAAAAAAGGTCTAGGGATGCGATGGAGTCGCATCCCTAGACATCAAAGCATCTCGATAATGGTAAAGAAGTCGTTCAGTCCTAACCAATTCAAAAGTAACCATAACAGGAGCGCCTAGTGTTTGATTACTTTATTTACTATTAATGGTTGGTTAGTTAGTCAACGCATGTAGTAAAATATGGATATAATAGTAAGTGATAAAGTAGTTGTATTGAAATATTTCACTATGAAAACAAATAACAAACTACCACTTAGTGGAAGGCAGAAGGTTCATTGGGTTTGTTGAAATTGACTGAGGTCTATTTAATGTTTTTTTCCCTTGACCTCACTAAATAATATGCATTAATCCAGGAAGCAATTGGTACAATCAGTGCGATACCAATACCTGCACTAAATATTGTAATCATTTCACTTCCGAATATTTTTGAATTTACGATTTCTCCTATGGTATAAGATAAGTCCTTAAACCACAAAAGCAACGCCATATACCCTCCGAAAAAGGCGAAAAACAACGTATTTGTATTGGACCCTAGAATATCCTTTCCAATACTTATCCCAGATTTGAATAAGTCTTTTCTACTAATTGTTGGATGTTGGATAAATATTTCAAGCATAGGGGAAGTTATCGAAATGGCTACATCCGTAATAGCTCCGATTGTACTCATAATAATGACTGAAGCTGCAATTTTAACAAAATCCACACCAATATAAAGAGAAAATATGGTCAGTTCATCGATTTCCTCTTCACCAAACCCTTGAATCATCGTGATTTTCGTTACCAGATTGATGAAAATCAATAAAATAACAATTGTGATGGCGGTAGAAAGGAATGCAGTTTTTGTTTTACTGTTCACTTCATTGATAAAAAAAAGGTTAATGCAACTAATAATCGTGCACCCAATTATCGTCAGTATAATTGGGTTTGCATTCGGGTCTGCCATGAACAATATGATAAGAAGGATGACACCGAAGTTTAGGAATAAGGAAATGAAGGACCTTGCTCCTTTTTTTCCGCCAATGACAATCATCAATATAAACAAAATGGCTGCTAGCCACACCAATACATTCATAATTTATGCCTCTTTCGATTCACAAAATAAATAGATGTGTATAAACCGATAGGAATTGCTAATACAATCCCAATGCCACCTGCCAACGCTCGCGCTAATTCCAAAGAAAGGTTCATAGAAAGGGCAAATGACAGTGAAGTATGGTTTTTTATATATAAAATTATGACTGGAATGGAACCACTAATATACGCAAAGAACAAAATGTTAGTCATGGTACCCATAATATCTTTTCCAATTTCTAAACCAGACTTGGTCAATGCTTTTGTCGATATATTATTGTCTTTCTCGTAAAGTCCAAAGATGGAAGAAGACATTGTAATGGCGACATCCATCACGGCACCTAAAGAACCGACGAAGAGACCAGCCATGAATACGATTTCATAAGGGCGTGTCAGAAAGCTCATCTCCTCATATCGTAATCCATTTCCTGCAGTGAACCATATGACCAGATAGGCAATTAGTAAGGATATAAATGTACCTATAAGTGTTGCCACAATCGCAGCATAAGCTTTTTCATTAAAACCGTTTACGAGTAACAATGAGGTGACGGTAAATAAAATAATAGTTATCCCGCATATCCATAGTAAACTGATAGTTGAATTGTTTACATAAACATCTAGTGCAAAAGATAGTAAAAGGGCATTGACCGCTAAACTGATAATCGAAAAAAACCCTTGCTTTTTTCCGATTAGAAGTAAAACAAAGATAAACACCCACATGATCATTAAAATGTATTTATCACGTTTAACATCTTTTATACTTCCGGTCAAATCGCCGGAATCCTTTTTTTTCTTATCAATTGAAACAAATAATTCATGACCTACATGAAAAGCATGGTCATAAGCACCGGAAGTTGAATACTTGTTCGATATATGGATTTGTTGTCCCTTTTCTTGTCCGTTTTTTATCTCGGCGATGATTTGCTGTGTGAACAACTGATCGCGATTGTTATGCATATCAACAATTTTAACTGAATCTATAAGGTTGATCTCGATAATTTTAGCAATTGGTCGATCGTAAAAAGAATAATTAAATTGAACAAACAGCATAGAAGTAACAAAACAAATCGCTATAGTGCTGTACAAAAAAAATCTTTTTAACACCATTTTTTTAAATCTGTTTATGACAACATTCAAAGAAAAACCTCCGACTGATAGATAGTATCTAGCGCACATAACATATGTAAACGATCAATTGTATAATGTGAAATAAAAGTACAGAGTTATGAAACGAAAAAGTATATAACGTCGCAACTCGAATTCCAACAAAAAAGACTGGCCTTTCTTCCCTACTATTTTACTGTATTGGTGTAGCATCAAATGCTGGCGATGTCTGAAGTCAATTGTAACAAATTAATGAGGAATCAAAAATCATTAACCATCAACAAAATTTAAAAACGTTAGGAAAAAATTGGCGAACGGCAAAATAATACGCAGATTAAGAACAAATCCCTGCTAGTTATGAACGACAAGTGTGAGGCCAGAACCGAGAGACAAAGCGGTTTAGGAAGAACGTTCTATTTGTTAAGTGCCCTAAGTTCAACACGTTTGTAACTTAAAAATAATAGACCCACACTCTTTTATTATAGAGTGTGGGTCTATTATTTGGAATTTATAGTCAAAAAGGAATCGATTTATGAAGCAAATTTGAAATCAATGCTGGTATTGTGAATTTTGTAAATTAACATATCCACCACGTTGTATAAATACAACCGTGACGTACATTTGATTGCAAGCAAAGCTCAGTTAAGGGATTTTAGTTGCTATAAAATGATACTTGCAACACCTTTCTAGCTTCTTAACTTCGGACAGTTAGAGCAGTATTCCTTTACACTAGCGATATCATAGTAAAAGCAACAGGTTTTGCGAACGCGTATAGGTGAATTAATGACAGACGACAATGTTGGTTTATTATAAAAGCGGCTTATCGGGTTTTGTTTTTCGCCAAATAAAGCACCGGAAGCATGATGAATTAGGTACTGGAAATCTGCTTGGGCCCGAGTTAGTACCTCCTGATTCCCAGTTTCATCGATTCGTTTTTCATAGAGAGAAAATACACGAACTGCAACATTTTCCCATAAAATCAGCTTTGATACATTGGCCACTTTAGACATGACTTGTATGAGTCTTCCTATATTTTCTGCAAAAAGGGCTTGAATAACCGCATCTCGCCAAACATGCCGAATGGTAGTGTCAGGCATAACGGCATCAACATGAAAAAGACTAATATGCTCTAGCTTTGGAAGATCTAGTGACAATTCGAGTGAGCAATTTTCAATAGAGAAATCTAGATCTCTGTTATACACAGTCATAGCGTATAACAGGGGAGCAGCGGTTAAAAAGGCATACCTTTTTAAGAATTGAGAAGCAGTAATCATCTTTGATGGAGAACCCAGAATCAAAGACAGCCGGTCCAGGTAATCGGAGCAAATTTCCTCGTCGAGTAAGTCCAATGCACTCACTGAATATAGCCGACTGGTCTTGGCATGTTCGCACAGGCCAAAATGTTGCTTTAAGTAATCCCATTCGTCCTGCTCAAGCAGGGACTGCTTTTTCATATACAAAACTCCCTTGGATTCTTAGTTCAAAAGGATTTAGTTAAGTGCATCAGCGATCTGATCGACAACCAAATTCATGGCAATGGGCCCATAGTAACCTATCCACTGGGCCGTGTTCTCCACATAGATTTGGTTGGCTGTAGCCGCGCTCAGGTTTTTCCAAATCGAGGTGTTTTGAAATTCAGATGTCAAATCTATATTCGTATCGTCCTGGAGCAGAAACAGATGATCTGCACCTAGCTCTGGTAAGACTTCAATTGAGATCATTGTGCTTGAATCGGTGCTATTAACCGCCATTTTGGGTGGATTGAGACCCAAATCATCGTACAAAATCTGTGAAGTTCGATGGGATGTCGTTTGAAGACGAATCATCTTATCCCTTGGGCGGATTAGTGCGACAGATTGATCCTTCATTTTGTCGGCCAATTCGATTTTTAAATCATTAACTTTCTGTTGATAATCATCAACCAGCTTCTGCGCATCTTGCTGCTGATCCAAAATTTGTCCAAACTTTAATAGAACGGTCTGCCAATCTTCATTGCGCTCTAGTGTAAGCGTGGGTGCGATTTTGATTAAATCTTCGTAGATCTTATCATGGAACTCTGTAGCGATGATTAGATCAGGTTCTATTGCAAGGATTCCTTCCAGATTTGGTTCTACATATGTTCCAAGTAACGGAATACCTCCCATCTTATCGCCTAAATATTGTGGGAGTCCATTGTCGGTTTCCGCTATTACGCTACCTGCTGGCTGCTTGCCTAGCGCTAGCATTTGATCCGCATACTGTACGTCCAGTACGACAATTTTCTGGGGTACTTTCTCAAACGTCATTTCGCCACGCAGATGTTCGATTGTGACGGGCGATACTTTTGCCGGCTCCACTCCCGTGTCAGTGTTAGCTTGTTCTTGATTTTTCACGTCATCTTCAGCGTTATTGCTGCCTTGATTTGTATTGTTTGAGCACGCTCCGAGAATCATAACCAAACTTAATAACAGGCTAATGATCCACCCAACTTTATTTTTCAAAATCATATGAATAACCCCTCCAGCATATAATCGATAATGATAATCATTATCACTAATAACAGTATACCGACCCGTATTGTCCACGACAATGCATATTTGCGACAATCGCTAATGGATTATAGCGACACAAAAACACTGTTGCTGGAATTGATGGGTTCCAACAACAGTGTTTGTATAATAAGCTACTTGCGATGGTAGTAGTTATTAATTCCTTTATATTTCTAGCTATACTATTTTGTATTTAGAAAAGTTTCCGCTACTTGATCCACAACTCGATTCATAGCTATTGGGCCGTAATATGCAATCCACATGTTTGCTTTGACGTGGTAAACATTATGCTGTTGCACTGCGCGCAAATTTTTCCAGGTAGTTGTGTTTTGTATTTCATCCGACCAGGATTGGGATTTGTTGTCAATCAATACGAAGTAATGGTCGGCATCCAGTTCCGGCAATCCCTCTAAAGGAATCATCGAACTTGTCCTTTTGCGGTCAACGGCTCGCTTCGGCGGATGTAATCCCAAATCGCTGTATAGAATTGCAGCGGTACGATGAACGGATGTATGCACTCTAATGTTATTGTCCCGTGGCCGAATCATCGATACTGATTGACCATCCAGTTTGCTGGCCAAAATTGATTTCAGCCTAGTGGTTTTGTGCTTATATTGTTGCAAGACTAGCTCTGCTTCCAGTTCCTTACTCATAATCCGCCCGAAGATTTGTAAAGTTTCTCTCCAGTCGTGGTTTCGCTTAAGCATTATGGTTGGTGCTATCTGAGTGAGATTTTCGTAGATGTCTTTATGAAATTCGGTACAGATAATCATATCGGGGGCTAAGGCACGTAAGGCTCCCAAATCGGGTTCATTCAACGTTCCTAAGGCCTGGATCGTGCGTAGCTTGTCGAACAGATAATCAGGGAAACTACACTGATCACTGCTTGCCATCACGCTACCGGCTGGCTGTTCATCTAATGCCAGCATATGGTCCATAAACTGGGGATCCAGTACAGCAATTTTCTTTGGTGGGAGTTCCAACGTTAACTCGCCTTTAAGATGAATGATAGTTCGCAGTGATCGACGGATGGCCGCATTCAGCGGGTCTATCTCTTTCTGATGCGGGGTATTAGCAACATTTTCTGGGTTATCTTTTCTAAGATGCAGCATCCACTCCCGATACGTGCTCGGTGAAATGCCAGTGTATCGTTTAAATAAGCGGCTGAAATAGTAGCTATCCACATAGCCAACAGCTAAGGCGACATCCTTGAGCCCTGTATTTGTTAGGTAGAGTAATTCTTTAGATTTGTCTATACGTACCTGAATCAGGTAGTCAATTGGCCCAAGTGAGAGTCGCTTTTTGAACAGCCGCTGCAACGTTCGGGAACTACAATTCAATAGCACCGCAAGCGATTCCGCTGTGATTGGTTCGGCATAGTTCTGATCCATATAATCTGCCGCCTGACTTACCATATCCGGCGAAACCCGCTTTGATTGTTGCTGCTGTAGCTGTTCCATCAGCTCGCAAACGAACTGATAAAATAACGATTTAACTTGCAGTTTTGCCATCGCTCCTGGCTGGCTCCATTTCTGTGCCATACTGGACAAGGTAGTGAGCTGCGCGCTAGCATGATTGACAGCAAAACCATATTGGATATCAAATGGTTTCGCCCGATCCAGCAATTGAAGAAGATCATTACTACTCGGTAGCGGCAGATGGGCCTTATACTCAATTAAATAATAGTCCATATGAGCTGTTACATCAGAGATACTTAGTTCCGCTCCTTTGCCGGCGTGACATACATATCCATTCTCAACAATATGCGTTTCTCCGCTGAGCATCAATCGGGCGCGTCCTTGTATCGAGTAAAATAGAGTACTTGCCGAAAGATTGGATGTTTGAAGTTGTCCACCAATCGACAGCTCAGCTCTCTTCACATCAATTATTTTGAGCGATGCATAGTTCCAAAGTAAAAGATGATCTTCCACAATCATAGTAATGATATCAACTCCTGAAAAAATCATTGATTTAATATAGTGACGTGTATCTTTTTATCTTAAAATACATCTCAAACCAGACGCTATCAATTAAAAATGTTGCAACCCGAATTAAGTCAAATACAGCTCTGACTTTAATAGGACAAACTCTTCAAAAAAATCTCTCCCTGGACTAGCTTGTCAACAACTGTACAATATATTTTAATTATACCATTATTGCTTACTACATTAGAATATGGACTCGATCTGTTCCAAATTGTAAGGTCTACGTTAAAGTATAAAAGCAAGGATTCCTTAAGGAGGATGTTGGATTTTTTATTTAGTGAAATTACAAAGAAAGATGTGGATAAATGGAAAAGTCAATTAATTTTCTGGTCTTTTGTGAAATATCGAGCAAACAATATACCCAGTATGTAGCCATACATTATGTGCCCCCCAATCCAATATGAAAATGAGGGAATACTAGTAAATGCAGGTGTTCTGTCAGAAAATGTGGTTGTAGGGAATAGTGCGGTGCCAATGATGAAACAGACGAATGTACATAAAAAAATGATTTTCTTACGAGATGAAATTTTTCTATAAACAATCATCAGATACAAACAAATCGCTAAAGCAAAAGAGACAATTAGATGAAAACCTACTTCTACGAATTCTGGAAAAACAAACGTGTTGATGTAAGGGATATAATCGACGTTTAGTAATAGCGTGTAAACTTTAAAATGAGTAATGTACTCAACAAATTTTAATAATGAAGCTAACAATAAACCTGAAATCAGTCCATATAAAACAGCTATTTGTAAACCCCGCTTTGTTAAAAGCATATTTTCACTCCTTGCACATATTTATTTCCATTTAAGTGAATGATGTTTAGTTCCCTTCTCAGAGAGGTAAACTACATCAAGGTTAAAAAAGGGAGTCGATACTGATGAATGAAAAAAAAGCAGCACTGAAAATCCTGAAAGAGAGCTTTGTTGGAACGATGGCAACAGTTCAACAAAACAAGCCACACACACGCTATATGACGTTTTTCAGTGATGAATTTACGCTTTACACTGCGACATCAAAACAAACACAGAAGGTGGATGAACTTGAAGAAAATCCGCATACTCATATTTTAATCGGGTATGAAGGTAAGGGTATGGGTGACGAATATCTTGAAATAGAAGGTACTGTCAGTATTTCTGACGATGAAAGCATAAAAGAGAAAGTATGGAATAAGCATATGAAACCATGGTTCAGTGGTCCTGAGGATCCCGATCTAGTGATTTTGAAAATTTCAGCTGATACAATTCGTTTGATGAATAAAAAAGGAGAGGAACCAATAGAGATTACTCCGTGAGTAAAGGGTACCAGCATTAGTAGCTGGACCCTTTTTTTACGGTTTTATTAGCGCGTAAGGTTTCTTCAATTGAACTGGTAACATGGATTGCCTGAAGTGTTTTGTTCTTTGCGTAGAGGAGTGCACCTGTGCCGCCTAGGTAAAAATCAATTTGTTTATTTGCAGCCGCGAACTGATCTAACTTCTTCAATAAGTCCGGATCATTTTCAAAAGGGGTCATTGTAGTTGCAGAAAGCAGTACTTTTGCCGGCTTCAATTTTTCTACTATTGATTCTATGGAGCCAGGAGCAGGAGAGGCACCTACCAATATTGTTTTCCAGCCTTTCACCATAAATTGCAATAAGAGTATGTGCAAAGGGATTTCATGACGCTCATAGGGGAGGCAAGCTCCTACGACTAAAGGAGCATCCTCACGGCATTGGTAGTTACGACGAATTTGCACTAAAAAGTCTCGAACGACAAGGCTTGAGACTGCCTCTTGGTACTCGCTCCATTCTTTCCTGTTCCATTTGTTCCCGACCTCATTTAAAAATGGAACGATAACGGATGACAAAAAGTCTGCTAATCCGAATGAGTGATAAGCCTGTTGCAATACTAGACTTAATTCCAATTCATCACAATGGGATCCTTTTTCGAGCAGTTGAAAGACATAATCATCTAGCACTTCTTGATGTTGAATGGACTGGGAAGTATCTTGAACACCATCTAACAATGTGCTTCTTTCTTTTGTAAGCTCCACAGCACGCTTAACGGCATGTCCTTGCCCGGAAAGAGTCTTCACGCTTAACAGGGAGTTGATATCTACTTGACTATATATACGATAGCCGTTTTCTAATCGTTTGGGTTGTACAAGATTATAACGTTCTTCCCATTTGCGGATGACTTGTTTCGATAAACCTGTCATGTCTGAAACTTGTTGAATAAAATACATTCCAATTAAGTTTGATGGGGTCATTATGTTGATTACATCCTTTCGACAAACTATGAGTCCTTGTGTAAGTATAAGGATTTTTGGCATGTTGTACAACGTTGGATTATTAACGTTATACAATGGAGGGTTCCACCGCGCATTAATCTACATCTTAGCTAGGACTGCAGGTATTGCACCGGGCTTTCCAAACAGATAGCCTTGGAATAATTCGTATCCAACTTCTTTCAACCATTCGAAGTCTTCCCACTTTTCCACTCCTTCAGCAAGTGGGATTGCACCAACTTGTAAGGCGGCCGTTAAAAACTTTTGGGCAGCTGCCTGTTTAGTAAGGTCATTAGAAACACCTTGTACAAATTTCATATCTAGCTTCATATAATTAGGCATTAATTGTTCAATCACTTCAATTGTACTAAAGCCTTCTCCTACATCATCCAGTGCATAATGTAAGCCTCTATCTCTGTAATATGTCAATATTTTTTTCAAATGCTCTATATCACCTACGTTCTCCGTCTCAACTACTTCAAATACTAATTGGGAAAAGGGGATACCCAACTGAGTTGCAAGTTGCACTGTTGTTCTTAGACAATGTTCTGGCGAGTAGATTGAAGTTGGGATGAAGTTTATGAACACTTTCTTCTGAATTGCGGCGGCGTTTCTAACGGCAGACATTCTGCAAACGCGATCTAGCGCGAAGGTACGGTTTCGTTTTTTCGCAGCTTTAAATACTTCATTTGGAGCCACAGAATTTCCGTCAATATCCTGGAATCGAGCCAACATTTCATAAGCAAAGACTTCTTGTTTCCTCGTAACAATTGGCTGGATGTGAAATGTAATGTTGTTCTTGAGTATGAGCTGGTCAATCCACTTTATTTCTAGTAATTCAATTACTTCATTGATCGGTTTCCATTCACTGCCATCCAATTTGAAATAAATAGACTGTATTTCCATTAAGTCACTGAAATAATCATATAGCCCTGCAACTGCAGCTTCTCTTACAACAATAATGTTTTCATGCATGTTGACCAGTAAGCCGTTAGATTTAAGATAGGACTGAAGTTGAGGAAGATGTGATAAATTACTTTCACCCGAAATAAGGATTTTATAAAAAAGTTCTGTTGGATTACATGAAGTGCATTTGTGCATTGAATTTCCTCCTAATCTATATTTGGAACTATCTAAACTTAGTGTATACCAATTCTTGTTATGTGTATAACGTTTTGTTGTATTTGTTATACAAAGGTTTGACACGAACTTATTACTCTGTTAATAATAGAGTTAAGAAATAGAATATATTTGAAAAGTAACGAACGGGGGAATCACTTTTGAATCGATTAATTAAATGGGTGAAAAATAATGTTGAAGAATCGCAGAAACCTGAACTAGTTAAACAACCTCAATCAATACCAAAGATAGACTAGGAGACATATCCAAAGTTAAAAAAGCAGAAGGAGTAAATAGGGTTTACAGTGCAAGACATGGTGGTTCAATTGGCCAGGATCTTGCATCCTTAACAGAAGAGACAATCGAAGCTGCACGTGCAGGAGAATCTGGAAAAGGATTTGCAGTAGTTGCGCAGGAGGTACGTAAGTTAGCTGAGCAATCTAGATAGTCTGTGGAGCAGATCACCAGGTTTGTACAAATCTCCACTGGATTTACTAATTAGGCAGTGAATACAATTACAGAAGTCAAAGAAAGTGTAGCCCTCGGGCTAGACGGATCCATCAAAACACAGTCAAAGTTCAAGAAAACCCTTCACTTAATTGAAGAGAATAATCATCATATTAATCAAGTAGAAGTAGATGTGACTGAACCAGTCCAGGTAATTAAAGCAATTGGAGATGATACAATTAAAGTAGCAACTACAGCAGAGAGTCTTCATCAAACTGCATTGCAATTATAAGTCAAAAAACTAGATAAGGATGTGAAAAAATGTTTTTAGCTTTAAATGAAATCAAGAAAAATAAATTACGTTTTACGTTAATCATTGGTGTGTTAATGCTCGTATCTTATTTAGTGTTTTTTCTGTCTGGTCTCGCAACAGGCTTGGAAAATCTGAACCGAGAATCAGTTGATAAATGGAAAGCAACAGCTATCATTTTGACAGAGGAATCGGATAAGAGCATGTACCAGTCATCACTAGCAATTGAAGATGTAAATGAAATCGATGCCGAAGAAATTGCCGTAATCGGTCAAATAAATGCTGTCGCCGGCAATGGTGATTCAAAGACGAACGTATCCATTTTCGGGATAAACAAAGATGAATTCATCATGCCGAAAGTGACGGAAGGCGAGGTTTTTGTTGATGACAATGAAGTCATCGCCAGTGATGCATTAAAAGAGGATGGATTTAAAGTAGGCGATGAATTGCATTTATCTTCATCTGGCGAAGTTTTAAAAATTGTAGGTTTTACAGACAATGCAAGGTTTAATGCAGCCCCGGTCTTGTATGGGGATTTAGCAACTTTCCATCGTGTGAAATTCGGTGAAGCAGCCGAAGCAAATAAAGAAAGCATAAATGGAATAGTCGTTCGTGCAGATGAACTAACAGCTATCACTAAGAATGATTCACTGGAATCAATTGAAATTGAAACATTCATACGGAATCTACCAGGGTACACGGAACAGAATTTGACATTAAACTTCATGATTTATTTCTTGTTTGGTATTTCAGCCGTCATTGTAGCAATCTTCCTTTACGTTTTGACCGTCCAGAAAATTAGCATGTTCGGCGTCATGAAAGCGCAAGGTATCTCGAATAGTTATCTGTCACGCTCAGTCATTGCACAAACATTCATATTAGCTGCAATAGGTGTGGCTGTAGGTTTCGTGTTGACCTTAATCACCGCTGCATTTTTACCTAGTGCGGTACCTGTAGCATTCGATCTTGTAACGATGCTCATCTACGGACTCGTTCTGATAGTAGTTGCGATATTGGGTGCGGTGTTCTCAGTTCTTACAATTGTTCGAATCGATCCATTGAAAGCAATAGGAGGGTAAAGGATGGCAGTTTTAGAATTAAAACAAGTGAAAAAGACATTTGGCAGTGGGCATAAAGAAATAGAAGCAATGAAGGTAACAGACTTCTCTGCAGACAGGGGTGAGCTGATAGCCATTATCGGTCCGTCTGGTTCGGGGAAAAGTACATTCCTTACGATTGTTGGGGGGCTTCTTACACCGACTTCAGGTGCAGTAATCATTAATGATAAGAATTTAGCGGATTTAAATGAGAAAGAACGTTCAAAAATAAGGCTAAAGGAAATTGGCTTCATTTTACAGGCCTCAAATCTTATTCCGTTCTTAACAGTCGCCAATCAGTTGAAACTATTGGACCAAGTGAAGAAAGATAATATGACAAAAAAACAACTTGAAGAGCTTTATGAGGACTTGGGTATTGGTGACTTACGAACTAAATATCCGGCTGATTTGTCTGGCGGTGAACGTCAGCGGGTGGCAATTGCCAAAGCATTATACAGTAATCCTTCCATTATTTTAGCTGATGAACCAACAGCATCTCTTGACTCAGATCGTGCCTATGAAGTAATGGAGCTACTTAAAAATGAAACGAAGAACAAAAACACCACGACCATTGTCGTCACACATGATATACGTCTGGTGGGCTATTGCGACAAGGTTTACAAAATGACGGACGGTGTACTTGTTCAAGAAAAATAAAGAAGTCTGGGTGCTTACCATGAGTTAAGGCGACCATTGAACGATAAAGTAAATAAACTGCATATGTTGAAAAAATGAATGCTTATATAAACTGAGCGAAGGCGCCTTGCAAGGGGGAGCCGAAGCCCTAAGACTAGTGGTGAAGATACTCGGCTTAGGGTGGGGGGCATCCCTTAGTGCCAAAGTGAATTCAGTGGGATTCTATATTTCAAATTATATAGTTAAATAATTTTGAAAATGTGGTGAGGGTAATTGAACAGTAAATACTTGGACAGTGAGAAGCTATATTATGCATTTGTCTCAGGCGCAAATATGATTATTAAACAAAAGAATGAGCTTAATAGGATAAATGTGTTTCCGGTAGCAGACAGTGATACAGGAACAAATTTAGCGTTTACGATGCAAACTATTATTGAAGAAACAAAAATGAAAGGCTCCGCGAAACAAACAATGGGCTCTATTGCAGATGCGGCATTAACGGGTGCGAGAGGAAATTCTGGAATTATATTCGCGCAGTTTATGAATGGACTTCACCTAGGATTGGACGATGAAAAGGAGATAACATTAACTAGTTTTTCTGAAGCAGTAGAATGTGCGGTAATCTATGCATACAAGTCAATCTCCAATCCGGTAGAAGGAACAATTATTTCGGTTATGAAAGATTGGAGTAACTCGCTTAATTTACTAAAAGATCGTGTTACCGACTTTACACAACTATTTACCATCTCGCTTGAAGCCGCCACGCAATCATTAAAATCCACGCCAGAGAAGCTTAGAGTATTAAGAGATGCTTCCGTGGTAGACGCTGGTGCAAAAGGATTTGTCTATTTTATTGAAGGTATAACCCATTACTTATTGGAAGTGGAGATTGAGGATACAGACTACATATCTGCGGATGTCGAGTATGAGGATAGTGGACTCCATTCGAACGAGAATACAGATCTAAGAAATAGGTATTGTACAGAGGCGCTTATAAAAGGCGAGCAGATAGATTTGGAAATGTTGAGAAATAATCTAGTAGATTTGGGAGAATCACTGATTGTCGCAGGCAGTCCGAACAAGGTCAAGGTTCATATCCATACGAATCATCCTGAGATACTGTTTGATAGACTAAGAGGTGTTGGAGTGATTATTCAACAAAAAGCAGATGATATGGTTAGACAATTTGAATCTGTTCATAGCAGGAAACATAAAATTGCGATTGTAACAGATTCCATTGCAGACTTGCCAAAAAACCTAATGGACAAGCACCAAATTCATATGATCCCTTTGAATCTTCTCGTAGGTGATAGTAGTTATTTAGACAAAATAACCATAAGTCCTACTTATTTATATGAAACAATGGATGATGCCAAAAATTATCCGACATCTTCACAACCTACTGTGAAAGCAGTAGAAAGTTATTTGAAATCTATAGTACCTTACTATGAATCAATCATTGTGATAACCGTATCAAAAAAAATGAGTGGAACATATGATACGGTTTTCAACGCAGCAAAAAAAATTGATAGCACTGGTGAAAAAATTGTGGTAATCGACTCGAAATTGAACTCCGGTGGACAAGGTCTTGTTGTTTTAAAGGCTGCTGAAGCGATTGAGAAAGACATAGAATTTACGAAAGTAATAAAGTTGATTTACGATACAATTGAGAAAACAAAAATATTTGTGAGTGTTGATACGTTGAAGTACATGGTTCGTTCAGGACGGGTTAAAAAGTATACAGGGCTTACTGCTAAAATTATGAATTTAAAACCTGTTGTATCCATCAATAATAAAGGCGATGGCATCATTATTGGTAAAGCACTAAGTGTGAAAGCCAATACAAAGAAAATGCAGGCTTTGGTACAGGAAATTGCCCGTACGAAAAAAATTGTCAGTTATTCTATCGTTCATGCAAATGCGATTGGTCGGGCGAATGAGTATGAACGGATTTTCACGCCTATTATGGGAAGAAAACCTGAGTACATCACTGAAATATCTTCAATTGTGGCTATGAATGCAGGTGTAGGCTGCGTAGCAATTGCATTGACTACAGATTAAAGGAGGTCCTTATGATGTCAGTTGTTTATGTGGGTACATTTTTTACGTTGTTACTCTTTTTCTTCTTTTTTTTCCTGATTGCACAAAAAAAGAAAAACAATGGTTTAGTCGATATTGCATGGGGACTGGGATTTGTCATAGCGGCGATTTACAGTTATTTTGCTGGAGGGTTCCAAACCGATCGCGCAACTCTTATAACGATTTTAACTATTCTTTGGGGAGTGCGTTTAGCTTTTTACTTATTCAAACGAAATTGGAATAAACCTGAGGATTATCGCTATGTAAATATGAGGAAAAGATGGGGCACTAATTATGTCTACATAAAAATATTCCTAAATGTGTACGTACTCCAGTTAGTATTGCTCTTTATCATTGCGCAACCTATTTTACTGACAAATGTATCGTCTACTAAAGGTCTAGGAATACTAGATTATATTGGATTAACAATTTGGATAATCGGCTATTTTTTTGAAGTCGTAGGAGATAATCAGCTGAAAAGCTTCATTAAAAAACCAGGAAATAAAGGGAAACTAATGAAGTCTGGTTTATGGAAGTATACACGTCATCCCAATTATTTTGGAGAAGCAACCATGTGGTGGGGGATATTTCTAATCGCTTTATCTTCACCTAATGGATGGATAGGAATAATAAGTCCAATCATCATTACGTTGCTTCTGTTATTTGTATCAGGAGTACCTTTACTCGAAAAGAAATATAAGAATCATCCTGAATTCGCTGACTATGCAATGCGAACAAGTAAATTTGTACCCTTACCTCCAAAGAATATTAAGTAAATGGGGCATACTACTAGTAGCTGATATGAAGGATGAGATGTAATTGAAAAAAATAATCGTATGGTTCAGAAAAGATTTACGAGTGCATGACAACCCAGTGCTGTGGGAAGCAGCCCAGCAAGGAATTATTATTCCAGTTTTTATCTGGTCAGAAGAAGAAGAAGAGGGCGAAAACACAACGAGCGCAGCGGGAAAATGGTGGCTTCATCATTCATTAATAGCCTTGAAAAAAAAGCTTGAATCGATGGGCTTATCCCTCGTTTTCAGACGGGGCAACAGTTTAAAAGAGCTTTCTTTACTTTGTAAACAAACAAAAGCAGACGCAGTCTTTTTTGGTGAAAGATATGAGCCTTCCATAATAAGAAGGGATAGTACGATTACTAAAAACCTACTTTTTAATGGCATGGAAGTTCGTTCATTTTCCTCAAATCTACTCTTTACACCTAGTGATTTACTGAATCAAAAGAATGAACCTTATAAGGTATTTACGGCGTTTTGGAAAAGAACGATGCGTGAGTCTGTCAATCGTCCACTTCCGATACCAGTTGATATTGTTCGGTGCGACCAAGTTCTTCCATCTCTGCGGGTGGAAGAACTTGGTTTGTTGTCAGCGAATCGCTGGGAAGAAAAGTTCCATACTCACTGGGAGCCGGGTGAAAAGGGTGCCATTACGAGTTGGGAACAATTTACCGACGAAGGTCTCAGCCGATACGTTGAGGGACGTGATATCCCCTCAGCCAATTCAGTTTCATTATTGTCTCCCCATTTAGCCTGGGGAGATATTAGTGTTAGGGCAATTTGGCATTCAGCTAAGGGAATGAATGAAGTGGAATCGGAAGAATATATGCATTCATCCATCAATGCCTTTTTGAGGCAACTAATATGGCGTGAGTTCGCTTATCACCAGCTTATTCATTTCCCTACAATGCTACATGCACCTTTGCGTGAAAAGTTTAAAGCATTTCCGTGGCAGGGATCGGATAAAGAATATGCAAAATGGCAAAAAGGCTTGACGGGTTATCCTCTTGTCGATGCAGGCATGCGGGAATTATGGGAAACAGGTACCATCCACAATCGGGTACGCATGGTTGTCGCTTCATTCTTAGTCAAACACTTACTCATTTCTTGGGTCGACGGATCCTATTGGTTTAAAGAAACACTTGTTGATTTTGATGCGGCTAGCAATGCTATTGGCTGGCAATGGGTGGCTGGCTCAGGAATCGATGCTGCGCCGTACTTCCGGATATTCAATCCGATTCTACAAAGTCAAAAGTTTGATCCGGACGGCCTATACATCCGGAAATGGGTTCCTGAACTTGCTGAAATCCCATCAAAGTATATTCATGAACCCTGGAAAGCACCCATAAATTTACTACATGAATCCGGCATCGTACTTGGAAAGACGTATCCGTACCCTATCATTGATCATTCTCTTGCCAGAATCCGTGCGTTAGAAGCATATGCACAAGTCAAGAATAAATCATGAAAATGGACCGTTTTCTTGTAGCTATCCAAATATAAAAAATAACACCATGCAAATCTGAGTGGTGTTATTTTTAATGTCAATTCTATTCTATTCGTAAGTAAAACATCAATAAGCTGTGTAGCCAGTGCTGTTAGAAAAGGGTTTGTAAGTTCATTAATAGTTGGTCCAGTTGAAGTGCAATCCAATCCAACTTAAACAAAATCCGGTTTATGAACTGCACCCCCAATTATTAGCCACAACTAATAATCGGGGGTGCAGTTTTCTATGCGGACGGTCGCTTATACCCTATATCTTATGGCTAATCCTTTTAAGAAATTTCTAGCGTATCTATCGAGGCACTCTTTATAATTCTTGTGTCCTTCTTTTCTTAATACAGCGCCTAATTCACCTTTTGTTATAGTGATTCCCGCTTCTTCTAATATTTCAAGCATATCGTCACTTGTCAATTCCAGTGCTATTTTCACTTTTTTTAGAAGGATATTATTAACACTTTCAAAATTCTTTATAGACAGTGCAGGTTTTTCGGCTTGTCCCGGTTTTGGATCTTGTTGCCCTCTTTTAAAAATAATAAAGCCATTTAAAAATGAATCTAACATACTATTACTACATTTTAGAGCCCCTTCATTTTCAGCTTCATTATGGTAATTATCATCTGATTTTATGAGCAACATTGACACTTCTTCTTTCGTTACTTCAACGCCGCCAAATTTAAATATCTCTACCATAATCGTGTCTTTTATATCTAGAGCATATCTTAATCTAATTAATATATCATTATTATTCATCTAAAAAACCTCCTGTAAAATTCCCGCAATTACACAACAGCTTTATCATTTCTAACGAAGAAAAAGGCAATTGAATTTAACTTAATAATAGCACATAAAAGTAGTTTAACCTTTTTTTTGTTATATCAGACTTTGGAAAAAGACGAATTCCTGTCTTCATGAAAGATGTAGAATAAGGGGAGTGTAAAATCGTGCCTTTCCTCATCAATGAAATCCCTATATAATATAGTAGAAACTTCAATGCTGGTACCGGCTGCGGACAGCGTTATTAGAAGAAATTATTATTAGTGAAGGAACAGGTGTATACATATGAGTTTATTGACTGTAGCAAATTTAAGCCATGGCTTCGGGGATCGCGCGATTTTCGAAGACGTCTCTTTTCGTTTATTGCAAGGTGAGCATATCGGGTTAATCGGTGCCAATGGCGAAGGAAAGTCAACGTTCATGAACATCATTACCCGCAAGCTAGAGCCAGACGCGGGGACGGTAAGTTGGGCGAAGAGGGTGCGGGTCGGGTATTTGGATCAGCATGTTGCGTTGAAACAAGGCATGAGTATTCGCGATGTGCTGCGGACCGCCTTCCAATATCTTTATGACCAGGAGACGGAAATGAACGCGCTCTTTGCCAAGATGGCTGAGGTCGATGCAGATGAACTGGAGGTCCTTCTTGAGGAGACGGGTCAGATGCAGGAAGAACTGACGAACAATGATTTTTATATCGTCGATTCCAAAGTTGATGAAGTAGCGAATGGACTGGGATTGACTGAATTTGGTCTGGATCGGGACGTTCATGATCTGAGCGGTGGTCAGCGGACAAAGGTGTTGCTTGGTAAGTTATTACTGGAAAAACCCGACATTCTCCTCCTTGATGAGCCGACTAACTATTTGGATATTGAGCATATTGACTGGCTACGTAATTATTTGCAGAACTATGCGAATGCGTTCATTTTGATATCCCATGATCTCCCGTTCATGAATAGCGTTATTCAGCTTATCTACCATATGGAAAATCAGCAGATCGGTCGATATACTGGAGATTATGATGAGTTTTTGCGCGTGCATGAGATGAAGAAACAACAGGTGGAGGCCGCCTACAAGAAGCAACAGAAGGAAATTTCAAACCTTAAAGACTTCGTAGCACGCAACAAAGCGAATGCGGCAACGAGTAAAATGGCCATGTCCAGACAGAAGAAACTAGACAAGATGGATGTCATCGAATTAGATGCCGAAAAACCGAAGCCGCAATTCTCATTTAAACAGGCACGGACGCCTGGGAAATATCTGTTCGAAACAAAGGAACTCGTGATTGGCTATGAAGAACCGTTGTCAGAGGCCTTGGATCTAACGATGGAACGCGGGCAGAAAATCGCTTTGTCAGGTGCAAATGGTATTGGAAAGACGACTCTTTTAAAAAGTCTTCTCGGAGAAATTCCTGCACTTGCCGGTTCTGTTACTCGTGGTGACCATCTGGAAATCGGGTACTTCGAACAGGAAGCCAAGTCGGAAAACAACAATACTTGTCTTGAAGAAGTATGGGAAGCTTTCCCGCAATTTACACAATACGAAGTACGTGCGGCCCTTGCACGATGTGGATTAACGACCAAACATATTGAGAGTAAGGTGAAAGTGCTAAGTGGTGGAGAAAAGGCGAAAGTACGTCTTTGTAAATTAATCAACAGTGAAACGAATTTGCTCGTCCTTGATGAACCGACAAATCACCTTGATAGAGACTCGAAAGAGGAATTGAAACGTGCCTTAAAGGAATACAAAGGCAGTGTGCTGCTAATTTCGCATGAACCTGATTTTTATGAAGGGTTTGTAACAGATGTTTGGAATGGCGAAAATTGGACGACTAAGATGTTTTGATTGACTTGAATCAAGGTGCCTTTGTTTCTGATACAGATACCTTAATTTAATTCGAAAAAGAAAATGCAACGAACAAAAATCTCTCATCAATTTGCGAATTGGTGGGAGATTTTTGTTTGGCTATTTTTTATGGCTCTTCCACTTCTACCGAAAAACTAGTACTTGTCGCAAGCTAACAACAATCTGCGCAACCGAATCGATTCCTTTTCCTTGCCGAAAATCACCACTCTTCTCGGAAAGCTGAAAAAGTATAGTAAATGTTAATAAATTGCTATTGTTAGCGCTTTCATATTGAATTTTCAGAGTTTATGATTAAGTAGTAAATCGTTTTTATTCAAAAAGAGAGGGGTAAAAAAATGATTAAGAAATTCAAGGGGTTAACATTTTTAGGGATTTTGTTGGTGTTCGTACTCGTAGCTGCTGGATGTAACAATGATGGAGGTAGTTCGGTTGATGTAGGAATAGTGTTGCCGACGAAGGATGAACCTCGATGGGTACAGGATGAGCAACGTTTTAAAGATGCATTAGCAGATTCAGATTATTCGACGGAAATTCTATTTAGTCAAGGGTCTTCAGCGAAAGAGAAAGAAAACGTAGAGGCATTATTAAATAAAGGCATCAAGGTATTAATTATTACTCCTCATGATGGTGCAGCTGCTGCATCTGCGGTCGAAGCGGCTAAAAAAGAGGGCGTAACTGTTATTGCATATGACCGTTTAATTACAGATACAGATGCAGTGGATTATTATGTAACATTCGATAGTTTAGCAGTAGGTGCTGCACAAGCACAGTATTTAGTAGACAATGCACAGGGGTCTGACGTTCCGCTTTACCTATATGCAGGGGCAGCTTCAGATAACAACGCATTCTTATTCTTCGAAGGAGCTTGGAAAGTGCTTCAACCGAAAATTGCAGATGGTACCTTTAAAGTTGCCAACTCAAGTGAGGCAGAGGCATTAAAAGATTCATCGGATCTTTCGCGCGACCAATTAGGAAAAATTATTGGTCAAATTACAACGAACTGGGATGCTAACGAAGCGAAAAACAAAGCGCAAACACATTTAACAGCTGCGGGCGACGACCTAAAGGGTGATGTTGCAGTTCTAGCTCCGAATGATGGAACAGCTCGGTCAATTGCAGACGTATTTGCCTCTGACAGTGCAATTTCAAACTACTTTGTGACAGGACAAGATGCAGAGAAAGCATCTATCCAATACATCATCGACGAAAAACAATCGATGACGGTGTTTAAAGACGTTCGTGCATTAGTAAAAGATGCGATGGGAATGGCAGTTGAAATCTTAGATGGCAATACACCAGAAACAACAGGTTCTTATGATAATGGATCAATTGAGGTTAAAGCGAAACAAACGAACGTCATCGTGGTGAATAAAGACAACGTTAAATCCGAGCTAATTGATTCGGAATACTACGAGGCAAGTGAATTCACAGGCTTAAAGTAAAAGTGTCACATTGGAAAAGGAAAAGTAGTGATAGCGTAATCTATCACTACTTCTCCATTTCTATTTTGTTTGGGTTAGGGAGGCAATGGAATGAGTGACTATATTTTAGAAATGAATGACATATCTAAAGAGTTTCCGGGAGTCAAGGCCCTATCGAACGTGAATTTCAAGGTGAGAAAAGGAGAGATTCATTGTTTGGTCGGTGAGAATGGTGCAGGAAAATCGACGCTGATGAAGGTATTGAGTGGAGTCTATCCATATGGCACATACGATGGAGATATCGTTTTTGAAGATCAAGTTCAACAGTTCAAAGAGATTAGCGATAGTGTGAAGGCTGGTATTGGCATCATTTATCAAGAGTTGGCACTTTTTCCGGATTTAGCCGTCTATGAAAATATATTTGCGGGCAACGAAGTGAAGAAGGGTCCTTTCGTTGATTGGAATCAAACAATTGTTCAAGCTACGCAAATACTGAAAAAAGTAAAGTTGAAAGTGACACCGGAAACACTGATCAGGGAATTAAGTGTAGGAAAACAACAGCTCGTTGAAATTGCCAAAGCATTAAGTAAAGATGTCAATTTGCTAATTTTAGACGAGCCGACAGCAGCGTTAAATGAAGATGACAGTGAAAATCTATTAAAACTTCTAAAGGAACTAAAAAGCCAAGGAATTAGCTGCATTATGATCTCACATAAACTGAAAGAAGTTATCGAGATAGCTGATAAAGTAACGGTCTTACGGGACGGAAAGACGATTTGTACGCTAGATGCAAGTGAAGGGGAAGTAGCGGAAAATGTCATCATCAAAAACATGGTGGGACGTGAAATTGAGGACATTTATCCGAAACATCCAGATAAAAAAATCGGAGATACGGTCCTTAAATTGACTAATTGGTCGGCATATGACACGCAACTAGGAAGAAATGTTGTGAAAAACATCGATCTTCACGTTAAAAAAGGCGAAATTATTGGGATCGCCGGTCTGATGGGGTCCGGTCGTACAGAACTTGCCCTTAGCATTTTTGGGAATCCGAAAAACTATAAACTGCAAGGGAATCTGGAAATTCAAGGGGAACCAAAAGTGCTGAAGCATACAAGTGATGCGATTAAGGCCGGTATTGCGTATGTGACGGAGGATCGAAAAGGAGACGGCTTATTTTTATTACAGGATATTAAGAGCAATGTCTCGGCCGCACATCTGAAAGGGATTTCGAAGAAGGGGATTCTCAATTTAAATGAAGAAGTGAAGGTTGGTAAAGTGTACAAAGACTCGTTGTATATTAAAGCGAGTTCACTAGAGCAAATAGTTGGCAAATTAAGTGGCGGAAATCAGCAAAAAGTATCGCTCGGAAAATGGTTGTTTACTGGACCTAAGATTTTGATTTTAGATGAACCAACCAGAGGAATTGATGTTGGGGCGAAATTTGAAATTTATACGATTATGAATCAGTTGATTGACGAAGGTATGAGTATTATTATGATTTCCTCAGAGCTTGGTGAGGTACTAGGAATGAGTGACCGCATCTATGTTATGGCGAATGGCGCCATCAAAGGAGAATTGGCCAGGAAGGAAGCGACACAAGAAACGATCATGGAACTTGCGACGCAATAGGGGGGATAACGATGGAATTTTATAAAGAAACTAAAGCGCTCGTCAAAGCCAATATTCGAGATTACGGGATGTATATTGCGTTAATCGTTATTTTGTTAACATTTACGATTATGACGAACGGTTTGTTTATGTCTTCACGAAACATAAGTAACTTATTGGATTCAGCTGGTTATATTGCGGTTCTGGCAGTAGGGATGACTCTTGTCATCGTTATTCGCCATATTGACTTATCGGTTGGCTTTTTAGCAGGATTTTTAGGTGCAATTACAGCTATTTTCTTGACGCAAATGGGCATTTCAGTATGGATCACTATTCCGGTAATTTTACTATTAGGTGCCATCATTGGATTATTTAATGGGGTATTGGTTGCTAAAATTGGAATTCCATCATTTGTTGCTACGCTAGCAGGGATGTTGATTTTCCGCGGTGCGCTCCTTCAGGTCACAGAAAAAACGGGAACGATTATTGTTAGGGATGAACAATTCAACGCAATCGGGAATGGATTTATTCCATCGATTATGCAAATTAATGGCTTGCATCTACTGACGTTATTAGTAGGATTTGTCGGAGTTCTATTTTATATTTACAATGAAATCTCCAATCGTCGCAATAAGCTGACGTATGGCTTTGATGTAATGTCTAAAGGGATCTTTAGCATAAAACTTGTTTTAATATCAGCGATTATTGCTTATATTACTTGGATTTTAGCAGGTTATAACGGGTTTTCTTGGACGGTTATCATTATAATAATTGTTGTCCTAATTTATCACTTCTTAACGACTAAAACAGTACTCGGTCGTCACATTTATGCAGTAGGTAGTAATCCGGAGGCCGCGCATTTAAGTGGTATCAATGTACAAAAGATTACATATATCGTCTTCGGTTCCATGGGGATGCTCGCGGCGTTATCTGGAATTCTATTTACATCTCGACTACAGTCGGCAACGACCACAGCTGGAACTCTCTTTGAGCTTGATGCGATTGCAGCGGCATATGTAGGTGGGGTTTCTTCTGCTGGTGGTGTCGGTAAAGTAACGGGTGCTATTATCGGAGCCATCGTGATGGCCTCATTATCGAGTGGGATGAACTTACTTGGTGTAGGAATTTCCTATCAATACATGATTCGGGGTGGTGTTTTAGCTGGAGCAGTAATCTTTGACGTCATGACACGTAAGCAAAGAGCTTAAAAGAGAATAGCGGGATAATTAGACATCCTATTTGTAGGATGTCTAATGTCGTTTTGTAAGTCATTGTTAATTCCTTGACAGGTGATAAAATGAAAGAAACAAACAAGCTTTAGGGAAGGGTAAGGAATATGAGGAAAAAATTTGTGTTTATACTTATCGTACTCATTATGATTTTTAGCTATTTAACTATTGCGTCCGCAACTAAGGCGCTACGTTCAACTAGTGAAAGCCCTGCTAACCTTCCCTTTGTCTCGGACTCTATTCGACTCGTACTCATTACGCAAGAGCTTGATACTCCATTTTGGAATAAGGTCGGACAAGGGGCATTGAAGCAGGCACACGTAGAAAATGTTCAGCTTGAAGTGTGGGGAAGCTATGGAAACAACCAAGATGATTTTTTGAAGACAATGGAGGTTGCGATTCATTCGAAGGTGGATGGAATTATCGTACAAGGTCTAGATAACGAAGAATTTAAAGAACTGACAAAGGTTAAGGCAGCTTTTTATGGGATTCCTGTCATTACCGTCGCGAATGATGTGCCGGTGGAAGAGAGCTTGCGAAAAACATATGTTGGTTCGGATCAGTTTGGGGCAGGAGAAATGGTTGCTCGTCAATTGATAAAAGAAATGGGCACGACAGGACAAGTGATTATTCTTGGTGATCAAGAGCAAGCGTATTATCAAAAAGAACGTCTAGCTGGTATTGAGGATGTATTAAGTAGGTACCCAGACATTGAAATGATTATTAGAGGGACGGGAGATGCAAAGGAACAAGTAATGGCGACGACACAACAGTTGATGAATGAAATGCCGCAAGCTTCTGCATTTATAGCCATCAATGCAAATTATGCAGGGCCGATGATTCAAGAAATCGGAAGACGCACTCAAGTAGAACCGTATTATATTTATACCTTCGATGATGGGGTTGGGTCAACTGCCCTTTTAGAGCAAGGCAAGCTCGATGGGATTTTGGAGCAAAAGCCAGAAGAGATGGGCAGTGAAAGCGTGAAGCGGTTGATGCAGTGGATTTCAGAAGAGACCGTCCCGCTTGATTCAAATGGTTATCTCACCGAAACACGCATGGTTGAGGCGGAAGGTGAAGAACCATGATGACGATTCAAAAAAAAATATGGATACTCGTTTCCGTTGTGTTGCTGATCATGGGGATTATTTGGCTGGCGCTTACACACTATAATCAGAAGACCCAGGAACAATCCAATGATATTTTACAGCGCTATTTGCGGATGAATGAAGTGACAACTGCTAGCCAACACATAATTACCAATTTAAATAACTTTTTGCTCGAGCCAACAGCTAATCATAAGCAACGGGTAGAGAAAAGCATAGTCGTTATTGAAGCGGTGCAACAGGATGTAACAGAGCTGCGAAACGTGGAAAATGCATTTTCAGTAACTAATTATATTCATTTAATCGATAGCCTAATCGAGACGGTGAATCGCTCCGTTATGTTTTCAGAGAAGCACGAAATAGAAGGGTCGACCAATGAATTTAATGAAGCAAATCGCATTTCTATGTACATATCTGAAATGACCTTGACGATTTTAGACCGAGAGTTGAAGACCTCTAACCGGTTTTATCGAGGTATTATCAAGCAGTCTGAGGAGTTGAAAAAGCTAGGAATCTGGCTATTGCTTTTGATTACTGTCGTGTTACTTTTGGCTACTTACTGGTTTTCACTTAGTATCACGCGGCCGATTCATCAGCTTACGAAAGCTGCTAACGCATTGTCTCAAGGTCGTTTTAATCAACAGATTGAAGTGGAATCCAATGATGAGATTGCCTTTTTAGCACAGACATTTGATGAGATGCGGATAAATATTAATGATTTAATAGTAGAAATCCAACAAAAGGCTCAGCTCGAGCATGAGCTTCAGCAAAGTAAGTTGTTGTTGAAGGAGAGTCAATTTAGAAGCTTGCAGAACCAGATAAATCCACATTTTTTATTCAACACGTTGAACACATTGTCGAAAAAGGCGTATTTAGATGGTGCGGAGGAGACGAGCGACCTTATAGTTAGTGTAGCAGGCTTGTTACGCTATAATTTGAAGCGGATTGACCGCTCTGTGACGTTGTTTGAAGAAGTGGTTGTTTTGAATCAGTATATGGAAATCCAAAAGGCACGTTTTACGGACCGTTTACAATTTAAGTCTGACATCGACAAATCTTGCTTAGATGTGAAAATTCCGGGACTTACCCTTCAGCCCATTATTGAAAATGCGGTAATCCATGCTATTGAGCCAGAGCAGGATGGAGGCACCATTTGGTTCAGGATCAAGAGGGATGGTCCATGGGTCATCATTGAAATCGAGGATAGTGGACAAGGGATGTCCCGAGAGAAAATGGAGCAGCTGCTGAAGGGGCATATCGTACCAATCGAAGGACATTCTACAGGAATAGGCTTTCAAAATGTGGTGAAGAGATTGCATTTATTTTATGGTATAGAAGATTCGGTCACGATTGATAGTAGAGAAGGTCGTGGGACAAAGGTGGTCATACAAATTCCAATGGCAAGGGAAGAGGGAAATGATGAAGCTTCTTATCGTTGATGATGAACCGATTGAGCGAGAAGGGATGCAGGCAATCTTACAAAAGGCGTTCCCTGAACTTACCATTTATCAAGCGAGAAATGGGGAAGTAGCTATAGAATTAGCAAATACCATTCAACCAGATTTGGTCTTAATGGATATTAAGATGCCTGGTATGACAGGGCTTGAAGCCATAGAGAAGATTCAAGATGAGCATCCTGCTATCAAATATGTTATGGTGACTGCTTTTGATATGTTTGATTATGCGAGACAAGCGCTCAAGCTCGGCGTAAAGGATTACTTACTGAAACCTAGTAGAGCAAGTGAGATTGTTGCAACGGTGGGGAAAGTATTAGAGGAATGCAGGCTGGAGCGTATTGCAGAGGCTACAAACCAAGTGCAGCATGAAAAGTGGCAAAAGGCATTGACATTAGTGGAAACAGATATCGTGACACAGCTATTATTTGACCATGTCCATGAAGTCCATATTGATATGCTCGTTGAGATGCTAGATATTCGCTCTACTCATGAAAAATTTGTTGTAGTCGTGTTGTTGCCAGAGGGAGCAGAACACTATTATGTGCGGATCAAGGAAAAGGTGCGTCAAGCCGGAAATGCATGGGTAGGTGCGTTATATGGACGGCAACTCCCTATCATTGTGTTTCGAGATCAAGAGAAGTCCTTTCGTTCGCAAGCAACCACATTAGCCAAAGCAATTTTATCGTTAGCCAAAGAGCAAATGAGCTTAGGCTGGTTTATAGGGATTGGCCAAGTTTGCGAGCCATTAGAAGAGATTCGTCAGTCATACCAAGAAGCGCTTATCGCGACCATGGATACAACGCTAGCGGTCAAGAGTCGATTTTATGCAGACGCTCCAGCTCTTAGTTTAGAGACAGATAATCAGGTTATCAAGCGGCAGCAGAAAGACTTTTTTGACCAAATTCGTTTAGGGGACTGGGTATCCATTCGTTCTGGCATATTGGATTTAATCCAACAGCATGAGAATGAGGGGAATTCACTAATCTACACGCAACAGCGAATGCTTGAGTTGCTGTGGATTGCGAACCGAGTGATGGATGAAATGGGAATGGAAGCGAATGCACCGTTTTTTTCGTTTCAAGCACAGGACTACCGTCAATTACGGACGGAGACGCTCCTGCTACTCGAGAGAATGAATGCTATCTACGAGGCGCATTACGAACGAGTGGAGGCTGATAAGATACATCAAATTAAACAATTTATCAGTGAGCATTCACATAAAGATATTTCACTGAATATTCTCGCGAAAAAGGTTGATTTAAGCCCGATTTATATTAGTAAGATGTTCAAGGAGAAGTTGGGCATTAACTATATCGATTTTCTGACGGAGTGCCGAATTGAGAAAGCGAAGAAGCTTTTGAATGATCCAGAGCTAAGCCTAAAAGAAATTACGTTTGAGATCGGTTATCATGAGCCGAATTATTTCAGCAAGGTGTTCAAGAAAATGTGTGGGGTGTCCCCGAAAGAGTACCGAAAAACGTTATTGAGTAAAAAAGTCGAAGTCTGATAGGGGTGAAGTGGATGAAACGACAGGCTATAGTCGTATGGTTTTTGGGGATGACTTTGCTGCTAGTTGCTTGTATAGCTACGCCAAAGCAGACATTGGAACCCGTTAAGTCCGAAGAAATGATACCTCATAGTAAAATCGACAGCCCAATCCGTATTGGGTTTTCGATGGATACATTACTTGAAGAACGATGGTTGAGAGACCGTGATTTGTTTAAGGAAGCGGTCGAAGCACTAGGAGCAGAAATTGAAATTGTTGCCGCCAATGGAGATGATGCGCTTCAGATTTCACAGGCGGAGGCGCTCATTCAAAGCGGAATTGACCTCTTGGTAATCGTCCCACATAATGCTGAGGCAACAGCTGCGATTGTGCACAAGGCGCATCTTGCAGGTATCCAAGTAATTGCCTATGACAGACTCGTCAAAAATGCGGATCTCGATTTGTATGTGTCTTTTGATAATGAACAAGTGGGTGAAATGCAGGCGAAAGCCATCACTGCTCTCGTACCGAAGGGGAATTACGTCATTATTGGTGGTGCAATTACCGATAACAATGCACATTTATTGAAAAAAGGTGTGTTCACTGTACTGCGTCCATATATTGAACGAGGTGATATTAAGATTATCTACGATCAGTGGACGGAGGATTGGACTCCAGTGAATGCGCAAGCCAATATGGAAGAAGCTCTTCGGACAACGAACAAGCAGATCGATGCGGTGATAGCTGCAAATGATGCAACAGCAGGTGGCGCCATTCAAGCACTCGCTGCTGCAGGGCTTGCAGGTCAAGTGCCAGTTGCGGGACAGGATGCGGATTTGGCAGGAGTACAGCGAATTGTTACTGGAACACAAACGATGACAGTCTATAAGCCAATCAAGATGCTCACACAAGAAATGGCGAAATTAGCGGTTGCGATGGCAAAGGGGGAGAATGTGTCTGCTGAACAGAAAGTTAATAATGGGAAAATTGAAGTTCCTTCTGTGTTGCTAACGCCAATCGCTGTAAATGAATACAATCTAGATAATACGGTGATTTCCGATGGGTTTCATTCATTAAAAGATGTGTATCAACTAACACCGAAGTAAAAGGGGTAAGTGAGTTCTCAGATAAAACTCATGTCATATTAACTGATAAACGTCGCGCATGGAGTTTTTACTCCGGCGTGACGTTTATTTGTTGTCGCTATATTTTAGCCAAATGAATACCTATATGAACTGAGCGTAGGCGCCTTAATAGGGGATGCCTAAAGTGTCTTTGCTATACTTATCACTATATCGTCGGCACTTAAAAAATAGAATGTGCTTCCAACACCGCTTTGTCGCATGGTGATGGCCTCACGCAATAAGCCCGTCAGAAGATCACTGTCGGTCTCATTGCTTCGGCTCACACTTGTCGCTCCTTCGCTAGATTTGTTCGTTATAGGGATGAGGTTACCGCCAGTTAATTCTAAATAAGTAGTGCCGAATATATAGACAAACGAAATATCAAAAAAATGTTTCCTTTTTTGAAGTTGAGTGTCATCTGCATATCTTCCTCATATTTAATCTCTATACTTATTTACATAGGAAAGGGGCTGGTTCTCGGATGAACAAGGTCTCTATAAAGCTGGCTGCTTATTTTCTTATTTCGGTGCTAGTAATGGAAACGGTTCTCATGTTTTATCTCCATCAAGGTATTATTCATACAAGAGTCGATGAAGAATATTCGCGGTTATTGGCAAGTGGTTCCAATCATCGGGATGTAGGTGGAAAATATGTTAAGTAGATGTAAAGTTTCTTGATTACATCTTGAATATCTTAGTCGAGGTGGTACATTTACCTAGTCGGGAATTAATATTGAACTTTGAAATTATGGGGGGATCTGTATCGAGTCTGCAATGAAAAAAGTTAAATCAACAAATAGAGGATTAAAATCACTTTTAGAAATATTTTTAGTTTCAATACGACTTGGATTGACCTCTTTTGGCGGGCCAACAGCTCATTTGGGGTATTTTCATGAAGAATATGTACGAAGAAGAAAATGGATAGATGAAAAAAGTTATGCAGATTTGGTTGCATTGGCTCAGTTCCTACCCGGTCCAGCTAGTAGTCAGGTAGGTATTGGTATAGGTGTTATGCGGGCGGGCGTTTTGGGTGGGATTATTTCCTTTATAGGGTTCACAATGCCTTCAGTTATTGCACTTATTTTATTCGCCTTGTTGCTCACTGGGTTCGACGCCGGAAACGCTGGATGGATACATGGCTTGAAAATCGTTGCAGTGGCCGTAGTTGCGCATGCTATTATCGGAATGGCTAAAAATTTGACACCAGATTTAACAAGGAAATCCATTGCCCTTTTCGCGTTAATAGGTACTCTATTTTTGCAAACAGCTTTTGCTCAAGTAGGTGTCATTTTAATCGCTGCATTCGCGGGGTTCATTCTGTTCAAGCACCACGAAGGAAATGATGAAGAGAGTTCTCAATTTCCAATTGCTAAGAGTGTTTCAGTGATTTGTTTACTGCTATTTTTCGTTTTACTCTTTCTGCTACCCGTCATTAGGGAAGTAACTGGATCCTACTGGGTAGCTATGTTCGATAGTTTTTATCGCTCAGGTGCTTTAGTTTTTGGTGGCGGTCATGTCGTTTTACCTTTATTAGAACAGGAATTTGTACCAACTGGATGGATAAGCGAAGAATCATTTTTAGCTGGTTATGGTGCAACACAAGCAGTACCAGGTCCTTTATTTACATTTGCAGCTTATTTAGGAACGGTAATGAAGGGCTGGCAAGGTGGTTTAGTAGCTACGTTTGCAGTGTTTTTACCTGCATTCCTGCTTATTCTCGGCGCACTCCCTTTTTGGGATAGTTTAAGAAGCAATCCGAAGGTTAAAGGAGCAATCATGGGTGTGAATGCAGCGGTCATTGGAATATTAATATCTGCCTTTTATTTCCCTATTTGGACGAGTTCAATTATAGCGCCTGTTGATTTTGCTTTGGCTGCACTTTTGTTTAGTATGCTTACCTATTGGAAGCTTCCTCCTTGGATTATTGTGATTACAGGGGCTATCGGTGGTTCATTACTAACAATGTTGTGAGATAATTAAACGTCACGCATGGGGTTTTCCTCGGGCGTGACGTTTATTTATTTACTACTGTTTTTCGCCATATTATCATTTACGATCTGATTCGATAGACATTTAACGTGCAGATGGTGTACAATAAAACCTATAAAACTAAAAGTGGTTTTTTAGTTTTTTGAGAATGAGTACTAGCTATTAAGATACGCGACGGCTGTTTAAGTCGTATATATATTCGGCACTACTTATTTGGAACTAACTAGGTGTTGTATCTTGCCAGTATTACGGACAAATCGGTGTTGGAAGAACATTCTATTTGTTAAGTGTCGACTATACAGTCTTTAAATATGAAAGGAATAATGATGACAGTAATTATCAAAGAAGTTTCGAACGACAATATAAACGATATTTTAAAATTGCGTATAAATGAAGAGCAACAGTCTTTTATTGAAACGCCGCAACAATGCTTAGATGAGGCAAAGGCATGCAGCAACTTTAACCCAGTAGGGCTTTATTGGGATAAGAGTTTAGTTGGTTTTGCAATGTATGGATTTTTTCCCGATGAAGGAGAAAATGGTCGAGTGTGGTTGGATCGGTTTTTAATCGATTCTAAACATCAAGGTCTTGGATTAGGAAGCATCATGTTAAGCGCATTAATTCAACGGTTAGAACAAGAGTATAGTTGTAATGAAATCTATTTAAGCATCATTGCCGATAACCAAGGAGCACTTCACTTGTATCAGAAATTTTCCTTTCAGTTCACTGGTGAAGTGGATAGTAATAATGAAAAGTTAATGGTGAAAAAGTTATAATTCTTTTTGGTTTTATCGTTTAAAACCTGACCTTCCTACCTCCGTGGACATTCATCGTACAGTCGTTGTATAATGAAACTAATAAAACCACATTCGGATTTTTAGTTTTTGGGGAGGTCGAAATTTGAAAACAAGAATCATCAATGCATTTATTGAAGAAACGCGAAATAATGGCATTAAGTTCACGATGGATGATTTAGCAAGGCGACTTGGAATTAGCAAGCGGACGTTATATGAAAATTACTCATCTAAGGTAGACATCCTTGATTCGATTATTGATATGACGCTCGTTGAGTTCGATGAACAAACACGACGTATCATTGATAATTCAGAACTTACACTGCTAGAAAAAATACGTAAGGCGATTGTCGTCATGCCAAAATACAATGAGTTTTACGATCTCCGGATTTTGAATCAATTAAAACGGACCTATCCTGAACAGTGGGAACGAGTGAATCGTGAGCTGCATCAGTGGGATGATCTAAAGGGGCTTCTTGAAGAAGGGATCCGAGCGGGTGTCATTGTAGATCGGAATATCGATTTGCTAATGAAGCTGATTATAGAGGCTTCGAATGCAACGCTCGATCGACAGTTTTTTTTAGAACATAGTATTTCTGTTGCGGAAGCGTACGGGACGATTGTGGATGTGTTATTAACAGGTATGGTGAAGGGAAATTAAAGGGGAGCTTACTGGCATTTCAATTGCCAGTCTATTTTTTTGAATGAAGAAACTATAAAAACTAAAATCGTTTTCATGTTTTATGAAACGATATAAGATAAGGAATTGAATTGGTAATGAAAAAGGAACAAGTAGTAAACCGTTTAGATACGGAGTCTGTAGGGAAATCATTTGTGAGGTATTTAATCCCATCGATGGTTGGGATGCTACTGATGGCTATCAATATTGTGGTTGACGGAATTATGGTTGGCAATCGTTTAGGCCCAGTCGCTCTTGCTGGGGTAGGTATTGCAGCGCCCGTTTATACAATTTTTGTCGCGATGTCACTGTGGATTGGAATCGGTGCAGCGACCCGCTATTCCGCAAAGATGGGTGCTAAACGGCCCGATGAGGCACGTGTTATTTTTTCACATGCCATTGTTGCTATATTTATATTGACAATAATGATTGGGCTTATTGCTTTTCTGTTTAGGACGGAACTTGCGTATTTGTTAGGCGCGAATGCCGATACGTTTGAGTACACTGCAGGCTATATGAAGGTCATGTTGCTGTTTGGATTCATCTTCACTGTAGAAAACACATTCAGTATTTTAGTGCGAAATGACGGTGGACCAAATTTGTCAATGATTGCACTTATTGCTACGGCAGTCGTCAATATCGGCTTAAATTATGTATTTTTATTCGTACTTGATTATGGTGTAGAGGGTGCTGCTGCGGCAACAGTTATTGGAGCATTTGTCGGACTTGTCATATTGAGCACGCATTTTTTTAGAAAGAAAAGTAATTTGCGTTTCGTGCGCTTTAAGTTTAACCGAAAGCTTTTCCTGCTAATATTAGTAATTGGATTTCCAAGTTTTCTTGCGGAAGTCGGGTTTTCGGTCTTTACAATCTCACATAATATCACGTTTGAATACCTCGCTGGAACCGCCGGTGTGTCTGCATTTACGATATTGAATTATGTTCACAGTGTCATGCTGCTGTTGTTTTTAGGAATGGGGGCGGCGATTCAACCGCTGATTAGCTATTACCGCGGCGCTGGAAGTGAAGTCAAGATGAAAAAGACTGTTCGAATGGCGATTGGGACAGCGTTCGGGGCGGGCATCTTCTTCCTACTCGTCGGTCAATTTGCAGCTGCTCCAATTGCAAGTATGTTCGGCGATTTCCCAGAGGAAGTGATGGCGCTTGCTATTCCGGGTATTAAATTATTCTTTATCGGGTATCTTTTCATGGGTACAAATTTTGTCATGATGACGTATTATCAATCCATCGGACAGATCCGTATGGCAACGTGGATTACCGCAGCAAGGGAAATTGTCATTTTGCTGATTTTGCTTGCCATTATGCCACGGCTATTTGGATTAACGGGCGTCTGGCTCGCAATACCGACATCGGAATTCATTGTGCTGGTGACGATTTATTATTATCATAGAAAATGGAATAATTGAGGTATGCCCGTATGAGCAGTTTGTAAGGAACATAATCATAAATATACGAGTAGTAGTGCGGACCAAAGCGATTGGTTTGCACTACTTTTTCGTCATAGGAAAAACAATTCCTTTCGGATTAATCTGTCCAATGAGCGCATACAATTGATTTTATCAAATTTCCAAACTGGTATAGACAACTATACCAACTAAGTGTATAGTGAAAATTAAGAATACTGTATATGTTAAACGCATGAACGCCTGTGCAAAACGAGCGGGAGGTATCCCCGAGCGCCACCGCGGATTTGAATGGACTATTTATTTTAATATATAGTAGGATACTCAAAAGGAGTGACGAATTTGATGAAGACATTGTTGATTTCAAATATTACAATTGTCGATCCAAAAAAAGACAGTATATCTGGCGACATTTATATAGAAAATGGCGAAATTATAGAAGTAGCTGCTGCTATAAATAAAGTTGCAGACATCCGAATCGATGCAATGGGTAAGGATTGGATTGTTGTGCCTGGATTTATTGACGTTCACATTCATGGTTCTTCGGGTTTTGATGTAATGGATGCGACGCCGGAAGCATTAAATGGTTTGGCGAGCGCGCTTCCCCGTGAAGGGACTACAAGTTTTTTAGCAACAACAATGACACAGTCGGACGAAGCGATAGCTAAGGCGTTACATAATGCAAGTTTATTTAATGCGGATGAAAGGCAAGCTGAAATGGTAGGCGTTCATTTGGAAGGGCCTTTTATTTCAGCTGTAAGGGCGGGTGCACAACCGATTGAACATATTACAACGCCGTCTTTTATCCATTTCGAACAATGGCAAGAGTTAAGTGGTAACCGCATTAAAATTGTAACTGTTGCTCCAGAGGTGGAAAACGGTCTTGCATTCATTGAAGATGTAACAGCGAGTGGTGTGATTGCGTCTATTGGGCATACAGATGCAACCTCGGATATCGTTCGAAATGCGGTTGAAGTGGGCGCTACTCATGTGACTCATTTATACAACCAAATGAGCCCTTTTCATCATCGGGAACCGGGGGTTGTTGGTGCATCTTTAGTGGAGGATCCTTTGACGGTTGAAATTATCGTGGATCAAATTCACTGCCATCCAAAATCGGTAGAACTTGCTTATCGTCAAAAGGGTTCAAATCGAATCATTCTTATTACGGATGCAATGCGTGCAAAAGGACTCCCTCCTGGGACGTATGATTTAGGTGGGCAGGATGTAGAGGTAACGAATAAGGACGCACGGCTGCCTGATGGCACGCTTGCGGGAAGTATCTTAACGATGGAAAATGCAGCGAAAAATATGAAGTCGATTACAAATTGCACACTGGCTGAACTTGTTGCAATGACTTCAACAAATGCCGCCGAGCAACTCGGTCTTTCTAATAAAGGCAGAATTGAGCCTGGTAAAGATGCAGATCTTACAATCATCGATGAGGACTGGAATGTCCAGATGACTATTTGTAGGGGAAACATTGCTTATACTAAGGAGGTAATCGTATGAAAGTAATCGTATGTGATAATTATGATGAAGTAAGTGAAAAGGCTACACAATTGGTAGAAGCACAAATTCTTGAAAATGATTACTCGGTCCTTGGACTTGCAACAGGATCTACGCCACTAGGGCTCTATGAACGATTAGTTGAAGGCGTTACGTCACGTGGAATATCGTATAATAATGTGTGCACTATTAATCTCGATGAATACCTTGGTCTAGAGAAAGAGCATCCGGAAAGTTACCGGGCATTTATGTCTGTTAACTTATTTGATAAGATTGATATTTCAACTGAAAATACGTATATTCCAGATGGGGCATCTGATTCGGCAGAAGAAGAATGTCTGCGTTATGAACAAGTGATTGATAGCGTAGGACCGATTGATCTGCAACTATTGGGCATAGGAAAAAATGGGCATATCGGATTTAATGAACCAGGAACAGATTCAAACAGCCTGACACATGTCGTGGAACTTGTTGCATCTACCCGAGAAAGCAACGCACGCTTCTTTCCTTCGATTGATGATGTTCCAACACACGCGATTACAATGGGCATCAAATCGATATTGAAAAGCAAGAAAATTATTATAATGGCATCCGGAAAAAATAAAGCAGAAGCTGTGAAAATATTATTAAGTAAAGATGTGAATGAAAGTTTTCCGGCATCCATTTTATGGAATCATGATAATGTTGTACTTATTGTTGATCGGGATGCATATGAACTGGTAAATTCATTAGGGAAGTGAGCACTATGCTAGATAAACAGTCACCGGTACCCATGTATGTTCAAATCGAGAGCTATTTGAAAAATCAAATTCTGCAGGGGGATTTTGTAATTGGTGTGGCAATCCCTTCTGAACGTGAATTGACGGATACGTTTGGCGTGAGTCGCATGACTGTCCGCCAATCCATCACGAATCTAGTAAATGAAGGGCTCCTTTATCGTGAAAAGGGACGCGGAACCTATGTGGCGACGCCCAAGATTGAACAGCCCCTTAGTGGCCTTACAAGCTTTACAGAAGATATGCTGTCGCGTGGGATGAAACCTAGTAACATACTTGTTAGATTTGAAAGAATGATACCTGAAATGGATATTGCGCATGAGTTACAGTTGGCTAAGGATGAAGAAGTATTCATCGTTAAGCGAATTAGGTATGCGGACGACAAACCGATGGCGATTGAAAGGTCGTATCTTCCTGTCAAGCTGGTCCCGGACCTTGAATTGGATAACATAGAAGGATCACTTTATTCGTTTATTGAAAAGGAGAAACGACTGATAATTAGCCATGCCTCGCAACGCATGGAAGCTGTGTTAGTGAAAAAGGAAGATGCAGGGTTTCTACAAATTACTATGCCTTCAGCAGTGTTGCTGATAGAACGAATCAGTTATTTAACGAACGATGTTCCGATTGAAATTGTTCGAAGTACATATCGGGCAGATCGTTATAAATTTATCAGTGAGATTCGGAGATGATAGTATGAATGAATATTTCAAGGAAATCGAATCGTTGATGAAAAAAGTTATTTGTGAAGAACAGCAATCTGTTGAAGAAATTGCGGCAGAGATGACGAAACGTCTTTCGCTTGGTGGTATTGTTCAGTTATTCGGTTCAGGACATTCTCACTTAATCGCAGAAGAACCATTTTTTCGTGCGGGCGGTTTAGTACCTGTACGACCTATTATTGTCGAGTCACTGATGCTTCATAATGGGGCCACCCAAGCATCTACGAATGAAAAAGACCCCGAATTCACTCAAACATTTGCGGGTCAGCTAGACATTCGTCCTGAAGATGTAATCATTATCATTTCAACTTCCGGACGAAATGTGGTACCAATTGATGTAGCGAACATTGCAAAAGAGTCTGGGGCTTATGTGGTTTCCCTCCAGTCTCTTTACTACAATGCGTATGAACAGCCGTCCAAACACCATTCAGGAAATAGACTTGAAGATGTTGCGGAAGCTGTTTTGAATACGCATATACCGGTAGGGGATGGGCTTCTAATTTCGGAGGGAATGCCTTATGCTCCTGCTTCTGGTGTAATTGGGAATATGCTTCTTCATGCGACATTCAGTCGTGTGATTGGTATGATGATTGAGAGTGGTATAGAACCACCAATATTTAAAAGTGCAAATTTGGATGGGAGCTCTGCACATAATGAGCAAATGATTGCTACTTATGGCAAGCGAATTAAGTTTTAATAGACTAATTAATCAAAAGGGAGAGTTTAAAATGATTGAGAAAAATTACAAAGTTACTAGCAACGAAGGACTACACGCACGTCCATCATCCGTATTAGTTTCAGCGGTGACACCATTTACGTCAGATGTAAAACTAGCATACATGGAAAAGACAGTGAACTTGAAATCGATTATGGGTGTTATGTCACTGGGGATTTCAGCTGGTGCCGATATTAAAATCATCGCTGACGGTGAAGATGAAGAAGCACTAATGGCTAAAGTGGATGAAGTAATAAAATCAGAAGGTATCGGTCAATAATCACGTCAGTTTAATGAATTACAGTACGGTATATTGAATCTAGTGTTAGTAACTGGCATTGGAGTGCTTACTTGAACCCAGTGTGGGCACCTTACAGGGGTAGCCAAAGCCCTAAGACTGGTGGCAAAGCCAGTTGGATTATGGCGAGAGGCATCTCCTAAGCGCCGAAGCGATATTCAATGGAATCATTGATTCGACACAGTATATATAGGTCTTTCAAATCCTTGTGAAAGCGTCACCCAAGTTTCGGTCGGGTGACGCTTTACTTTTTTTCGGGACAGTCCATCGACTTTTTTTCCTAATCGACCAACTATCAATGTTAAAACAGAAATCGCTGTGATATAGTGGGAAATGATGAGAGAAGGTGCGCGTATTGAGAAAGAAATACGGAAGACTCAGGAAAAAAGAAAATGTTATCGTCTTTCCAGGAACATTTGAAAAGCTTGTTGAAAATGGCCATGTAGCCGTTGAACAGGAGAACTATGAATTAGCGGTGGAAGCATTTGATCAGGCGATTGTATATGAACCTGACAATCCGGAATTTCTAGGACCATACGCTGTTGCCCTTTACGAAACAAAAGACTTTCAACGTGCAAAAGAAATTGCAGCGAGGCTCCTTCATAGCGGAACCGCCGATTACGTCGATGCAATGGAGCTGTATTTGACAATTAGCATTCAACTGCAGGAGTACGATGAAGTTGAAATGACAATTGATGCGCTAATTGATGAAGGAATCGTTCCACCTGATATGCTGAACAAATTCAATTATCTGCGGGAATTGAATGGTCGGTTGTCTGAGCGCTATGCACAGGACGAGCCCAGCTATCGAATGGAATTATTCACACTGGACGAATTCATGAAGATGGATGCATTAGCACAACAGTATGCACTGGCTTCGCTTGAAGGTAGTGACCTAACTGACTTAGTCCCTTTACTTGAGAAAATCGTAGTGCGGGACGATGTAGCACCGTTAGCCATTACGTTCGCATTGACGCTCCTGCAGCAAACGGGGCACTCTGATGAACTTACAGTGCGGAAATTTGGCTGGGAGAAGCGTGTTGTTCCAACAGCTATGACGTTACCTGGGCAAGATGAATTAACGAAACTAGTCCTTGAAGAAGTGGATCGTCGGTTACTACAAGATCCATCTAGATTAGAAATGGCGCAAGGTCTCATCGAGAAATTTGCAATTACTGCATTCCCTTTCGGCTGGGGGACACATCAAGCAGAAGAAGTCGCAACAGCCTATGTAAACTACATAGAAAGTCTGTTTTCCGGTGAGCAGTTCCCCGAGACAGCACTGAACTTACTTATTCAACAGATTGACAACGATTCGGACCTTTAGCAAAGTGCGAAATCTGTTGAAAGATGAAGAGACTATGATATACTGAAATGGTTGTCAATGCAGTATATACGTAACAAAAGATATTGGCCAAAACGATTCGGAGGTATTTAATAATGACAGTTAAATGGGAAAAACAAGAAGGAAACACAGGGATTCTAACAGTAGAAGTACCCGCAGAAGTAGTAACGGCGGGTCTTGATAAAGCATTCAAGAAAGTTGTGAAAACAATACAGGCACCAGGATTCCGTAAAGGGAAAATGCCACGTCAAATGTTTGAAAAAATGTATGGTGTAGAATCACTTTACAATGAAGCACTTGATTTCATCCTTCCAGACGCATATTCAAATGCTCTTGACGAAGCAGGCGTTGAACCAATCGATCGCCCTGAAATCGACATCGAACAAATGGAAAAAGGAAAAGAACTTATTTTCAAAGCGGTTGTTACATTGAAACCGGAAGTTAAACTTGGCGATTATAAAGGCCTTGAAGTAACACGTCAGGAAACAACAGTCACTGACGAAGAAATCGAAGAGCAACTTAAAGAGCGTCAACAAAAATTCGCTGAATTAGCTATTAAAGAAGATGGCGCAGTTGAAAATGGCGACACAGTGAAAATCGATTTCGAAGGTTCTGTTGATGGAGAACTTTTCGATGGCGGGAAATCTGAGGGGTACGACCTTGAAATCGGTTCAGGTTCATTTATTCCTGGATTCGAAGAGCAATTGATCGGCATGAAAAATGGCGAAGATAAAGACGTAGAAGTGAATTTCCCAGAAGAATATCATGCAGCTGAACTTGCTGGAAAAGCAGCAATTTTTAAAGTGAAACTTCATGAAATTAAGTCAAAAGAAATTCCTGCACTAGATGACGAACTTGCAAAAGAAATTGATGAAGAAGTGGAAAGTCTTGAAGCATTGCGTACGAAGCTGAAAGAAGCTACTTTGGAAGAGAAAAAATCGGCATCTGAAGTAGCACTTCGTGACGATCTTGTCGAAGCGGCTGCGAAAAATATGGAAGTCGAAATTCCGGAAGTAATGATTAATTCTGAAATCGAACGTATGATGGAAGAGTTCGGACAACGTCTTCAATCACAAGGTATGAACCTTGAGCTTTACTTCCAGTTCTCTGGACAAGATGAAGAAGCACTACGTTCACAAATGAAAGAAGATGCACAAAACCGTGTTCGTGTTTCACTAGTACTTGAAGCGATTGGTAAAGCTGAAAACATCGTAGTTGAAGAAGCAGACATGAATGCAGAACTTGAAAAAATGTCCGCACAATTCGGTATGGATGTTGAGCAAATCAAAACGACACTTGGTGGAACTTCGGTTCTTGAAAACGACCTTCGTTTCAATAAAACAGTTGAATTCCTGGTTGAAAACGCAAAGATTACTGAATAATAAAGTGAAATAAGGACAAGGTACGGAAGACCGTACCTTGTTTTTCATAGAAAGACATAGATTGACCTTCTTGAATAGGGAAGAATTCTAATTAGTTGATAAAAATCGGGGAATCTTGTAAGATTGTCACTTGAATAGGGGTGAGCATAATGTTCAAATTTAACGATGAAAAAGATAACTTGAACTGTTCTTTTTGCGGGAAATCCCAGGAGCAGGTTCGTAAGTTAGTCGCTGGTCAAGGCGTCTATATTTGTGATGAATGTGTTGAGCTTTGTGCTGAAATCGTCGAAGAGGAAGTCGGACTTGAAGAAGGTTTCGAGCTTAAAGATGTTCCCAAACCGAAAGAAATTCAAAGTATACTCGATGATTACCTTATCGGACAGGACCGTGCAAAGAAATCACTTTCAGTCGCTGTCTATAATCACTATAAACGTGTTAATTCGAACAGTAAGATTGATGATGTCGAGCTATCGAAATCCAATATTGTCTTAATCGGACCAACAGGAAGCGGTAAAACATTACTTGCTCAAACACTTGCTAGAATCCTCGACGTACCCTTCGCAATTGCGGATGCTACATCTTTGACGGAAGCGGGATATGTTGGAGAAGACGTAGAAAATATTCTATTGAAACTGATTCAGGCTGCAGATTACGATGTGGATCGTGCGGAAAAAGGGATCATCTATATTGATGAAATCGATAAAGTTGCGCGTAAATCCGAAAATGCGTCCATTACACGTGACGTGTCAGGGGAAGGTGTCCAACAGGCACTTCTTAAAATTCTTGAAGGGACAGTTGCGAGCGTACCACCACAAGGCGGTCGTAAACATCCACATCAAGAATTTATCCAAATTGATACGACGAATATCCTCTTTATTGTTGGGGGAGCATTTGACGGCATCGAAGAGATCATTAAGCGCCGTATTGGACAAAAAGTAATTGGTTTCGGTGCTGAGCCGAACTTGGTTATTGAAGAGGAGTCTTACCTTGCTAAACTGATTCCGGAAGATCTTCAACGTTTTGGTTTGATACCAGAATTCGTAGGTCGTTTACCTGTTCTTGCGAGTTTGGAACAGTTGAGCGAAGATACACTGTATCAGATTTTGACGCTGCCGAAAAATGCAATTGTGAAACAATACCAAAAAATGTTTGGACTTGACAATGTTGCACTGCGATTCGAAGATGATGCCTTGCTTGAAATTGCAAAAGAGGCAATTACACGAAAAACAGGTGCTCGTGGTCTGCGTTCAATCATAGAGAATATCATGCTCGACGTAATGTATGAACTGCCTTCACTTGAAGAAGTGACTGAGTGTATCATTACAAAAGACTCCGTCTTGGGGCAATCAAATCCAATTCTTTTAACAGCGGACGGTACCCGAGTTCATCTGGATAATGAGAAAGACTCGGCGTAACGCCTGAAGGATGAAGCTGACTCCGATGATGCGTGTGAAAATGCGCTCTTCGGATGTCAGCTTTTTTTCAACGTTTTAATAAACCAAAAGTTGGATATACATAATTAATGGAGGTGACTTCCGCATGTCAACTAATGAATTGAACAATATACCATTGTTGCCGCTTCGTGGGCTGCTCGTATACCCTACGATGGTTTTACATATTGATGTTGGAAGAGAGCGCTCCGTATTTGCCATTGAACACGCAATCGCACAAGATAACCTTATTTTTCTCGCTACACAGAAAGATATAAGTATAGAAAATCCGGAACCGGAGGATCTGTATAAAGTAGGGACATTGGCGTTTGTTAAATCGATGACGCAATTACCAAACGGGACGTATCGCATACTTATTGAAGGAATTGAACGTGCAGAATGGTCTGATTATGAGGAAGCAGATCTTTATCCTGTGGTTAAAGTAATTGGTTATCCAGATGATGAGGAAATTGATGCAGAATCTGAAGCGCTAATGAGAACGCTACTTACATACTTCAAAAAGTACTCGAAAATCTCGAAAAAAGTGACAGAAGAAACATATGACTCTGTCGCTTCAATTATAGAGCCTGGTAGACTGGCAGATACGGTCGCTTCTCATTTACCGCTCAAATTGGTTGCAAAGCAAGAAGTACTTGAAATAAAAAGTGTCAATGAACGCCTTGAATGGCTTATGAGTAGACTTTATAATGAACAAGAAGTCCTGAAGCTTGAAAAGAAAATTAATGAACGTGTTAGGGAAGCAATGGAGCGAACGCAAAAAGAGTTTTATTTGCGTGAGCAGATGAAGGCAATTCAGACTGAACTGGGTGATAAAGACGGTAAAGGTCTGGAAGTTATAGACTTGACTGAGCAGATTGAGAGTTCCGGTATGCCGGAAGGCGTTAGGGAAGCCGCGTTGCGTGAACTCGACAGATATGAAAAACTACCGTCTGCTGCAGCTGAAAGTGGAATCATCCGCAATTATATCGAGTGGCTCGTAACGTTACCATGGTCCGATGCGTCAAAAGATCAGCTCGATATTAGTCGCTCAGAAGAAATCTTAAATCGCGACCATGATGGATTAGAAGCAGTTAAAGAACGTATTCTTGAATATTTGGCGGTTCGTCAGTTAACGAACTCATTACGGGGACCAATTCTTTGTCTGGAAGGTCCACCCGGTGTCGGAAAAACGTCATTAGCTAGATCTATTGCAGAATCTCTTGGCAGGAAATTTGTTAGAATCTCACTTGGTGGAGTCCGCGATGAGTCGGAGATTCGCGGTCACAGACGGACTTATGTCGGTGCTATGCCAGGTCGAATTATACAGGCGATGAAAAAAGCTGGTAAGATTAACCCGGTGTTCCTACTGGATGAAATCGATAAGATGTCGAATGACTTCCGGGGGGATCCATCGTCCGCAATGCTTGAGGTGCTTGACCCAGAACAAAACGATAAATTCAGTGATCATTACATCGAAGAACCTTATAACCTATCGGATGTCTTGTTCATTGCGACTGCCAATGATTTAAGTGCCGTTCCAGGACCGCTTCGTGACCGCATGGAAATCATCTCAATTGCCGGTTACACGGAAATTGAGAAGCGCTCTATCGCGAAAAATCACTTGATACCGAAACAGTTGAAAGAGCACGGACTCACGAAGTCGCAAGTGCGTATCAATGATCCTGCGATTCAGGACATTGTAAGGTATTATACGCGCGAAGCGGGTGTACGTGGCCTAGAACGACAAATTGCAGGTATTTGCCGTAAAGCTGCGAAACTGATTGTCACGGGTGAGAAGAAAAGTATCTCAGTTAGTCCTAAAACACTTGAATCTCTCATTGGTAAAAAGAAATACAGGTATGGACAGGCGGAGACGGTGAACCAAATAGGCGTAGCGACAGGACTTGCTTATACACAAGTTGGTGGAGATACATTGCAGATTGAAGTTTCTTTATCGCCAGGAAAAGGTAAACTTATCCTGACCGGTAAACTTGGAGATGTTATGAAAGAGTCTGCACAAACTGCATTGTCTTACGTACGTTCAAAAACGGTGGAGTTCGGTATTGATCCGGATTTCCATGAAAAGTGTGATATTCATATCCACGTTCCTGAAGGCGCAATTCCTAAAGATGGTCCATCAGCCGGCGTGACGATTGCTACAGCACTGGTCTCTGCATTGACGAAACGGCCAATACGCCGTGAAGTCGGGATGACCGGTGAAATTACACTGCGCGGTAGAGTTTTACCGATTGGTGGCTTGAAAGAAAAAACATTAAGTGCCCATCGAGCTGGCTTGACGACAATTATCTTGCCAAAAGAAAATGAGCGCGACATCGAAGATATTCCAGAAAGCGTCCGGGAGGAAATGACATTTAAACTTGTTTCTGACGCAGAAGAGGTCCTCGAAATTGCATTGGAGGAGACTTCCGAATGAAAGTCAATAACGTAGAAATGATAATGAGTGCTGTACGACCCGACCAATATCCGACAGAAGGGTATCCGGAATTTGCATTAGCAGGCCGGTCGAACGTCGGTAAATCATCTTTCATAAACAAGATGATAGGTAGAAAAAGCCTTGCGCGAACTTCTTCGAAGCCAGGTAAGACACAAACGTTAAACTTTTATAAAATCGAAGAGCAAGTATTTTTCGTTGATGTACCGGGATACGGTTATGCGAAAGTATCAAAGTCTTCTCGTGAAACATGGGGGAAATTCATTCAACAATATATGACTGAACGGGAACCACTTCGTGCTGTCATTCAAATTGTTGATTTACGCCATGCTCCAAGTGCTGAAGATTGTGCAATGTACGATTTCCTAGTAGATAATAAAATGCCTGCAATCATCATTGCGACGAAAGCGGACAAGATTCCTAAGGGGAAATGGGAAAAGCATAAAAAAGTCGTTCGTGAAACACTTGCAATGCGGCCATATGATGCGTTAATTGTCTTTTCATCTGAAAAAGGAATTGGCATGGACGAAGCATGGAAAGAAATTGAGAGCAGAATGTAACTTTAAAATTGAAAAATCCGGAAGACGAGATATACATCGTTTTCCGGATTTTTATAGTGTGCTGGCATACAGTTTAGTTATTCAATCGTATGCACTAATAATTTGTTCATCTTTTTCTTATCCTGTCGTATAATTTAGTTAATTTGTCGTATAATAGTTGTGAAGGATACCCTAGTTCCACTAAATTCGAGTTAGGATTGCACATTAATTGCATGTGAATTCGAAGGCTGTTAGACTTAGATTGTAATCATTATAAATAGTTGCGTTTAACCGTTCGTAGTCATATGTTGTTCACAATTCCCAGTAAGAAAAGTGATAGCTATATGGTATAATAGGAAGCGTGAAATAGAACGTGAGAGGTGTGAACACCTGATGCATACAATCGTAATCGGTGTCAATCACCGGACAGCACCTGTTGAAATAAGAGAGAAATTATCATTTATTGAGACAGAACTGCCGCAGGCGATGCAAACATTGCAACAGCAAAAAAGCATATTAGAAAATATTATTATATCGACATGTAATCGAACTGAAATTTACGCGGTTGTCGATCAGCTGCACACGGGCCGTTATTATGTGAAAAACTTCTTAGCTGAATGGTTCGATATACCTTTGGAATCATTCTCATCGCATCTTATTATCATGGAAAATGATGGTGCGATTGAGCATCTGATGCGCGTATCAGCAGGTATCGATTCCATGGTTCTTGGTGAGACGCAGATTTTAGGCCAAGTGCGGGACAGTTTCCTTGAAGGCCAAACGATTGGTACGACAGGTACGTTTTTCAATGAGTTATTTAAACAAGCCGTAACACTCGCGAAAAAAGCGCATACTGAAACTGCAATTGGTGATAATGCTGTCTCTGTTTCCTATGCTGCTGTAGAACTCGGGAAAAAGATCTTTGGCACATTGGATAAAAAACATGTGGCCATTCTCGGAGCGGGCGAAATGGGTGAACTTGCTGTTAAGAACTTGCACGGAAGTGGTGCGAGTAAAGTGACTGTTGTTAACAGAACACTGTCGAAAGCAGAAGCACTTGCAGATAAATTCGGTGGCATCGCGAAATCAATGCAAGAACTGCAATGTACACTGCTAGAAGCGGATGTATTGATCAGCTCAACAGGTGCAACCGACTTCGTTATTGACTTCGAACTTATGCAGTTAGTAGAGCGGTTACGTAAGGGAAGACCAATATTCATGGTCGATATCGCAGTGCCGCGTGATTTGGATCCGCGTATCGGGGATTTACCGAACGTATTCCTGTATGATATCGATGATTTACAAGGTATTGTTGAAGCGAATCTTGCTGAAAGAAAACGGGCTGCTGAAGAAATTGGCTTGATGATTGAACAGGAGATAGTCGTGTTCAAGGAGTGGGTTGCCCAACTTGGAGTGGTTCCTGTCATTTCGGCACTTCGTCAAAAAGCACATCGTATCCAAATGGAAACGATGGCGAGTATTGAAAATAAAATGCCTGATTTGACAGACCGTGAGAAAAAAGTCTTGAGCAAACATACAAAATCGATTGTTAATCAATTACTGAAAGACCCCATTTTGCAAGCGAAAGAACTAGCAATGGATTCAAAATCAGTTGAAAAACTGGAGCTCTTCCAACAAATATTCGGCATCGATGACGACGTTGTGAAAGAGAAAGAAATGCTTGCAAAACAAGCGAAAGAACGGTTAAAGCTCAGAGCAGAAAGACATGCGACGGCACAACCGGATTTGGCATATTGAACGTTGTCAATGGGGCGTTTCCGCATCAGTGTGATACACTATAGATGCGGAAACGCCTCTATTAGTTCGGAAAGGCAGAGAAGTTATCATGGCTGATATGATAATGGCGAGGCTGCATGAAGTGATGGTCGTGCTTTATGCAGTAAGTCTTGTTTTTTATTTTATAGATTACTTGAATAAGGATACATTTGCACATCGAAGCGCTTTTTGGATTCTAACCATCGTTTACTTTCTACAAACATTCTTTCTTGTAATGTATATTATTGAATGGCAAAGGTTCCCTATACTAACTCTTTTTGAGGGAATTTATTTTTATGCTTGGCTTTTGATTACCTTATCAATTGTCTTGCATCTGTTTTACAAAGTCAGTCACACCGTCTTTTTCTTAAATGTGATTGGGTTCATCTTTATGACGATACATACATTCGGACCTGTACAAATTGAGCAGTCACCGATAGGGGAATCGCTTATGTCGGAGCTGCTATTCATCCATATTACATTTGCAATCTTATCCTATGCGGCATTTGCAATGTCATTCGTTTTTTCGATTCTTTATCTTCTTGTCTATAAAGTTTTGAAGAAAAAGAAATGGTCGAAACAATTTAACAGGCTTCCTTCACTTCATCAAACAGAGATAGGTATGAAAGCATCTCTTTATACAGGTATTCCATTTCTGTTAGTCAGTCTAATCCTTGGCATGCAGTGGGCAATTGTTGCACTTGATGTATGGTCATTTTTTGATATGAAGATTATCGGCTCATTTGTCCTTCTTGCCATTTATGGATCTGTATTATTCTTGAAGCGAAGTGGCAAGCTAACAGGAAATGACTTTGCATGGGCTAACGTATTCGCATTCCTATTTGTTATCATCAATTTTTTCCTTGGAAGTAAATTATCTGAGTTCCATTTCTGGTTATAACTAAATACAGGTCGGTTTCAAACCTCAGTTGTACTAGTTAAAGCATTAGACGGATGCCACAGAATTTTCGAGGGGATTTATCGAGCAAGCTCGGGTCTGGGTGATGCAGGTCATTTAACAAGGAGAAATTGATTTTCATTCCTCCTTGTTGTCGCAAGGATGCGCTGTTCTTAGGCTAACTACTTTACTGGATTTGGACACAACTATGCTTTAGCATAGTTGATTAAGAAAGGTTGGATTAATTAATATGAGAAAAATTATCGTAGGTTCAAGAAGAAGTAAACTAGCATTGACGCAAACAAACTGGTTTATAGATCAGTTGAAAGCTGCCGGTGCTCCGTTTGAATTCGAAGTGAAAGAAATCGTTACGAAAGGCGATCAAATCCTAGATGTAATGTTGTCGAAAGTTGGCGGTAAGGGGCTCTTCGTAAAAGAGATTGAGCAGGCATTATTTGATAAGGAAATCGATTTTGCAGTACATAGCATGAAAGACATGCCAGCTGTTCTGCCTGAAGGGCTTGTTATCGGTTGTATTCCTCCTCGTGAAGATGCGCGTGATGCATTCATTTCAAATGGTCATGTGAAATTCATGGACTTACCGGTAGGAGCTATAGTAGGGACGTCTAGTTTACGCCGCAGTTCACAATTACTACTTCTGCGTCCGGATCTTGACATTCAATGGATTCGCGGCAATATCGATACACGTCTGAAGAAAATGGTTGACGGTGAATACGATGCGATTCTCCTTGCGGCTGCCGGTATGAAACGAATGGGCTGGAGTGCGGATGTAACTACTGAATACATGTCTGTTGAAGATTGTATTCCAGCTGTAGGACAAGGGGCATTGGCAATTGAATGCCGTTTTGACGATAAAGAGCTGCTTGCAGAACTTGCGAAATTAACGGATGAAAAAACATGGATAGAAGTTGAAGCAGAGCGTACTTTCCTAACTGAAATGGATGGCTCATGCCAAGTTCCGATTGCCGGATTTGCGCAATATAACGGTAGCGAAGTTGAGTTTACGGGCTATATTGCTTCTCCTGATGCAAAACAAGTATTTAAAAAGACTTTCTCGAGTGCGGACCCTGTTGAAGCGGGTATGGAGGTTGCAAAAATACTGCGTGCTGAAGGGGCTTCAGAAGTGATTGAGAAAGTGAAGGCGGATATGGATGCATGATCGTCAACCGCTGTTAGCTGAAACAGTTATCTTTACAGGGACACCTAAATCTGAAGATGTCTTTGAATTGGTGAAGCGCTACGGAGGGACGCCTGTTTCATTACCACTTATTCAAGTGGAGGAGTTAGTGGAACAGACAGATGAACTTCGTTTGGCCGCTTGTCCGATGTATGATTGGTTAATATTCACAAGTCAAAGTGCGGTTGCAGCGTTTGGTGCTAAACTGATTCGTCATGGTGTTGCTTCGGAATCAATTCCGGCAAAAATAGCAGCGGTAGGCACTCGGACTGCAGAAGCACTTGAAAAAATTGGTTTTACAGTTGATTTCATCCCGACCGTGTTTAGTGCAGATACATTCGTAAAGGAATTTAATCCAGCTGAAACGGATATCCGACGCATTCTTTTTCTGCGTGGATCTATTGCGGGCGTCACCATCAAAGAGGAACTTCCTTTTGAAGTGGATGAATGGACAGTTTATAAGACGGAACGTGCAACTGACTCCATCGATTCGCTCGTAAATTTATTGAAACAACAACAACGGTTGAGCGTATTATTCGCAAGTCCCTCGGCAGTTGAAATTTTTGCTGAAGAAGTAGCCCCGCGGACAGGTTGGAACGGTTTTACAATCGGGGCCATCGGACATGTGACGGAAAAAGCGTTGCTAGAAGTTGGTGCGACCGTTCATGTTAGACCTGATACATATACACTTATGGATCTCGTCGAGAAATTGGCGAGTCGAAAGGAAGGGTAATAGTGGATACTTTACAATTCAGACGCAACAGACGTTTGCGTACATCAAATACATTACGATCTATGGTAAGAGAAACTGTCTTGAGGAAAGAGGACTTTATCTACCCGATTTTTGTCATAGACGGGGAAGACATCAATAATCCAATCGCTTCTATGCCAGGGGTGTTCCAGAAATCACTCGACCATTTTGCAATTGAACTCGATGAAGTCGTGTCACTTGGAATTCCATCGATCATTTTATTTGGTCTTCCTGCAACGAAAGATGATAGGGGATCGGAAGCTTATTCTGATCAAGGGATTGTCCAAAAAGCCACTCGTTTAGCGAAAGAACGTTATCCTGAACTTATTGTCATCGCAGACACTTGCCTGTGCCAATTTACAGACCATGGGCATTGCGGCGTTCTAGAAGGCGGCAAAGTACTAAACGACCCGTCACTAGAACTACTGGCGCGTACTGCGGTAAGTCAAGCGAAAGCGGGAGCAGACATCATTGCACCATCCAATATGATGGACGGTTTTGTTGCAGCTATTCGTCAGGGATTAGATGCGGCTGGTTTTGAAGATATTCCGATCATGTCCTATGCGGTGAAATATGCCTCTGCTTATTACGGACCTTTTCGTGACGCAGCAGAATCTTCCCCTAAATCAGGCGATCGGAAGACGTATCAGATGGATCCAGCAAACCGCCTAGAAGCAATGCGTGAAGCAGAATCGGATGTTGCGGAAGGTGCTGACTTCCTGATTGTTAAACCGGCGCTGTCGTATCTAGATATCATGCGTGATGTCAAAGACAATTTTACATTGCCAGTAGTCGCGTACAATGTGAGTGGCGAATATGCCATGGTTAAAGCAGCAGCGCAAAATGGCTGGATTGATGAAAAAGCGATTGTTCTTGAAACGTTGACAAGTATGAAGCGTGCGGGTGCAGATCTAATTATGACGTACCATGCGAAAGATGCGGCACGCTGGCTGGAGGAGAACTAATTGGGTAGAAATTATGAAAAGTCGAAACAAGCATTTGCAGAAGCGGTAAATCTTATGCCAGGTGGAGTAAACTCTCCTGTTCGTGCATTCAAATCTGTCAATATGGACCCGATTTTCATGCAATGTGGAAAAGGCGCTATCATTACAGACATCGATGGCAACGAGTATATCGATTATGTACTATCTTGGGGTCCTCTTATTCACGGCCATTCTGATCCAGACGTAGTTGACGGCATTAAGCGCGTTGCAGAAACTGGAGCAAGCTTTGGTGCGCCGACATTAGCGGAAAATGAACTTGCGCAACTCGTTATTGAACGCGTTCCTTCAATTGAAATGATTCGTATGGTGTCATCCGGTACGGAGGCTACGATGAGTGCACTGCGTTTAGCACGCGGTTACACAGGTCGTAATAAGATTTTGAAATTCGAAGGCTGTTACCACGGTCACGCAGACTCGTTGCTCATTAAAGCGGGTTCTGGCGTTGCAACACTTGGTCTACCAGATAGCCCGGGTGTGCCTGAATCGGTTGCGAAAAACACAATCACTGTTCCTTATAACGACTTAGAGAGCATTAAAGTCGCAATTCAAGAATTCGGTGACGATTTAGCAGCAATCATTGTAGAGCCTGTCGCAGGTAATATGGGTGTTGTCCCACCTGAACCAGGTTTCCTTGAAGGACTGCGTGAGTTGACAGAGAACAACGGCACGCTTCTTATTTTTGATGAAGTAATGACTGGCTTCCGCGTGGGTTACAATTGCGCACAAGGTTATTACGGTGTCACTCCGGACATTACATGTCTCGGAAAAGTAATTGGCGGTGGACTTCCTGTTGGCGCATATGGCGGTAAACGTGAAATTATGGAAAACATGGCTCCTGCAGGAATGATTTATCAGGCAGGAACTTTATCAGGAAATCCACTTGCAATGACTGCAGGAATTGAAACGTTGAAAAAATTAACGCCCGCTTCATATGACCATTTCATCAAACTTGGTGATCAGCTAGAAGCCGGTTTCCGTGCAGCAGCTAAAAAGTTTGATATCCCGCACACAGTAAACCGTGCAGGTTCGATGATTGGCTTTTTCTTCACAAATGAAAAAGTGTCGAATTACGACAATGCAAAAACAGCTGACCTTGAATTGTTCGCGGATTACTACCGCTTGATGGCGGAAGAAGGTATCTTCCTTCCACCATCACAGTTTGAAGGCATGTTCCTATCGACTGCGCATACAGAAACGCATATTGAGAAGACGGTTGAAGCGTTCCATACGGTATTTGCTAAACTTCGTGCTTAAAAAAGTGACAAGTCAATTCAAAAACGAACTTGACATTTATGTGTGTTTTACTACACGTCTGTTGATTAACCAAGGTAACCAGCATATAACTTGATCAAACACTGTGTGCTAGGTGTATAGTTGGATTTGGATTGCTTTGGATTGAATGACTTCATTACGATTATCGAGATGTCTGGACGTGTAGGGATGCGACATTGTCGCATCCCTAATCCGTTTTCCCAGTAATCGTATGGTAGTCCTTCATCCGCCCTGCTCCAAATGGGTAAGTATACGAAGTGCTAAGGCTTAGTGGGACGAAAGAACAGAGGGGCAACGATCTGGATAAAAGCCGCCAAAGATGCAATTTTGGCGGCTGATGCTTTCTCTATGGTTTTTCCCTTTTTCATTAAAGAAGTGTCACTTTCTGGTGGATATCACATAATTAGATACATAAAGTTTACTAAAAGTAAGCAAGAAACGCATTGTACAACGTGCAAGAGTACCCGAAATTGCATCTTCGGGCACTTACAATTCCAATAGAAAGTCATCTATTCGATTCTTTCAAACATAACTGCATTTTTCACTTGAACATTGTAGGAACGCGACAGGCAACTATTCGCGATAGTATTACTGAAAAGAGTGTGTCTAGAATTGACGGAGTCACTTCTAGACACACATGCCCCCTCGGTAAACATGTCATGAATATTTCGCCGAAAGCGAGCCGGAAATGGTCCAGTGAAAACGGATTTTCCCAAGCCCTACTCACCTGTATTTTATGCGGATAAATGCTTAATCAACAGACATGGTTTTAATAAAAACAATATCCTTCGACTGGTTTACAGGTCGGAGGATATTTGCGTTCGATCGATTTATTCTTCTATTGCAACCATACCGCGCATACAATTGTTTGTGAAGGAATAGAAGGAGGGAACATGTATGGAGAAAAAACAGTGGTCAATGCAAGAAAATTTTTATTTCCCGGAACATGCTGGCGTACCGACTGGGGTACAGTCAGTCACAGTTACGCCAAGATATACTGAAGAGCGAACGGAAGATGCGGTCCGGTTGACAGGCATTTATCATATTGCGGCGAATATCGAATTTGATGAAGGGCTACGGGCGGTGGAGTGGGACGATTCATTTATCCTCATTGACGATGTCGAAGTGGATGGCAAAGACGGATATTTTGAATATGCAGTACCGCTAAATATTGACTTGCCTTCAATCGCAGAGAGTCCGCTGGAGATTGTAACAACGCATGCAACAGGTAAATCGGACGGACAAGGTACTTACGGAGTTGTCTGGAATGTAGAATGTACGTACACAGAAGCAGTTGTCCTAGTGGAACAACCTGAGGAAGTGCAAGTAGTAGTTGCGACGCCGCTAGTAGCAATTAACAGCACTCCGTTAGACGAGCTGGACGAAGTGCTGTCGTTCATTGCGGAGCTCACAGATGGCGTATCGACAACAGCCTACCGTTCAAATGATGTTTTTGTAAAGAACGAAAGCTAAACCACAGAGTAAACATAACAGAAGAAAATCGCCTGTAGTTGGCACGATCAATAATCGTATCAATTGAAAGATACAAATTGGGATAATGATCCCTCTACAGTAAAATCGACATCTTCGAAGCCAGGGAGGAAGTAAATAAGGGTTATATCCTCTACGCATGACACAATCCTTTCGTTATATACTTGACGAGCAACCGGTTATTCCGTTACAATTATTGCAATTGCATATGGATGCGATGATTGGGATAGTACGTAAATGGATTAGACTAAAGAGAGGGTTCGAGTGCTGAAAGGACCTGTCGATTATTTACTGAATGTAACCCATGAGCAGTTTCCGTGAAAGGGTGTTCAAAAAGAAAAAACATTTTTTGAACGTAGTAGCGGAAGCCGGTTTGAAGCCGTTATCGAAGTTTGAGGTGCACAGTTCTTTTGTGTGCACGAATAAAGGTGGTACCGCGAACAGCTCCTTCGTCCTTTAAGGCGATAGGAGTTTTTTTGTGTTCATTTTTAACACTTTTCGAAGTGTCTAGTTTTAGCGGCCAGACGCTTGGGTCATAAGCCGTTCCAGCTATGCGGCAAAATGCGCCGCTTTGCCGTTACGTCTTATGCCTGTCGCGTCTGAACGGCCGCTACCACTTTTCTCTTCAAAATAAAGGAGGAAACAACATGTCAACAGAAAACAACACGTCGATGCCGACGAAATATGATCCACAGACAATTGAAGCAGGTCGTTACGAATGGTGGCTGAAAGGGAAGTACTTTGAAGCACAACCTGAAAGCGATAAAACGCCCTATACAATTGTTATTCCACCGCCGAACGTCACAGGTAAACTTCACCTAGGCCACGCATGGGATACAACGCTACAAGACATCATGACGCGTATGAAACGTATGCAAGGCTATGATGCACTATGGCTTCCAGGAATGGACCACGCGGGAATCGCGACACAGGCTCGCGTAGAAGCAAAACTTCGTGAAGAAGGAACGACACGTTATGATTTAGGCCGTGAAAAATTTGTTGAAGAAACATGGAAATGGAAAGACGAGTACGCAGGACATATTCGTGAGCAATGGGCGAAACTTGGTTTGGGTCTTGACTACACACGTGAACGATTTACCCTGGATGAAGGACTTTCGAAAGCTGTACAGGAAGTTTTCGTTAAACTCTATAACAAAGGGCTTATCTACCGTGGCGAATACATTATCAACTGGGATCCTGCAACGAAAACAGCTATTTCTGATATCGAAGTCATCCATAAAGACATACAGGGTGCTTTCTATCATATGCGTTACCCACTGGCAGACGGAACAGGAAGTATCGAAATTGCGACAACTCGACCTGAAACAATGCTTGGGGATACTGCAGTTGCAGTCCACCCTGAAGATGAGCGCTACAAGCATTTAATCGGCAAAACGGTGAAATTACCGATTGTTGGCCGTGAAATTCCGATTATTGCAGATGATTACGTCGACATGGAATTTGGAAGCGGCGCCGTGAAAATTACACCTGCACATGACCCGAATGACTTTGAAATTGGTAATCGCCATAATCTTCCACGTATCCTTGTGATGAATGAAGATGGTTCAATGAATAAGCTTGCCGGTAAATACGAAGGAATGGATCGCTTCGAATGCCGTAAAGAAATCGTTAAAGACTTGCAGGAGATGGCTGTTCTATTCAATATTGAAGAACATAATCATTCTGTCGGTCACTCAGAACGCAGTGGTGCTGTCGTTGAACCGTATTTATCAACACAATGGTTCGTAAAAATGCAGCCGCTAGCTAATGAAGCGATTAAGTTACAAGAAGCGGATGGCAAAGTAAACTTTGTACCAGACCGTTTTGAAAAAACGTATTTAACATGGATGGAAAATGTCCATGACTGGTGTATCTCGCGTCAACTTTGGTGGGGCCACCGCATCCCGGCTTGGTACCACAACGAAACGGGTGAAATACATGTTGGCCATGAAGCGCCTGCTGACAGCGAAAACTGGAGTCAGGACAATGACGTTCTTGATACATGGTTCTCATCTGCGTTATGGCCGTTTTCTACAATGGGTTGGCCGGATCTCGACAACGAAGAATTCAAACGCTATTACCCAACTGATGCACTTGTAACAGGCTATGACATCATCTTCTTCTGGGTATCTCGGATGATTTTCCAAGGAATCGAATTCACAGATCAGCGTCCATTTAAAGACGTCTTAATTCACGGACTCGTACGTGCAGAAGATGGCCGTAAAATGTCTAAATCACTTGGTAACGGCGTCGACCCGATGGATGTTATTGAAAAATACGGTGCGGATGCATTGCGCTACTTCTTGTCAACTGGTTCATCGCCAGGGCAGGATCTTCGCTACTCGACTGAGAAAGTTGAAGCGATCTGGAACTTTGCCAATAAAATCTGGAATGCCTCTCGTTTCGCATTAATGAACATGGATGGCATGACCTACGAAGAAATCGATCTAACGGGTGAAAAATCCGTAGCAGATGCATGGATCTTGACACGTTTGAATGAAACAATCGACCAAGTAACAAAACTTGCAGATCGCTATGAGTTCGGCGAAGTTGGCCGTGCACTCTATAACTTCATCTGGGATGATTTCTGTGACTGGTATATCGAAATGGCAAAACTGCCACTATACGGTGAAGATGAAACAGCTAAGAAAATGACGCGTTCTGTACTGGCATACGTACTCGATAATACGATGCGTCTATTACACCCGTTCATGCCGTTTATCACAGAAGAAATCTGGCAGAACTTACCGCATGAAGGCGAATCAATTACAATCGCTGCATGGCCGGTTGCAGATCCTGCGCTAACTGATAAAACGCGTGCAACAGATATGAAACTGCTGATGGATATCATCCGCGCAGTACGTAATATCCGCGCAGAAGTAAATACACCATTAAGCAAAAAAGTTCCACTTTACATTTCAGCTAAAGACGATGCAACTGTAGCCGTGCTAGAAGCGAATCGTAGCTACATCGAACGTTTCTGTAACCCTGAGACGCTAACGCTAGGCAACAACATCACAGCACCAGGCAAATCGATGTCAGCGGTCGTTACTGGAGCAGAACTGTTCTTACCACTGGAAGGTTTGCTGAACATCGACGAAGAGCTTGCACGCCTGACAAAAGAACTTGCGAAATGGCAAGGCGAAGTGAAACGCGTTCAAGGCAAACTAGCAAACGAACGCTTCATGTCAAAAGCTCCTGAAGCTGTAGTAGCAGAAGAGCGAGCTAAAGAAAGTGACTATCTAGAAAAATACGCGGCGGTAGAGCGTCGTATGCAGGAATTGAAGGAAATCTGATTTTAAAACGAAAAGACCCGATTGCGATAGGGTCTTTTTGTTTTGATAAATTTGCCGTGGGGGTCATGAAGAAATTATCGGTCATTGTTCTGTCGAAAAACGCCTGTGCGGTTTTCCATTTAGCTTATACATAGTGCTTAGTAAACTGAATAACTGTTAATTTAACTTTGATTAAAAATCGCTAAATGTGGTAGTATAGGTTTATATGAGTCTGTGAAATATTAAGAATATATCGGTTTTATAGGAGTAAAGGAATGGATGAGAATTCTTTGTTACTCATTATTTTGATTTTCTACAAAATGTTCCAATTATATAACTTGAAATAGAGAATCCTATTGAATTCGCTAGGACGCTAGGGGATGCCTCCAGCCCTAAGCCAGACAGCTTCGCCGTCAGTCTTAGGAATTCTGCTACCCCATGTAAGGCACCTTCGCTTGGTTTGGATAGGCATTAATAGTACGAATGAAAAGGATGATAGATATGGGGAAGTTTAAACTGAAGAGGGGTATGGGGGAAGGTGGACTGACACTGGTTGAAGTGTTGGCCGCACTTGTTATTATAGGTATTGTGTTTATTGGATTCATGTCGATATTCCCTCAGATGAATAATATTAATAATAGGACAGAGACAAAATTGGTGACGATGAACATCGCTAAGCAAGAATTAACAAAGTTAAAGGGTGCACCTACTCGATTAAATCCTGATAAAAGGATTATGAATAGTAAGAGTCCTTACTTTTTCGAAACATATGATTTGTCTGAAGGCAACTATGATATCCTAGTGGATTGCTACGATACACAGTTCCAGACTTGTAGTGGTGCGGGCGAGACTTCTAGAATACCTAAGCTATACAAAATTCATATCAAAGTAGAGAAGGATGGTAAATTAAACAGTGAAACGTTTGGTTATCTAAAGTTAGAGTAGAGGAGGGATTGTCATGCTGAAAAATGAAGATGGAATGACTTTAGTGGAAGTACTTGCTACCCTTATCATTATGACATTAATCACAGGAATTATTTGGACGACTGTTTCAATTGCTACTAAGTTTAATATTTCAGAAACTTCTAGTCTGCGATTACAGCAAGAAGCAAACTATATTATTGCTGAATTACAACAAGTTCATCGGCATTGCTACAAATATAAATTGACAATTATTCGTGACAAAGTTAAAGTTGCGGAATGTATGGATGATATAGGCAATAGCATACCGAAATATAATAAGGTAATCAGTAATCAATTTAAATACCGGCTTAAAGACAGTGGAGAATCTCCTTATATTGACAAGGCATATACATCTCCAAAGGATAATTTGGAACTCAAAGATTTTATGGTCATCGATCCTGTGATTAAAAGAAATAATGAAGAAAAACGTGTTGAAGTGCCTACTACAATCTCCCGTTATATAATCGATTTTGTTGATCCAGATTAAACGGAAGAAGGGGGTTAATTAGATGAAAAAGCAAAACAATGAAAAAGGGTATGCTCTACTTATCGTTTTATTTGCGATTGTATTTATCACTGTAATAACGGCCGTTTTTATGCATGGTGCGTTAAGTAACGCTACACAAGAAAAAACGCTTGATGAAAATAATCTAGTCGTCGTGTCTGCTGAATCAGGTATAGACTATTATACGTGGGAATTAAAAAAAGAATATGATGGAGATGAACTACAGAGATTGTTAGAGAAAAAAGTCCAAGATGCGAAAAATGGTAAAGATAATCCTATAAATTATCAAGGAATCCAGGACTTTTTGGTGAGTGATTTAATGGATAAAATTGATAATAAAGCAAATGAAATGATGGAATTAGGACCAGTCAGGATGACTGATAAATACTATCATAGACTTCTAACTAAAAGAATCAATGAAGAACAACTTAAAAATGGAAATCGTAAAATTACTTTTACAGGAGATGTAATAGGTGAGAAGGAGAATGGAAATGACAAGGAAAAAAAGAGTGAAGAGCTGATGTTTCAAATGGTTTTTTTTATACCTAATATTACTCCTAGTACTGATAAGGGTGAAGATGTTATAAAGCCCACAAAAACATGTGAAAAGTTAACGCATATTACAGATGAAAAATGTTTGTATCCGACGAACAAAACATCCGATTTAGAGTCTATTTCAAAAATGTCTGTTGTGTATTTAGATGGTGATTATTCTGGATATAAAGACTTGAAAATACAGGATTCTTATTTTCGCATGAAAGCTTATACGAATGGTAGCTTTTTAGACGTACAAAAATCCAAGTTATTTGTTGATGGGAATATAAGTAAATATGGAGGTTCAAAGATACATGACTCTTCTGCCTTTATAGGTGGCGACTTTAAAGATACGGGGACAATTCACTTTGAAAAATCAAATGTTTTGATTGGGAAATCTTACCTCGCATCTAGTTCAGGTAGTAAGATACTAGACTCTATCATGCAGGTAGGCACAGATTTCAATACACCAAACTCCATTATAATTCATAAAACTCAACTTACTGTAGGAGGATTTATGAAGTTTAATAGTGGTGGAAATCTAGAATCATCTTCTCTTAAGGTTGGTAAATACTTAGATGCACCTTCCAGATTAAGTATAAGGGATTCTGAAATAATTATTGGAGATTATTTAAAACTAAATACTGGCGGGGAATTTCAAGATACAAAAATGAAAGTGAACTCTTATTTAGATTCACCCCAATCTTTGAAACTACAAAAATCAGAGGTGGTAATAGGAGATTATTTGAAAATAAATACTCCCTCGGAATTTGATCATTCAGTATTAAAAGTTGGCCAGACTTTCAGCTCACCAGTAAAGATTAAAGTTGGAAATTCAATAGTCATAACTAAGTCTACCAAGATTGATGTTTTGGAATTACAAAACTCCACTTACTGTACAGAAAACTTTGAAGTTAGAGATCTCAATATGCTAGGAAGTAAAGTATTTTACTTGAACACTTCGAATAAGTCAAATAACAGTATTATTAAATTATCACAAAAAGAATATAATGAAAAATGTAGTTTTACATTAAAAATAGAATATCCAAAGACTCCGGATATTCAGAACCAAGAATCAACGGTAGTGCCTAACTTGATTGACTGGTATAAATACAAACCTATTACAGAAAAAGTAGATTATAAATAACACCATATTTTAATATAATTCAATGGTGTTTACGAATTTTAAGAATAGAAGGTTAATATTTGCAAGAGGCGCCAACCAGCATTGCATAGAGTGCGAGGTGCCAGGTTGTGTAGCAATTCTAAATCATTTTATAACCTGGCACCTTTTCAACTGAGCTTTTTAATCTCCGGTGCGAGTCACCGTTTGCCCTGTTACTGAGTTTGTATTATGGCAACGTGAAGAACGTTGTCGGAGGGCAGTGGTGACAGGCAATTGGATGTCATTCCTAATATTCCTAGTACATATAAAATATTTAGTTAATCCCGGATGCTGGGGGTCACTCAAGCTATCCTTGAAAGATCTATAGTATTCTCATAAATAACTTACAGAATAATGAAATTCGGAGGAAGTTATTGTGAAGAAAAGACACCATGCACTCATTATCGTAATTATTACAATTGCAGCAATTTACCTGAGTACGAATAGTTTCGAGTCGAGCACTTTTTTTGCTAACGACACAATTTATACTCGAGATCCTTATAGTGAGCTAAGAAGTGATGGATCGCAGCCGAACTTAGAAGCCTTCATTAAAAAAGAAGTGGATCAGTATATGTATCTAAACTTCGGAAGTGTTTTCGAAACAACTTGGTATGATTCAATATCAGGCTCATCTGCCACTATTAATGAAAGTGGTAGGGTTTTTGTTGTGCAATCTAAGGGGGAAAGCTTTGATGGGAAAGCACACAACTATATGGGTGGCATTTTGTCTTATTTCAATGATAAGACATTAGATTCGAAGTATAAGGTAGACAAAGTAATTTTGGTTTCTGAGGATTTTGAGATTCTTAAAGAGTCCAAGATTATTAAATGGTAAGATGTTTATGTCATAAATTCATTGGAGTTACTGGGAACTTAGACGAGAACAAATTAATTTTTAGTGCCAGTCACTCTCACAATTCAATTATAATGAGTTCTCTGGCTAAAAACAGCTTTGGAATTCTATCTGTCTTTAGGTTAACGAATATATATTAAACATATGACTAGAAGCGAAAATCGAGCGAAGGCGCCTTACAGGCTTATGGCGGGAGGCATCCCCCAAGCGCCGCAGCGGATTGGAAGGGAATCTGTATCTCAACTTCATCCATGGTGTCAGTCACTCGGATGCCATTCTTAATACCACTTACTCAATTAAAATATCATGCAAAAGCTCAGACATCTACGAAGATGTCTGAGCTTTTGCATGTTTACTCATGGAGTTTGTCTTTATGTTTCCCAAATACTTGTCACTAATTAATCCTTGGAAAGCTTCCTCTTAATATACCTCATTAATTCCCCAGCCACCGAAAACTCATGCGTTATATACAGTGATCGCGCCCCAACAGGATCCTCAATCTCATTCAACATCCATCTGCCATTTGGCAACAACAAGAAGTCAATTCCGACATAATCACTTTTTATTGCTAAGGAAATAGTTTTGGCATCTTTTTCCTGCCAGCTAGATAGTATGTATTTTTCGACGGAACCACCAAGCGTATAATTTGATTTGAATGACCCGTTGCCGGTGCGTTTTACAGCTCCGACAACTTCATTGCCAATCATAAATACGCGTATATCTCGGGCGCCGGATTCGATGAAGGGTTGGACAATTAGTTTTCGGTCGTGGAATTTGGTGAAAAACAACTTCGTGTCTGCAGCAGATGTACAAAGAAAAACTTCGTTCCCTCCATGACCATCGACCGTTTTCAATACACAAGGATAGGAACTGATTTCATCAATAGAAAGAATTCTATTTGTCGGAACGGCAGGAATACCGAGCAGGGTAGCCAGTTCAAATGTCTGTAATTTATCATTCGCAATCCGATTTACTTCAGCACGATTAAATAGCCTTAAACCATCCCTTTCAAACTGGAAAGCTCGACCAGTATCCCGATCCCGGAAAAGAATGAAATCAGTATTCGAATCGGGCCGTTCATCCCCAGTTAATAATCGGAGCTCAATCCCAAGTTTTTCAGATTCGATTATCAAATCATCAATAAACAGATGATTCCTCACTGATTCAGCCTTTGAATAATAAACATATCCCTTCATTCAAGTTTCCTTAAAATATACGCAATCATCGCATCTGCTACATTAATCCCAGTCACATTGTAAATATTACGGATATGGGCGGCCGCATTGACCTCGCAGACGAGGGGCTCTTCATTGTCACCGAATAATAAGTCGACGCCCGCAAACTCTGCACCGACAGCGTGGGCAGCTTGTATCGCTAACGTTTTTTGTTGGTGTGATAGTTCGATTACTGTCGCCACACCGCCATTCGTAATATTCGCACGGAAATCAGTTTCAGAGTGACGGTACATTGCCGCTACAATTTCACCCCCGACGATATTTACCCGGATATCACGCCCCCTGCTTGTGGCGATGAATTTCTGAAATACGTAGTCGATGCCACGCAATTCATCCGTTTTTTCATAAAACTGCTTTTCCGTTTCAATCAAATACACTTTCATGCCAAATGAACCATGGCCTTCTTTAATGATCATCGGTAGTCCTAGACGTGCCAGCACTTGTTCATAGTAGTCTGAATCCTTAATTGTGAAATTTGGATACACTTTTGGTGCAATAATTGTTTCGGGCATCGCAATGCCTTGCTTTGAAAGTTCAAGATATTGTATCGCTTTATTATCACATGTTTCAATGACATCGGGATCGTTGAAAACAGGGATTCCCGAGTTTTTCAGGAAATTAGCGAGAAGAATATCTTTATCTAGAAATATAACGAAATCGGGACGATTCTCTAAAATCGTATCCAAATTCATCATCACTTCATAGTTCTTCTTAAGTTCAGTGCATACACCCGCACGTTCCGCAGCCTCTTTCATCAGTTCAGCCTGATCCTTGAATTTATCACTTGTCAAACTTCCATTATAAATAACCCAACAACTTTGCATTAGGAACCCTCCGGGAATGATATACTTTTTCTAACTAGATTCTAACATACGGAGGGATAGTTTTGATTCCAAAAATGAATGTATATAAAAAACGATGGGGAATTGATAGTGATGACTCTATTAAGCCAGGTCTGGAGGCAGTGCAGGAAGCGCTTGTAAAAATGGATAGTCCCGAAAAACAATTGCAAGTCATCCATGTAACAGGGACGAATGGAAAAGGTTCTACGATTGCATTTATGGAAGCAATTTTGAAGGAACATGGATTGTCGACGGGTGTTTTTTCGTCGCCCGCAATTATCGACATTCATGATCAGATACGTATGAATGGCGAAAAGATAACGGAAGAGGAATTAGATAAATCATTTAAGGCGATGAAGGAAGTTGGATTGAGCGGGTTCCTAACAGATTTCGAATTGCTAACTGTTGCTGCATTTACAACGTTTAGACGACTTGAGCCCGATTATGTTTTACTCGAAACAGGGATGGGTGGATTGCTGGACAGTACGAATGTCGTGACACCACTTGTTTCGGTTATTACTTCAATAGCGCTTGATCATACTGCGTTTCTAGGAACGACTGTTGCGGAAGTGGCAAGGCATAAGGGGGGCATTATAAAACAGGGGATTCCTGTCGTAACAGGGCCGTTACTTGAAGAGGAAGCACTCAAGGTCATCCGCGCTATTTCGAATCAGCAAGGTAGCCCGTTTTTCATGTACGGTGAGCAATTTACTATGAAGGATGATCTATTTAAAGGAACTGAAACGTTCCAGCTAGCTGGGCGAAAGATGAAAGGGCCTCACCAAGGTGTGAATGCCGCGGTTGCCATTCAATCACTTCTTGTGGCGGGCATCAAGCTTACTCAACAAGCGGTCTCTAAGGGAGTCGCTACAACGCAGCTGGCACATCGTTTCCAAGAGGTTTCACCTGGTGTATTTATGGACGGGGCACATAATCCAGCAGCTGCAAAAGTATTAGCAGCCACAATTCGCTCGGAATTCCCGGGTGAGAAAGTGGACTTTGTGATAGGGATGCTGAAAGGGAAAGACATCGAGAAAACGCTAGATGAGCTCATCCCGGTTGCGGCATCATTCACGTTCTTGACGTTTCCCCATCCTCAAGCGGCTACTGGTGATCAATTAATGAAATATTGCCACCATGGAGATAAAAAGGTGACAACGACTGAAGGTAATACTATAATACTAGTAACGGAGAGTGATACAAAGAGAATAGTAACAGGTTCCTTGTATCTATTGAGTAGTCTAATGGACTATGGAATGGGTTAATTAGCAGGGGAATTATTTTGGATAATAGTGACAAACCCGTTTTGGTCTGATAAACTTTTGGTTACTTCTATTTTTTCTGACTTATTTATTTGGGAGTGGATAATGAAGTGAAGGTTGTATATAAGTCCACTATGCGTTATTTCATTTTGTGGTTACTGACGGTTCCAACTGGATTGATTTATGTTTTTTTGAATTATCCTCCAGTGCAAGTAAACTGGATGTACATGGTGGTTTTTATAGTATTCGGATTCCTCACAACCTACTATCCGATGTTAAGGAACGGTATACCGATATTCCTGGTTCTCTGGGTGACTGTGCCCGCTTTTTTAATGTATGGACTCTTTATTGAAATAATCGTCATGCAAATTTCAATTCTTGCAATCCTTATGTCATCGCCGAGTAAGTTACCATTGCTACAACGTTTTTTCATTAACTCGACACTGTTTATCTTTTTATCGATTATCGCTGCTGTCGTTTTTGATAGGGTGGGTGGGGAAATCGGCTCTATTGAATTTTGGCCAGTAATCATTGCGGTATTCTGCTATCAATTCATCCATACAGTATTCAATGACATAGTGCTGAGAATATATGCGGTTTACAAAAAAGTTAACTCGCCTTTCTTTTCAAAAGATCTATTGGTTGACTATGCGATGATTCTTGTTGTTCTGCCCTTGTCGCTTACGTTCTATTATTTACTGAAATTTGTTGGAGCAGGATCTTTTTTATTAATAGGAATTCCTTTTTTCTTTATTTCAATAATTATCCGCCTTTATAACAATTCGGAAAGAATCAATATTGATTTGCGGCAAGCGGGGGACATTGGTAACGGCCTTTCAGAATTATTAACGGAAAAGGCTGTAATTGACCAATTTGTTATGAAAGTTTCGACCATGTTCAATGCAGATTATACGTATTTATTTGACCATCAGGATGGTTGGCTTGAGCTCATCCGTTCCTATGAACATGAAAAATTCATTGACATTGATTTTGCCCTTCTATCCGCGGGCCAAGGAATTGCGGGATCAGTTCTTGAACAGAATAAGCCAATCATCTATTCGGAAAGGAAAGAGTGGGAATTGGTTTCAAAAGATTATTCACCTAATGGAATGCAAAGTATACTATGTGTCCCAATTTCACGGAACCAGAAAATTGAGTCAGTTTTGTTTTTAGCCTCAGATAAGAAATCATTCTTTGATGGCTATCAATTGAAAATCTTAGACTTACTATGTTCCTATTTCACTGTTTCAGTGGAAAAAGCACGTTATATGCAAGAGGCAGTTGCAAAGAATGAGCGTTGTGCGTTAACCGGGCTTTATAACTACAGGTATCTTGAGGAACGGTTAACGTATGAAATGGACAGGCTTAAAAACAACGAAATAAACAATCTTTCAGTCGTTATGCTTGATATTGATTATTTTAAACAAGTGAATGACACTTATGGACATCAAAGTGGGAACGACATACTTTATCTGTTTGCTAAGAAACTTGAAGTTGCACTACCTACTGGCGGGACAGTTGGCCGCTATGGAGGAGAAGAGTTCGTCTACATTTTACCAGGTATTGCGAAAGCTGAAGCCGTCGAGTTCGCAGAAAAACTTCGCGCTGAAATTGGTAGCCATGATTTCACCATAATTCCAGATCTAGTCGAGGATAAGTATCCGCTTGTCGTCCATATTACGTCCAGTATCGGTGTTTCGTCATCTCCTTTAGATACAGATGAAGCGATGACATTACTGCGAAATGCGGATCGTGCACTATATTTAGGTGCGAAGCAGGCAGGGCGCAATAGGGTTGCTGAATATGTGAAATGAATTAATGAAAGGAAGTGCCGTGGAGTTGGTGATATCTATAAGATTTCAGATTATTTCCTTTATTACGTGGATTGGTATCGTTCCTCTCGGCATCTTTCTTGCATTCACTTTATTTCCTTCAAGAGAAATAGAATGGTTGAATCTGAGCATTTTGTTCGCACTGCTATTCGTGACGATGACAATGCCTTTGCAATTAAACAATATTACGGTTTCATTTGAACGTTGGATTACATTCACTATTTTTTTTCAATACGGGGTATTTACGGAGTTGGTTTTCACGCAAATTGCAATGCTTATACTAGTATTGAGCACGAAATCAGATTTGCCACTTTTGCATCGTTTTTGCGTGAATTCGATAATCTTCACACTCATCTCACTAGCGAGCGGAACTTTATTTCATTTTGCAGGTGGAGAAATTGGTTCGACGGATTTTTTGAACATCTGCTTATTCGGACTTATTTATGCCATTAGTTATACGACTATTAATAGTGTTTTGATGCAAGTCTATTTATATTTTGAACTCGGCATATATTCTTTGAAGGAAAAATTTGTTCTATGGGATTTTGCTTCTACAATGATTTTACTACCGTTCAGCATTACCCTTTATTTTCTAAATGGCCACTTTGGTAATAATGCAATCCTTTTGATTGGCATCCCGTTCCTTCTTGTTTTATTAATTGCAAGAATGTATAATCGGTCCGATAATTTGAATGACAAACTTTCTTCTGCCGGTATTATCGGGCGCGAACTTGCCGAGCGCCTTGGCTTTGAAGACGTGATTCGGACGTTCATCGAAAAACTGAAAGATGTGGTCCCTTATGATAATGCTTATGTCCTGGACCTAAGAAATGGGGAGCATTTGATAACGTTGATGGCTTCAGAATATGGGGTTATTACAAAAAAAGTGAATGGACTTTCATTCAAACTGAAAAAGACTGTGGATGATGGATTGGATATAGACAATCCAAAAATTTTTGCGACTAAAAAGGAAGCAATGGTACTAAATAACTTCGAATTTCTACAAAGAGTAGAAAGTGTCATGACCGCTCCAATCAAGCGAAATCAGAAAACGGAAGGGTTTCTTATACTAACTTCCAGGCGGAAAAATGTATTTCAGGCGCTGGAAATGAAAATCGTTGACGTTCTAACTGGATACTTTGCAATTTCATTAGTGAAGGCACGCTATTACGAAAAGACTGTTGAGCAAAGTGTACGGTGTGGTTTGACCGGTTTGCATAACTTCCGCTACCTCAATTCAAAATTGGACGAAGAAATCATCCGATTTCATATAGGGGAAATAAATTCGCTTTCAGTTTTAATGCTAGATATCGACCATTTTAAATCGATTAATGATACATATGGACATCAGAGTGGGAATGACCTTCTTAAGGCACTTGCTAGACTGCTTGAATCATTTGTTCCAGTCGAAGCAACACTTTCACGATATGGAGGGGAAGAATTCGTCATCGTCTTGCCGAATTACGGGAAACGTGAAACTGCCAAACTCGCTGAAGAAATTCGTAGAGAAGTGGAATCATCTGCGTTCCGAATCATTCCAGATCTATCTAAAGAGCGCGAGCCTGTTGATATCCATATGACTGTTAGTATTGGCGTTGCTTGTGTTCCTGAGGATGCAGGAGATGCGAAAGAGCTGTTGCGTAATGCCGACCGAGCAATGTACATAGGTGGCAAGCAAGCTGGAAGGAATAAAGTCGGGATTTATGGAAAGGAATTAATCGAAACATTATGAATCTAAATCAATGAAAATCTAATTCCATAAAATTCATTTTAAGAAAAAGACCGGGAAACCGGTCTTTTTTATGTATCCTTTCTACTGTTCGACAAATTTTACCGTGACAAACTGTGTGAAGTCTATGATAATAGTAATGAGAAGTCAATAAATAAACATTGTAAGTTTACCACAATTATTTTGTTCTTAATTTAAAATAAAATATCAATCATTAAATGAGTAAGGGGAGACCGCATATTGGAATATATCATTCTATTAGTAGCTGCAATTCTAGCCCTTCCTATATTAATATATATAGTTCGTCGGAAAAGAATAAGTAATCGGTTTGTATTGGGAACGATTGCCGGATTATGTATATCTTTTATAGGTCTTGTGATGCAACGTATATTTGATCCTCCCTATGTCCTAGTGGCGATGTTTGGACTTGCATTCGCTGTTTCAGTTTTGCTGGACAAGCGGTCTGAACCGGAAGCAGTAACTGTTTCTGAACACCCCGTGGTAAAAGATATCCCTCGTGAAATTATCCACTCTACACGTATCGATGCGAATGAAGAACTAGCAGCGTCAGTCGACAAGGATATTGATTTCTCGATGGAACCAATCGAGGATGGTTTGAATCAATGGATGAGCGCAAATCGAGAAGAAATTGAAAGCGAGCAGAGTGAGTATTACGATAGAAAGGAGGGTTCTGATGGGAAGTAAAGGATTCTTAAATACGTTTATCATAGTCTTGACGTCGACGCTCGTTTTTTACGGATTTTCATCTGTTGGTGCCCTCGCTTTTTCTAATGGGTCATCAAAGAATTTTGGGGATCAAACCTTTGTCGGTCCTTTCGACATCTCGAGACAAAAAGAACCAGCAGTGAAAGAGAAACTGAAATCAGATTTCAGTACACTTCAAACGGATTTTGCAGTCGATTTAACTTATCAGGATATTACTGTTGCATTGCCTCCAGAAGTAGTTACTTTCGACGTTGAAAAAACGGTCGAACAATCAAATTCAGGGAAAGAAAATCCGATTGTCGCAACAGTTTCAGTCGATGGACTTCGAACGATTCTGACACAGCAGTTCACTTCAATTTTGTTTAGTGAGGACAGTATTCAATCGATTGCAACTGGTATCGAACGGCAGTTAGAAACAGGTATTATGCCACTTAATGTTCACATTACAGACTACTCGGACTTCACAGAAATAGAAATCGCAACCTCGTCAATTGCAGTAACAGAGCCCTCGTCTTCGTTGATGAATTTAATCAATGCATTAAATGGTGCGGAAATTGCCTCTTTTGCAACGTTTTCTTTAGCTGATTTTATTCAAAGTAAGGAGATTGGTGTCGTGTCTGATGAGGAATTAACAGTGCTTGCATCTGTTCTTTACGCGACAATATTGCAAACAAACTTTGTTGTAGATGAACGAAATATCGGCAGTACGCTAGCGTCATCTGCGGAACCGGGATTCGAAGCGGCAATAAATGAAAAACTCGGACTGAATTTCATTTTCACCAATCCAAATAAAACAGTTTTCAGGCTTTCTCTTGCATCCGTAGGTGGAACAATCCAATCGTCCATTACAGGCATGCCGTTGCTTTATTCTTATCAGCCTTATATTGACCAAATCCAATCATATGAGCAAAAAACGGTCAAACAGTTTAGTGCATTCGTGCCAAACGGACAAATACGTATTGTAGATGAAGGTCGTAAAGGGATGGAAGTAGAAGTTCATCGAACCATTTCATATGAAGGGGTGGTAGTAGTGGATGAAATGATAGCATCCGATTTCTATGCACCACTGCCTAAAATAGAACTACAGCCATTAAAGAAAGATTTAACGCAGACTGGGGGTACAGGAAGTAATGATATTGGCACCGTCGATTCGCTGGGGAATCCAATAGATTCCGGCGATCGATCAAATCCACTGTCTGGTACTCATCCGTCACAAGGACAGGATTCTGATGGCAATGAAGAGGGAAAAACACCTGATATTCAGTATGATAAAGGTGGAAATATCATTAACTAATTATCGGTTGGAAATGGGGGGACAGCATGACGACAACACGCAAAAGACTCGGTGACTTGCTCGTCGAGTCCGGTCTACTCACGAATGAACAACTGCAAACAACATTAAGTGAAAAACCAAGAGATCTAAAACTCGGCGATGCGCTCCTCCAACACGGATTTATTACAGAACAGCAACTTATTGAAGTGTTGGAATTCCAATTAGGTATTCCTCACGTCAATCTTTTTAGATATCCTTTCGATCCGAAGTTATTTAATGTTGTGCCGAAAGAATTCGCCAAACGTAATTTAATTGTACCCCTAAAAGCTGATGGGGATAGACTATTCGTGGCGATGTCCGACCCGATGGATTATATAACTGTGGACGATTTAAGGCTTTCCACTGGATTTCATATTGAAACTGCAATTGCTTCAAAAGACGATATTATGCGAACAATCTCTAAGTATTATGATGAGGAATCATTTGATGAGCTCTTTATGGAGCAGACGCCTGAACAATTGGAGCAGCAAGACGAGTTGACGGATTTGGATTCACCAATTGTTCGGTTGGTCAATCAGTTGATGTCTTCAGCTATTACGCAAAAGGCGAGTGATATCCATTTTGATCCTCAGGAACACCAGGTTGCCATCCGTTTTCGAATAGATGGCATGCTGAAATCGGAACGTTTTTTACCGAAACATATGCAAGCGATGATTAGTGCGCGCATAAAAATTATGGCGAATTTGGACATAACGGAACACCGGATACCTCAGGATGGTCGGATTAAGACGAACGTGGATTTCAGGCCGATCGATCTTCGTGTCTCCACGTTACCCACGGTTTATGGTGAAAAAATTGTTATGCGAATTCTGGATTTAAGCAGTTCATTAAATGATTTAACGAAATTAGGATTTAATCGCTTGAATCTAGAACGCTTCCTTGAACAAATTGAGAAACCGAGTGGCATTGTCCTAATTTCAGGCCCTACCGGATCAGGTAAATCGTCGACGCTCTATGCTGCGCTCAATAAATTGAATACCGAGGAAGTCAATATCATTACGGTTGAGGATCCAGTCGAGTACCAGTTAGCTGGGGTAAATCAGATTCAAGTCAATCCGAATGTTGGATTGACATTTGCGGCCGGACTTCGATCAATCTTAAGGCAAGACCCCGATATCGTTATGGTTGGGGAAATACGGGACCGGGAAACGGTTGAGATAGCGATTCGAGCTTCGTTAACCGGTCACTTAGTCCTCAGCACCATCCATACGAATGACTCTATTGCTACCGTTACAAGAATGCTCGACATGGGGGTTGAACCGTTTCTAGTTACGTCATCGTTAAACGCAGTTATTGCGCAAAGGCTTATCAGACGAGTGTGCAGAGATTGCGGACGGGAAATGGCGGCAACGAGTCGTGAAATCGAAATTTTTGCGAAGCGTGGTATTACGATTGAAAAAGTGATGAGAGGTTCTGGCTGCGCGGTTTGTAATTTGACCGGTTACCGGGGGCGGATTGCAATTCATGAAGTGCTCGTATTGGATGATGACATGCGGGACGTTATAAATAGGGGCGGTTCTTCTGCACAATTAAGGGGAATTGCCATTCGCAATAAGACCGTGTTTTTAATGGACGATGGTTTGTTGAAAGTGAAACAAGGGATTACGACGACAGAAGAAGTATTGCGCGTCGCATTGATTGAATAGGGGGATTATTTTTGAAAAATGAGATTGATGAGCTGCTAAAGATAGCGTTTGAATTTAGTGCTTCAGATGTCCATCTTACAGTTGGAGTGCCACCTGTATTCAGAGTGCATGGCGATTTGAAACGGTATGGCGAATTGGTGGTTACTAATCCTTTCACAGAATCAGTTGCACAAATTACGATTCCCGATAAATTGTATCCTGACTTTATAGAACATGGTCAGATCGATTATTCTTATGAAGTTCCTGGGGTCGCGCGGTTCCGTGTTAATGCATTTCAACAACGCGGATCGGTCTCGCTTGCTTTTCGGACGATTCCAACAAAAATTCCAACAATCGATGATCTCCAATTGCCCGATACATTGAAGAAGTTGGCGCATACTCCTCAGGGACTCATCCTTGTGACGGGGCCAACAGGATCGGGTAAATCGACGACACTTGCAGCAATGATAAAATACATGAATGAAACGATGCGAAAACATATTATTACGCTGGAAGATCCGATAGAGTACATGCATGTGCATGGCACCTCAATTATTGATCAGCGGGAAGTCGGGTTTGATACGGCTTCGTTTACATCAGGTGTACGAGCGGCGCTGCGGCAAGATCCTGATGTCATTCTTGTCGGTGAAATGCGTGACCTAGAAACGATTTCGACAGCAATCACTGCTGCAGAAACGGGTCACCTCGTGTTAGCGACGCTGCATACTTGGAGTGCGGCTTCTACAATTGACAGGATTATTGACGTATTTCCACATGGGCAGCAATCTCAAATCCGAGTACAGCTAGCGGGTGTGCTAACAGCCGTCATTTCGCAGCGCTTATTCCAAACCGCAGATCGAAAAGGGAGAAGGGCTGCGACAGAAGTGATGGTTAATAATCCTGCAATTGCGAACTTAATTCGAACGGAGAAAGTTCATCAAATTCCCTCCATCATCCAGACAAATCGTGCAGCAGGTATGCATATGATGGCATCGACCGTCCAGACCTTCCTCGACAAAGGAATCATTTCATATGACACTGCTATGCCGTATTTGGAAGGGGATGAGTAGCGATGGCTCGGTTTAAATATGAAGGACGCGACGCTAAATCCATTCGTTCAGGTGTAATCGTTGCAGTGGACAAGCGTGAAGCTGCTATTAAGCTAAAAAGCCAGGGGATTCGAGTAACTAACATGACTGCCCAGGCGGAAACGGCGCTGACAAAAGATATTGTCATTGGAAAACCCGTGAAACGAGAACATTTAATCATGTTCCTCCGTCAATTTTCAACGCTTCTTCGTGCAGGGGTTACAATCATTGATGCAATCCGAATTCTTGCCTTGCAAGTCGAATCAAAACCGTTTCAAAAGATTCTCGTCACTGTGAACGATGATTTGCGTGGAGGCGGCTCATTATCCGAGGCGTTTATAAAGCATCCAAAAGCATTTGAACCGATCGTTGTGAATATGGTGCGGGCTGGAGAGATGTCAGGGACAATCGATGATTCACTTGACCGTCTTGCTGACCATTTTGAGAAATCACATCAATTGAGACAAAAAGTAGTTTCAGCCATGTCTTATCCGTTGATTGTTGCAGTACTCGCAATTGGGGTTGTTATCTTTCTATTGACGACGATTGTGCCGATGTTTGTTGACATGTTTGCTAGTTTTGGGGGAGAGTTGCCTTGGATTACGCGTTTCGTGATGAACGCGAGTGAATTTGTGACCACATATTGGTACTTACTCGTATTATTCGCATTGTTAGTTGTTGGTGGTATTTGGATGATGAAGAGTAATAAAGAAGGAAAGTTTTTGCTCGATACATTTCTTTTGAGGCTTCCTATTTTCGGTGACATCATGAAGAAATCCGTCCTGGCAACAATGACACGGACGTTGAGTTCATTGTTTGCCAGTTCCGTACCAATTTTACAAGCCATGTCCATGACGGAAAAGGTAGTCGAAAATGAAGTTATTTCGCGCGTGATTGCAAGATCGCGAGAGTCGTTGGAACGTGGCGGTTCGTTGACTGAACCGATGAACGGGCATTGGGCATTTCCTCCGCTAATTCCACATATGATTGCGATTGGCGAGCAAACGGGGTCGCTGGACGCGATGTTGGCGAAAGTTGCCGATTTCTACGAGAAAGAAGTGGAAGCTGCGACGGATCGATTGAAAGCGCTAATTGAACCATTGATGATTGTCTTATTAGCTGGATTAGTCGGGACTATAGTCCTTGCGATAATGATGCCGATGTTCGAAATATTTAATAATATAGACTGAATGGTAGGGGTAATTTCTAATATTAGTAAAAACGACATAGTTTTTAATAAATTACTAGTTTCATATTACTTTTATTGAGGTATACTGAAGAGGTAAGCAAAATGCGACAATGAAAAGGGAGGAATTACACATGAAGAAATTTATACAGAAACGTTTAAACAATGAAAAAGGATTAACGCTTGTCGAGCTATTGGCGGTTATTGTTATTTTGGGGATTATTGCGGCGATTGCGATTCCAGCGATTGGTGGAGTTATTGAAAATAGTAAATATAATGCAGTTAAAGCTGATGCACTAAATGTTTTAAGTGCAGCCAATCTATACTTTGTTGAAGATCCAACAGCCACAGATGCTGTTACAGCAACTATATTAGAAAGTGAAGGTTATCTAGATAGTCTTGGAAAAATTCCAGGAACGGCTTCTGTAGCACCAGTTGCTAAAGGTGAAAATTTGTTAACTACAGCTGCTATAGAATTTTCTGGAACAAAGAAAATTACATTTACAAAGGCCACAATTACAGGAATTAATAAAGATAAAGTTAAGGGAACATCGGACGGTGATAAGACAATTAGTGAATAAATAGCAAATTGATGTCTGTATCTGTTGTATAGTCTGTAAAGTTAGGAGCTGTTCATGCCCATGTCCATATTCACCCGCCGCAAGCGCACCGAATCCATGACAATTGAAGAAGATGCAGTTCGGTTCGTTCGGTTGAAGTCTATTGAACCGCTCGTCATTGATGTTGCGGAGGAAGTACTACTTCCTCCGAACGTCGTTGTCGAGGGGAAGATTGTCGATTCGGAAACACTTGTGACGATTTTGGACGGGGCTGTCGGACAGTGGGGAATCTCCAATCGATCCGTCCAATTCCTCGCCCCGGATCAATATGTTATTATCCGCAAAGTTCCCTACCCCATGGATGTCATGGCTGACGAATTGAAAGGCTATTTCTTCATTGAAATCGGCTCTACGCTGTATCTTCCTTTTGATGATCCGGTCTTTGACGTTGTCCCTTATAAACCGAACACTGAAACAAACGAAGCGATTATTATTGCGTCAAAAGAAGGCGTACTTGACCGTTATGAAGATGTCCTGAAAGAAGTGAAACTTGATCCGTTGAAAGCTGATATTACTCCACTTGCCTTGTACCGTCTGGCGTTCAAACAACACAAATTATCAGGTAAAGAGCATATCCTTTTGGCGGATTTAACACATGGAAAGTTGACCGTTTCTATTTTTCATGAGCATTATCCGCTCTTCATGAGACCAGTCGATCTTGAAAATTCTACTGATTTATCTGTCGTTCGGGATTTTACGAGTGATACGGGCATTGTGACGCCTTCGACAATTGTCATGGAACTTGAAAAACTCATTAACTTTTATCGTTATAATTTGTGGAATGGGGCGGCGTCTATCACGCATCTTCTTGTGAACGGCGAATACAGCCGGATGAATGAGTTACTTTCTGTCATCAGAGATCGCCTTGCCATCAAAGCGGATGTATTGGTTAAAGAACCCTTACATTTAGCAAACGGGGAAGAAATACCAGCACGCTTTAACCGGACAATTGGGTTGGCATTGAAAGAGGTGTAGATATGCTAGTCGATATAAATCTATTGCCAGAAAGAGAGAAGGATCGTTCACAACTTCTCGTTGGAGCACTGGCTATCATAGGCACCGCTATTCTTGTATATATTGTCACGCTCATGCTGACAAACAGTCTTGTTAGTGAAAGTGCAACGCTTGAAAGTCAGCTAACTTCTCTTCAAGCGAGTCAAGAGGAAATTCGTGCTGAACTTCAACACTCTGAATCGGGCGACGAGAAAACAGTGTTAGCCACAACTGTTGGATGGGCAGAAGAGTATCAGTATGATACTGTACCTCTATTGCACGAACTAATCGTGTTATTACCTGAACGCGGTTTTTTTCAAACATTTGACTTTACTGGGCCCAATTTAGCGACAGTTTCAATCCAGTTCGATTCAAAACCGGAAAGTGCTTATTATTTCACCCGTTTGAAATCGTCTCCTTCCGTTTCAGAAATCCATTTAGATTCAGTCGTAATTGATGAAGAATCGGATGAAGAAGGCAGTGATTCGACGGAAGTTCTGCCGCGTTATCTTGCGACGTATTCCATACAATTTATTGATCATCGAATTGTAGCCGAAGGGACAGCTGGAACAACGGAAGAGATAGAAGAAGTGCCTAGCACGGTTGAGGGGGATGAATCGAGTGACTAATTGGACTAAACGTCAAAAGGAGATTGCCCTTGTCGTCTTATCCGTTTTACTTTTACTCTCCATTGCAGCCTATTCGTATGTTAAAGTCTATACGCCCGCTAAAGAAACGAATGAGCAAATAAAGCTTACGACTTCCAATGAACGCGATGTCTATTTTGCACTCCTAAAGCAATCAGCATCGAACAGAAAAACCGATGCTGCCAGTTCTCAGCCATTGCAACGTAAAGTTCCTACAAAGTCACTGGAAGATGCTGTTGTGCTTCAAATCGGCAAAGCGGAAATAAAATCAGGCGCAACAGTAAAGGATATAACGTTTACGCAGGGTGAATTCCTGATTGAAAATCCGCCTGAATTGGTTGAAAACGTCAATCAATTGTTAACCGAAGTTGTTCTTCAATCTGATTCATACATAGGAATTGAAAAATTTGTCGATGAAATTGAAAAGATGGAACGTATTTTCATTATAGATTCGATTCGTTTTAACATGCCTCAGGAAATTCGCGATGAGGAAGCTTCAAAAGAGATAATTGAAATGACCGTGTCGTTTTCTGCTTTTTATCGTCCCGATTTAGTGAATTTACAACATGAGGCACCGAAAACAAATGCACCGCCATCAAGTGAGAAAATAGATCCGACACCTTTCAATGATGGAACGGAAGCGGGAGAATTCGAATGACGGTTATGCTTACAATCTGGTTCTTCCTTTAGGCATTGGTTTGGTCCCTATCTTCACAGGTTTTGAATGTAAGGACCAAAATGAATGAATGTATTCACTGCCTTTCCCTTGCACGACATATGACCGGAACAAGTTGCCCCTAGAGCTTGCGCCGGTTTTTTCTATTTAAAACTGGCAAACTATTTATTTCTTTTATTTTTGAAAAGTAGTATAATTTTTAGTAGCTGGTGCTAGGTGCTGCGAAGTTTCACAACGGTCTGGGGGAAATCAAAACGATTTCTCCTTTTAGGTTTTAGTTGCCGAAAGAGGTGGGACACTTGCAAACTCAACAACTTGGTATTTATCTACTAGTGTATATGGTTCCTGCCTTTGTAATTTTCGGAATAGGCTGTATGGTGTTGGCGCAAAGCCCTCGACGTTTGGAACATAAGTTAATGGTGGCATTTAGTTTTACGTATTGTCTGCTGTTTCTTGAAGAATTTATTCGGCATTTATTGCCATTGTCTTCTAGTGCTTGGATGGTCGGCATGTTTTTTTACCAAATTAGGTTATTGACGTCAGCTATTTTATTCCACTTTTTTATTCATACGACGAAAATGTACGAGCGTTTTCGTATACTCTTCTATCCATATCTCTTTTACGTTCCTGTCGTAATCGTCATCATTTTAACGGTAATGAATGTCAATGTCGTGGATAACACTGAATTTATTCAAAATGGCATATGGTACTCGCAGATTTTTAGCAAGTCCTATTATATGAAGCTGATCCTATCAAATGTAATATTAATTCTTATGGTTGCCACTTTATGGAATGGGATGAAGCACGCGACTTCGTTCAGAAAACGTAAATCCATTCAAGTTTTAATGGTGGGAATGATAAGTATGCTCATTTTGACAGTCATTTTGGGTTATCCGAATTATGGCAGATTCTTACCTCCCTATCCATATCTACTATCCGGCATTGTGTTTACCGGATTCCTATCCATTTCCGTTTTGCGTTTTCAGTTATTACCTTCCGTTACGAGAAGATATAAAGAACTGTTCAACTTAAGTCCGGTATCTATCATTATTACGAATGATCAGTGGGAAGTATTGGAGTACAATAACAATGCGGCTATTGAGCTCGGGCCCCAAGTTAGAGAAGGTTTCATTTTTATCGATTATTTTAAAGTGACAACGAATAGACAGCAACTTCTTCGATTAAGTGAGCAGTTGGAAAAAGAAGTGACCATCAGAGATTACCCCATTAAAATTATGAACACAGCCCAGGATGAATACCTCTATTTTTCGCTGGATGCATCGCTGTTGAAAGTGGATGAGGATGTCTTTTATTATTTGATTTGTCGTAATGTGACCGAGGAATTGGAAAGTAAGCAGCTTGTTCAGCATTTAGCCTATCATGATGCGCTAACTACTATTTACAACCGAGCGTTTTTCGTTGCTGAAGTAGAGGGAAGATTAAAGCTTTGCCCGTTGAGTCAACGAATGGGACAGCGGTTGTGCTCATTGATTTAAATCGATTTAAAGCGATCAATGATACATATGGACATGCCGTCGGCGATCAAGTGTTGAAGCATACAGCATCCATTTTGATGAAAATAACAGGAGAAAGTGACATTGTCGCACGTTTTGGCGGCGATGAATTCGTCATTTTCCTCGAGGAATACCCAACGGATCAAGCGGTGGATGATTGGGTGGATGTTTTACTCGATGAATTCGCAGCCAATCCGTTTGTTGGAAATGACTTTGTGTTGGAAATTGAGCCAAGTATCGGGGTTGCTTTTTATTCAGTTGAGGCAAGCCAATTCGATGAGCTATTTCAATTGGCTGATGTGAAAATGTATGAAAATAAGGAAAAGTCTAGAAGGACGCGGAGGGCGGCCAAAATAGACCTAGTAGATAAACAGTAGAAGGAGGATTGCATGGGAATTAGTATTGGTGTTTTCTTTTTCCTATACGGTATTGTATTAGGATCATTTTTCAATGTTGTCGGATTACGTGTGCCAAAGAAGGAGTCAATTGTTTCGCCTCCTTCACACTGCACCATCTGTGATCGGAAATTAGGTGTTGTCGATCTAATTCCAGTCTTTTCTTATCTATTTCTACAAGGTACATGTAGGGGATGTGGTACGAAAATCAGCCCGATTTATCCAATCATGGAGTTGGTGACGGGGATTTTATTTGTGTTAAGTTACGCGATGCTCGGATTTAGCGGCGAATTATTTATCGCCATTTTGTTCATGTCGCTTCTTGTCATCATTACGGTGTCGGACATCGCCTATATGCTTATCCCTAATAAGGTGCTGTTACCGTTCGCTGTCGTCTTGCTTGGGCTTCGGCTGTTCATTCATCTAGAGCCGTGGTGGGATAGCCTGCTCGGGGCTCTGGTGGGCTTCGGAGTCCTCTATCTAATCGCGGTCGTGTCGAAAGGGGGCATGGGTGGTGGGGATATCAAATTATTCTTCGTTATCGGGCTTGTGCTGGGTACAACGAATACGCTCGTGACGCTGTTTTTAGCGGCATTTATCGGGTCTATTGTTGGGATAATCGTATTGAAACGGACAGGGCAAGGACGAAAAACACCTATCCCATTCGGTCCCTCAATTGCGGTGGCTGCTGTCATTGCTTACTTCTGGGGAGCTGATTTTGTCGGTTGGTATGGCAATCTATTCTATTAAGTCGATAAATTTATTGGAACAAGGCGACATACGTCTTGTTCTTTTTCACGTTCATTCTGATACGGTTAAACATAAAAGCACCTTGGTTAGGGCAAACTTATGGCCTGAGCACTTAGGCGCTAGATAAACTTAAAACGGGGTGGTCAGTAATGAAATTCGGAAAACGCTACTCAAAAGTGACAGTCTTCATGGCGATGCTTCACGGTGTCCTCATAGGTGTCGCAGCTGTTGCGGTGATTGGTCTACTACTTGTTGGGACCAAAGGGAAAGATGATGTCAAGACGAGCGGCAAAGAGTTAGCAGCATCGGGTCCAGCAGCTGTTGAAAATTCAGCAAAGCCTGATGAAGAGCCGTTACAATTATTTGCGAAACAACATGGTGCATTCTCATCCAAGGAATCTGCATCCCTATTTATTGCAGAGGATCCAACACTATCAAAAGCGGCCGTCATAAAGGCGGGCGATAAATACTTAGTTTGGAGCGCTGTTGGATTGACGGAAAATGACATTGACTCCAGTGAATCTGAAGGTACGTATCGGAAAACGTTCAGGGCAGATACCTCATCCTGCGGGGCAATCGGTGCAGGGAAATTGCGCGAGGTCCTCATGCAAACAGAAATAGCCGAAATTAATAATTTGGACGATACTAAAAAGGAAGGGAAAGAGGATGAAAAGACAAAAGGTTTTTACAAGAATATCACCGCTATTACAGTGTTTACGAAGGATTTACGTATCGTCAGATTGCATCTTCTTTCCCAGTACTCACATACAGAAAACTGCGTTAAAATCACTTTTTGAGGCTTGAAAAGGGGTCGGATTTGAGTTTTGAAGATATTGAGACAATTTTCACAAACCCCTTTATCCAGTATGATTGGCTAAAGGGGGAAATACTAATGAAATTTACAGTTGTTAAACCAGTTATTCTAGCATCAGCATCTCCGCGCCGGAGAGAGATTCTAAGTTTGCTTGGCTTTCCATTTACAATTGTGCCGAGCAATGTGTCAGAGGATTTAGTTGTAGAAAAAGATGATTTTGAAGGCTATGCACGGCAACTTGCTGCGATGAAAACACAGGTAGTAGCGAATGATAATCCCGATTGTATCGTAATAGGAGCGGATACGATTGTTGTGCATGAAGGAAAATTATATTCGAAACCCGAGAGTAAAGAACAAGCGCAAGCGTTTTTAAAGGAGCTGTCTAGTAAAACGCATACAGTCATAACGGGCGTCGGGTTATTTATGGATGATGAGTTACGCACATTTTCCGTTGAGACAAAGGTTACCTTCCGTGAACTCGACGATAGGTTGATCAACGCATATGTAGAATCTGGGGATCCGATGGACAAGGCTGGCGGATACGGTATTCAGACGGCTGGCGCATTATTGGTCGAAAAAATTGATGGTGATTATTACAATGTTATGGGTTTACCGATTGCAAAGTTGACGGAGCATATGCGGGAGCTGGCCTTTATGGAATTGAAGGGCGGTGTATCATTCATTGACAATTGATCTTCAACACAAAATGATGATTCGCGACGTACATATAGCGGACAGGCCACGCGAGCGACTCATCAGGCAAGGTGCGGAAAGTTTATCCAACCAAGAGTTAGTTGCAATATTGTTACGTACAGGTACAAAACAGGAATCTGTTCTCATTCTTGCCAACCGGATTCTATCTTCATTCGATAAAATCCAAGACTTGAAAGACGCTACAATTGAAGAACTGATGCTGGTAAAAGGAGTTGGTCAGGCGAAGGCTGTTCAAATTCTTGCTGCCGCAGAGATTGGCAAGCGGATGTATCGTAAGCACTCAGAGGGGCGGTATACGATAAGGTCCCCGGAAGATGCGGCTGCTTATCTAATGACGGATATGGCCTCACTCAATCAAGAACATTTCGTTGTGCTATTTATGAATGTTAAAAATGAAGTCCTTCATAAACAGACTATTTTTATCGGTAGCTTGAACTCAAGCATAGTTCATCCACGCGAAATTTTTCGTGAGGCAGTAAAACGATCCGCGGCGTCAATCATAGTGGCGCATAATCATCGTGTGACATGTTCGTAACTGAAAAGGTTACGCACGCTGTCTGAAAGTCCAAAAGACTGTAAGAGAGTCGTGAACTCTTAACTCGATAGGTAGAATGATGGGGTAACGCCTTGAAATGCCTACTCTGATACTCCGACATGCGCTATTCGAGTGTATATAAGAATAGGGTGTGAAGCTCGGTAAAGTCGGCTGAAAGTTGTCGTAGTGCCATTTGGTAACCGAAAGCTAACCAGAGGTGGTTGGTGCAACCGATAGGTCGGGAGTCATAAAAAACTTGATATGGTGAGAATGTGGTAAAACACTGACGAACTAGCGAATGAAATGTCTGTAAGTGGCGAGCACTTAGAAATGAGTGGGCTTGATGAAAGAATCAAGTGCGTTCCGTGGGCGAGTACCTATGGTGGTTTCGAAAGCTTCATGCACCGTTACAGGCGGTGGAGAGGACGCCAGGCAAGAGCTAGCACCTAAGTTAAGACATGGATAGAGTTAAGGGAACGTGGAAAGCTATTAACATGGAGAGTATACACTCGATGAAGTGGTAGGAAGGAAAGGATTCGTCTATAACTTTCTTTTGTGATAGTGAGAGTAGAGGCATGAGCTTTGAAGTTTCTGTAATGGAAATGAAGCAACAGCCTCAAGTCGTTTAGTCAAATTTATTTCAACTCAATCACCTCAAGGATTCTCGTATGACTAAAAAGGTCACGGGCCAGAAATGGAGCGTGATAGACCTTGAAAGAAAATTATAAGAAAATCCCTAGAATGAAAAATACGAGGTTACGACATGCAGAATACTACGGCATGACAGAAACCTTTGATATGCTTTTTGCAAAAAGTAAAGAAAATCAAAAGTTGACGAATCTAATGTCTATTATTACTTCAGATGATAATATCCTTCTCGCTTATCGCAATATCAAGCGAAACAACGGGAGTGCGACAGCTGGAGTAGATAAAGTCACAATCAATGACATTGAAAAGTTGAGTACAAATGAATTCATTGAAATTGTGAGGAAAAGATTCGCTAAATACAATCCTCGGAAAGTAAGACGTGTGGAAATACCAAAACCTAATGGAAAGACTAGACCGTTAGGAATTCCCTCTATGTGGGATCGAGTAGCGCAACAATGCATTCTACAAGTTTTGGAACCGATATGCGAGGCTAAATTCTATAAATACAGTTTCGGTTTTCGACCCACTAAATCAGCGGAAAATGCAATTTCCGCATGTGCTGTTCGGATAAGCAGGAGCAAAATGCAATACGTAGTGGATGTGGATATCAAAGGCTTCTTTGATGAAGTGAAACATTCAAAACTTATGCAACAAATATGGACGATGGGCATCCAGGATAAACAATTACTTGTTATACTTCGGAAAATGCTCAAAGCACCAATTGTTTTGCCTAATGGAAAAACTGTATATCCAACAAAAGGGACACCACAAGGAGGAATACTTTCTCCTTTGTTAGCGAATATCAATTTAAATGAATTCGATTGGTGGATAGCTAATCAATGGGAAAGTAAGAAATGTCGTAATATCAACGACTACCTTATTAAGAAAACGGGACTGTATAGCCATCAATATAGATACAGACAGCTGAGGGAAACATCCAAACTAAAAGAAATGTATATTGTTCGCTACGCTGACGACTTTAAAATCTTTACGACAACACGTTCAAATGCTGAAAAAATATTTACGGCAAGTAAAATGTGGCTAGAGGAACGGTTAAACCTTCCCATATCAGAAGAGAAATCTAGAATTACGAATCTTAAAAAAGAGAGTAGCGAATTTCTTGGCTTTGAACTGAAAATGGAACGAAAAGGATATGACCGTTTGGGTCGTAAGAATTATGTCTGTCAATCACATATAGCAGAAAAAGCGCGAATGAGGATTAAGAAACAACTCAAAGACCATATCAAACTTATGCAAAAAGCACCTAACGGAACGGCATTAATCAAAAATGTTCAAATCTACAATAGTATGGTCATTGGCATTCATAATTATTATCAAATCGCAACGCAAGTAAATGCAAGTTTGATGCCAATACAATACCAACTAACACTAGTAGAACGCCATCGGTTAAGACAGTTCTCATTAAGGAAAACAACCAACTATGTAATTAAAGACCAAGGTTTGAAGCCTTACTTAAAATCGGAAATGACAAGATATATAAATGGATATCCTCTTATTCCTATAGGGTTTATTAAAACCAAAACAGCGTTAATGCACAAAAATGGTGTTAATAAATTCACCGTTAAGGGACGGAAACTAATGCATAAAGAACAAAAGTCGGTTCCAAACTGGCAAGTTCAATGGATTAGGAAGCATCCTGTCATTAACGAACGGGCAACGATAGAGTTTAATGATAATCGAATATCGCAGTTCGTTGCTCAAAAAGGAAAATGTGCTGTATTAGGGGAAGAGTTAATTCTGACGGAAATGGATTGTCACCATAAACAATTATGGAGTCTGACGAAAGACGATAGATATTCCAATCTAGTATTGATTACTAGAGATATTCATCGGCTGATTCACGCCACAGAAAAAGATACTATCCATAGCTATCTTGAACTTTTGAAATTAAATAAGGAACAAATCAAGAAAGTGAACAATCTACGATTATTAGTTGGCAAAGAAGAAATTAAACAAACAACCTAGGGAATGGATATAATTTAATGCAAGATTGAGGTAAATGAAATAGATGACAAACGATGGAACGCCGTGTGCGATGAAAGTTGCATGCACGGTGTGGAGCAGGGGAAAAGGCGAAGATTACATCAAAACCTTACCTATTGCTATCGAGCGGAAACCCCTCACCATCTCCAGAAGATATCGAAGTGACGAAGAGACTTATTGAAGCGGGCTCAATTATGGGCATTGAAGTCCTCGACCACGTTATCATCGGAGATCACCAGTTTTTAAGCCTGAAAGAGAAGGGCTATATGTGAATATATTCTGAAATAATGGCTCGAATGGCACGAAAAATGAATCAGGGTACATGTGACACTGTGAATTTGCTCTTCTATCCGTTATACTATGGTGTATGATTTCATGAATGCCGTAATTAACGGTTTAGCAGAAAGGAAGAACACATTTGTTTGGATTTGGATCTAGAGATGTCGGGATTGACCTCGGCACAGCAAATACATTAGTTTTCATCAAAGGAAAAGGCATTGTCCTCAGAGAGCCTTCAGTAGTAGCGAAAAATACACATACTGGTGAAATTGTAGCAGTCGGTAGCGCTGCGAGAAATATGATTGGTCGTACACCTGGATCTATCGTGGCAACACGCCCGATGAAAGACGGCGTTATCGCTGATTTCGAAATTACGACGGCTATGATTGAGCACTACATGAAAGAAGCGACGAAAGCGGCAGGCGGAGCCTGGAAAAAGCCGAACGTCCTAATTTGTGTGCCTTACGGAATTACTTCCGTTGAACAGCGTGCGGTTATTGATGCTTCACGTCAAGCCGGTGCGAAAGAAGCATTTACGATTGAAGAACCGTTTGCAGCTGCGATTGGCGCAAATCTACCTGTTTGGGAACCTACTGGTAGTATGGTCGTCGATATAGGTGGCGGTACAACAGAAGTTGCAGTCATTTCACTTGGCGGCATCGTAACAAGCGAGTCAATCCGTGTCGGTGGCGACACAATGGACGGCGCGATTATTAGCTATATCCGCAAAATGTATAATTTGACTATCGGTGAACGGACTGCAGAAGCTATTAAAATTGAAATTGGTTCTGCAAAAGTAATTGGCGATACACAGAAGATGGAGATTCGTGGACGCGATCTTTTGACTGGTCTGCCGAAAACAATCGAAATCTCTTCAGATGAAATCGCAGAAGCATTGCGTGAGTCAATTGCACAAATCATAGATGGTGTGAAGAAAACACTTGAAACAACACCTCCAGAACTATCTTCGGATGTTATGGAACGCGGAATCGTGCTAACAGGTGGTGGTGCATTGCTTCAGAATCTTGATAAAGTCATTTCTGATGAAACGCAAATGCCTGTATTCATAGCTGAAGATCCACTCGATTGTGTTGCCATCGGTACAGGTAAAGCACTTGATAATTTTGAATTGATCAAAAAAATGCAAGGTAGATAAGTAAGGGAGGACATGGGCAATGCCGCGATTTTTTTCGAATAAACGTTTGATATTACTGCTCGTGGGCGTCATTATCCTTGTGGCATTAATTTCATTCTCCCTCAAAGACCGGCAGAATGCCTCCCTTCCAGAACAAGTTGTGAAAGATGTCGTCGGCTTCGGGCAATCACTATTCTCGAAGCCGGCGCTTTACATAACAAACGTCATTGGGAATATTGATGGGATTTTGAATACATACGAAGAAAACAAACATTTAAAAGTAAGATTAAGTGAATACGCCTCTGGACAAGCAGAGTTGGCGGATGTTAAAGCGGAAAATGAACGTTTGCTCGAAATTGTAGGTAAAAAGGATGATTTACGTGTGTATGACCCGGTTCAGGCAACGGTCATTTCGCGGAACCCTGATCAGTGGGAAGAGAAAATCATCATCGACAAGGGCGAAGAACACGGCATTAAAAAGAATATGGCGGTCATTACAGCGAATGGCCTGGTTGGGAAAGTTGTACTTGTTACAAAGTTTACTTCCACAGTTGAGTTATTGTCGACTGAAAATCGTAATTTCCGTGTTGCTGCGGTTGTTGCAGGTGAAAAGACTTACGGACTTATCGAAGGGTACGACCGTAAACGCAGCGAGCTCATCATGAAAAGGATTGACTCTAGCTTCGAAGTTAAAGTCGGACAGAAAGTTATAACATCTGGTCTTGGTGGTATTTTTCCGAAAGGGCTTTTAATAGGAGAAGTAACAGAAGTGTCTACAGATGATTATGGACTGACGAAGTTGGCGTATATCCGTCCTGCAGCGGACTTTTCGTTGTTGGATCATGTCATCATTGCGAAGCGCTCATCAATTGTTGAGGGAACAGACGGAGACGGCTCAGCAGATACTGAGGGGGAAGATGGATCATGATCCGGTCCATCATCCCTCTTATTGCCGTCTTGTTGTTTTTCCTGGAGCCTGTATTTAGCCTGTTTTCACCGGTGAACATTGGAAATGATAGCTATACACTTGTTCCGCGGTTTGTTATCGTGTACCTTATCTTTATAGCTGTCTATTACAGTAGAAAACATGCATTCATTTACGGAATTGTGCTTGGACTCTTGTATGATATGTACCATATTGATATTATTGGATTATATGCATTTCTTTATCCTTTGATTTGCTTTATTGCAACACTAATTATTCGCCAAATCCATCGCCATATTGTAACGGTGATGTTCCTGGCGCTACTTCTGATTATCGTGCTTGAAGTACTATCATACTTTTTCGCAAGTCTCGTTTCATTGACATCTATTGGCTTGGATGAATTCATTACAGGGAGACTTATTCCGACGATAATTGCCAACTCAATTTTCGTTGGTATGTTTGGCTGGTTTTTCAAAACTCTAATTTTTAAAAGAGTAATAGAGCGACAAGGCGAAACTTTGTAAAAGAAAGTGCGGGGTGACGCAATTGACGAAACAGCAATATGTAACGATAAAAGGGACAAAGGACGGTCTTGTTCTTCGGCTTGACGACAAATGCGCTTATTCGGACATGATTGCCGAACTCCGTAAAAAAGTGGACGAAGACGGCTTGGAGGGGCTTGCGGAAGTACAGGTTCATACTGGCAACCGCTATTGCAATGAAGAAGAATTGCGGGAAATTATGAACGCGATTCACGATTCTCCAAATTTACGCGTATCAAAAATCCAAAGTGATGTTATCACGATGGAAGAATCCAATAGAAAAGTACTTGAAAACCAATCCGAAACCTACATCGGCATCGTGAGATCGGGTCAAGTTGTGCAGGCGGAAGGGGACCTCGTTGTCATTGGAGATGTAAATCCCAACGGCCGCGTCGTCGCTGCCGGCAGCATCTATGTCCTTGGTAGACTAAAAGGAATCGCTCATGCAGGTTCGAGCGGCAATGCGAAGGCTGTTATCGCGGCTTCTTGGCTTGAAGCAACACATCTTATTATCGCGGACAAAATGGAAACGATGACGGATGAGTTAACGATTTTGTCGGAACAACCGGAAATGGAATGTGCTTATTTGCATCCGAACGGCTTCATCGCCATCGATCGTCTGCAGGAACTCCGGATTCTTCGGCCTGGTCTGTCATCATTCAAAGGAGGAAGCTAGTTTGGGAGAAGCAATCGTAATAACATCTGGTAAAGGCGGTGTCGGCAAGACGACGACATCCGCAAATCTTGGAACTGCACTGGCTCTCCAAGGGAAAAAAGTGTGTCTAATTGACACTGATATCGGCCTCCGTAATCTTGACGTCATTCTCGGCCTTGAAAACCGTATCATCTACGATTTAGTGGATGTCATTGAAGGTCGCTGCAAAGTTCAACAGGCACTGGTGAAGGATAAACGTTTTGAAGATGGACTCTTTTTATTGCCGGCTGCTCAGACTACTGATAAAAATGCAATAAATCCTGAACAGATGAAAAACCTGGTTACTGAACTGAAACGGGATTATGATTATATACTAATTGACTGTCCGGCTGGAATTGAACAAGGTTTTAAAAACGCCATTGCCGGCGCAGACCGTGCCATTGTTGTCACGACACCTGAAATTTCGGCCGTCCGTGACGCTGATAGAATCATTGGTTTGCTTGAACAGGAAGACATTGAACCTCCGAAACTAATCATCAACCGCATCAGGCGGCACCTCATGAATAGCGGAGATGCGCTTGATGTCAACGATATTACAACGCATTTATCTATCGACTTGCTCGGCATCATCTTAGATGACGAGAACGTTATCACCTCCTCGAACAAAGGAGAGCCCGTCGTCATGGATCCAGCGAACCCTGCAGCAATTGGCTATCGCAACATTGCACGCCGTATCCTCGGTGAATCAGTACCGCTCATGTCACTTACTACTGGAAAACCTGGATTCTTCGGTAAACTTAAATCGATATTTGTGAAATAACCCCAAACCCCTGACACATATTTTTTGTGTTGGGGGTTTTTTGAGGAATTCTAGTTGGGGGTGGAGAGTTTGGGTGGTTGAGAGTTGAAATTACAATTCGGAAGTTGCAATTAAAAGTGCAAAGTTGCAATTACGTTTCAAGAGTTGCAATTAAACATGGAGAGTTGCAATTAGCGATAGTAAATGAATGGGGTTACGTGATTTAAGTTAGAAATCGATACTTTTTCAATGAGAAAGTCAAAATAGGAGGAGATTTTGATTGATTATTAAAAAACGAGGTATTTCAGGGACTTTTGCAGGGCTAGCGTCGCTTGTTTCACGTATATCGGAATCTGATGAAATGTTTAAAAGAATCAAGTCTGATTATAAAAATTGTCGTGCGGGATTTGCGGGTGAATTAAGGGTTGATAATTTTTTAGAAGAGCTTGAACTGAAGATGCCCTATTACGTTTTGCAGAATTTGACTATCAAGGTTGGAAAAAAGAGAGTTCAGATTGACACAATACTTATTCATCCCAATTTCATTTTGGTAATAGAAATAAAAAATATGCGGGGGGAATTTTATTTTGATCCCGTTAATAAACATTTTTATAGGCTGAACGACGAAGGGAAAAAGGAAGGAATGAGGAACCCGGAAGCGCAGCTGAGTCGGTCGACAACTATTATCGATTCTTTCCTTCGAGACAAAGGAATTGAGATGTCCGCCAAGGGACTTATCGTATTCGTTAGCCGTGCGGGTATTGTTATGCAAGCATCGGAAAAGTGGAAAACGATTCCGCTTGATTCGCTGGTCGAGTATATTGAACTTTTAGAAGACCAGACTAAACGTGTGGTACCAAGTGAAACATGCAAACGTTTGGCATTGGAGCTATTGGCTGAAGACAGGCCGGAAAAACTAGTAAGTATCGTTGACTATTATAATGTTTCGGTTGATAAAGTGAAAAAAGGGGTCAGATGTCCGGGATGCAATTACATTCCAATGTTAAGAAAACATTCGCGATGGTGTTGTGGAAAATGTGGAGAGGAATCGCGTGATGCTCACCTCAATACCCTGCAGGAATATCGGTTACTATTTGGGCCGGAAATTACGAGTAGAAGTGCGATTGATTTCATGCAGCACAACTCCATCTACTTTGCGATACGTGTGCTTACTAATAATGCTGAAATAAAAAAAGTGAAGGCAAGGTATCGATTATTTCAAATTAACGATGAAAAACATCTATTATCGGAATTCATTCGGGAAGAATTGAAAAAGTAGTTGTTGAAATAGGGGGTTTGCAATTAGGTTTGACTAGTTGCAGTTAGAATTCGAAAGTTGCAATTAGAATCTACTAGTTGCAGTTAAAACTCACTAGTTGCAATTAGAATCGTAAAGTTGCAACGAAAGATGAACGCACGGGTATTCATCACCCAAATTCGCTCGCAGAAATCAAACGATACAAAATTCACTGTCACTAATTCTAACCAACCGCCCATACTATTCCCGTCAGCTCCGTCATATACTAAAAAAAACGGGTGGTGTGACCGGTTGAAATGGAGAACGAAGTGGATGGTGGCGATTGTGTTGACGCTCGGGGTGATAGGTGTGGCGAAGTTGGAGGATGCAGGGGTAATACGGGAACCTGTTACGCAGTATGTCACGTCTGGCAAGGACTTTATGGCGATGAAGAAATGGGTTGCGACGATGATTAATGATCCTGGGGCTGATAAAGTGGCGGTCATGGCAGATCCACATAAGGAAAACCCTTTTTCTGCGTATGAATCAATGCAGCCATATAAAGAAGGTGTGATTGTATCCTATTCACAGCCATTGGCGATTGATGCGCAAGAGAGCGGGCTTGTCATTTTTACAGGTTTCACTCGTGAATCGGGGAAAACCATCACGGTGTTATATGATAGTGGGGATGAAGTGACGTATGGTTACGTCGGAACATTTACCAAACTGCCGTATACAGCTGTGAAAAAAGGGGACACGCTGGGGTTAATGGGTGAGGAGGCGATTTATCTGAAGGTGAAGCGTGATGGGGTGAAAATGGATGCATCACTTTTGCCGGCATATCTTTCGGGCGGGGAACAATGAAATTTAGGCTCCATCCTGTTCTCCTACCTTTCTTTTTTATTTTAATAGTGACCGGCAGTATTTCGATCTATGCCATTATTTTTATTTCGCTTCTGATTCATGAAGCCGGTCATCTCCTTACTGCCTATCTCACTGGAATGCGCATTAGATCCTGTACAATCATGCCATACGGTGGCGAAATCGTCATTTGGAATAAACATATGGCACCAAGAAGAGATCGTCTCCTTGTAGCGCTCAGCGGTCCTCTGGCGACACTGTTAGTACTTTTACTCGCAATATGGATTCCATTTCCGGGTAACGATCAAGTTATCCGGATCCAAGTTGCCTTGCTAATACTTAACTTACTTCCCATTTTACCGCTCGATGGTGGACAGGCAATATGTGCGCTGCTCGAAACAGAGGGTTCCGTTTATCGCACACGCACGCTCTTTTTACTCCATTCTATTGTCTTTCTTTGCGCTGGTATTTTCCTGTTAGCAACTGATTTACCTAAGACATTGCCTTATATTCTTCTAGCAACGTTCCTCCTGCTACAAAACATTTTCGCATTCCGATTCCGAAAATATGAAAAGGCATTTGCAGAAATGAAATTAAATAGGTTGACGTAATAAAATATACGTGTTAAAATTCAAATGTTAATGTTTGTAGCACCCGTGCTGCAACCGCGCTGAAAAGGTACAAGTATCCGTACGGATCACCTTGGAAGGCGAGTCTGTAATTATAGAGGAGGTGCAAGTATGTACGCAATTATTGAAACTGGTGGAAAACAGATTAAAGTTGAAAAAGGCCAGGAAATCTACATTGAAAAAGTAGCTGGTGAAGCTGACGAAGTTGTCACTTTCAACAGAGTTCTATTCGTAGGTGGAGAAGACGTGAAAGTAGGCGTTCCATTCGTGGAAGGTGCTACAGTTACAGGAACTGTTGTTAAACAGGGTCGTGCTAAAAAAATCACGGTTTTCAAATACAAGCCGAAAAAGAACTATCACAAAAAACAAGGTCATCGTCAGCCATACACTAAAATCGTCATTGACGGTATTAACCTGTAAGCCGGCATGATCAAAATCATCATCAAGAAACAATCATCCGGCCGTATCAACTCTTTTGAGATGACAGGCCACGCCAATTTCGCAGAATACGGAAAAGACCTTGTCTGTGCAGCTGCATCAGCAGTATCATTTGGTGCTGTCAATGCAATCATTGCACTTACAGGCAAAACCCCTGAGATTCAACAAGGATCTGAGAGTGGATATTTGAAAGTCAGTTTTCCGGAAACTGAAGAAAATGATCACGATACACAGTTGATTGTAAAGGCAATGATTGTTTCGTTGCAGACGATTGAAAATGACTATGGGCAACATATAAAAATTATTCTTAAATAGTAGGAGGTGGCATACATGCTACGTTTAGATCTCCAGTTTTTCGCATCGAAAAAAGGGGTAGGTTCTACTCGGAACGGTCGTGACTCACACTCGAAACGTCTTGGCGCAAAACGCGCGGACGGACAGTTTGTTACTGGCGGCTCAATCCTTTATCGTCAGCGCGGAACGAAAATTCATCCAGGTGAAAACGTCGGTCTCGGTGGTGACGATACTCTTTTTGCAAAAGTTGACGGCGTCGTTCGTTTCGAACGTTTTGGTCGCGACAAAAAGAAAGTTAGCGTATACCCTGAAGCTCAGGAAGCTTAATATACGTACGACAGAAAGGACTGCATACGAATGTGCAGTCCTTTTTTTCTTTTTTTAGACACAGAAAGAAATCATATTTTTCTGTGCTTGCCGCAAATAGCGAAGTAAGGTATATAGATGCTATACTGTATACATGAAAATTGTTGGCGGTGAATGGGAATGGGGAACAATAAACTTACCACGGCGGAAGCGCTGAAATTTGCAAGACATGATTTTTTAAATGAACTTCAATTAGTCTTGCTCTATATCGATCTTGATAAATTACCGGAAGCAAAACAAAAAATCTTGGAAGCGACCGATCGTATGCGTGAAGTGGCATTGTTAGAAAGGCTGGGACTTCCAGCCGTTGAGACATGGCTTACTACGTTCGACTGGCTATACGGTGCGTTTACTAAGACGATGACGTGCACGATAGCATCCGGAATCCGAAAATCCGACGATACGGAAGTTGTAACTTATTTAGAACGACTGTTTAGTGAAGCCGAAAAAACATTGGACCCGACTTCTGAATATGAAACACAGATCGATGTGCAGGCATCAGCCGAAAGTTGGTCAATTACGATTACGGTGCATGGTCAGATGGGAAATAGACTTCCCGCACCGATAGCGGATGGAAATTTTACGATTGAAGAAATAATTTCACAAAATCAATGGACGTTCACAATCAGTGGACAATAGGAGGAAAATAAATGTTTGTCGATCACGTAAAGATTTATGTAAAAGGCGGCGACGGTGGTGATGGAATGGTTGCTTTCCGTCGGGAAAAGTATATCGCATATGGTGGCCCAGCCGGTGGTGATGGAGGACAAGGTGCTAGCGTTGTTTTCATCGTGGATGAAGGATTGCGGACACTAATGGATTTCCGTTACCAACGTCATTTCAAGGCGCCGCGCGGTGAGCACGGTGGAAGTAAAAATATGCACGGGAAAAACGCGACCGATGTAGTCGTCAAAGTTCCTCCTGGTACGATTGTGACAGACGCAGAGGATGGTTCAATCATCGCTGACCTCGTTGAGCACGGTCAGACAGCTGTCATTGCTAAAGGTGGACGTGGTGGACGCGGGAATAGCCGATTTGCGACTCCGTCAAACCCTGCACCTGAACTATCTGAAAAAGGTGAGCCGGGCGCTAATAAAGAAATTAACCTGGAATTGAAAGTGCTAGCGGATGCAGGCCTTGTTGGCTTCCCGAGCGTAGGGAAATCGACACTATTATCTGTTGTTTCCGCTGCAAAACCGAAAATTGCAGATTATCATTTTACAACGCTAGTTCCGAATTTGGGTATGGTTGAAACGGATGATCATCGCGGCTTCGTGCTCGCTGACCTTCCAGGATTGATTGAAGGAGCGCACCAAGGTGTCGGTCTAGGTCATCAGTTCTTACGCCACATCGAGCGGACACGCGTCGTCATCCATGTGATTGATATGTCCGGCCTTGAGGGGCGAGAGCCATACGAGGATTTCCTGACAATCAATGAAGAATTAGAACAATACAATATGCGTTTGACAGAACGTCCGCAAATCATTGTTGCAAATAAAATGGACATGCCTGAAGCGGAAGAGAATCTCAAAGTCTTCAAGGAAAAACTGAATGACAGCAATGCACTGATCTTCCCAACTTCAGCACTTACAAGAACTGGACTTGACGGACTTCTACATGCGGTTGCGGATTTACTTGAAACAACTCCTGAATTCCCAATGCACGAGATTGAGGACGAAGACAAAGAGAACTCAGTTCTGTACAAATATGATGGAGAAGCAGAGTTGTTTAAAGTTGCACGTGATGATGACGGTGCATTCGTATTGTCGGGCTATACAGTTGAGCGTCTGTTCAGGATGACGGACTTTAACTTTGATCAATCGGTTCGTAAATTCGCTAGACAATTGCGTGGTATGGGCGTAGATGATGAACTTCGTAAACGTGGCGCGAAAGACGGAGATACAGTGCGACTTCTTGACTTCGAATTTGAATTCGTAGATTAATCAGCTCGTATGAATGACTAAAAAATGACTAATGGTACGCACGAAGGGGGATATCCTATGAAACAGTTGGGGGAAGGTCAGTTTTATCTTGTAAGGGAAGACGTACTGACGGAATCGATGCTGAAAATGTTAGAAGCGAAACGGCTTTTAGCGAGCGGAGAGGAATCGACGATACAAGATGCAACAAAAAGGGTAGGATTATCCCGTAGTGCATTTTATAAATACCGAGATACTGTTTACCCGTTCGAATCAATTGCACGTGAGCGTATCCTGACGATTTTCATTCAGCTTGAAGACCGGAAAGGATCGCTAGCGACATTGTTGCAGATCGTCTCGGAGTCAAAATGTAATGTCTTGACAATTCATCAAACGATTCCTGTTCAAGCAAGGGCTAATATTACCTTGTCACTCGATGTGACAGAAATGATCATAAAAATGGAAGAGTTCCTGCAACGGTTGAAATCACCTGACTTTGTCGATTCGGTTGTCTTAATCAGTTCAGGTGCACTCTGATGGGGGGATTATAGTATGGGAAATGAAAGGTATACGCCTACTGTCGCTTATTTGGGGCCGGAAGCATCATTCACGCACGTTGCGGCAAGCACTCTTTTTGGAACTTCGGGATTGATACCTCACCCTACGATACCGGATTGTATAGAGGCTGTGGCAGAAGGGCGTGTCGTCTATGCGATTGTTCCACTTGAAAACGCGTTGGAAGGATCCGTTCCGATGACCATCGATTACCTGTTCCATGGGGCAGATTTGTTCATCAACGCTGAAATTTCGATACCAATAGAACAGCATCTTATGGTCAATAAAAAGCAAGTGCCTTTTATCGCCGAAATGGAATCCATTAATTCCCATCCCCATGCTCTTGCTCAGTGCCATAAATATTTGCAGTACCATTACCGTCGTGTTCCGCTTATCCAGACGACTTCCACGGCGGCGGCTGCCAAATTTATTTCCGAAAACCCAGATGTGAAGGTTGCGGCAATCGGAAACAAGCTGGCGGCTGAAAAATATGGTTTACATATCGCAGAAGAGAATATTCACGATTTTCATTTTAACCATACGCGATTCGTGGTATTATCCCTGCGAAAAGAAAGTTTGGAAACAAATGGTCATTCTGCAAAACTAAAAACGACATTAATGGTAAAACTACCAGAAGATGACCGTTCAGGTGTCCTGCACCAGGTTTTATCCGTTTTTGCATGGCGCAGACTCAATTTAAGTAAAATTGAATCAAGGCCCTTAAAAACAGGACTCGGCAATTACTTCTTCATTATCGATGTAATGGAATCCGAAGAACACCCAATGATGAAAGGTGCTATGGAAGAACTCGTCGCACTGAATTGTACTGCTCGCTCATTCGGTTCATATTTCATGTACGACCAACTACCGTCACGTCATTCAATATGACCGTGATGGTTTTTTTATTGGGCAATAAATCACTTCGGCAATTTCCTGTAAATAGTGAATTAATGACTATATAGTCGGCACTTAACAAATAGAATGTACTTCCAACACCGCTTAGTCGCTTGGTGATGGCCTTACGCAATAAGCCCGCCAGAAGAACACTAGGGAGGGATTGAACTGCATCCCTCCTAAGTCTTATTGCTTCGGCTCACACTTGTCGCTTCTTCGCTAGATTTGTTCGTTATACAGGTGAGGTATGCCACCTAGTTAATTCTAAATAAGTAGTGCCGAATATATAGAAGTAAACAAGGAACACATTGTACAAAGTGCTAAAGTGCCCGAAATTGCATCTTCGGGCACTTACAAACTCTATAGAAAGTCATCTACTCTTTTCTTCCAAAACAACTGCATTTTTCACTTGAATAGTGTAGGAGCGCGACTGGCAACTATTCACAACAGTGTGACTGAAAAGAGTGTGTCTAGAAGTGACGGAGTCGCTTCTAGACACACTAGGATCCACTCAGTAAATCTGTCATGAATAGCTAGCCGTTAGCGGGCCGAAACTAGTCCAGTGAAAATGAAGGTCATCAAGCCCTTCTCACGAGTAATTTATGCGAAAAAATGGTTAATTAACAGGAGCGATACCACTTGGCATATGGCAGGAGGAATCCCTAAGCGCCGAAACGGATTCAATGAAATTCTTTATTTCAACATATATAGTTTCCACCCCCAGCTTTTCTTTAGAATAAACCACCCACTGCCGCATATACATGGCAAGAGAGGATATCTCGTTAAAGAGGAGCGTCACACAGACGGGCGTCCGTTCATACGATGGATTGACGGAAGGGGGAAATTTTTAAGTGGAAGTCCATATTGTTGTAAAAGGGGATACGCTTTGGAAGATTGCGCGTCAATACGGTATCCCGTTTGAAGATTTAAAGCGGGTGAATGCGCATCTTGCAAATCCAGATTATATCGTGCCTGGAATGAAAATTTTCTTGCCAAAAAGACAGCATCACGGAACGAATGAGCATGTCAAGCACCCGGAACACGTCAAGCACCCGGAACATGTCAAACATCCGGAACACGTCAAACAACCGGAACATGTCAAGCATCCCGACCATATCAAGCATCCCGAACACGGGAAGGAACCGATGAAACCGGTACCGAGACCACCAACACCGAAACCACCAACACCAAGACCGCCAGCACCAGTTCCGAGACCGCCAATGCCAACACCAAGACCACCAACGCCAGTACCACCATCTAAACCAACACCGGCTCCGATACCATTACCGACGCCGACACCAATGCCAGCGCCTCCGCAGGCGCAAATGCCAATGCCGATGCCAATGCCAATGCCAATGCATCCGATGATAGGTATTCCATGTGGATGGATGCCGATTTTTGACGCAGACTGTTTCCCATTCATGCATTCAGGGCAAATTCAAGCGATGCCAAGACCAGAACCACCAATGCCTTTACCATCGACGCAATTTCCGATGTATGAACAAGAATCACCGATTTTCTCTGGCCAAGGACCTGCAACATCTCCTTTAGGAATACCTATGGTAGAAGGGTGGCAGTTGCTCGAATCGCCTGATTTCATGTTTGAAGAAACGGCCGAAATGGTTATGCAACCAGTCGAGTGTTCACCAGAATTTATGCATGAAGCATCACCAGAGTTTGACTTGCAACCGCCTGCTCCGTGTCCACCTGGGCCGGGTTACGTACCGCAGGCTATATCACCAGCTCTACAAGGGCAATGGAGTCCCGCACAGTTCGGTTACCCTATGCAGCACCCAGGTCATCAACAAGGTTGTGGCTGTGGTTGCGAAGGTCCGCAGCATCACCAACAACAGCATCATCATCACCACCAGCAAATGATGATTCCGCTCTTTTACGGCCATCCATGCAATTGCCCTACTTGCATGCAACAGGCAACACCATATTCTGGAATGCCTCCTAATCAAGGTTCCAACTGGTTCGGAGCGTATTGATCGGCATATGGCGCTGGATGGGAAATTAGAAAAAATAAAAGATAATGTGTGGAAATTAGAGAAAGATGGCAAACGCTTTTCGGTGAAGCGATATCACTCCAACTCCACCGCAATGAAAGTACAACGTGTACATGATGCCCTTCATTCTGTTTCTTTTCCACATATTGTAGATGTCATGCCCCAAGAAAATCAATTGACGTTTGTTCAGCCGTGGTTGGATGGCGCAAAATCGGTAAACTTTAAGAAAAGGGCAGATCGGACGGATACACTTGCTGCTCTCCATGCACTTCATGAAACCAAAGCACAACTCGACTGGCACGCCTCACCTTATTTGCATCCGTATCCACTTATCGCGAAGTGGGAAGAACGGATAAGTCGTTTCCGTGAAGTTAGCGGGGCTTGTGAGGCGTATATTGAAAAAGGCCTTGTCGATGAAATCCTGTTTTATGCATTAAACGCGATTAGTGCAGTGAAGAAAACCTATAGAGACAATCTGAATGGTACATTGCTTCACGGTGATGTCGTCCATCATAATATCTTGCGAGATAGAGATGGCGTCATCCGTTTCATTGATTTCGATCTAGCGAGTACGGGACCGGCTGGTACTGAAATTGCGCTCTGGATTCATCGGGTGCTACCACAAATCGGCTATGACATTGATTTTCTGTTTGATGAACAGCCATCGCTGCGAAGATTAGATCATGCTTCCAAGACACTGCTTCTATTTCCGAATGAGATACTTCGTGAATGGCTTCATTTTTTTACGTTGTCACCGTCTAGAAGAGAAAGACAGGCGAAGCAATTGATCCCCTTTACCGAGTCTGCACTCTCACATTGGCCAAAACTATGGTATGATGTAGAACGGATAAACACTTAGTGGAAAAGGTAATCGTCGGGCTTTTAGCGTGATAGAGTAACTCGAAACGGAAGACTAAAATTAATCCCTCTAAATAGGATTCATTCTACTTATCCATCCACCATAAGAATGGTTTTCATTCTTATGGTGGATGGATATTTATTATTTTTGAGGGTAGATGACCAGTGAAAAAAATATACATATAGATCTGTAAACTAGTGTACAATCTAATGGTGTCTGTACATCTAGCGAAATAATAATTAGGTAATAAGGGTCGTGGGAAGGAGATTTCTTTTGATTGAAACATTATTATTGAACTTTTTGTTTTTACTCTTTCCGATTCTAATTGCTGTAATATTCTTTGAAAATAGATTAACTAAATTCAATAAATATCTGCTTGTTTTACTCGCTTCTGTGACGCTGATTTTTTGTATGGCGTTCCCAGTTAAATTGGAGTTAGGGTATATCGTTGATTTAAGATATATTCCATTTATTATTGTCGCCCTTTTCGGTGGACACAAAATGGCGTTTCCACTTTATATCGTTCTAAATGCTTATCGGTTCTTTATCGGCGGAGATGGTGTTTTTCAGTCGCTTGCTCTTTCGACGGGAGTCCTTATTTTGGTACCGTTATTAAGTGCGAGATTTTTGCAACAAAACTCTCGGTGGCGAATTTTTTATGCGGCATGCGTCACTTTTCTTACTATGACGTATTATTTTTTCACGTTGAGCTTTAAATTCCCGAAACTGACAAGCGAATTTTGGTACTTAGTATTTTATACGCTTAGTACTCACCTAGTGGCAGTTTTTGTTCTAATGGCTTTAATTGAGAAAATTGTCTCTAATGTCAAAAGACGCGAAATGTATGTGCAAGCAGAAAGAATGAGAGACGTTAGCCACTTTTCGGCAAGTATTGCTCATGAAATCAGAAATCCACTTACTGTAACAGGAGGGTTTCTCCAACTGTTAAATGAGTCTAAAACGATTACCGCTGATGAAAAAATATATATTGAATTTTCGTTGCAAGAATTAAGGCGGGCAGAAAACATCGTCAGTGACTTTTTAACGTTTTCGAAACCGCAAAGTGAAAATATGGTTTTCTCTGATTTTGCAAAAGATGTAAAGTACGTCGAGAATATCATGCAACCGTATGCGAAGAAGAATCGAGTTGAAATCCTAGTTCGTTTAACAAATACACTAAAAACAACATATGATGAAAACCAAATGCAGCAATGCCTCATTAATTTGGTTAAGAATGGAATAGAGTCGATGCAAGACCACGGCGGCAAGCTTAGTGTTGATGTGTCGGAACACAAGCAGAACATCTTAATAAAAATCCAAGATAGCGGGAGCGGCATGACAAGAGAAGGGATTTCACAAATGGGAAAACCTTATTATTCTACAAAAAAAGAAGGAACCGGCCTTGGAATGTTCATGGTTTATAGCACAATCAGGAATGTTAAAGGGGAAATTAAAGTGAAAAGTACAGTAGGGAAGGGAACAACTTTTCTATTATACATACCGGTGTAACTGTATTGATAAATAGTGTGGTAGTTGCTATGATAAGCGTAACCTAGATCAATGTGAGTGAATGACCGATGGCCGCCGACAAAGCGGTCATCTTTTCTTTTGTGGGTCGACCTCAATTAAGAGTAGAAAGTGCGTTCGTATGGTATAATCGATTCTATATAAAGTTGAATGTATGAATAACTATATAAACAGCGGAGGCGCTTTTCGAAGGCGAGAGGCATCCCTGAGCGCCGCAGTGGATTCAATGGAATGCTGTATTTTTTACGTATATATTTAGGGGGAGAGTAGCGTGTACGACTACATAAAAGGGCGAATCACACGTGTGACGCCTGAATATATCACACTCGAACAGGGTGGGATTGGCTGGCTCATCATGACGCCCAATCCGTATGCTTTTCATAAAACTGAAGAAATCCAGCAAGTGTTCACTTATCTACATGTCCGTGAAGATATCCAATTGCTACTTGGATTCAAATCTCTGGAACAGCGAGAGTTGTTCAAGAAATTGATTACGGTATCCGGTATTGGTCCAAAAGGTGCTTTGGCTATACTTGCTAGCGGCATCCCTTCACAAGTTATTGGCGCAATTGAAAGGGAGGATGAAGCGTTCCTCGTACAATTCCCGGGAGTTGGGAAAAAGACGGCGCGACAGATGATCCTCGATTTGAAAGGGAAATTGTATGATCTATTTAATGCGATGGATATGCCAGATGATGATGTCACACTTCTAACAATGGCTGAAAATGGTGCGCTTGATGAAGCAATACTTGCACTAGAAGCACTCGGTTACTCTCAGCGTGAATTGACGAAAGTGAAGCCGAAATTAGAAAAAGAAGAACTCGATACAGAAGGATACATGAAAATGGCACTTCGGTTATTATTGAAACAGGGTTAATTGTATGTGTAAATTGAAGTATTGAGTCCCGTATTTAAACTAAGCGAAGGCGCCTTACAAGGGGTAGCCGAAGCCCTTAGCCAGGTGGCGAAGCTACCTGGCTCAGGGTGGGAGGCATCCCCCGAGCGCCGTAGCGAATTCAATGGAATTCTTTATTTTAACCTATATAGCAACAGTAGAAAGGGGGGCGGACAATGGAGGAACGAGTTATATCGGGAGAAGTATCGGATTTCGATGAACGTTTTGAACAATCGCTTAGACCGCAATATCTGAGTCAGTATATTGGACAGGAAAAAGTGAAGGAAAACCTCGGTATTTTCATCGAAGCAGCAAAAGGACGTAGCGAAAGTTTGGATCATGTCCTATTGTATGGACCACCGGGTCTAGGAAAGACGACACTCGCAACCGTCATAGCTAATGAGATGGACGTCAACATTCGAATGACCAGCGGCCCTGCAATTGAACGCCCTGGTGATCTCGCAGCGGTCGTTTCATCTCTCGAACCGGGGGATGTATTATTCATCGATGAAATCCATAGGCTGAACCGGGCAATCGAAGAAGTACTGTATCCTGCCATGGAAGATTTCTGTTTGGATATCGTTGTCGGGAAAGGGCCGTCTGCGCGGTCTATCCGACTCGATTTGCCGCCATTCACACTGATTGGCGCGACAACTCGTGCAGGAGCATTATCTGCGCCGCTACGTGATAGATTCGGTGTTCCACTTCGACTCGAGTATTACGATGTTGCGCCGCTCAAGGAAATTGTCGTTCGTAGCTCAGGCCTATTTGAAGTGGCAATTGACGAACAGGCCGCAATAGAAATAGCTCGCCGTTCTCGTGGAACTCCACGTATTGCAAACCGCCTGTTGCGCCGTGTACGCGATTATGCACAAGTAAGAGGCAATGGGAGCATTACAATGGAAATGGCAAATGAAGCGCTAGAAATGCTGCAAGTCGATTCACGTGGTCTTGATCATATTGACCATAAGTTGATCACAGGAATGATTGAACGCTTTCGTGGCGGGCCTGTTGGAATTGATACGATATCTGCAAGTATTGGCGAGGAGTCGGTAACAATCGAAGATGTCTATGAACCGTATCTTCTTCAAATCGGTTTTATCCAACGGACACCGCGTGGGCGGATTGCGTCTCGACTTGCGTACGAACATTTTGGCTATCCAGTTCCCGAGCACAACGATTTCTAATTCAATTATAAAGGGAGAATTTATAGACGATGGATGTAAATGATTTTGATTTCGACTTGCCAGATACTCTTATTGCACAAACGCCGTTGCTAGACCGCACAGCAAGTCGTCTTATGGTCCTTGACCCAGAGACGGGGGAAGTAGAGCACCGTCATTTTCGCGATCTACTCGATGAACTTGAGTCGGGAGATATGCTGGTACTCAATGATACGCGGGTCTTGCCGGCGCGATTGATGGGTGTGAAAGAAGATACTGGTGCCATGATTGAAGTATTACTATTGAAGCAAACGGCAGATGACGAGTGGGAAACGCTCGCAAAACCTGCGAAACGTGTGAAGCTTGGTACAATTGTCACATTTGGTGACGGACGTCTGAAGGCAGAGTGCACGGGCATTTTGGAACAAGGCGGACGTACATTCAAATTCATCTATGACGGTATTTTTTATGAAATCCTAGATGAACTTGGGCAAATGCCACTACCGCCTTATATTACTGAAACGCTGGATGATCAAGCGCGCTATCAGACAGTGTTCGCGAAAGAACGGGGTTCGGCAGCCGCACCGACTGCAGGACTTCATTTCACCGATGAAATCCTGGAAAGTATTCGAAATAAAGGCGTCAATATCGCATTCATTACACTGCATGTTGGTCTAGGCACATTCCGACCAGTCAGTGCAGATACGATTGAGGATCATACGATGCATTCCGAATATTATCATGTCACTGAACAAACGGCAGATGCAATAAATGATGCTAAAGCACAAGGTGGGCGCGTCATAGCGGTCGGTACGACGTCTGCGAGAACACTGGAGACAATCGCTTCGGAAAATGGCGGTAAAATTGTGCCTTCAAGCGGCTGGACGTCGATTTTCATCTATCCAGGTTATGAATTCAGTATTTTGGATGGTCTATTAACCAATTTTCATTTACCTAAATCGACGTTGATCATGCTGATTTCTGCACTAACAACTCGAGACCATGTTTTAGCAGCATATAACAGGGCGGTTGCGGAAAAATATCGCTTCTTCAGCTTTGGAGATGCAATGTTCATAAAACCGTCACAAAGGAAGGAATCATAAAATGACAGCAGTCACATACGAACATATCAAAACATGTAAACAAACGGGAGCACGTCTTGGAATTGTCCATACTCCGCACGGTTCATTTGAAACACCGGCATTTATGCCCGTTGGTACACAGGCAACTGTTAAAACATTGTCACCTGAAGAGTTGATAGAAGTCGGAGCAGGCATTATTTTAAGTAATACCTATCATCTATGGCTTCGTCCAGGTCAGGATATCATTGGAGAGGCAGGCGGACTACATAAGTTCATGAACTGGGACAGACCGATTCTGACTGACTCAGGCGGTTTCCAAGTGTTTTCACTAAGTGAATTCCGTAAAATCGAAGAGGAAGGTGTCCATTTCAGACATCATTTGAATGGCAGTAAATTGTTCCTTAGCCCTGAGAAAGCGATGGAAATCCAGAATACACTAGGCGCAGACATTATGATGGCTTTCGATGAATGTCCGCCGTTCCCTGCAACGCATGAGTATATGAAAGCTAGCGTTGAACGGACATCTAGATGGGCTGAAAGATGCCTAGGCGCACATGCACGTCCGGCAGATCAAGCCCTATTTGGCATTATACAAGGTGGCGAATTTGAGGATTTACGCGCTCAAAGTGCAAAAGATCTTGTGTCACTTGATTTCCCAGGCTATGCAATTGGTGGCTTGTCTGTTGGCGAGCCGAAAGATATAATGAACCGTATCCTTGAACACACAACACCGCTTCTACCACAAGATAAGCCACGTTACTTGATGGGTGTCGGTTCACCTGATTCACTTATTGATGGCGCTATCCGAGGTATTGACATGTTTGACTGTGTCCTACCGACTCGAATCGCGCGAAACGGTACACTTATGACAAGTGAAGGACGTTTGAATATCCGTAATGCGAAATTCGAACGTGATTTCCGTCCTCTTGATGAAAAATGTAGCTGTCATGTCTGTAAAACCTACAGCCGGGCTTATATTCGCCATCTTATTAGAGCGGATGAAACATTCGGAATCAGATTGACGTCTTATCATAATCTCCACTTCCTTCTTAATTTAATGGAGCAAGTAAGGGATGCAATTCGCCAAGATCGACTCGGAGATTTCCGCGAAGAATTTTTTGAAAGCTACGGATTTAATAAACCGAATGCAAAAAACTTTTAAATCTTGTATAATGAATCTTGATTGAAGGGGGGATATATATATGAGTGGAGGAGTTATGCAATTATTACCATTCGTTGCGATGTTCGCAGTGATGTGGTTCTTGCTTATCAGGCCGGCGCAAAAGAAACAGAAAGCGACGAAGCAGATGCAAGGAGATTTAAAACGCGGAGATAAGGTTATCACAATCGGCGGCATTCACGGAACAATCGATGCTGTAGATGATTCATCGGTTTTCCTTAAAGTTTCTGAAGGTACTACACTGCAGTTCGACAGACAAGCTGTAGGACGTGTAACACAATCAATATAAGTATTTTAAGTATATGAAGAGGCGATTGGCTGAGTGGGAAATTTCCCGTTCAGGCAATCGCCTCTTTTTCGATAATGGGCATGTATACAAGCATTGGGGTAAAGGGCATCCTTTCTTAAAAGGGAGAGATCTTAGTTATGAATGATTTACTAATCATCGGTTTCCGGACTGTGTTTCTTTATATTCTTATTTTGATTATCTTACGAATTATGGGGAAACGTGAAGTCGGTGAGCTTGGAATTATCGACGTTGTTGTCTTTATAATTATGGCGGAAGTTGCAGCATTTGCACTCGATTCCCCAGATAATAAATTGATGCACTCTATTCTGCCCATGCTTGTTTTGCTCGTTATCCAACTCGTTTCTTCTTATTTTTCATTAAAAAGTAAAAAGTTCAGAGACATTGTCGATGGTGAACCGACACTTATTATTAGACATGGAATAATACTAGAGCAGGAAATGCGTAAACAGCGCTATAATTTGGATGATTTATTCCAACAGCTTCGTGAGCAACAAATCGGCTCTGTTCATGAGGTGTCATTCGCTTATTTAGAGCCATCTGGAAATTTGTCTGTTTTCAAACATGATGATGTCCAACCTGTTCTTGCGCTTATTTCAGACGGTTTTATTCAATCTAGACATTTAGAACTCATCGGTAAAACAGATGAATGGCTTGTAAAAGGACTCCAACAACTGGGAGTCAATGATGTGAAACAGATTTTCTATTGTTCATATGAGAGGAATGAGCTGCAGTTTCAGTTGAAAGATAAGTATCAATGACTTTTCAGTAGTCTCCTGAACAGAAACAGATCACTTTTTTTAACTTGGCCCGTCAAAATAAGAATTGCAAGCAGGAAAAAACTTGTGACAGCACATTCCGTAAATAATCCAAAATCCCCAATCGGAATGAAAATGGGTCGCATAATACAAGTCATGATAAAGGAAGCATAGGGCAAAGCGAAAATCGTGAAGCCGGAAGCGGTCGATTTGTTTTTCCGAAGTGTTGCTATATGAAGGAATGATGTAATGAGCACACCGAAGCCGATCGCAAGGACTGCCCCTGTCACCTGTAGACCAGGTTGGGAGGCGAGGATGAACATGACCGCCAGTTTTGCAATACCACCGTATACGGAGTTCATCATCCCTGCCTTGGCATCACCAGTGGCCTGTAAAATCGAATAAAGTGGTCCTTGAATATAATAAAAGAAAAAAACAGGAGCAAGTAACGCCATATAGGAAGCACCTTGAGTGACATGGAATAATTTTACTGCCAAATCCTCACCGTGAATGAAAAAAACAGTTGCAGCGAACGCACCCGTTAAAGCGGATAAGCGCAAGGACAGATGAATCCGTTCTTTCAGTTTGCTCGTATTATTTGATGCGACTGCTCCGCTTACGGCGGGAACCAGGACAACAGACAAGGCATATGGGATGAAAGCTGGGAATAGGAGTAGCGGCACGAGTACACCGGATACAATGCCGTACAACGTTGTGGCAGCTACAACTGAAACCCCTGAAAACGCGAGTGCGCGGAGGAAGATAATCGGCTCAAGGAACCAAGTAAACGTACCGAACAGGCGGCTACCAGATGATGGCAAAGCGATGGCCAGCAAAGGTTCCATCGGATAGCGCTTGAGTTTCTCCTGTTGTTTTGGTTGTCGTTTCTTTTTCTGCCTATATTTGAACAGCAAATATAAAACGGAAAGCATTTCTGCAAGAAGCGTAATACCCATCGCATAAGCGGCACTCAGTGCTGTATTATCAGCTATAAGAAGATGTGGCAAAAGCCATGTGATTAGTGCAATTCGGCATATTTGTTCGATGATTTGTGACCACGCTGTTTCTTCGATTCGTGCAATACCTTGGAAATATCCGCGGATCAAGCCCCCGATGGCAGCGATTGGCACGATTGCGATACCGACGTACAAAGTAGCGGACGAAGCAGAATTACCGAGAAGCGTTTCAGCTAAGTAGGGAACGAACAAGATACAAGCCGGGATAAATACCACTGCTGTCAAAATGGTGATGAAGGAAGCTGTCTTCATAAGGGAAGGAATTCTTATGGATTGCCCTTTCGCTTCGAGTTCGGCAATCACTTTAGCTATGGCGATCGGTACTCCAAGCTGGACAAGTGACAGGAAAAAGATAAATGCGGGATAAGCAGTCATGTAGATGCCGACCGCCTCTTCGCCTGCAATCCGCATGAATTGAATCCGGAAGACGAATCCTAAAAGCTTGGTTAGGAAGACGGCAACCATCAAGACGACAGTTCCGCGGATGAATGAAGACAATTTAAACAACTCCTTCTCAATTCCGGTCATTTCATATACACTAAACCTATGCAGAAATATCCATACTTACGACTGTCCAGGAAAGGGATGGAAAAGATGCCAAGACGATTCGGACAACTGTTCACCCATATGCTGCCTGCAATTGAAAGCAAAAAGACTGAATTTCATCTGTACGGTTATACAACAGTAACCGAAGAGGATATTTGGACATTTTGTGTCCAGAAGAAATGGCGTAAAAAAAATGTCGAGGATATGGGGATGCATGAAATTGCAAATGGAATCCTCAAAATCTCACCAGCAGAATATATGACGTTTACACAGATTGAAGAACAGCGCGGTGCAAACTGGTTTACCGACTTGAACAGTGAGGAACTTCAAATCTTGCTGACACCACAAAAATCGAAAAGCGAGTTATGATAGGATGAAACATGACCATTTGACACATGAATGACTGTGTTTCATAATAGACATATTGTGTTTTTATAATTGTGTAGTATTCAGCGCCAATTTTTACGTGGGCGCTGTCGCTATTCTCGGAGTATGTACATAGATAAATGCCGTACAACTGCACTCCATATTTAGAGGGGGAAATTGGATTATGAAAAAAAGAGGACGGATTGTAGCGTTTCTATTATTAATCGTTGTGTTTGGTTTGACGATTGGAACGACTGCAAGTCCGATAGTGAAAGATGTAAAACTGGGACTAGATTTACAGGGCGGCTTTGAAGTCCTTTATCAAGTCGAACCATTGAAGAAGGATGGCCCAAAAGTAACAGAAGACATGGTTAAAGATACAGCGAATGCGCTGACGAGCCGGATTGACGTACTTGGAGTAAGTGAACCAAGTATCCAAATCGAGTCGGGTAACCGAATTCGCGTGCAACTTGCGGGAGTAGAGGACCAGGAATCAGCTAGGGAACTCCTTTCTACTCAGGCAAATCTGACATTCAGGGATGCTGATGACAATCTTCTATTAGACGGAAACGACTTGAAAGAAGGAAAAGCAAAAGCGAACTTCGGCGAAAACGGTAACCCAGTCGTAACGCTTGAAATGAAATCGCCGACTAAATTCGGCGAAGTGACAACATTGATCTCACAAAAAGCACCAGAGAACGTAATGGTCATCTGGCTAGACTTTGTAGAAGGTGAAGATTCTTTTAGGGCGGAAGTAGCGAAAGAGAAACCTAAATTCGTTTCTGCACCTTATGTGAAAAACCCGATTAACTCATCAGACGTTGAAATATCGGGATCATTCTCTTTAGAAGAGACGAAGAGCCTTGCAGGAATTTTGAACGCAGGCGCATTGCCTGTTCACCTTGAAGAAGTTTACTCGACGTCAGTCGGCGCGCAGTTCGGTGAACAAGCGCTTAACAAGACGATTTTTGCGGGGATAATCGGTATCTCGCTCATATTCATATTCATGCTTGTGTATTACCGCCTGCCAGGTTTTGTGGCAGTTATTACATTGTCGGTTTATATTTTCATTATCTTGCTCGTCTTCACGCTTATTAACGGTGTGCTTACGTTGCCTGGTATTGCGGCACTCATGCTTGGAGTCGGGATGGCCGTCGATGCGAATATCTTGATGTATGAACGGATACGAGAAGAATTGCGTGTCGGTAAATCTGTTAAGACATCGTTTATGGCTGGAGCGAAATCATCGTTCACTGCCATTCTTGATGCTAATATCACGACACTTCTTGCAGCGGTAGTCCTATTCAGTTTCGGGACAAGCTCAGTTAAAGGGTTCGCGACGATACTTATCATCAGTATTCTAGCCAGCTTCTTGACGGCTGTATGGGGGTCACGCATACTCTTGGGGCTTCTTGTCAATAGTGGTGTGTTTGATGGAAAAACAGCATTATTCGGGGTTTCAAAGAGCAAGGTTCATCCTGCTGAAGAACAAATTGAAACGCTGGATCTAACTACGAAATTTGATCGATTCAATTTCGTTGGAGCACGTAAAAAGTTCTATGTCATTTCAGCAGTGTTACTAATTAGTGGTGTAACTGTGCTTGGTATCATCAAATTGAACCTTGGCATCGATTTCTCACAAGGTACACGTGTCGAAGTGCTTGCTGACCAACCAGTGACGAAAGATGAAATTTCTACTTATCTTGATAAAATCGGACAGCCGACAGACGATATCGTCATTTCTGGCGATACGAAAAATATCGGTGTCATACGTTATAAAGAAGACTTCAAACAAGAGGAAGTCAATAAACTCAAAACGGATCTAGCTGCCGAATATGGTACGGATCCGAGTATTTCGACAGTTTCACCAACGGTCGGTAAGGAACTGGCGAAAAATGCAATTTATGCCCTTCTTATCGCTGCGCTTGGAATCATCATTTACGTTGCATTCCGTTTCGAATGGCGAATGGGTGTTGCCTCGATTATTGGGCTCTTCCACGATGCATTCTTCATGGTTGCGATATTCAGTATTCTGCGTCTAGAGGTAGATATCACGTTTATTGCGGCGGTCTTGACCATTGTCGGGTACTCCATCAATGACACGATTGTTACGTTTGACCGAATACGGGAAAACATTAATCATCGCGGCCGGATTGACAATGAAGCAGAACTAGCAGACATCGTCAATAAATCATTGCGTCAGACACTTGGGCGTTCTGTAAATACGGTGCTTACAGTAATCTTTGTTGTTGTAGCGTTAATGCTATTCGGAGCAGAATCGATTCAAACCTTCTCAATCGCCCTTCTGATTGGATTGTTTGCAGGAACTTATTCTTCGATTTTCATCTCAGCTCAAATCTGGTTTGATCTGAAAAAACGTGAAATCAAGAAAAAAGGTGCCATTAGAGTAGAGGACACGAAGAAGCAATGGGGCTCAGACGAACCTATCGTTTAAGAACCTATTATGATAAGTTTCGGTTATTCATGGAACAGGGTATACTTTATGTATACTCTGTTCTATTTTTTTCTTAAGGAAAGGGGAAAGTTATATGAAATTTCAATGGAATTTACTGTTAGGTCTTTTATTTGCCATCATTATCGCTATCTTTGCTGTCGTCAATGTTGATGCGGTACAAGTCAATTATGTGTTTGGACAAGCACAGTGGCCACTTATTCTTATTATTTTAGGTGCAGCTCTTCTTGGTGCCATGGTCAGTGGGTTTGTTGCAATGTTCCTGTCCTTTCAATCAAGTCGTCGAATCAAAGAGCTTCAAAAAGAAATGACTCTCAAAGAGCTAACCATTGCAGCGCAGCAGAATGAAATTGCGGAACTGCAAAAGTACACAGCTTTACCATCCAATGAGGAAGTAATTATCGAAAACAAAAATGTATAAACAGAGAGCATCTTCCAGCTACTAATACCGTGGAAGATGCTCTTTTTTGTGAGCGAATTCAGTTTGGACTTCTAGTTAGGGGAATTAAAACAGTCTTTTCTTTTAGAGTCGTAGCCCATCCGCTATAATGAATATAAGGATGTGAAGGAATTTGATCGAATCAATGAAGAGATGGAAAGTGGAACGACCGGATGAACAACTTGTAACGATGTTAACAAAAGATCTTGGTATTTCATCTGTCCAGGCAAAAATACTTGCTTCAAGGGGAATAATAGATTCCGAAGTGGCAAAAGGTTTTTTACATATGGATGCATCTAGTATGCATGACCCTTTTTTACTATATGATATGGACAAAGCAGTCTCACTCATAACAACGGCAATCGCAACTGATAAGAAAATTGCTGTTTATGGTGATTATGACGGTGATGGCGTGACGAGTGTAACGGTCCTGACAACGGCATTGGAGCGAATGGGTGCAGATGTGTTCTATGCGATACCCAATCGATTCAAGCATGGTTATGGACCTAATAAAGACCTATTTTTAGAGTTGTATGAAAAAGGGGCTTCGCTTATTATTACAGTCGACAATGGTATTTCCGGCATCGATGAAATTGCTTATGCGAAATCACTTGGTATGGACATCATCATTACAGATCACCATGAAATCGGTGAGGTGTTGCCAGCAGCAGATGCCATCATTCATCCTCGACATCCTGAAGGGCAGTATCCGTTCGGAGAGCTTGCTGGAGTTGGTGTAGCATTCAAACTTGCATGCGCCTTACTTGAGGGTGTTCCGGAAGATTTATTTGAACTAGTGGCTATCGGGACAGTTGCAGACTTAGTTCCGCTTCGTGATGAAAACAGATACTTCGTCAAAGAGGGCATCAGGCAGATGCGTGTCTCAAAGCGTCCTGCTATCCAGGCGCTCGCACGCATCGCTAGCACCGAACAAGCAACACTCTCAGAGGAGTCAATCGGATTTATGATTGGACCCCGTCTGAATGCGGCTGGGCGTTTAGGTGACGCTACCCCCGCAGTCCAACTATTGATGACTGAAGACGCAACGCAAGCGATGACACTGGCAAAAGAACTTGACACGCTGAATAAAGAACGGCAAGCGATTGTAGCTGAAATAGCTAAAGAAGCGGAAGACATGGTTTTGAAAATGTACGGTGATACAGTTCCGCTCGTCTTCGTTATCGGAGGGGAAGGCTGGAATTCTGGTGTTGTGGGAATTGTAGCTTCAAGATTAACTGAGAAATATTACCGACCATCAATTGTATTGTCAATTGACAGGGAAACAGGGATTGCTAAAGGGTCTGCAAGAAGTATTGCTGGTTTTGATATGTTTGCCGAGCTATCCAAAAATGCCCAGCTTCTACCTCACTTTGGAGGTCATCAGATGGCGGCAGGAATGTCCCTTGCAGTTACAGATGTAGTCACGCTACGTGAAAACCTTAATAAACAGGCAGTTCAAGTGTTGACGGAAGAAATGCTTACACCAGAAGTTCGTATCGATGTTCCGCTGTTAATTAGTGAAATTGATGTCAGCGTTTTGGAATCGCTGGAACTGCTCCGTCCATTTGGAATGGCCTTTGAAAAGCCTGTTTATATGCTCGAAGATATTACAGCCACAACTGTACGGAAAATTGGTGCGGCAAAGAATCATATGAAGCTAGAATTAGCGGATGAGGGCGTTTCACTTGATGCCATCGGATTCGGACTCGGACCTATTGCTGACCAACTGACACCAGGTGTAAAGTTGTCGGTTACGGGTGATTTGCAGGTGAATGAATGGAACGGCAATAAGAAGCCTCAGTTATTAATCAGCGATATTCGTTCTGATGAGTGGCAGCTGTTCGATTTGCGCGGTGTACGCGAAGCAACTAGGTGGCTGCCGACCATTCCGCTAGACGATACACTATTTATTGCATTCCATGAACAAACGATTATACATTTCCAATCATCTTTGCAGGGGATTGCCATTACGCTATTCGGACAAGAAACAATAACAAAGGCAAAAAATCTCGTCTTTTTGGATATTCCGGACAATGTTACGCAGCTTGAAGAACTTGTGGTTTCTGTCCAGCCAGACCGCGTCTATGCGCATTTCCACGCATCCGAATCAAGGTATTTTGATGGGATTCCTGGTCGCGATCAGTTTGGCTGGTATTACAGTTTCTTGAAAAAACGCGAGAAATTTGACTTTGTTACGAATGGAGCTCAGCTCACAAAACATAAAGCGTGGAAAAAAGATACGGTTTATTTCATGTCAAAGGTGTTTTCTGAGCTTGGATTTGTTAAGATTGAAGATGGTTTTGTTTTCGTTCAGGAAACGGCCGGTAAGCGTGATTTGACGGAAGCACCAGCTTACAAAGAGCGCGAACGTCAAATTGAGCTTGAGAAAAGACTGCTATATGCGCCTTATATGGAATTGAAACAATGGTTCGATACTGTGCGAAATGGAATTGTCGACAGGGAGGAACACTAATGGATTTGAAAGAATATGTGACGATTGTACCGGATTATCCGAAAAAAGGAATTAGCTTTAAGGATATTTCAACAATCATGGACAATGGTCAAGCTTATAAATTCGCAACAGATGAAATTGTTAAGTTTGCGAAAGAAGTTAATACGGATATAATTGTAGGCCCGGAAGCGCGTGGATTTATCATCGGCTGTCCAGTTGCCTACGCACTAGAAGTAGGATTTGCTCCTGTCCGCAAACCCGGAAAGTTGCCAAGGGAAACGATTGAGGTCGAATATGATCTTGAATATGGAAAAGATACGTTAACAATTCACAAAGATGCCATAAAGCCGGGTCAGCGTGTACTAATTGTCGATGATCTTCTAGCAACAGGCGGTACAGTGGGGGCGACAGTCGAGCTTGTTGAAAAGCTAGGCGGAGTCGTTGCAGGCTGCGCGTTTATCATAGAGCTGTCGTATTTAAACGGTCGCGAAAAATTGCAAGGTTATGACATGCGTTCGTTGATCACATATTGAAAAAAACCCTTCGCCTTAATAAGCGGAGGTTTTTTTTCAATACGTGGAATAAAGAGACGAACCACTTTTCCATATACTAACCCTTTACATGGGCATGTATTTATACATACAATAGGGAATACAATCATTTTTGCGGATAAAGTCGAAAGGGGTAATATTATGGCGAAAAATCGTGACATGACGGCGGAAGAAATATTCACACTTGTTGCCTCTTATATGAATGAAGAACACGTTGCGTTCGTCAAAAAAGCATATGAGGCAGCGAAGACTGCACACGAAGGACAGCACAGAAGTTCAGGTGAAGTCTACATCATTCACCCTGTCCAAGTTGCGGGTATTCTTGCCGAATTGGAAATGGACCCTTCGACAGTTGCAGCCGGGTTCCTTCACGATGTTGTGGAAGATACGGACATCAGCAGGGACGACATCATCCGTGATTTTGGCGAAGAAGTTGCAATGCTTGTCGACGGTGTGACGAAACTAGAGAAATTACAATATAAATCTAAAGAAGAGAAACAGGCAGAAAACCATCGTAAAATGTTCGTAGCGATGGCGCAGGATATCCGAGTCATTCTTATTAAATTAGCTGACCGGCTTCATAATATGCGTACGTTAAAACATGTGCCAGAAGAAAAGCAACGCCGGGTTGCAGCTGAAACGTTGGAAATTTTTGCACCGCTTGCCCATCGGTTAGGAATATCGGCTATTAAATGGGAGCTTGAAGATACAGCTTTACGTTATTTGAATCCTCAGCATTATTATCGAATTGTCAATATGATGAAGCGCAAACGCGTCGAACGAGAAAACTATTTAAAAAATGTTATGGAACAAATCAAAACGGAAATTGGAGAGATGGAAATTGAGGCTGATCTTTCAGGTCGTCCAAAACATCTTTATTCGATTTATCGCAAGATGGTTATCCAGAAGAAAGAGTTCAATGAAATCTATGACCTTCTGGCTGTTCGAATTATCGTTTCAAGCATTAAAGATTGCTATGCTGTCCTTGGTATCATTCATACACTATGGAAACCGATGCCTGGAAGGTTCAAAGATTATATTGCGATGCCTAAACAGAATCTTTACCAGTCGCTGCACACAACAGTTGTAGGCCCAGCTGGCGATCCGCTTGAAGTACAGATCCGAACTGAAGAGATGCATAAAATTGCAGAATTCGGAGTTGCAGCACATTGGGCATATAAAGAAGGAAAAACGATAGCTGAAACCCCAAGTAATATAGACTCGAAATTGACTTGGTTCAGGGAAATACTCGAATTTCAGAATGAATCTTCTAACGCTGAAGAATTCATGGAATCACTAAAATTCGACTTGTTCTCGGATATGGTCTATGTCTTTACGCCGGATGGAGATGTTATTGAACTACCGGCAAGTTCGGTCCCAATCGATTTTGCTTACCGTGTCCACTCAGAAATCGGAAATCGGACGATTGGCGCAAAAGTGAATGGCAAGATGGTCCCGCTTGATACTGAATTATTTACGGGGGACATTATTGAGATTCTGACATCGAAGCAATCGCTTGGCCCGAGCCGTGATTGGTTAAAACTTGCCAATACGTCTCAGGCAAAAAATAAAATTCGTCAGTTTTTCAAAAAACAACTTCGGGAAGAAAACATTCTAAAAGGCCGAGAAATGATTGAGAAAGAAATAAAATCACAAGAATTTGATTTGAAAGAAGTGCTTTCACAGGAGAATATTAAACGCACAATCGAAAAATTCAGCTTCACTTCTGAAGATGATATGTATGGCGCAGTTGGGTTCAATGGGATTACGGCGCAGCAGGTAGTTAATCGTCTTGCAGAAAAGTTACGGAAAGTACGTGAGCAACAAGATACAATTGACAAAATCGTGTTAGATATGAAATCCCCTCAACCGGAAAAAATGACTGAATCGGGTGTTATTGTTAAAGGGATTGACAATCTACTGATTAGGCTATCGAAATGTTGTAATCCCGTTCCGGGAGATGAGATTGTAGGATTCATCACAAAAGGACGCGGTGTTTCCGTCCATCGTACCGACTGTCCTAATATTGTGTTCGGGGATGACGAGAATGACCGGATTATCGACGTGGAATGGGCGATTGGACCTTCTAGTGCAAGGAAAGAGTTCCTGGTTGATATTGAAGTGTCCGCATTCGATCGTCAAGGGTTGTTGAATGAAGTGATGATGGTTGTCGCCGATACGAAAACGCCGATGGTTGCGGTAAGTGGCAAAGCGGACCGTGACAAAATCGCCCGCATTCATATGACGATTAAAATTACTGATCTTGCACATTTGCAAAGAATTGTTGATCGGATTAAACAAATTCGCGATATCTATTCTGTGGAACGTGTCATTAATTGATTGGAAGGTGTAACAGATGAAAGTTGTGTTGCAACGGTCAGGTCCAGCTGCTGTCCGTGTCGATGGTGAGACGACGGGTTCAATTGATAAGGGTTATGTGCTCCTTGTTGGTGTAACTCATTTGGATAGTGAAGAAGACGCTGCTTATCTTGCGAAAAAAATTGCAGGGCTCCGTTTATGGGAAGATACCGAGGGGAAGATGAACTATTCAATCCTTGAGGTAGGAGGGAATATCCTTTCAGTTTCCCAATTTACTTTGTTCGGGGACGTGAAAAAGGGACGTCGCCCTAGTTTTACCGAGGCGGCGAGACCAGAACAGGCAAAACCTCTATGGGAATACTTCAATCACAAATTGGAGGAAGAAGGATTGAGAGTTCAAACAGGCATTTTTGGCGCAATGATGGATGTCGAGCTCGTTAACGATGGGCCTGTGACGATTATTCTAGACTCGAAATAACATAGGAAAAGGACCTTCCTCAACACATGGAAGGTCCTTTTTGCTTTTGAGGAGTTTTTGGTATGCCCTTTTCTATTCAGTGTGTGGTACCACCTGCTGCCACAATGCATTTTTCTCCATGCTACTGTTGATTGGGTTTCTATACACATTAAACGAAGGCGCCTTACAAGGGGGAACCGAAGCCCTAAGACTGGCAGCGAAGTTGCTTGGCTTAGGGCGGGAGGCATCCCCTAGCGCTATAGCGGATCCAATGTGGTTCTATATTTCAACTTTTCTAGTTAATTAGTGTTGAAGTAGTCGAGAAGCCCTTGGTAGATACCATGTGTTGCACGTTCACGGAACATGTCGCTTGTGACTGTCCGTTCCTCAGCAGAATTCGATAGGAAACCCAGTTCAATCAAAATAGCATTTTGCCTGTTCTCACGAAGAACTAGGAAATCGCCAGGCTGTGATCCTCGGTTACGCAAATTTACTGACGAGGCAAGTCCTTCGTTGACCGTAGAGGCGAGCGCTTGTTGCTGTGCGTGTGCATAATACGTCGTAAAGCCTGCTACGCTAGAATCGGGATTGGCATCATAATGGAGACTGATGAAGGCATCCGCGGCATGCTGATTGCTAATAGCAACTCGCTTTCTTAACGATACATAAGTGTCTGTTTCACGAGTTGTAATCACAATTGCGCCAGCCGCTTTTAATTTAGCTGCTAACAATTCAGAAGTAAGAATTGTAATGTCCTTTTCGTCAGTTCCTCGGGTCCCTGTCGTGCCGCGGTCATTACCGCCATGTCCAGGGTCAATTACGATTGTAAGCCCCTTTAAAGTGCCGGCAACGCGTGGAATCGATTCTTTCATAACGGGTTCTGTCAATAATGATTCGTCGCCCGTAGACACGACCCATGTGGCAACAAATGCAGAAGCTCCTGTCGGTAAATAAATTTCATACCAGTCGCCATCTTGTTTAACAATCGGAAACTTTTCTCCTGCATCTGCAAGAGCAGCAATCTGTGATGAAGTCGTAGCAGCTTCGCGGATATTCGTTCCGTTTGACAGGATGGTAACCGTACCTATATTTGAACCTTCTGAATCCTGTTTGTCATTCGATGACAGCGCACCGTGGAATGAGTAGACCCAACCCGATTCGTTATCACCCAATGATATATGGACCCAATTGCCGTTTACTTCCTTAACGTCGTATGATTCACCCTGATTAATGAGGCCAATCCGCTTAGAAGAAAGGTCTGCATTCTTTCTGACATTGAGCGAATCAACCGAAACGGTAAATGACTCGGGTGATGTGGCTTGATTGGTTGCTTTTGGTGCAGTTTGATTTGCTACCGCAGTAATATAGTCCGTATGTACCCAACCGTTAATGCCGTTAAATGTAATAGAAGTCCATTCACCGTCATTGCCAGTAGCAATTGCTTCATCTCCAGCGGCCATCCGACCGAGTACAGCTGAATTGGTGGAAGGGCTGGATCTTACATTCAGCTGATTGACGCGTGAAACGACTGCAGTACTTGTCCCAGTAGATTTATCTGCGGAAGCAGTTAGCCAAGAGGCAATCCATCCAGAACTGTTGCCGTGCTGGATTTGGTACCAGTCTCCAGAAACAGCAATAACTTCTACTTGATCACCTTTTTTTAACGATCCTGTTACAGCATAGGTAAGCCCGGCACCAGACCGGATGTGCACTGATGGCGCATCAACGACGACTGATTCCGTATTGGCGCTAGCCGTAGGAATGTCGTGGAATACGCTGAATAAAAGTATAAATACGATCATCCATTTGCTCATTTTTGACAAAATATCATACCCCCTATAGTTCATTGTAGAAGTTTTTATGATAAAAAACCACAATTAATCGAAAAAGGTTGACACTAGGATGCAGAATCATTAAGATGATGATTAATTAACAATATAAATCACACGATAGTTTTGTTATATTTATGCCGATGACATGGAAAGTAATTGTGTAATTGACTGACAAGAGAGGGACGGACGTGGCTGAAATCCATCCTACAGCGGTTTACAATGAATAACACCATCGAGGCTCTGTGCTGAACGATTTTTATTCAGTAAGTACAGACGGAACCGGCCGTTATCCGGTTTTAGAGTGGGCGCAAACTTTTGCGTCAATTTGGGTGGAACCGCGGAAGCTATAAAGGCTCTCGTCCCTTGCATAGGCAAGGGATGGGGGTCTTTTTTTGTGTTCCGACTAAGCGTGTCTAGGCTTCGGGCGCCAAAAGCCGCAGGACGCGGCGCACTTAGGCTGGGTTCCTTGATAGTCAGTCCAGCTAGGAAGGATTGAACTGTATCCTTCCCCAGTAAAGTTCGCCGCATCGCCGGCCCGTCTAATGCCTGTCGCGTCTGGACGGCGCACTACGCTTGGGCCAACAGGAAGTAGGTTATGCAGTGGAGAGGGATTGAACTTTATCCCTCTTAATTGCCACAGGACGTGGCGTACTTAGACTGCAATCCTTATTTAGGAAGGGGAATTTACATGAATTTTAAAGTGCCAAGAGGAACGCAGGACATTTTGCCAGCTGAAACATGGAAATGGCAGCAAGCAGAAAAAATCATTAATGAAGTATGCGATATTTACCGTTATAAAGAAATTCGTACACCGATTTTTGAACAAACGGAATTATTTTCACGTCTTGTAGGTGAGACAACCGATGTCGTTCAAAAAGAGATGTATACCTTTATGGATAAAGGCGATCGTTCAATGACGCTGCGACCAGAAGGAACTGCAGCTGTTGTCCGCTCATTCGTGGAGAATAAAATGTTCGGTTACCCAGATCAGCCTGTAAAGCTTTTCTACACGGGTCCAATGTTCCGTTATGAGCGTCAGCAAGCAGGACGTTATCGTCAATTCGTTCAATTTGGAGCAGAAGCAATCGGCAGTGCTGATCCTGCGATTGACGCAGAAGTGATTGCCTTGGCACTGGACGTTTATAAGCGTGTGGGATTGACAAAGTTAAAACTTGTTATTAACTCGCTTGGTGATACGGAGTGCAGAATAGCACACCGTGCAGCGCTCATTGCACACTTCAATCCGCATATCGGGGAATTCTGTTCTGATTGTCAATCTCGATTGGAAAAAAATCCATTACGGATATTAGATTGTAAAGTCGATAACGGCAATCCGCTCATCGCTTCAGCACCATCTTTAGCTGACTATTTAAACGAAACGTCTGCCCTATACTTTGCAGATGTAAAAGGTTATCTCGATGATGCAGGAATTGCTTATGAAGTCGATGCGAATCTTGTCCGCGGACTTGACTATTATAACCACACGGCATTTGAAATTATGAGCACATCGGAAGGGTTTGGGGCGATTACGACTTTGTGTGGCGGTGGAAGATACAACGGTCTCGCTGAGGAAATCGGGGGACCTGCTGCACCGGGTATCGGTTTCGCGATGAGTATTGAGCGTTTACTTCTGGCAATGGCTGCTGAAGGGAAGTCGTTTGAAGCTGAGCCAGTACTTGACGTTTATATCGTCACGCTTGGGGAAACAGCACGTCGTCCAGGTTTTAAATTGCTTGGTGCACTTCGAGAAGCTGGCATTCGGTCAGATATGGATTACATGGACCGAAAAATGAAAGCGCAAATGAAATCGGCTGATAGACTGAATGCACGGACAGTCGTACTAATTGGTGAGGATGAAGTAGCGGAAGGCGTTGCTTTATTGAAAAATATGGCTGACGGTGTGCAAGTAAAAGTACCTGTTAATGAATTGGTTCAAAAACTTAAAGATACATTGATTGGCTAAAGAGAGGCGGATGAAGGCAATGAAACGCACACATTATAGTGGTGAATTGACAGAAGAGGTAATCGGACAACTGGTTACATTACAAGGATGGGTTCAAAAAAGAAGGGATCTTGGGGGATTAATTTTCGTAGACGTACGGGACCGTTCAGGGATCGTTCAGGCAGTATTTAACCCGAGTTTTTCAAGCGAAGCAATCGTAACGGCAGACAAACTGCGCAATGAGTTCGTAATTGAGCTTACAGGTTTAGTTGTTGAGCGTGCAGAAGGTCAGAAAAACCCTCTTTTGAAAACAGGTTCGATTGAAATTCAAGTTACTGAATTGAACATTGTGAATGAAGCGAAAAACCCGCCGTTCATGATTGAAGATGAGACAGACGTGAATGAAGAAATTAGATTGAAATATAGATATCTTGATTTACGTCGTCCAAAACTTGCGAATACGTTCAAGATGCGTTCAGATATAACTAAAACTGTTCGTAACTTCCTTGACGATGAAGGGTTTTTCGAAGTAGAAACGCCGATACTAACGAAATCTACACCTGAAGGCGCGCGTGATTATCTTGTACCGAGCCGTGTTCACGAAGGCGAATTTTACGCGCTGCCACAATCACCACAACTATTCAAACAGATGCTGATGGTAGCTGGATTCGACCGTTATTATCAAATTGCACGTTGTTTCCGCGATGAAGACCTTCGTGCTGATCGCCAGCCCGAGTTCACTCAAATCGATATGGAAATGAGTTTCATGTCAATTGAAGATATTATTGAGTTAAATGAACGAATGATGCAAAAGGTAATGAAAGATGTAAAAGGAATTGATGTTCAAATTCCATTTAAACGTCTGCCTTATGACGAAGCAATGGGCCGCTATGGTTCAGATAAACCGGATACGCGATTCGCTTTGGAACTGACAGATGTTTCTGACGTCGTTAAAGATTCTTCATTCAAAGTATTTACGACAGCAATTGAGTCAGGTGGGCAAGTTAAGCTCATCAATGTAAAAGGAGTAGCGGATAGCTATTCTCGCAAGGACATCGACGCACTTGGCGAGTTTGCAGCTGTCTACGGTGCAAAAGGCCTCGCGTGGTTGAAAGTCGACGCTGAAGGTCTGAAAGGACCTATTGCGAAGTTCTTCGAAGGGGAAGAGGGCGAAGGGCTGAAAACTGCAGCAGACGCTGAAGTAGGAGATCTATTGTTGTTTGTAGCGGACAAAAATAAAGTTGTCGCAGATACATTAGGAGCACTACGTACTAAGCTCGGAAAAGATCACAACTTAATTGACGAATCGAAATTCAACTTCCTTTGGGTAACTGAATGGCCTCTGTTTGAATATAACGAAGAAGCCCGTCGCTACCAGGCAGCACACCATCCATTTACAATGCCAGCAGATGTGGAAGAACTAGTAACAAGCCCTGAGACAGTTAAAGCACAAGCCTATGACCTTGTTTTAAATGGTTATGAACTTGGCGGTGGATCACTTCGAATTTACAAACGTGATGTTCAGGAAAAAATGTTTGAGGCTCTTGGATTCAGTAAGGAGCAGGCGAATGAACAATTCGGATTCCTTCTTGAAGCATTTGACTATGGGACACCTCCGCATGGCGGAATTGCATTCGGTCTCGACCGTATAGTAATGTTGTTATCAGGTTCGACGAACTTGCGCGACACAATCGCATTTCCGAAAACAGCGAGTGCGAGTTGCTTGTTAACGTCAGCGCCTGATAGCGTTGACGATACTCAACTAGCTGAACTTGGAATCCGTGTGATGCCAAAAAGTAAACGGTAATCAGTTAAGTAGGAAAAGTGTGAAAATGATTTCCGCAAAATCGTTGAACTGACCAAAGATATATGCTATTATACAAGTAATACGAATCCTGAAGTGTTCGTTATTTGCCAATCAGTTTTGACCGAACATTTTTTCGTCGGGAGTCCGTATTTCGAGCCGGATGACATGCCTTTAGTCGGGACCTCAGATGAATCGGATAGGACACCCACCTGCTGAGAGCGGGTTCAAAGCGATACTACAAAGACGGCACATTTGGGATTCGTTACTTACATGATCATACACCCCTCTGACTAACGTGCGGAGGGGTTTTTTATTGGGGAAAATTATAGTTTTATAAAATGAAGGGCGGAGTTTTTCTTGTTACATCAATTTTCACGAAATGAATTAGCCATAGGTACAGAAGGTGTAAATCGCATGCGTGACATGACAGTCGCGATACTTGGTGTTGGAGGAGTCGGTTCATTTGCTGCGGAAGCATGTGCGCGAAGCGGAATTGGCCGTATTATCCTTGTCGATAAGGATAACATTGACATCACGAATATTAATAGACAGCTCATTGCTAATTTGTCGACAGTCGGCCGTTCTAAAGCAGAAGTGATGAAAGAGCGCATTGCTGATATTAATAAAGAGTGTGAAGTCATTTCACTCCATATGTTTTATACGGAAGAGACTGCTGAAGAGTTTTTCAGCTACAAACCTGATTATGTCATAGATGCATCTGATACAATCATCTTTAAAATTCATTTAATTAAAGAATGTGTCGCACGTAGCGTGAAAATTATATCGAGTATGGGTGCTGCTAATAAGATGGATCCGACCCGTTTTCAAATTGCGGATATTTCAAAGACACATACAGATCCGGTTGCGAAAGTAATCCGGCGCAGACTAAAAAAAGAAGGTATTTATAAAGGAGTGCCAGTGGTCTTTTCTGATGAAAGCCCGATTGTTGTCAGGCCGGAAGTTGTTTCCACAGTTGGAAAACCTGATGCCTTCATCCGCAAAGCAAAAATGCCACCTGCATCGAACGCATTCGTTCCATCCGTTGCCGGCCTCGTTTGTGCAAGCTGGGTAATGAATGATATCGTTGCGGATATACCTATGCGGAGAGTGAAAGATAAAGTTATTATGGAATAGACCGCGGGCCAACAGGATGTAGGTCACGTAGTAGGGAGAGATTGAACTTCATACCTCCTTGTTGCGACACAAAGTCACTAACTTAGACCACCTTCCTTTACCCGTCTTATTCCTGCCGCCTCTGAACAGGCGCATTTGTTCTTGTCACCAAAATATAGGTAGGGGTATAATAGAGTGCTGCTTATGAAAATGAACTTTGATTGCTAGAAAGGGTGTTTGTGTGTGAATAAAGTGTTTAAGGTATTTGTTTTTGGATTAGTTGCACTCTTATTAACAGCATGCGGAAATGTGGAGGCGAAACAGGGGATAACGGCACAAGATGTTTTCGAAAAAGCGAAAGAATCATCTACTAAATTGAAAAATGTGCGCACACATATCTCTTATGATGATTTTTGGAAAACTACAGCACCTGAAGAAAGATATAGCGTGAAATATGAAATGACTTCAGATGCAATGTTACAACCAGAAATAGTTAAACAGAGCGTGAAAGTACGACCGCAACCGCTAAATGGGGAACCATGGGATGCAGAAGTATATAAAGTAGATGATCGTGTTATCATCAAAGACACCCAAACAAAAGCGTGGGAAGAGTTGCAGTCCGGTTCGATTGCCGAATTGTTCGGTTCGATGATTGAAACTGTGCAGCCAACACTGGACTTGGCATTTTTCAACGATTTTAAAAATGATTTTGTGCTAGAACCGATCGACTATGGCTTTAACTTAAGGTTGTCATTATCGAGAGAACAATATAAAGAGTTTAAAAAAACACTGTACCTGTCGAATAACGGCAGCGATACGGATGTAGATGTAGTGGACAGTGAGTTTCCTCTTATTAATAAATTTGACATTGTGATTGGAATCGATAGCAAAACATTCTATGTAACTGATTTCAAAATGACCCTCGATACAACAACGTACTCAATGGTACAAGTTGATGGTAATTCTCATCGAGTTAAACAAACTATCAATGCGGTTTATAGCCACTATGATAATGTGGCTGACGTAAAGGTCCCGGCAGAACTACTGGAAGCCGTAGCTAACTAAAAATTACTAAGCAATGACCCTCCCAAAAGTTTAACTTTTAGGGAGGGTTTTGCATACCTTTGATCGGGCTGTCATATTTTATTGAAGATATAGGGCGTAGCGAAATTTATGTAAAATAGCCGCTCTCATGCTAATTGTATTCAATAACCATCAACATAACTACGTTAGAACTTTTCACTGGAATAAAATTGAACAAATCAACTAGGAGCGTACATCATGCCACTTACTTTTGCTCACCCAGCAGCCATACTTCCGTTCTCAAGAAAAAGTAACTATATTAACTTTTCTGCACTCGTATTCGGTAGTATGGCTCCCGATTTTGAATACTTTTTGAGAGGTCGACCAATGGGCGAGATTGGACATACCTTTACTGGGTTCGTTTTGTTTAATTTACCCTTGGTGACATTCATTTATTTTGTTTACCATATATTTGTGCATCAAATTCTATTCAATCATTTACCAGAATATCTACAAGATACGTATATAAAAAAAGTAGATTCAACTTTGACAGTAAAGGTTATTGTATTTTGTTATTCTGCGCTATTCGGTATGTTAACTCATGTTATATGGGATTCTTTCACTCATATAAATGGGTATATGGTATTAAAATTCCCTGCTTTATTTACTCACAGCTATAGTATGTATGGCTTTACTATACCTTTGTATAAATTTTTACAACATGGGAGTACATTAATTGGGATTACTATGATTTTAGTTTACATGTATTATAGGGCCTTATCTCAAAGGAAATATAACCATACTCCTATTTCTTCTAAGCGTAAACTTGTTTTTTGGTCTTCTATATCGCTTTTAACAGGACTATTTGTTTTCCTGTGGAATCTGATTGACCCTGTTTCGATTATCAGTTACGGGATATTGGTCGTTAGAATTATAGATTCTTTTTTCCTCAGTGTATTCCTAATTTCTTTGTTGATTAAATATGTTCGACCGTGATTATATTTACTGGATTTTAGGAACAAGATGCTAAGAATTAATTGTGCAGAGTTCTATTCATTTAATCAATGAAACTTCTCAATCACAATAACGTATCGATGGTAGAAAGATTCCTTAAATCAAGTAACAGGGAAGGCGTGTAATGCAGAATCACAGTACATAAGATAAGTGCTTTTCTGATTTTTTTTTGAAAGCCGTGAAAATAATGGTCAGAGAGGCGTTCCTGAAATAATCATATGAAATGAAGACTTCAGCGATTTAACTAAATTAGAGCAATTGGCATTGTTTAATTAACATTACTTTCAATAAAATGAAGAGTCATTGCGGCACCCTATTATCTTAATATAATAGAAAGTGAATGAATAAAAAAGTCGAATTCCTATGTATTAGGGAATTCGGCTTTTTTGTTGCAAATTATACAACGCGCAAAATTTATGAAATGTAGACGTATATTCAGATCAATTGAACGGAATCATTTTTTAGTAAGATTCTTCTTTTCGAGATAATCCCGAAGATAGTAAATAACCCCAAAAAATAATACTACTAAAAATGAATAAGGTGAATATTTTCTTGGCAGATAGGTGATTAAAGCTATTCCAAAAATCAAAAAAGGCGGCATAAGAATCCAGTACTTTTTGTTTTTAAACATTGAGTCATCTTTTTTCTATTACAGTATAGCGCAAAGGGCATCGAATTATCAGTCACGGAGTAATTAATATCAAATTAATGTTACGTTAAACTGAAGTGAAATGAATGTTCATTTTTAATTAATGAAACTATTCAGTCATGATAAACGTACTAGTACTAGAAGGATTGGAATTAAATGGTGAGGGAAGAATAGCTTTAAAACGCAATGTCAAATGTAACAGCAGATTCCAAACGAGACTTAAAGAATGTTTAAACAGTGGATGGAGAAAAAGGGCAAATCGTTAAGTCCGACACTTTTCTAAATCACGGAGCATTAAAGTGAGTATGGATTGTGCAAAGTTTTAATCTCCCGATCAGGGATGCATCATCAATCATCTGAAAATGTAATTAGAAGTGTTGCGGTGCCTTATTATATTAGTGTGCTAAAGGGCGGAAATATCGAACAAGAAAGGGGAATTGATAGGATTGATTTGCTCTAATGGATACAACAGGCGCTGTGGAATTCGTGGCAGCAGTTCTTCTCGTCGTTACTATCGTTTTAAATGGAATAACTCTAATTGTATATCGTGACAGAACAGAAAAGTCGATTTCAAATACCAGTTCACAAGATAGAAAAATTAATTAATAATGCAAAAAGGATTAAATCACCCCTTACTTATTATGTAGTGGAGATTGTGAAAGGGTGTACTTAAAGTAACGGGTGCGTTTATACACCAAGTGAATACGCCTTTCTGCAGGCGAGGCAGGTTAAGGAGGGATAGAAATGGCAAGGTATATTGACGATTTAGCTGGTGCTATCTATGATGTCTTGAAGTTTATTTTCAAGTGTATTTGTTATCTTATTGCTGGGATGTTAATTGTAGGAGTTCCACTGTATCTAATTGCTTTAGTATTTAATATGTTGCACTAACGGGGACGCTCTATTACTAAAAGGCAGAAGGAGTTAAAAACATTGAAAAAAGTTATTGTATTAGCCTTGTTAGCTATTTCAATATTATCGGCTTACAATTCATCGACGTTGAGTTTTAGTTAATGATGAACTGATACTTTTTGATAATGTGACAGAACTATAAGGAACGCTTTTTGACGAACAGGGCAGATTACTTAAGTTAGGAGGGGTGAAAATAGTGTTTATCATTATTTTGGTATTTTCTTTACTCGCTTCTACGCTAAGTTCTATTTGGTTATTAAAAATGAAAAACAAAAAATGGCAAGCGAGGTTAGTTGCATTTGGTGTAAATTCACTTGTTTTGTCAATAGCAACAATCCTACTTTACAAGTTGGACGTTAATACATTTCATAAACAGACAGAAGGATTTTTAGGTAGTTTAGGTATAGTAGTACTGGTATTTTTTATTCCAATAATTACAATCATTAATTTCTATATACTCGAATTCGTTAGAAACAGAAGTATGAGTTTTTCTAATTAATATCTACTTCTTCAACTAGATGGTCAGATTACTTTAATTGGTAAAACAAACGTAATTTTTAGCAGAACGCAACGTATATATTGAAAAGGGAGGGAATGTAATGCATTGGGTGATGTGGGTTTTCTGGGGTTTCGTTGTAACTTTGCTTGTAGCCAGCTATCTTGTTGATTTATTAACTGGGCGAAAATATGATTTTAATGAACAGGAAAAGTCATTGAATCAGAACGCAGCGGGAGCCGATACTCTACGGGAAATAGCACGACAGGACCAACAAAATGGACCGTTTTAAATTAAAGTAACCTCTTTTGTACTTCAACTTCCATGAAGATAAAAAACTACTAGCGCATAACGAATAAAGACTGAGCCTTGAGAAGGATCATGTTAAATGGATAGATAAATCAGAAAACAGCTCCATCCATCAAAGAATAGAGGCAAGGCTGGTGCAGTAACCAGAGTAGGACTAATCTGCCGTGAGTGATACCGATATTGGATGCGACAGTTTGTGATGCACCGCAGTTGTTGGAGTCGGACTAACGAATGGGCTCTATGGCACCATAGTTGATCAACCTTCCTCTCTCAGTCGTAGTATCCACTATAAGAATGAAGTTTTTAGGTAAAGTATAGAGGGGTATTTTACGTGCGGAATAAACGTGTTATTTTCAATAGTCTCCTTTTTAACTGTTCTAAACAAGAAACCATTCGAGCTATTGGTGAGGGGGGTATTGGAAAGCACATGTGGTAAATTTGTGACCGATTCGGAACTCTATAAGGGTAGCCGATTCTTATTTAGTAATAGAGTTAAATACTTCCGCGAAAGTCAATACACGTAATAGTTCTAATATTAACGATACAATTCAAAATAAGTAACTGAGAAAGGGAGGGGTGTTATGAAAAAACAGATACGCAAGGCGGATCAGGCTAAAATAAGCCAACGAAAACAAGTCGTATTCCGAATGAACTTCCTATTCTTTTCAATCTTTGTTCTTTTTTCATTGCTCATTTTTCGCCTTGGTTATTTACAAATCTTTAAAGGTGAAGAGTATTCCCTTGCGTTGGAAAAAACAGAAGAAATTCCAGTCAACTCAAGCGTGCCAAGGGGAAAAATATTTGACCGCATGGGGCGTGTTCTGGTTGATAACGATCCGAAAAACGCCATTACATATACGAAAATGACGTCGACGACTTCAGCAGATATGCTAAAAGTCGCTGAGCATCTTGCGATCTTGATTGAACAAGAGACAAAAAGGATCACTACTGGGGATAAGAGGGACTTTTGGATTTTAAAGAATTCAAAAGCAGCATCGGAAAAAGTTTCTCAAAAGGAACAAGAGCGACTTGAAAAGGATAGTGAGCTTTCGCGGACGGAATTGCAGCTTAAGATTAATAGTCTTACTCGAGAACGAATTACGAAAGAGGAAATTAATTCTTTCACGGAAGCGGAGCTAGAAGTACTTGCGATTTATAGGGAAATGATGTCGGGCTATGCGTACTCCCCACAAATAGTGAAAAGTGGAAATGTGACGGATGAGGAATTCGCAACTGTATCTGAACGCCTAGGAGAGTTGCCAGGCGTTGATACAACGACAGATTGGGAACGTGTGAGGAGATCAGACAATGCGATTCTAGGGACAACCACTAGCCCCATTGAAGGTATTCCTAAATCTCGTGAGAATTATTTCTTGGCGCGGGACTATTCAAGAAATGACCGTGTTGGAAAAAGTTATATTGAGCAATATTATGAAGAATTATTAAAAGGGCAAAAAACAATTGTTAAGAATATTAAAGATCGGAGCGGGCGTATCGTAGAAACGAAAACGATCCGACAAGGCGAACCTGGCAAGGATCTTATTCTGACGATTGATAGTGAACTGAATCAGATACTTGAAAATATTGTATCGGATAAACTGTTGGAATTGAAAAGAGGGCCAAATACCGGAGAATTGGACAGGGCTTTCCTAGTTATGATGAATCCGAATAACGGTGAAGTACTTTCACTTGTTGGCAAGCAAGTTGTTACTAATTCGGAAACAGGCAAGTTCGAAATATGGGACTACGCATTTGGTGCGTTCACTGCACTTCACGAGGCGGGATCAACAGTTAAGATGGCAACACTTCTTACGGGGTATCAGGAAAGTGTAGTACGTATCGGCGAAACGAAGATAGATGAACCAATTAGAGTCGGTGGTATTACAAAAAGATCCCTGTTTAATCAAAACTCTAGGGTTGCTGTAACTGATATTGAAGCAATCGGTAGGTCTTCGAATGTATATATGTTTCGTATTGCATTAGCTATGGCGAATTCTAACAAAGGCTCAGAAGACTCCGCACGTGTTAGAAAAATTGCATTCGATACGTTCCGACAATCTTTTGCGTCTTTCGGACTTGGAACAAAAACCGGAATTGACTTACCGGGAGAGTCAGGCGGTCTGATTGGCGATAGTAATTCAATAGGTATTTTATTGGATTTATCCATCGGACAGTTCGATACTTATACAACACTTCAACTGGCTCAATACGTCTCAACAATTGCAAATGGTGGTTATCGTATAGCACCGAAAGTATTAAAAGAAATTCGCGAACCATCTGAGGACGGTAAAATTCTGGGACCTCTAATCCAAGAAACAGAGGTCAATATCTTAAACAAAATTCAGAGTACTGATGCGGAAATTGATCAAGTGAAGCGTGGTATGCATTACGTGTATTATGAACCTAAAGGAACGGCCTCGAATCTTTTTGCTGGAAAAGACTATGATGGAGCAGGGAAGACGGGAACCGCACAAGCATTTAGCTCAGGGAAATCAACAATCAATTTATCACACGTTGGTTTTGCACCTTACGAAAATCCGGAAATTGCTTATGCAATCCTTATCCCAAACATTACTACAAAGCCGGGAGATCACACGAGTGGCGCACAAAATAAGGTTATCCAGCAAGCTGTTGACGAATATTTTAAACTGAAAGTAAAAAGGGCTAAGGAAGAAATTTCTACAGCAGCCGAGCAACCAATCATTCAGGCTCCTAAAAAAGAACCTGGAAAATAAAAGTAGGGAAACCAGAAGAATGGTTTCCCTACTTTTTCAATAGATAAGAACCCTACAACTACATCGAACATACTATGTTGACCGAAAACGTATACCCTGCATAAGAAACTGGTTGTGACATCACGAACCTTTCATTCTGAAAGGTGTCGTAATCTGGGAGATATTCACATCGCATTGGAGATGCAGACACTTAGAGGGTAATTTATACTTGAAAACCCTGCTATCTATTAAGCACTACTTATTTAGAGTTAACTAGGTGGTATACTCACCCGCTTAACGAACAAATCTAGCAACAAAGCGGTGTTGGAAGAACAATGTATTTGTTAAGTGCCAACTATATAGGTGAATTCATTTAGGATGGGTTTTACACTGTCACTTCTTTTTTCGAAATTCTTTCAACCTATCATAAATTGCGGCCATCTTTTTTTCTTCGCCTGCCATAACTGGCTTGTAAAACTCCGTGTTTTTTAATTTATCGGGTAAATATTGCTGGTTAGTCCACCCTCCGAACGAACCGAGCGGTGTGTCATGCGGGTATTTGTAGCCGACGTGACCTAGCTTTGCTGCACCGGCATAATGTGCGTCCCGTAAATGTAATGGAATATCTCCTACTTTGCCCTCGTTAATAGCTTTTACAGCCGCGTCGAATGCTTTATAAGCTGAATTCGATTTAGAGGCCAGGCACATTTCGATAACAGCGCTTGCGAGAGGGATACGTGCTTCCGGCATACCAAGCTTCACCGCAGCTTCTGTCGCCGCCAGTACATGCGGTCCAACCTCAGGTGAAGCTAATCCGATATCTTCATAAGCCATCACAAGCAAGCGCCTATTTACAGCTATTAAATCGCCAGTCTCGAGAAGATTTGCGAGATAATAGATAGCGGCATTGACGTCACTGCCGCGGACCGACTTTTGAAGTGCGGACAATAAATTATAAAAATGAGAGCCTTTTTTATCCCCGAATAAACCGATGCGTCCAAGCAAGTTTTCAAGTAGCCAGTCTTCAATGACCATTTTGCCATCGACTTCATCACTGGCAGAAACAGCAGATTCAAGAACAGTTAACGCTTTGCGAGCATCACCGTTGACGCCTTCTGCAATCAAGGTAAGCTGAACAGCTGTTATGTCTATCACCATTTTCCCAAGCCCGCGTTCTTCATCCGACATAGCATTTTGGAGTACTTCCATTAGATCTTCAGGTTCTAATCTGGATAATTGTCGGATTTCACCGCATCTGGAACGTATGGCGGGATTGACGTCGTGGTAAGGATTTTCCGTTGTCGCTCCTATCAAGACGATTGCGCCGCTTTCGACGTGTGGCAGTAATGTATCTTGCTGTAATTTATTGAAACGATGAATTTCATCTAAGAATAGTAGAACTTTCCCTGTAATTCGCGATTCTGCAACTACGTCTTCGACATCTTTCTTCCCCGAAACTGTCGCATTCATGGCGATGAAAGGCAGATTGCAAGTACCGGCAATTGCGTGGGCAAGTGACGTTTTACCGATTCCCGGTTCGCCGTACAACAACATTGAAGGTACATGACCATTTTTTATCATTCGGTACAGCGCCGTCTTTTCACCAATAATATCCTTTTGTCCAGCAATCTCATCTATAGTTCTTGGGCGCATTCGAAACGCCAATGGTTCATTATGCAAATTATTCACTCCTGACCTAGTACATCCGTTCCTCTAGTATACACGTTAGACAAACGCAAATCATATTAAGGAAGCTTGCAGGTCAGTTATGCTATAATATTTTGAAGCAATCGTAAAAGGACGGGATAGATATGAAGATTTCTACAAAAGGCAGATATGGATTAACAATTGTTGTTGAGCTTGGCTCTAAATTCGGAGAAGGTCCAGTACCGCTAAGGAAAATTGCGGAAGAACAGAAATTGTCTGAAGCATATCTTGAGCAACTAATTCCACCGCTCCGTAACAGTGGAATTGTGAAAAGTGTTCGCGGCGCTTATGGCGGATATATGCTTGCTAAGCCGCCGACAGAAATTACTGCGGGTGATGTTATCCGGATTCTTGAAGGACCCATCCAAGTTGTAGAAGGGCTAGAGGGATCCGATATTCCGCAACAAGAACTTTGGAAACGAATAGGTGAAGCGGTTCGCAGTGTCCTCGATACAACAACGATTGAAGATTTGATGAAATCGGGTGAAAAAGATGAACGCAATAGTTATATGTTTTACATTTAAAGGAGTCTTATTATGACTAAAATCTATCTTGACCACGCGGCGACGACACCGGTTCATCCGGCAGTAAGCGCTACTTATATAGAAACACTTAAATCTACTTTCGGTAACCCTTCCAGCATCCATAGTTTTGGAAGAGAAGCGCGAAAATGTCTTGATGATGCACGAAAAACGCTGGCGCAGTCGATTCATGCAGAACCATCGGAAATCATTTTTACATCGGGCGGCACTGAAGCCGACAATACCGCGATTTTTGGTACTGTTATGGCGATGAAAGCCAAAGGTAACCATATTATCACGACGAATAGTGAGCATCACGCTGTTTTAAATCCATGTAAACAACTAGAACTGCTAGGTTTCGAAGTAACCTACTTGGAAGTCGATGACAATGGACAAATAACTGCGGAACTAGTGGAAAAAGCACTGACAGATAAAACGGTTCTCGTCTCGATTATGTATGGCAATAACGAAGTGGGTGCAATTCAGCCGATCCGTGAAATTGGGGCTATTCTGAAAGAACACCAAGCCGTTTTCCATACGGACGCAGTTCAAGCTTATGGAATCGTTCCACTTCATGTGGATGAACTCGGCGTTGATCTGTTATCCGTTTCAGCTCATAAATTGAACGGTCCAAAAGGAATAGGTTTTCTTTATCAGCGTAAAGGACTTGATACAACACCAGTTCTTTTCGGTGGCGAACAGGAACGCAAACGACGCGCGGGAACGGAAAATATTCCAGCGATTGTTGCTTTTTCTGAAGCGGTATCGATTGCGCAACATGCGATGAAACAAAACACTGTGAATTATTCTAACTACGCGACCATTATGACTGACGTGTTTAATCAACAAGATGTCATTTATGAAATGAACGTGAAAAGTGCGGAAAAACTGCCGCATATACTGAATATCAGTTTCCCGGGGACAGATATTGAGTCGCTCCTCGTGAATCTCGATATGGCGGGTATTGCTGTGTCCAGCGGGTCTGCATGTACTGCAGGTTCACTTGACCCGTCACATGTCTTGACTGCCATGTTTGGTGAAGGGTCTTCTAAGTTACGCAATTCGGTCCGATTTAGTTTTGGCCTCGGTCTTACTGAGGAAACGATTAAGGAAGCAGCCGAACTAACAGCTGAAATCGTCAAACGGTCTGTGAAATGAAAATATAAAGGATGGAAAATAGAATGAAAACAAGTAAATCACCAGCAGAAACTCGCGTCGTTGTCGGCATGTCGGGCGGCGTAGATTCGTCCGTTGCAGCACTACTGCTAAAAGAGCAAGGCTATGAAGTTATCGGTATTTTTATGAAAAACTGGGATGACACGGACGAATTCGGTGTCTGTACGGCAACTGAAGATTATGAAGATGTTATCAGTGTTTGTAATGATATCGGAATACCGTATTACGCGGTCAATTTCGAAAAACAATATTGGGATAAAGTATTTACGTATTTCCTTGAAGAATATAAAGCGGGGCGTACACCGAATCCCGATGTCATGTGTAATAAAGAAATCAAGTTCAAAGCTTTTCTAGAGCATGCAATGAGTCTCGGTGCAGATTATTTAGCGACGGGTCATTATGCACAGGTCGTAGAAGTAGATGGCGGCGTATCAATGTTACGCGGGAAAGATGCGAATAAAGACCAAACTTATTTCTTGAATCAATTATCACAAGCTCAGCTAGAAAAAGTGATGTTCCCGATCGGCAATATGGAAAAAAGTGCAGTTCGTGAAAAAGCGGTTGAAGCAGGGCTCTCGACAGCAGCGAAAAAGGATTCCACGGGTATTTGTTTCATCGGAGAACGGAATTTCAAGGAATTTCTTGGTCAATATCTTCCTGCTCAACCAGGAGATATGACGACGATGGAAGGTGAAAATGTAGGTCGTCATGACGGGCTTATGTACTATACGATTGGTCAGCGTCACGGCCTTGGAATTGGCGGAGCAGGAGAACCTTGGTTTGTTATCGGCAAGGATTTGAAAAAAAACATTCTTCTCGTTGGTCAAAACTTCGATAACGATGCACTTTATTCTGACAGTTTGACAGCAATTGACGTCAGTTTTTCGACTGTACGTGAACTGCCGAAAACATTCAGTTGTACAGCGAAATTCCGCTACCGTCAACCAGATACAAACGTTACAGTTGAACTGACTGAAGACGGACATGCAATCGTCAGCTTTGCACAACCGGTGCGTGCAATCACACCTGGACAAGCCGTCGTTTTCTATGATGGAGACGAATGTCTTGGCGGGGGAACAATCGATACAGTTTTCAAAAACGGCAAACAACTTGATTATGTTGGATAAGGGGTAGTTAACTATGGAATACAATGAAATTGGAATCGCCGCATTACAGAATGGTGAGTATGAAAAAGCAGTCGAATCATTTATGCAAGGGGTCGAAAAGGACCCCGAAAATGCAGTCGGTTATATCAATCTAGGGAATGTTTTCGCTTCACTTGGAGATGCTGAAAGGGCAGAACCGTTTTTCCAAAAGGCGATTACGCTTGATGCTGAAGCTGGCACTGCGTTTTACGGTCTTGCCAATCTTTATTACAATAAAGATCGTTTTGAAGAAGCAGCTAAATTATACGAAAAGGCAGTTCACAAAGGTGTCGAAGAGGCGGACGCTTATTTCATGCTCGGGAAAAGTCTTGAACGTTCAAGTAATGAAAAATTAGCGCTGCCTTATTTACAGCGAGCGACGGAACTAGCGCCGGATGATCTTGAAATCCGGTTATCTTACGGGATTGTTCTCGCTAATTTAGAGTTATTTAAAGAAGCCGGGAATGAATTCAAGTTCATCATCGAACAGGACGACGCAAGTGCCGATGCCCATTATAACCTCGGTTTTTTATATGCAGTGTCGACAGAACAGAAACAAGATGCGCTTGATCATCTCGAAAAAGCATTCACAATCGATCCAGAGCATATTCAGGCACGCTATATATATGACATGATCAAGCTAGGCGAAGAAGGAAAATAAGAAGGGGTGGCGGTGATGGAAGGGAACAACATGGCGGGAAATACGGATGAAATCTTTTTGATTGGACGGCCAGTGGTGACAATCTTCCATAACCCCGACAGCCTTTTTACAATCGCGAAATTAAAAGTTCGTGAAACCAATAGTGGGAATGAAGATAAAGAAATCATCGTTAAAGGCAGTTTTCCGCGGCTAAATCCGGAAGATGACTACAAATTTACAGGTAAGCTCGTTAATCACCCGACATACGGTGCGCAGTTCGATGTGCATACCTTTGCGAAAGAGATGCCTGCAACAGAAACAGGGCTAGTCCATTATTTGTCAGGCGATTTGTTTCCAGGCATCGGGATGAAGACAGCTCAAACAATTGTTAAAAAGCTAGGCAAGGATGCGATTAAAAAGATCCTGGACGATCCATCTGTCCTTGGCATGGTACCGAAGTTATCCGATGAGAGGAAAGAGACGATTGTTTCTGTCCTCGAACAAAATATGGGGCTTGAGCGAACAATCATCCAATTGAATGAATGGGGATTTGGACCGCAAATCGCAATGCGCATTTATCAGAAGTATCGTGAAGAGTCTGTTTCATTGCTGACTGAAAATCCATATCGGCTTATTGAAGAAATCGAAGGGGTAGGTTTCCAGCGTGCGGACGAACTCGGTAAGAATCTAGGCATTACAGGAAACCACCCCTCAAGAATCAAAGCAGCCATTCTTCATTCGATGAACCAGGCGGTGCAATCAGCGGGTCATGTATACGTCGAAGCGGAAGCCGTTTTGCCTGATATCAAACGCCTGCTTGAAATGAGCCAGCGCATTGATATTCCATTTGCTGATATTTCCCAGGCAATTATTGTGCTTGTCGAGGAAGGGAAACTATCTGCTGAAGAACGAAGATTATACATACCGTCCCTTTACTTTTCAGAAATTGGCATCGCTGCGAAGCTTGAGCGCATTATGGAAAATGACACAGCGGATAAATTTCCTGTATCGGAAATTAGAACAGCTGTTGGGGAAGTTGAAGAGCGGCTGGGTGTTAATTATGCAGAAACACAAGTGGCAGCTATTGAAACAGCACTTCATTCGCCATTAATGATTTTAACGGGCGGTCCTGGAACCGGAAAAACGACAGTTATTCGTGGTTTTGTCGAAGTCTATGCAGAACTTCACGGATTGTCGCTCGACCCGAAAGAGTATGCCAAAAAGAAAGAACCATTCCCGATAGTATTAGCAGCGCCGACTGGTCGTGCAGCAAAGCGTATGTCGGAATCGACTGGATTACCTGCAATGACAATTCACCGGTTGCTCGGATTCAACGGACAAGAAAAGGATGAAGAGACTGAGCGGGAAGTTGAAGGGCGTCTCATTATTATCGATGAAATGTCGATGGTCGATACATGGCTTGCCCACCAGCTATTAAAGGCGCTTGCCAATGATGTCCAATTGTTATTTGTCGGGGACCAAGACCAGCTACCGCCTGTCGGACCCGGTCAAGTGCTTCGAGATATGCTAGATTCCGGCAAAGTTCCTATCATTGAGCTGACTGAAGTATTCCGACAAAGTGAAGGCTCGTCAATTATTGAGATGGCTCATATGATTAAAAGGTCAGAATGGACAGACGACATTACAAAGAAAACATCGGATCGCTCATTTATCAAAGCGGGCAGCGATCGAATCCTCGAAGTTGTCGAGCAAGTCGTGAAAAACGCCATTGCCAAAGGTCACCCCATTAAAGACATCCAAGTTCTTGCGCCGATGTATAGGGGGCCTGCGGGGATAGATGGTTTGAACAAAATGATTCAGGAAATGGTCAATCCGCCTGGACCCAAACGTAAAGAAGTGGTTTTTGGCGAAGCGATTTACCGAATTGGTGATAAAGTGCTTCAACTTGTCAATCAACCCGAGAGTAATGTTTTCAACGGTGATATGGGTGAAGTCATTGCGATTATCAAAGCGAAAGAAACAATCGATAAAAAAGAACTGCTCGTTGTTTCGTACGATGGCATTGAAGTCACCTATGAACGCAATGATCTTAACCAGCTGACACTTGCTTATTGCTGTTCGATACATAAATCCCAAGGCAGTGAGTTCCCGATTGTTATTATGCCGATCGTCCGTAGTCATCGTAAAATGCTGCGACGTAATTTGCTGTATACAGGCATCACGCGTGCGAAAAACTTCCTTATCCTCTGCGGCGAGCCCGAAGAGTTCAGGGCAGGAATAGCGCGGACCGATGAAATGGAGAGACAGACGACATTAAAAGAGCGGCTGAATGGCGAAGTCGTAGAACCGGTAGCTGCTGGTGTTTTAGAGTCTGAACATGTTGAGGTTTCTAATGAGGCGAATATTAGTTCAACTGATTCGGAACCAATCATTTTTGCACTTACAATGGATACTTTCCTGGCAATCGATCCTCTGATTGGTATGAAAGGGGTAACGCCTTATGAATTTCACGAAGCTTCCAATTGACAATAAGGCGGAACTTTTCTATAATCCAATTAGAAACTGATACGAGACAAACCAATTATATGAAATACGTTGACGGAGAAAGTAGGCAAGTTTACTCGTCCAGAAAAGAGCCCCTTGGCTGAAAGGGTTCTCGAGCGAAAATGTTGAAAAGCTACTCCTGAGTGCAGCTCATCCCTGCCGTCCGCCGCGTTAAGGCAACCAGAGATGCCGGATTCAATTCGTCCGGTAATTAGGGTGGTACCGCGAGACTAACATCTTCGTCCCTTGCATTAGGGGCGGGGATTTTTTTGTGCCCGCAGGGAGGGATTGAACTGCATCCCTCCTTATTGCCGCAGGACGCGGCGCACTTAGGCTGCGTTCCTTTAGCAATATGCACTTACATCTTGGCGTCGCGCCCGGAAATCCGGTGTTGCAATTACGTTTCCATAGTTGCAATTAAAAATCAAAAGTTGCAATTAGAACCACGAAGTTGCAATTAGAATCCGAAAGTTGCAACCAGAGGCTCTCCACACTTCACAATCACATGTTTTCAATTAAAAAGGAGGATTCATTCATGAAAAAACTAACGACGTCACAAATTCGTACCATGTTTTTGGACTACTTCAAGGAAAATGGTCACAGTGTTGAACCATCTGCACCACTTGTCCCAATCGATGATGCATCACTTCTTTGGATTAACAGCGGCGTTGCAACGCTGAAAAAATACTTCGATGGACGCGTAGTTCCGACAAATCCGCGTATAGTCAATGCACAAAAATCAATCCGTACAAATGATATTGAAAACGTTGGGAAAACAGCACGTCACCATACATTTTTCGAAATGCTTGGTAACTTCTCAATTGGGGATTATTTCAAAGAAGAAGCAATCATCCGTGCATGGGAATTTCTAACAAATGAAAAATGGATAGGTTTTGATCCTGAACTACTATCCATCACAATCCACCCAGAAGACGAAGAGGCATATGCAATCTGGCGCGATAAGGTTGGTATTCCAGAAGACCGTATTATCCGTCTTGAAGGAAACTTCTGGGACATCGGGGAAGGTCCTAGTGGTCCAAACTCAGAGATTTTCTACGATCGCGGACCGGCATACGGTGCCGACTTCTCTGATCCTGAATTATATCCAGGCGGAGAAAATGACCGTTACCTAGAAATTTGGAATCTTGTATTCTCGGAATTTAACCATAATCCGGATAATACATACACACCACTGCCGAAAAAGAACATAGACACAGGGATGGGTCTTGAGCGAATGGCATCCGTTATCCAAGACGTTCCGACAAACTTCGATACGGATCTCTTCATGCCTATCATGCAGACTATCGAAAACTTTACTGAAGACAAATATGGCGCAGAAGAACAAAAAGATATCGCATTCAAAGTAATTGCAGACCATATCCGTACAGTTGCATTTGCAATCGGTGACGGAGCACTTCCATCCAATGAGGGCCGCGGTTATGTGCTAAGAAGATTGCTACGCAGAGCCGTTCGTTTTGCAAAACAGCTTGGCGTCAACAAGCCGTTTATGTTTGAACTTGTGCCAGTTGTAGGAGAAATCATGCAAGATTTCTATCCTGAAGTGACTGACAAGAAAGAGTTCATCATGAAAGTTATCAAAAATGAAGAAGAACGCTTCCATGAAACTTTAACGGATGGAATGACAATTCTTTCAGGTGTGATCGACACTGCAAAATCATCTGGAACTTCAATTGTTCCTGGAGCTATCGCGTTCCGCCTTTATGACACGTATGGCTTCCCGTTTGAGTTGACAGAAGAATTCGCTGAAGAAGCAGGGGTTACGGTTGATCGGGCTGGGTTCGATTCAGAAATGGACAGCCAGCGTAAGCGTGCGCGTGCAGCTCGTCAAGACGTCGATTCTATGCATGTTCAGTCGGGTGTGCTTGGTGAACTTCATGATTCAAGCGAATTCATTGGCTACAATCAACTGCAATGTGATGCAACAGTTGTCACACTTTTACTAGAAGGTGCATTAGTTGATACTGCATCGGAAGGTGATGAAATTCAATTCATCTTGGATCGCACTCCGTTCTACGCGGAAAGCGGCGGACAAGTAGCGGACAAAGGAATAATTAGCGGCTCAACATTTGTTGCGGATATCAAAGATGTACAAAAAGCTCCAAATGGTCAAAACTTGCATACGGCAATCATTCGATCGGGTGAAATGCATAAAGGTGCAGCCGTTCAAGCTGAAGTAAACCAAGCAGCTAGAAAACTAACGGTTCGAAATCACACGGCGACACATCTTCTTCACAAAGCATTGAAAGAAGTACTCGGGGAACATGTTAACCAGGCAGGTTCATACGTCGGTCCTGACCGTCTGCGTTTCGACTTCTCGCATTTTGGTCAAGTGACGAAAGAGGAACTAGAGAAAATTGAGCAGATTGTCAATCAAAAAATCTGGGAAGACATCGCTGTCGATATTGCAGAAAGACCGATTGACGAAGCGAAAAAACTTGGTGCAATGGCGCTCTTCGGTGAAAAGTATGGCAAAGTGGTTCGGGTTGTTTCAGTTGGAGATTACTCATTGGAACTTTGCGGAGGCTGTCACGTCACATCAACGTCTGTTATCGGTTTGTTCAAACTGGTATCTGAGAGTGGAATCGGCGCAGGCACACGGCGCATAGAGGCTCTTACTGGGCAGATGGCCTACCGTTCATTCAAAGATGAAGAGGAAGTACTTGTAAACGCTGCAAGCCTGTTAAAATCGAAACCAAAAGACGTTGTGACGAAGATTGGATCAGTATTAGCGGACATGAAAGAACTTCAACGTGAAAATGAATCACTATCTGCTAAACTAGGAAATAGTCAATTGGCGGACATAATGGCATCTGCACAGCAAATCGATGACGTTACCGTTATCTCTGCACGTGTTGATGTTAAAGATAACAATGGACTACGTCAGATGATGGACGAAATGAAACAGAAGTTATCAAAGGGAGTCATTGTCCTAGGTGCGGCGGCAGACGGCAAAGTTATGCTAGTATCAGGTGTGACAGATGATTTGAAATCAGGGAACTATCACGCAGGTAAAATCGTCAATCATGTAGCTACACAGTGCGATGGAAAAGGCGGAGGCCGCCCGGATATGGCAATGGCAGGTGCGAAAGATGTGTCTAAACTTGATGATGCCCTGCAATCCGTGTATGATTATGTCAAATCTGTTTAACTGGTGAATCAAATCGGGTATAATTAGAATTGTAATTATATCCGATTCATAAAACGGATGATCAGAAAGCGGGGTGTCAATTATGGAGTCATACGATAAGACGATGAAATTTAACTTTCCTGAAGAGTCAATGGAGCAAGAAGTGAAACAGGTTATGCTTCATGTGCACAAGGCACTTGACGAAAAGGGCTACAGTCCAATTAATCAGATTGTAGGTTATCTTCTTTCGGGCGATCCAGCTTATATACCACGTCATGATGATGCACGTAATTTGATCCGAAAGTTGGAACGGGACGAAATCCTAGAAGAACTTGTGAAGTTTTACGTTCGTGAAAACGGAGGGAAAACAGAGTGAGAACAATGGGGTTGGATGTTGGATCCAAAACGGTTGGCATCGCGATCAGTGATGCGCTTGGGTGGACTGCCCAGGGCATTGAAACAGTAAAGGTCGATGAAGGTGCTGGCCGGTTTGGCATGGAAAGAATCCAGGAACTCGTGAAAGAATACGAAGTGAGCGGATTTGTGGTAGGATTCCCTAAGAACATGAATAATACAGTCGGACCAAGAGGGGTAGCATCTCAAGATTATGCTGAACTTCTGAAACAAACATTCGGCTTTCCTGTTGCGTTATGGGACGAGCGATTGACGACGATGGCAGCCGAACGCGTGTTGATCGATGCGGACGTTAGTCGTAAGAAAAGAAAGACTGTTATCGATAAGATGGCAGCAATCATGATACTTCAAGGGTATCTTGATTCAAAAAATAGATGAGGTGATCGTAATGGAACACGGACAAGAAACAATGACGATTGTAGATGAAAACGGCGAGGAACACGTATGTGAAGTAATCTTCACATTTGATTCAGAGGAATTTGGTAAATCATATGTTCTTTATCATGTACTTGGCGAAGAAGATACGGATGATGACGAAGAAGTCGAAATCCATGCATCTGCTTTCGTACCTTCTGAAGACAATGAAGACGGCGAATTAATGCCGATAGAAGACGATGCAGAGTGGGAAATGATTGAAGAAATGTTGAACACGTTCCTTGCAGAAGAGGACGAAGAAGAAGAAGAGGAAGAAGAGTAAATTATATGTGCACGGACGGGACGGGACGGTGCGGTACAGGCCGTTCCGTTTTTTCATTGTGAGATAAGAAAGTGTAGGTTTAGAACCTTTAGCAGTGTCTAGACTCCAGGCGCCAGCCGCTCGGGTCATAAGCAATCCAGCTAGGATTGAACTGCATCCTTCCCGGGCAAAGAGCGCCACGTCGCTGGATCGACTTATGACCGTCGCGGGCCTACAGGATGTAGGTCATGCAGCTGTTGCCACAGGAAGTGGCGCACTTAAGCTGCGTTCCTTTTAGGCGCCTTGCGCTTTTCTTATTATGCTTCGAACGAAAGAGGTGGGTTACGCATGGATAATGGTTCGAAAAAAGATATCATGTTCGAGCGAATGCGTGAAAAGAAGAAAGAAGTGAAAATCGTAAGAAGGATTGTGCTAGTAATCGTACTTGTTCTAGTGCTTATTGGCTTAATTGGTGGCCGCTACGTATATAAATACATAACAGGGGCCCTTCAACCCGTCGATCCGAATTCCGAAGAAGTCATTGAAGTGGAAATTCCAATCGGGTCTGGTGTAGACACTATTGCAGTGAAACTTGAAGCAAAAGGTATCGTTAAAGATGCCCGTCTGTTCAAATATTACGTGAAATTCAATAATAATTCCCAGTTTCAAGCGGGGACATATGGCTTAACGAAATCGATGACACTTGATGAAATCATTCAAAGTTTAAAAACAGGAAAAGTATATAGAGAACCCGTTTTTACAATGACTATTCCAGAAGGACTTACTTTGAAACAAATTGCTAAAATCGTCGAGAAAAGTGTCGGTATTCCTGAGAAAGAATTCCTTGCTTATGTAAATGACGAAGCAACAATCAATTTGTTTATGGGGAAATATTCGAAAATCCTGACAGAAGATATTAAAGCAGAGAACATAAAATATCCGTTAGAAGGTTATTTATTCCCAGCAACTTACCCGTTTTTTGAAGAAAAACCATCTATGGAAACAATAGTTAATTCGATGATACAGGGGACTGCGCTAAATGTAACACCTTATCTCGATTATTTGCAAAGTAATGATAAATCGGTTCATTGGTTGTTGACGTTCGCTTCACTGCTTGAAGAAGAGGCGACGGCGCAATCAGATAGGGAAACGATTGCAAGTGTATTTTACAATAGGTTGGCGATAGATATGCCACTTCAAACGGATCCAACAGTCCTTTACGCGCTAGGCGAGCACAAAGATAGAGTGCTCTATAAGGATCTTGAAATAGAAGATCCTTATAATACGTATGTCGTCAAAGGATTGCCACCTGGACCGATTGCGGGAGCTGGAAGGTCTTCTATTGAAGCGGTTATCGACCCTTCTGAAACAAAGTATCTATTTTTCTTAGCTGATAAGAAAGGTGTCAATCATTTTACGGATACTTATGATCAACATTTGAAAAACCGGACACTTTATTTGTCAGGGGACTGACGGTCTTGAACTGGAGATGATTGCAATGGACAACTATAAGACATATGTTGCAAGTTTCGTGAAAGAAAAAGATCCGCTCATTGTCGAAATGGAACAGTTTGCTGTTGAACATCATGTTCCAATCATGGATAATGACGGTATCGATTTATTTATTAGCTTATTACGAATTCAAAATCCCGAACGAATCCTTGAAATCGGCAGTGCAATCGGCTATTCGGCAATCCGGATTGCTGGGGCACTGCCCAAGGCCTCAATTGTGACTATTGAAAGAGACACTGAACGGTATTTGAAAGCGGTTGACTACATCACGCGTAGTGGTTTTGAACAACGGATTGCTATAATTGAAGCGGACGCACTGTTAACTGACAGTGATGAAGTTCTCGATAACACATACGATGCGCTTTTCATTGATGCTGCCAAAGGGCAGTATAAACGATTCTTTGAAAAGTATGCGTCTACCCTTACTACTGGGGGCGTTATTTATTGCGACAATATGTTCATGCATGGTATAGTGCTGCTCGAAGATAAGGATATCCCAAGGCGAAACCGTACGATGATACGCAACTTGAAAGAATTCACTGCATGGGTTATGAATAATTCGGAGTACGAAACGTCTTTGCTTCCGGTTGGAGACGGGCTTTTGATTGCGGTAAAAAAATAATAAGACATTAATGTGGATATCCTAGAGTGACAGGATATTCTGATGCGTAAAGGGAGTTTGAAATGAAATCTAGAAAACCTCTCGTCATCGGCATTGCAGGTGGCTCAGGATCGGGTAAAACAAGTGTTACCAATTCAATCTACGATGTGTTTAAAGAGCATTCTGTGGTCGTTATCGAACAGGATTATTATTATAAAGACCAGTCTCATTTGGAATTTGAGGAACGGTTAAAAACGAATTATGATCACCCGTTGGCGTTCGATACAGATTTACTAATTCATCATGTTGAAACGCTTATTGACCGAAAGTTTGTGGAAAAACCCGTGTATAATTATTCATTACACACGAGGTCTGAAGAGACGATTATTATTGAACCGAAAGATGTCATTATCCTAGAAGGGATTTTGGTACTTGAGGACGCAAGGTTACGTGAATTGATGGATATCAAATTATTTGTCGATACAGATGGAGATTTGCGTATCATTCGTCGTATTATGCGTGACATTAATGAGCGGGGTAGAACGATTGAATCGGTCATCGAGCAATATTTGTCCGTCGTCCGCCCAATGCACAACCAGTTTATCGAACCAACGAAGAGGTATGCCGATATTATTATTCCAGAAGGCGGCCATAATGAAGTTGCAATTGACCTAATGGTTACGAAAATAAAAACAATTCTTGAATCTGGAACAGAATTGTAATATGATGATGACAGAATTCTATACAGATTTAGCACTATGTCGCATACCTGCTGTAGGAGTGGCATAGTATTTTTATGAACAGGAATATTAGGGAGTGATATGTGTAATGATTACAGAAAAGAAATTTCCAATGACCGCATCAGGTAAACAAAAGTTAGAAGAAGAGCTTGACTTTCTAAAATCGGTTAAACGAAAAGAAGTTGTCGAGCGCATAAAAATCGCGCGTAGTCACGGGGACCTTTCGGAAAACTCGGAATACGATTCCGCGAAAGAAGACCAAGGTTTCCTTGAAGGCAAAATTGTATCTATTGAGTCGATGATCCGTAATGCGGTAATCATCACAGCAGACGAACTAAATACTGACGAAGTACGCCTTGGGAAAACCGTCACATTTAAAGAACTGCCAGACGGTGATGAAGAGACGTATACGATTGTAGGTTCTGCAGAAGCGAATCCAATCGAAGGTCTAATTTCAAATGATTCACCAATTGCAAAAGCGTTAATCGGTCGTTCTAAAGGTGATCAAGTGAAAATTAATACACCTGGCGGAGAGATGTCAGTTACAATTCTTGATATTAAATGATTTACTGATAGCCGCCCTCTATTGTGAGGGTGGCTTTCGTGCTTTATGATTTACGATTAAAGTTAAATAAATGAAATACCTATATAAACTGAGCGAAGGCGCCTTAACAGGGGTAGCCGAAGCCCTATGACTGAAGGCGAAGCTATCTGACTTAGGGCGGGAGGCATACTCGAGCGCTGCAGCGAATTCGACGGAATACTTTATTACAATCTGTATAGAAATTTATGAAACAAATTTTGTTGGTACTCGTCTATTACATACTGGCAATCGTCAAAATCTTAACAGGAGTTGATATGCGTATGACAAAACGAGAACCTGATCTCTCGAGAGTTGAACGGAAAAAAGGTCGTAATCGAAATAAAGTATTAAACAGTATGATAGGGGTTGTTGTCGTACTTATTGTTGTCGCCACTGTAGCAATATTCTCCGGCAACAAGAGTGATATAGAACCGAGCGATATTGAAGAAACTGCAAATGATACCACCGTCATAGAAGATGGGGCAGAAGAAGTTAAAGAAGACGATAAGGATAGCGCGAAAGAAGATAGTACTCCAACTACGGAGGAAGAGACGTCTGAAAAAGAAAATACGACAGAAACCGATCAAGCAAACGAAACAACTAATGACGACGATAGTGACGAGCCTGGTTCCGTTACATCCGTTCCTTCAGACGACGCAGTCATTGCCGAGACAATTACCGATAGCGCGTGGAAACCTGTAGGTACGACACAAACAGGCGATCACGTATCCCAGTATGATGGTTCGTCAGTCGATTGGAATGAGAAAAAACAAGCGCTGGCCTATGCAACTGGTCTAGCACAAGACTCAATGATCTTTTTGAAGATTAAAAACGGCGGTGGGCCACAAAAATCTATTGGAATCGTTTCATCAAGAGATAGTACACAGAAATACCGTGTCTACCTCGAATGGGTGGATGGCGAAGGCTGGAAACCTGTGAAAATGGATAAATTGACGACATTGGACTTTAAGTATTAAAAGCAGTTTAGTGGAGGGAATACTATGAAGATAGCAATAATTGGTGCAATGGAAGAAGAAGTAACACTTTTACGTGAAGAGATTGATTCAGGTCTTGCGACAACAATTGCAGGGTGTGAATTCATCACAGGGAAAATCGGCGAGCATGATGTTGTGCTTGTGAAAAGTGGGATTGGTAAAGTAAACGCCGCGATTGCAACAACGCTATTGCTAAACAATTACAAACCGGATATTGTTCTCAATACAGGTTCAGCAGGTGGATTCCATGAGTCACTTGATGTTGGCACGGTCGTTATTTCCAATGAAGTGCGGCATCATGATGTCGATGTAACTGCATTTGGCTACGAGCATGGTCAAGTTCCAGGACAACCTGCAGCGTATCCAGCAGATTTAGGACTGGTGGATGTAGCTCGTGCAGCTGTCGAAGAAATTGGAGCACACGCACATGCTACAGGACTTATTGCTTCGGGTGATACGTTTATGAGCAATACTGAACATGTGAAAAAAGTGAAAGAGACATTCCCTCTGATGATTGCTGCGGATATGGAAGCATCGGCTGTCGCTCAAGTATGTCATCTATTTGGTACGCCCTTTGTAGTCATTCGAGCACTATCAGACATTGCAGGAAAAGAGTCGTCAATTAGTTTCGAAGAGTTCCTTCCTATTGCGGCACGTCATTCCACAGATATTGTTTTAAAAGTCATCTCGAAACTTTAAGCATTTCGTGGTAAGATAGATATACGAATAGATCTTGCAGATATTTTTTTTCGAGGAGGGATTTAACTATGTTATTTTTAATGGCAGGCGTGTTTATCGCAACAACAATTATTGCAGTTGTCATCTCCCGTGAGGTTAGCGCGGACTAAGCTGTAAAAGAAGAGGCGTTTCCTATGCTGGGATCACTCCCGCATGGAAACGCCTTTTATTTATTGCATGGGAAATTATATAATCTCGTACTGTGGACAACCTGCAAAGGAAGCTATTTCACGTCTAGACTCTAGCGCATAGCCCTTCGAATCGCTTCTGTCCTGTAGGTAAAGGCAAAGAGCGCCTTTTACTCCAGGCCATCCAGGAGGGATTGTACTGCATCCCTCCTACTTGTCGGAGCTGAACAGGCGCTTGCGCTTTTGTCTCTTAATTTAAATCATTGTATTCATGTTTGAATAACTGATACAGTTTAACGATTGCGCGTTTTTCGATACGAGAGACATAGCTTCTCGAAATGTCGAGCTGCTCGGCAATTTCTTTTTGCGTCATAGGCAGGTCATCTAACAGACCATATCGTCTTTGAATGATTTCGAGTTCCCGGCCATCAAGCTTTCCGAGATGTCTGTACAGCCTTTCTTTTCTTTCTTTTTGTTCGACTGCATCGACTGGGGAATCATCATCTGTCTGAAGCAAATCAGCAATTTGCAAGGATTGACCATCTTTATCCATACCGATTGGATCAAAGAGGGAGACGTCTTTTTGTACCTTTTTCTGAGTTCGTAAATACATGAGTATTTCATTTTCAATACAGCGGGCGGCGTACGTGGCCAGTTTCGTTTTGCGATCCGGAGTGAAACTGTTCACCGCTTTCATAAGTCCGATTGTTCCAATTGAGATATAATCATCAAGTAGTTCATGTTTTGGGTGGAATTTTTTTACGATGTGGGCGACGAGCCGCATATTACGTTCAATCAATTCATCTCGAGCATCTTCGTCGCCTTCTGCAAGTCGTTGCAGGCAAGCTGCTTCTTCCTCTTTGGATAAAGGGCGCTGGAAAGCCTGCCCTCTAATATAGCCAATCACTGCAGGAATTTCGAGCCATAGCTGAACAATTGCCATGACAAACCCGCTCATCGGGCCACCTCCTGTGTCGTTGTATGACAGCATATGCGGTCGGGTCTTGCCGTATCACCGTTTTTTTAGTCGGACAGGCGATAAAGGATGTCCTTGTTTAGGTCTACTTGATGTGAGTCATGTAGTGGAGAGATATTGAACTTCATCCGTATCAATGCACGTAAGTCACGTTATTATGTTATAATCGTTTCAGATTAAGTACTATATCGGAGTGGATATCGTGTATAAGTATTTTTTGCCAGATGAGTATGTGAAAGACATTTTTCATATTCAACCTGAAGCACTAAAAGATAAAGGAATTAAAGGGATTATCACGGACCTGGACAATACGCTAGTCGCGTGGGACAGGCCTGATGCGACACCTGAAATCATCGAATGGATACAATCAATGCAAGATGCAGGCATACAGGTTACCATCGTTTCGAACAACAATGAAATGCGTGTCAAAGCCTTTTGCGAACCTCTCGGCATTCCATTCATAAATGATGCACGCAAGCCAATGCGGACATCATTCCAAAAGGCACTTACCTCTATGAACGTCAAAAAAGAGGAAGTCGTTGTCATCGGTGACCAGTTGCTGACCGATATACTCGGCGGCAACAGAAAAGGGCTACATACGATACTCGTAGTGCCAGTCGCGTCATCAGACGCCGCTATCACAAAGTTCAACAGGAAGATTGAAAGAAAGATCATGGCGGGTTTGAAACGTCGTGGCTTGATTAAGTGGGAGGAATAAGCTTGGAAGAAATTAAATGTATCGGTTGTGGAATAACAATCCAAACTGAAGACCCAAAATTGGAAGGCTATACGCCACCAGCTTCTTTAGAAAAAGAGGACGTTATTTGCAAGCGTTGTTTCCGACTGCGCAATTATAATGAATTACAACCCGTTTCATTATCGGGCGATGATTTCCTTGCTATTTTAAATGGTATTGGTCAAAAAGATGGATTGGTCGTTAAAATCGTCGATATTTTCGATTTCAACGGTAGCTGGATAAACGGTCTGCACCGCTTTGTTGGTGCTAAAGATATATTATTAATCGGTAATAAAGCAGATATATTACCGAAATCAATTAACCCGAACCGTCTTATCAACTGGATGAAAGCTGAAGCGTCTAAACTTGGCTTGAAACCTGTCGATGTTTTGCTTGTTTCTGCTCATAAAGGCAAAGGGATGGAAGAAGCACTCACAGCGATTGATAAACATCGCCGTGGGAAAGACGTGTATGTAGTCGGCTGTACGAACGTCGGGAAATCAACGTTCATCAATCGTATAATTAAAGGGGCGACTGGTATTGGTGAAGTAATTACGACTTCTCATTTCCCAGGAACAACTTTAGATCTTGTTGAAATTCCATTTGAGGATGGAAAAGCTATCTATGATACACCGGGGATTATTAATCACCATCAGATAGCACATCATTTAAATGCAAATGATTTGAAAGCAATCACACCTAAAAAAGAATTGAAACCGTCAGTATTCCAGCTGAACGCTGAACAGACACTATACATCGCTGGTCTTGCGCGTTTCGATTTTATTTCTGGTGCCCGTTCGTCGTTTACAATTCATGTTTCGAATGATTTATCGATTCACCGAACAAAGCTTTCCAATGCGGATCATTTGTACAAAGAACACCTTGGTGGGATGCTATCTCCGCCATCTGGTGAATCACTTGAAACGCTACCGCCATTTGTCCGTCATGAATTTTCGATTAAAAAAGCGAAAACGGATATTGTTATTTCGGGGCTAGGTTGGATCACGATTCAGCACCCTAATGTGGTAGTCGCAATTCATGCACCTCGTGGGGTAGACGTTGTACTACGCCCTTCATTAATCTAAGGAGGGACTCATTTTGAAAAAGTGGTATGCAGTTATCGGAGATCCGATAAAACAGTCGATGTCTCCGAGTATGCACGAAGTTTGGTTTGATGAAGAAAGTATGGACGTGGCCTATATTCCAATACGTGTAACAGCAGACAGACTACGGGAAGCGGTAGAGGGCTTAAAAAACTTGGGTTGTTCAGGCTGGAATGTAACAGTTCCTCATAAAAGTGCCATCATCCCGCTTCTTAATCAGTTGGATCCCTCTGCGCGACAAATGAACGCAGTGAATACTGTCCATGTACTCGAGGATGGCACGTTAGTTGGCTCCAATACGGACGGTAAGGGATTTGTCCGGTCGTTGGAGGAAGCCTATGGTGAGCAGTGTAAGGATAAAAAAGTTCTTATTATCGGAGCGGGCGGTGCTGCACGCGGTATAGCTTTTGCACTTCATAACGCTGGATACGGGCCAATATTTTTCACAAACCGAACACTTGAAAAAGCTATCCAATTAGCGGAAGAACTTTCTAATACGGCGGTTCTATCGGTAGCGGAGGCAGAATTATCTCTTTCCGAATTCGGTTTAATCGTCCAGACTACATCCGTTGGCATGAACTTTTCACAACAAGGAATGCCTTTAAATCCGGAAAACATATCTGAAGGAACTGTTGTAGCCGATATTATCTACAATCCGCTTGAAACGGCATTCCTTGCAGAAGCCCTTAAAAGGGGAGCACACACATTGAATGGGGTCGGCATGTTTGTCCATCAAGGAGCGCTTGCGTTTGAAATATGGACAGAAGTTAGCCCTGAAACAGGATCTATGATTGACAAAATAACGACAACTCTTGGAGGATAAATAACTATGTTAACTAATAAACAAAAAAGCTTTCTGCGCGGCGAATCGAATCGTCTACAACCACTCGTCCATATTGGTAAAAGTGGTTTAACAGAATCTGTCATTACTCAGATTGAAGAAGCGCTTGAAGCAAAAGAATTAATCAAAGTAACAATTTTACAAAACTGTGACCAAGACAAAAATGAAATTGCAGCGAAACTTGAAGAACAAGAAGGCATTGAAGTCGTTCAAGTTATCGGCAAGATCATTGTTTTATATAAAGAATCAGTTGAGAAAAAACGGATCGAACTTCCATAAGGAGGTAAGCAACATATGAAAAAGGTTGGCATTCTTGGAGGTACATTCAACCCGCCACATATTGGTCATCTGATTGTTGCAAATGAAGTAAAGCATTCTCTCGGTCTTGATGAAGTTAGGTTAATGTCGACGTCAGTTCCACCCCATAAAACTGCGCCTGGTGATGCGACTGCTGAACAGCGATTGCAGATGGTGGAACTAGCCGTAAAGGCTGTTAATGGCTTGACCGTATCCGCTTTTGAAGTGGAACGCGGCGGAGTTTCATATACATTTGATACGATGAAACAATTAACAGAGATTGAACCGAAGATTGATTTTTACTTTATCATTGGCGGTGATATGATTGATTTGTTGCCTAAATGGCACCGTATTGAAGAACTTGTCACGCTTGTCAACTTTGTAGGTGTTGGACGTCCAGGGACAGTCGGAACAACGGATTTCCCCATGATCATGGTAGATATTCCACAAATTGAGTTGTCTTCAACGTTGATTCGACAACGTTTTTCCAACAATGGTACCGTCCAATTGCTTATCCCGCCTGCAGTTGAAGATTTTATTCGCAAGGAGGGTTTGTATGGAAGTTGCACAGCTGAAAATAGCAATCGCTAAACGTATGCCGAAACAACGTTATGAACACGTTTTACGGGTAATGGAAACGGCAAAAAGATTGGCTGAGAAGTATCAACTTCCGGTGGTTAAAGCGGAGCTAGCGGCACTATTTCATGATATTGCAAAATTCATGGACAAGACTGACCTGCATCACGTTTTGAACACAGCAAACGAAGATTCGCGGCTCTTATCATTTCATCACGAGTTGTGGCATGCTCCAGTTGGCGCACTTATCGCGCGTGATGAATTCGGGATTAGCGACGCGGATATCCTGAACGCAATCCGCTATCACACAACCGGTCGGGCAACTATGTCCCCGCTTGAAAAGTTAATATATGTTTCTGATATGATTGAACCTGGACGCAGCTTTCCAGGAGTGGATGAGTTAAGAGCAAAAGCTGAAGAAAACCTTGATACAGCAATGGAAGCATGCATTTATCAGTCAGTGCAGTTTCTTGTGAGTAAAAGAGTACCGGTTTTTCCGGACTCGATAGACTGTTACAATGAGTTAATAAAACGGGACGCATTCTAAATACGCGACATCATGTCGCAACAAGGAGGGATGCAATTCAATCCCTCCCCATTGCATATCCTACATCCTGTAGGCCGTTGGATACTAGACACGAGAAGGGAACAGTGAAATTATGACTACTACATTACTAGAAACAGCTTATAAAGCAATCGATGATAAAAAAGGCGAGGATATCGTTGTACTGAATATGGAAGGGGTATCGCTTATCGCGGACCAATTCATTATCTGTCATGCGAATTCAGGACGCCAAGTCCAAGCAATTGCAAAAGAAGTAGCAGACAAAGCTTCTGAAGCTGGATTTGGAACTAGAAGAATTGAAGGAATGGATATGGCAAGATGGGTACTCGTCGATCTAGGCGATGTTGTTGTTCACGTATTCCATAAAGACGAACGTGGTTACTATAACCTTGAAAAGCTTTGGGGAGACGCACCAATGTTGGACATGGCTGAAGAGAGATGAATCAGGCTTATTCCGAATTCGCTTCTGTCTACGATGAACTAATGACAGACATTCCCTATGACGCTTACATTGATATTATTGATGTAGCGGCAGGGGGGATTGACGGTAAACGTGTGCTAGATATCGGATGTGGAACGGGCCTTTTATCCATGAAACTTGCTAAGCAAGGAGCACAAGTGACTGGAATCGATCTTTCTGCCGACATGTTAGTGGTGGCAGAAGAGCGTGCACAGTCGCTTTCTTTGCCTATGCAATTTATCCAGCAACCTATGCAACAGCTTGAGGGATTTGCGGACTATGATGTCGCTGTCATCGCCATTGATTCGTTAAATTATTTATCGAATCGTGAAGATGTGCTGTCGACATTTCGACAAATTCATTCGGCCCTTGCGGTTGGTGGAAAATTGATATTTGATGTCCATTCAACATTTAAAACGGATGTTATTTTCATGGAAGGTCCTTTTACGTTTGATAATGGTCGAATAACATACATATGGATAACGGAAGAAGGCGAAGAACTCCACTCTGTTTATTCTGAACTGGCCTTTTTCGTTAAGAGCGAAAGTGGTTTGTATAGGCGTTTTGATGAAGTTCATACGCAACGAACGTTTCCAGTGAGTGATTATGCAGATATGCTTATGGACACAGGTTTTTCGATTGAACGGATTTTTGCAGATTGGGAAGATGAAGCGCCACACGAAGAAAGTGAACGAATATTTTTCCAAGTCAGAAAATAAACCTTTTAATTTTATTCAGTAGGGGTTTAAATCCCCACTGAATAAAATTAAGCCTCCGGCGGATGCCACAGATTTTTAGATGAATTATCGAGCAAGCACGATAAAATCTGGGCGCAAATACGCCAAGGCGGATTTGATTTTTGGCAGGCATTCATTTATAGTTGAATTTACTCCATATGGATGCCGCCGAAGAAAGGGTGACTGTACTGTTTCTTTCGTTTGTATCCGGTAAATGGCGTAAGATTATAACCCCAATTGCAGCGATCGCTGTCATATCCGCTTTTCTGTTCTTCCCCAAAGGACAGGCTGACGATAATACGTTTGTCATGAGCGACCAAAACCCATTCCCTGAATTGATTGAAGAAAAGATTGAAGAAGAAATTGTAACTAGCGTTCAAATTGCTCCAGCACCCATCGTTGTCGATGTGAAAGGGGCTGTTAGGCACCCTGGTGTCTATGCGATGCAGGATGGAGACCGCCTGATTGATGCAATCAATGCAGCAGGCGGCTATTTACCAAAAGCCGATTCCAGAATGTTGAACCATGCTATGAAACTGGTAGATGAATTTGTCGTCTATGTACCGATCGAGGGCGAAGAAGTGCTAGCTATTTCCTACTCCCCGATTAGTGGGACAAGTGCGTCGCAAGATGACGGAAAAGTCAATATTAATATTGCGGATGAAAAAGAATTGATGACGATCCCCGGTATAGGACCTTCAAAAGCGGCAGCAATTGTTCAATACCGGACCGATAAAGGTTCTTTCAAATCGCCTGAATCATTGATGGAGGTTTCTGGAATTGGCGAGAAAACATTCGAAAAACTAGAATTCAAGATTACAGTTAACTGATGGAGTGAAATCTTGAATAAGAATGTGCCAAATATGTTGAAAAATTGAATACCTATATAAACTAAGCGAACGCGCTTTAACAGGGGTAGCCCCCGAGTGCCGCAGCGAATTCATTGAGGGTTCTTTATTTTGACATATCTAAACGAAATAAATATTGGAGGCATTCAAATGGAGCGAATAACATGGGACCAGTTTTTCATGGCCCAGTGCCATCTATTAGCAGTACGAAGTACATGTACGAGACTTTCTGTCGGAGCATCTATTGTCAGAGATAACCGAATCATTGCAGGTGGCTACAACGGCTCCATTTCAGGGGGAGACCACTGCATTGACCACGGTTGCTATGTCGTCGGAAACCACTGTGTAAGGACTATCCACGCGGAAATGAACGCATTACTGCAATGTTCGAAGTATGGCATACCAGTTGCAGGATCAACACTTTATGTGACGCACTTCCCATGTCTGCAATGTTCAAAAGCAATTATTCAAGCAGGCATTAAGCATGTCATTTACGCAACAGATTATAAAAACGACGAATATGCATTAGAGCTATTTGCGCAGTCGGATGTTTCCGTTCAGCATATACCATTCGACGAAAAGAAAGTCGACTTTTCCAGCGAAAGTAAGTTAGGGCTTTTCAATGAAATGCTTCTAAAAATGCAGGCACTCGGCGCCGGAAATGAAGAACTCGCCCCTTACAAACAAAGGGTGGATAGCTTATTCGACAAATGATTTCACGTGTACGTTTCATGTATCTAGCAATCCCGGTCGCCGTATCAGCATTTGCTGCATACGGTTCGGGTTATCTATTACTCTGTAATCTGTTTCTTCTTCCTATCTTCTTGAGCAGAAAAGAAGATTTCCTCACACCTATCCTCGCGGTTGCGACCGCTCTCTTTTCTTTTTTCTATATTTCAGCGACGCTTCCTATAATTGAAGAAACCGGCAACGCAACCCTTAGCCTCACTTGGACTGATAATGTGAAAATTGATGGTAGTAAGATGAAGGGGTTTGCGAAAACCTCTGCCGGCGAAACGGTTTATGCCATCTATACAATTAGCAGTGAACAAGAAAAAAATCGTTTACGTGAGATGAATATCCCGTCCGTGACATTCACGATGTCCGGTTCATTTCGCGAACCTGATATTCCTTCCCATGACTATTCTTTCGACATGATGAAGTATATGAGAATGTATGGGGCGTCTGCGTTATTTGAATCGGAGACGATTATTCAGGCTGATAAAAAATCTGGCATCTTGACACGATTATCTGAACAGAGACGTAAAGTGAAAAATCATATCGGGGCCACATTCCCAGAAACGTTAAAAGTAGAAGCTGAAGCTTTGCTCATTGGCGATCGTAGCGGGATGGATGAAGAACTGGCATCAAATTATCGAACGCTCGGCATTACACATCTATTTGCGATTTCAGGGTTGCATGTCGGACTGCTGACATTCATGTTGCGGGAATTGTTGCTTAGAGCAACTATTAGGAAAGAAACAATCGATACGCTTCTTATAGCACTGTTGCCTCTGTATGCGGTTATGGCTGGAGGGGCGCCTTCTGTCTGGCGAGCGGTGTCGGTGACTATACTCGTCCTTCTTGCGTCGTCAGGAAGGATAAAGGTGCGACTGGATGACGCGCTGGCGATAAGTGCGGCTTTTTTTATCCTTTATCAACCATTTGTTCTATTTCAGCCAGGTTTTCAGCTGTCTTATTTGGCAGCCTGTTCACTCATCTATTCTGCAGGTATTTTAGCCAAAGCAAAGACTGCCATTGGTGTATCGTTTCTTGTCACATCAATCAGCCAACTTTCTTTGTATCCAGTCTTACTCATTCATTTTCATGAACTGTCCATTTCATCATTTGTTGTTAATCTTGTTTATGTTCCACTTTATTCACTCATCATTTTGCCTGCAAACATTGTTTTACTGGTCATGACATCGGTATTGCCGAAGGTAGCTAGCCTACTATTCATAGTATATGAGCCTTTTAGGGAAATCGTAGGAGAAGTGACAAGTTGGATATCATCTCTACCCTATCAACTATGGACACCCGGAAAACCTGATGCTCTTTGGGCTGCTATTGCTGTAGCGGGAGTCTTGCTGTTTTTCATTCGCAGTGAAGAAGGTGCCAATGTTTTTAAGTCGTTACCAATTGTACTCGTGCCTGCACTCGTCATTCATTTCATACCGTACATGGACAGCTCGTTAAAGGTAACGTTTCTAGATGTCGGTCAAGGGGACAGTATCGTTATCGAATTACCTTTTCGACAAGCGGTATATGTGATTGACGCAGGTGGAACAATTACATTTGGCGAGCCGAATTGGAAAACGCCTACAAAGCAGTTTGAAGTTGGTAGGAAAGTCGTTGTTCCTTATTTGAAAGGCCGTGGTATCACAACAATTGATAAACTAATTATTTCTCACGCAGATGCAGATCATATGGAAGGTGTAGATGAGGTTTTAGAGGAGCTGAAAGTTGCTGAAATTCATATTTCACCAGGAAGTGAATTGGAAGTAGCGATGAAAGAGATCATTCAGATTGTAGGGGAAAAACGTATTCCGATGTTGTTGATGAAAGAAGGAGTCTCATGGACAAAAGGAAATTCGGCTTTTCATTATGTGGCACCTAAAGAAGGGAAATATGATGGGAATGCAAGTTCACTTGTCATGTTCATGAAAACATCGGGGCCTTCGTTTTTATTGACAGGAGATATGGAAAAAGAGGGAGAAGCTCAATTTCTTCGCGACTATGGGCATTCTGATTTTGGTTCCGTCATTTTGAAGGCGGGGCATCATGGCAGCAGAACATCGAGTACGGAGCCGTTCGTCGATGCGCTTCGACCGGAGCTAACCATCTTTTCAGCAGGCAGGAACAGCAGATATGGACATCCTCATCCAGAGGTAGTTGAAACGTTCGAAAAAAAGGGGTTACCTACGATGTCAACGGCCGAATTTGGATCGATTACTGTAACTGTTAAAAAAGATCAATTTGAAGTCTCAAGCATGAAAAAGTAAAAAAACGGACACAACACCCTGGATAGGATGTGTTGTCCGTTTTTTTGCAAACATATTAGCCAGCGACTACGTCGATTATTGTAGCAATAACAAAAATAGCTGAGAATGCTACGAAAGCGACTATAAAGCCGATTCCTGAATCGATTAAATCATTACGTTTGGACTGTACATCGTGTTCAAACTCATTCATTGCTACACCTCCTGATTCCATTATAGTATAGATGATTCCGTAGCAAAAATCCATAGCAATCAACTTTTTAAACATGTTCGGCTGTAACTGACACAAATTGTTCATACAGTCGTTTTGCTATACTGTATAATTGGAATGAACTAAATTGAAAGAGGTGGATAATGTGGCGAATGCAATATGGAAGAAAATAGCCGCAGGGGAAATCGACCCAGTCTATTTATTGACTGGTCTCGAACAACATCTATTCGACTCCACAATTACTCGGCTGAAAAAAGCATTACCTGATATTGATGCTGCATCCGTCATTCGGTTTGACTTGGACGAGACTCCTGTAGAGGTGGTCATTGAAGAGGCAGATACACTACCCTTCCTCGAAGACCGTAAATTGATCATAGCAGGAAACGCATCATTTTTAAAAGCGTCAGATAAAACCCGAGAAAAAGTGACGCATAATTTGGAGTTGTTGGAAGCATGGCTTGCAAATCCGTCACCGACCGCAACGGTTGTATTTATAGCACCTTATGAAAAACTGGATGCACGAAAACGGATTACCAAAATAATAAAAGAACATGCGACTGTTATTGAATCAAAACGACTGCAAGGAAAGGACCTGTTCACGTGGATTCAGCAGGAAGCAGGGGCACATGGCTCACGAATTGGATCCGCTGACGCAGAGTTTCTCGTGAAAATGGTGGGGGATGACCTGCTTACATTGTCATCTGAAATTGGTAAAATGGCAACATATTTGAATGGTTTTGGGGACATAACTGCATCAGTGATTGAATCGCTCGTACCACGGACACCAGAAATGGATGTTTTCCGATTAACGGATGCCTACGTTTCTGGAAAAGTGTCGAATACTGTGTCCATCTATCGTGACTTATTACGTAACGGTGAAGAGCCAATCATGTTGACCTCACTTATTGCAAGTCAGGTTAGGCTTATGGTGCATGTGGGTTTACTTCAGAAAAAAGGTTACCAGCAACATCAAATTGCAAAAACGTTAAGTGTCCATCCGTACCGGGTGAAATTAATGATGGAGAATAGAAGTCTGCCAAGTTCTGAACGTTTGCTATTGATTTTAAGTAAACTCGCGGCTATTGACTATAAATTGAAATCATCAAGTGGGAAAAGGGAACGAGTTCTGGAGTTGTTCTTTATGGAGCCATTGAGGAAATAAAAAAAGGCCGTCCGATAATCGGGCGGCCTTTCTTAGATTAAAAATTAAAGTGCTTTTTTAGTAAGACGTGCTTTTTGACGTGATGCAGTATTTTTATGGATAAGGCCTTTACGTGCAGCTGTATCCATTTTTTTAATCGCATCTCTTAGTAAGCCAGTAGCGTTCTCGTCTTTAGCGTCAAGAGCAGTTTCAGCTTTACGTACAGCAGTACGCATCGCGTGCTTAGTATTCGAGTTTTGCTCGTTCGCAGCATTGCTTTGTTTTACGCGTTTGATTGCAGATTTAATGTTTGGCATTTCATTCACCTCCAATTTCAGGTAAGGCAAGAGTGTTTCCACGAAGTTTAGGATATCACTTTCACAACAAGCATTATTTTATCAAATCAAGCGCAAGATTGCAAGAACAAAAGCGCAAGCACCTGTTCAGCATCACCAAGTAGTAGACTTGAAATCCTCATTTTAGAAAATATCCACAAGTCGAGAGTCTATAAATTCCCTGGTACCTAGAAGTTTTAAGGAGTAGCAGCCTAAGTTCGTAGCGTTTGGCTGACCTCGGAGTATATAACTGCTGGAGACAGGATAATTAATCAAAGAACAAAGAATATATCCTAGTCACATCGCACAAACTTAAAGGTGAGGTGATTGTATGGAGAAGTATGATTTTTATCGAACGGACCTTCTAGATGAGAGTGAAGAAATGGTTCGTCACCGAAATGCGAATGACAAAAACAAGTTAAAAGAATCAGATGGGGTTTTGTTTGGTGAAAAAAGATTAGGTCGGGTCATTGTGACTTCTGTAAAAGTCGATGCGCAAGGTGAGGAAAAGATTGGGAAGAAGCAGGGAACCTATATTACGCTGACAGTTCCAGCGCTTACAGCAGATGATCGAGAAGGGCTTGCTGATATGTCGCGTGTGTTAATCGAAAAACTGGATGAGATCCTCGTGAATATTACCACGCTCAAAACAGGAAAGATTCTTTTAATAGGTCTCGGCAATCGTGACATCACTCCAGATGCTGTGGGCCCACTGACGATGGACAGGTTGCGAGATATTGTGCCTGGTTATTATTCCGAAGAGGGCAGCGAAGTATTCGTCTATGCGCCCGGTGTGACGATCCAGACGGGTTTGGAAACGTCGGACTTCGTAAAAGCTCTGGTTACTGAAATAAAACCCGATTTACTTATCGTCATCGATGCACTTGCAGCAAGAGATAGCTCTAGGCTTTGTCGAACGATACAGTTGACGGATACGGGTATCCACCCGGGATCTGGCGTTGGCAATAGCCGCAAAGAAATTTCGAAAGATGTACTTGGAATACCTGTAATCGCAATCGGAATTCCGACTGTCGTTGACGGTCCTGTCCTTATAGCGGATGCCATTAATTCTATGTTTGGTTATATTGCTTCAAAAATAGAAGAGAAGGACAGCCCTTCATCTCGACTTTCCGTCACGCCCTGGTTGCATACTGAAAATAAAGATGCTGACAGAGCCAACCTTCTACCAATTTTTGGTGATTGGGCGACGTGGCCGCACGAAGACCGTATCCAGTTGTTTGAAGAAGTGCTGACGAACCATGAATTACGGACATTCGTCTCACCGAAAGAGATTGATTCATGGGTTTCTCTTTATGCGGAAACACTTGCCGATTCATTGACGAACTGGATTTCTACTATAAAAAACAGTCATTAACTCGTGTTCCAACGCATATAGTTGGAACACGGAGGGATGCCATTTGAAAAAAACACTGCAAATATGGGGCACACTTATCTTATTTCTCTTCCTGTTTCCAATGTTTATAACAACATTTCCAAAGGGACAGTCGGCGAAATCTTCTAATCTCGTCAAAGAGTCTACTTACATGGTATACGCCGCCAATATTTTGGAAGAGGAAACAGAGCCGGAACTAGAACTAGAGCCAATACCAGAGGCAGCACTAGAGCCAGCATCAATGACTGAAGGGAAAGTGCTGCTCTATTTCACCCATTTCCACGAAGCTTTTAAACCAGTGACACAAGCGAAAGAGGGTAAAGTCACTGTATCCCACCAAACTGAAAACATTACAAAGTTTGGTGGAAAATTAAAAACGCAGCTACAATTCAATGGAATTGAAACGGATATGTTAGCTGTAGAAGTGCCCCATACTGGCGCCTATAATGCGATTCGACCACATGTCAAGAAACAGATGCAGGAAAAAAAGTATGATTTAATAATCGATCTTCATAGGGATTCCGCTGGTCCGAATATAACAACAATTTCATTCAATGATGAACAATATGCGAAAGTAGCATTTGTTATAGGCATGGAACACTCAAATTTTGAGCGTAATCGAGCAAATGCAGTTCTACTGAAAAATGAAATGGAACTGCTTGTGCCTGGAATTACACGAAATCTAGTCATGAAGCATGGAGCAAACGTTGATGGGAAGTACAATCAGGACCTTGATCCGTCTCTTCTTGTCGTTGAGCTTGGAGGAATCGGGAACACTGAAGATCAACTAAATCGAACAATTGCTGTCTTAGCAAAGGCGGCTGCAACTGTCATTGAAAATTCAAATCGTGTCGAATAGTGAAGTATGCGCTATTCACTTCAATAAATCTTATTAAAACGAGTTTAAATTTTAAACCATAGAGCACCAAAAGGTTGTATGTCATATTATTTGTTTGATGTTTTATGTATCAAGAGAGGTCTTTGGTTTTTCATAAGGGCCTGTTTTAGGGGCATAATAAATGTAATGAAGATTGAATAATTTCCGCGGACTCGGCTTCAAAATAGAAGAGTTACACAAATTGTTCACTCGTGTAACTCTATATTTATTAATCAATAACATCAAACCATAACGGTGATTTATCTTCAGAATCTTCATTGTAGTTGATTGTGATTTCCTGGCCATCATCAATGTCAGCAATTGCATAAAAGTCGATTGAAAGATTGTCTATATTATAGGTGAACATTGCATTTGGAGTATAGGAGTGGTTAAAGAGCGAGCCATATCCAAGAGCAATCGCTGTATGTTCATAGTTGTTGCCCCAGGTGAAGCAATAATTTAAGAGAATCGTCTTCTTCAAATACTTCCATTCATTCTCATATGAAATTAATACAGGCGATATCTCAATAAGTTCACCTGTTTTAATAGCACGTGTAGCAAATAGCCCTCTACCGTATTTTTCAGTATCTCTTAAACAGATTGGTAACACTGTAGTATCTCCTTTCTGCAATTCTTGCTTATAATTAATTGATTAAAACAAGGAAGAAAAAACGTGGAATCCGTTAGCCAAAACCGACAAGGTGCGTCTTCAAATAGTTATTGCGGTCGCGGATGAATTGACATATAAAATCCGGTTCACTATCAAATATATTAATTGCGCTCTGTTTATAAGGATCGAGAAGAATATGTGGTCGTAAGGCTTCATGCAGGGTAGCTATTTTATTTTCCATATATCCTACAGTAAATTTGGTTTCTAAAATTTCCGTCAAGATGTTTTTATAAAGTTTGCGAAATTCTGGGACACGCATAAGAAGGTAGCAAAGATGGTTGTTCTTCTTTCCATCAATAGGGACGTAATCATAGTGCATGGTTCCTCCGTCGACTTTTCGACCCCAAGTACCATCATAATCCCAAGGGATGATTTCAAACAAACCTGTTTCACTATTACGGTACAGTGCATAATTATGTGTAAATCCATCATTATTCATTGAACAAACAGCTCCAGCGAGCCAGCGCAAGAACTTATCAATATCAATAAATTGAGAAATTTCACTTGGGAAATTAGCAAGAGGTATGGTGTTAATTTTATTTATCAATTCAATGATGATGTCGTCATCTGACGGTTCTCCAAAAGCTCGTTGATAGCCCAAGAGAAGAGATTTTTTCATCTTTTCGTTATTTAGCAAAGAAAAGTTCGCGTTATTGTTGACTGCGTAATAAATAGGACCTGCGGGAAGGTCTCTATTTTTCAAGAAATATTCATCAACGGACTCTAATTGTAAATAGATACCTTTAGGAGAGCCATTGCGGTTTAAATTAATATGTTGACTCTTTGGTGATAAAACACCAATGTCATGGAAGAAGTCAAAAGAGAGTTTATTACGAACCAAAGAGGGGTCCTTGTATTCTGCGTTAAGGTGAATTTCGCGAGCACCGGCAAATATCTTTGGATCGATGAAATCAATACGATAAGACCTTTTGCGAAATTTACGTGTATATGATCCCCGATAGGCGATATCGATATCGTAGGAAATGCCTTCCGAATTTAAAAATGCGGGAACAGGGTCGTTGTTCCATAAATCATCCCGTAAATCCTCTAAATTGTCGTCTTCGATTTTCAAAAGATAAGATGGAATTAGATAGGACATAAATTCTCTTTCCTTTCTATTATTCAATCCGTTAATAAGGCTATTCACTAATTATGGCTTGAAAATGATAAATGCTTCCGCCTTATCAATGAATAATTGATTAAGCGGAAGCAATTACGTTATTTTCGGCTGCGACGTCCTTTACGTGGACCTTTCGGTGCGCCAGTGCCAGTACCAGTGCCAGTGCCAGTACCAGTACCAGTGCCAGTACCAGTACCAGTACCAGTACCAGTATTAGCAGTACCAGTATTAGCAGTACCAGTGTTAGCAGTACCAGTAATAGCGGTACCGGTATTAGCAGTACCGGTATTAGCGGTACCAGTGTTAGCAGTACCTGTTGTTGAACGACGAGTTCTAGCTTTTTTCCCCTTTGGCATAAAAATCCCACCTTTAAATTTGAGTCTAATCCATTGTATTCAAAACATTCTTTACTGTGTCGGCAGACTAGCTAATACAGCATAGAGTCCACCGTTAAAGAAACTAAGCGAACGCTCTTGATACTAAGGGAGTTCGCTTACTTTACATTTCTCAACTCGAAATTCGAGAGCTTAGTCTAATTCAGTGGGAACGCAGGGTGTGTTTTGTACTTTCTTCTATATATCTGCATCCCTGATTTTGAAGTTAAAGACTTTTGTACTTGACCCATTATTCTAAACTGGGCTTTTGACCATCACTATGCTAACCCATGACACATATAGATAGCAGGACACTATAAAAGGGGGTTAGAAATTTATGAATACGGAAATGATCCATTCGTTAGTCGATAGAGTAATTAAGGTAGATAGAGGAGGACCTGAATCACGCGTTGGTAAGTTGCTAGCAGCAGAAGAGGATTACATTACGTTGCTAAATGCTGAGGAAGGAATTATATATTACAATACACAGCACATCAAAAGCCTAACTTATAATGCGAAAGATCAGGTGCAACTCGACGTTGAAATTCCAGAAGACTTTACGTACATCCAAGCTAAAGACTTTAAGGGTGTCTTAGGGAAATTAACGCTTCGATGGGTGAAAATTAACCGCGGGGGACCTGAAACACTAGAGGGAATAATGGACATTGTTACTGATGATTTTGTAACAATTGTCGCGAATGAAGAAATAATTCGTGTTTCCCTGTTTCATATCCGTAACATAAGCTACGGCGTCAAAATTGAAAAAGTGAAAACAGACGAGGGTAGTAATCAAGGAAAAAATAATAATAAATCAAAAGACTCGAAGTAAAAGTATGAATTACTATTGATACATTCGTCGCTTCTGTTGGTTAGAAGCGACGCTATTCTATGAAGGAGGGCCAAAATAAGTGCATGAGCTAAAACTTGAAAAAGCATTAGGTGCCCTTATAAATATGGAGATTAGTTTGTTTCTTAGTGACAATCAATTTATTGAAGGAGTTTTGTTAGCTGTTAAAGAAGACCATATTGTTGTTGATGTGAATCAAAATATATATTATTTCGCACTCCAACATATTCAGGCTCTCTCAAAGAATGCTAAAGACTTTCGTATTTCATCCGAAGGTGTCCAATATGTCGACAGAAATAATTTAGCAGATGTCTTGGAAGCGTTGAGATATAACTGGGTTTCTATCAATAGCTTGAGTAATCAGGTGCTTTTTGGCGTTTTAAGCAAAATATCCGATAATCACGTCACTGTAATAAATAATTCTGAATTACTCTATATCTACAAATCCTATATATCTACTATTAATAGCAATTTATCCGAAGAACAGATTGTTTTAATAAATAAACAGGAACAGCCAGCAGTTAAGGGGTTTGAAATTGAGGATAAAATCACCAGCGAACATACAAAAAAAATACAAGAAATTGAACGAGTAACAAATATAAAAGTACCTGATATACCGGCTAAAGGGGAAATGGAAGATGAAAATAGTACTAACGAACAGTCGCAATTTCATCAGAAGACAAGGGTGGAAATGTACGCCACATTATTAAAGTTACTTAAAAATAACTTATTAAATAAGGATGTAGATAAGGAGCGGCGCGAGGACTTCTTTGAAGAAACAGCTATTCGAAGCTTCGTTTCCCATATAAATGATAAATCAAAGGGATTGTCCGACTCCTCTGATATAGCAGTGCAAAACTGTCAGGTTGAGGAGCAAGTGATTGTCGAACATACTCAAACGATAAGCGAAACTAAACTAATAAAAAGTCTTGAGGTTCCTATCATAGAAGATTCAGCTGGAGAGGGAATTGAAATTGAAAATCTTATTAAAGAAAATTCCGTAACTACTTCACAAACTTTAGCAAGCGAAGTCCCCGATTTATCGCGGTTGGTTAAACATGATTTACCAAAAGAGGTTAGTGAATATACTTTCGAAGAGGATCATCCAAGTGTATTAGGGTCAAATAATCAAGTTAGTCAGCAAGAGCAACTACCCACAAAGCCAAGAGTGAAAGGCAAGGAGAAAAGGCTACTTATCTCCGCATGGAGTACCATGAATAATGATCAACATGCGATTGTAAATCATGAAAATAGCGCAATGGAGAATGAAACACCCGATTTTAAAGGGGATCCTATAAAAAAAGAACAGCCTTCTGATGCCGTTAATTCATTAATCAGACAGTTGCATGATCAGTATCGAAATGAGGATTTTGTAACTTTAGAAGAAAAACTTAAATCCGCTGAAACAGCTATCTTTCAATTACCTGTAATCCGTATTAATCCAAAAGCGGAAAAAGAGATGTTAGAAAAACAATACTATGCCCTGATGAAACAAGCGGAAACACGTTGTTTTCATATGTCTGAAAGGCAACTACCTCTACCAGAAGAAGAACAGTATCTCGCTTTAATGAAGCATGCAGCAAAGATGTATCGTGAATTTAAAGACTGACAATCCTGAAAGTGAATTTGGGGTATTTCTTAAATAAATGTTAGGTAGAAAAAATCACCATGATTTGTTCAGTCTATTTTTATTGGTCATTTCCAAAAAAAGTCGAGAAGGAGGTATGGAATTGAATAAGATTATTCAAAGTCTTGTCAAGCAAGTTGTGCAAATTGAAGTTTCTGGGAAAAAAATAATTAATGGAACTATTATTGATTTAGGAAGCGATATGATTGTGCTTTTTAACGGGACAGATTACATCTACATTCCATTAAATCATATCCAAAACTTTACGGTTGATTGTGATAATGAAAACGAAATAGAAGACCCTAAAGGGTTTCCTAGTATCACTACTGGAGAAGGTAAAGAAAGTTTATCCTTTGGGGAGGTTCTTACACAAGCGAAAGGTAAGCATGTTGAAATCTATGTCACAGGTGGTCAGCCCCTACATGGTTATATTACAGATATCATGAATAATTATTTCGTATTCCAATCCGCCGTATATAAAACAATGTATATTTCGTTAAATCATTTGAAATGGCTGATTCCTTATGCTCAAAATGAAGGTCCTTACGGATTGGATAACCATAACATTTCGTTACAACCGGAAAATGATTCGTTAGCAAGTATCTTTGAAATTCAAGTTGAAAAGTTCGAAAATAAAATTGTTGTATTTAATACTGGGGGAAATAAAAGTTATATAGGTAAAGTAAATAAAATCGAAGATCAAATCGTTGAAATTCAAACAGCAAGGGCAAATTTTATTTATCTAAACCTGGATCATATAAAAACAGTACATCAGGTGTAAACCCATGTGGCATACTGTTAATTTCAAGCATGAGTTAATACGTGCTTCGCTTTTAAAATGGAATAGTAAGAAGGGGATAACCCTTTTCAGGCTGACGAGAAGCTATCGACAGCCTATTTTTTTTTGGACAAGTTGGATAGGTTACACTTAGTTGGACAAATAAATTAAGGGCAAGTAGAATAATACACAAGAAGTGAGGAGATCTACTATGTCCGTAAAAAGAAGAACGTTTTCTACAGATTTCAAAAAACAAGTGGTAGCCCTTTATGAAAACGGAAAAAGCCGACAAGATATTGCCCAAGAATATGAATTAACCGCATCTGCTCTTGATAGGTGGATTACACAATTCAGGCAGTCTGGTTCTTTCAAAGAGAAAGATAACCGCCCTTCAGAAGAACAAGAATTGATCACCCTGCGTAAAAGAAATAAGCAACTAGAAATGGAAGTAGATATTTTAAAGCAAGCAGCGCTGATCATGGGACGAAGATAGATGTGATTCAACAAAACCGTCACCAATATTCGGTATCAGCAATGTGTAAAGTCCTGAAAATAGCACGTAGCACTTTCTATTACGACACTGAAGT
>NZ_JADPRZ010000005.1 GCF_017347095.1 Sporosarcina sp. E16_8 | reverse complement strand
ACGTTTTTCCTTTCTGTAGACTCTAATGGACAGTATAGCCATCAAGCCTTGGACAGATAACCCCGTCAACAATTGGACCTTTGAATGCAGCATTAACAGATTACATTTAAAAAGTGGCGGAATATATGAAAAAAGGTATGTAGTTCAGCAGATAATGGTACAATACATATTGAAGGGTATTGTATAGTACATATGGAGTTTCCCTTAACTAAACAGGATATTGAAATAGAAGGAGATTGGATCACTTGACTAACGAAATAAAAAATGAAATGCCGCCAAATTACGATGAATTACGGAAGGCAGTTAACCGGGCATCGAATTGGAGACTACGTTTAGATACGATTGAAGAATTGGGACAATGGAAACATAAACGGACTATCGATATACTTTTACACAGAATGAACAACGATGCCGTATATAAAGTAGTAGAAGCCGCTCACCGCAATCTTGTGAAATTTGGTGAAGATGTTGAATTACCACCAAGAAATCGATTTGAATTGATTAAAGATGCCAACAAAGTTTTCCTCAGAATTAAGAAAAGCTTGCCAAGAGACCACACGTTCGAAGAATATAAAGAAAAGTTGAAGAACATGAGACTTGATTTGTATGATACGTATGAAGGTGACAAAGGCGATGAGTTTGAAGCGTGGCTTGAAAATGTATGGGAAACGGCAAATAAAAAGTAAAACGCTTCAAAGTTCTTCTATTATATTAATAGGATAAAAAACGATTGCAGTTAGTTTGCAATCGTTTTTTTAGTATATTTTTATGATTGTGCATTGGAGAAGGATTTCATCAAACACTATTCTGATCATCGGTGTTGTCGACAGTCATAGAAGTGTTATCAAGGGAAGCCAAATTCGAAGCCTTCATTTATAATGAAGTAAGTCGATAGTAACAGTAATAAGTCAAAAGGAGGTGGGATCATGTTTTGCTCGAAATGCGGTGTCAAAAACGAAAATACAGCAAGATTTTGCGGGGGATGTGGTCAAATCATAGCGGAAGAAGGCCGCTCTTCACGTAAAGGTTGGCTTATCGCTGGTATACTTATATCTATGCTAATTTTTAGTGGAGTCGGCTATGGATTTTTGACTATTTCGAATTCCGAAGTGGCTTCCAGTAAGCCAGTGGTAGAAGAAATTCACTCGGCCGATCTCGAAAAGAAGCCAGTCCAGCTAGAATCTAAGCCCACTCCAGTTAAGACTGCGGCACAAGAAAAAGATAAGACGCTAGTTATTAAAGAGACGATGCCGAAAGTGTTCACGATTTTTACGGAAGATGGCTTAGGCTCAGGATTTCTTTATAAAGATGGTGGTCTTATTGTAACGAATGCGCATGTGGTTGCAGGATTTACAGATGTTATTGTTCGTAATTCGAGTGGTCAGGATTCATTAGGGAAAGTGATTGGTATTTCTGATCGCTATGATGTGGCATTAATTCGTGCTGCCGATTATTTGAATGTTGAGCCGTTGTTGGCTGAGAGTAAAGAATCTTCAATTGGAACAGAGGTCATAGCGCTTGGAAGTCCTCAAGGGTTTGAAAACTCGGCATCTATCGGTTATTTAACAGGGCTAAATCGTGATATGGAGCTTGGTTTTGTTTATGAAAAGGTTTACCAAATCGATGCACAAATTGATCAAGGGAGTAGCGGTGGTCCTTTAGTTGACGCGAAAACTGGAAAAGTGATTGGTATTAACTCATTAATCTATACAAAAAATAATCTATTCGGTTTTTCGATTCCGATGTATAGTGTCATCGGGTTGCTGGATCAATGGGCGGAAAAGCCGATGAATGCAAATGAAGTAGCCGCTGTATTTGGGGTCTACGATGATTATGCGTACGAAGATAGCGCTAGCGAACAGGATGACTCCTACTACGAAGAGTTTGTTTACGATGATCATTATGAGTTTTCGTTCGACGAAGAATCACTTTCAAACTTTATAGTAACTTTCCGGGAGTATTATGAAACAGCTTTGCAGTATGAAGAGTTTTATTGGATTGAGGATTTGCTTTTACCTGATAGCCCGGCTTATAACGAGTTCGATGAGTATATTCAAGACATTGCCGGAGAGGGAATGACATTCGACTTTATAAATAATACAATAACGGATATTGAAATCTATGCTGATTATGCTGTTATTCATACATTTGAGGAATTTGAATTCATCAATTCCGCGGAAGGTATCACTAATTATGAGCGCTATAAAGAGTACCATATTGTCATGGATGAAAACGGCTACTATCAAATTTCAGATGTTTTTATTGATGATTAATAGCAGCATTGGTTATGAAAGTCAATTTTACCCATAAAGTGATACTATACTTTAGAACCGCCGAACCCTCTTTTCATTTTAGAAAGAGGGGTTTTTTATAGTTATTTCGTGAAAAGCAGGAATTACCTTGACAGAATAATTAGTCGTAGCTTATTATTAATCAAATCCCGATGAAACGTATTGGAATTATATACATATAATAAACTACTAACTAGAAAGATAGCTTAGCTTCATTAGACAACATTAGGGGGATAAATTGTGAATAGCTTATTTGTCAAAACAGAACGTCAAAAGACTTGGTTAGAAAAGTTGTATAAGGAAGAAACGAAATTCAAAAATACGTCAGCTCAAACTGATGAACTAGCTATCTTCCCTACAGAAAATATTCAAGATTTAATCCAAATGGGTTATACAAGTAGTACGATTCCAGTGGCTTACGGGGGAGAAGGGCTAAAAGTCTACGATATGGTACTCCTTCAAGAGACACTAGCTAGTTTTGACGGCAATACAGCACTTTCTATCGGATGGAACCTTGGGGTTGTCGGTGAACTTTTTGACAGTAAGTTATGGAGTAATCAAAATCTCGACTTTTTTGCCAAGGAAGTTCTGAACGGCGCCTTAGTGAACCGCTCTGTGAGTGAAGCACAAACAGGAAGCCCAACTAGGGGAGGACGCCCAGGAACAAATGCGGTGAAAAAAGATGGTTCATGGGTATTGTCAGGGCGCAAAACCTTTACAACGGCTTCTCCAGTATTAACTTATTTTCTAACATCTGCCTGGATTGAAGAACTACAACAAGTAGGATTCTTCCTGCTGCACAAAGATTTAGAAGGGCTGACGATTGATCAGACCTGGGATGTCATTTCGATGAGGGGAACTGGAAGCCATGATCTTGTTCTCAATCAAGTAAAAGTCGAAGAGTCAAAACTTGTTGAACTCCCTGACAAACCAAGTGGTGCTCCGTTTAGTGGCTGGCTTCTTCATATTCCGGCATGTTATCTCGGAATTGCACAAGCAGCGCGTGATTATGCTGTTCATTTTGCAACTACTTATTCTCCTAACAGCCTGAATGGGCCGATTAGTCAACTGCCGAATGTTCAACAATTGCTAGGAGAAATTGATTTGGAATTAATCCAGGCGAGGCATCTGATTTACAGTGTGGCGGAGGCCTATGATGACGAATCTCGAAGGGGCTATCTGACAAATGAGGTTGCAGTTGTCAAGCATACCATTACGAATTCAGCCATTACGATTGTTGATAAAGCAATGAGAATCGTAGGTGCAAAAAGTCTCCAACGCACGAATCCATTACAGCGCTATTATCGGGATGTCAGGGCAGGATTGCACAATCCCCCTATGGACGATATGACAATTAAGAAATTGGCACTGACTGCAATTGAAGTGGATAAAAATACAAATAATATCCATATATAAAATACTTGGATTTAAGGGATGAAATTTAAAAATGACATTTATCGTTGCAATTCTTTCCGTACAGTTTGGCACTCTCTTGGGCTTTATCCTAACAGCGGCGAAAATAAGGGGAATTAAGTTTGCAAGGAAAATAGCGACTGGTTATACAACGATATTGGTTGTCACGCATGAAATGGATTTTACGAAGGATATAGCAAACAAAGTATTATTTATGGATGGCGGAGTCGCAGTGGTGAAAGGAGCACCCCACGAAATCTTTGTAAATCCAAAAGAAGAGCGATCACAGAAGTTTTTAAACAGGGTCTTGCCGTAAGATTTTACATATCATATTTGACTGGGGTATCAACAATGTGAGTAATTAACTTTGGTTCTATAATGTGATTCTGCGTACGCTAGAATGTTATAATCAACACTAACTCGTCTATCGAATATGACGGGTTTTTCTTTGATTGCTTTGATATCAAGTAAGGGGAGTGTGAAATGGAATTCGATTTGCGAAAGGTCGAAAATAATCTTTATACGCTTAATTTTAAGGTGACTAGTGTAATAGTTGAAAGAAAACATTGAACTATTAAATTACTGTCGTATAATTAGAAAAGGATAGGAGTTAATATTCTTTTTTTGGATATATCTATGTCAATTTGAATTATAGAAGTAAAGGTTAATGGACAAGTTCACTTCATATCATTGAAATGCATAGGTATAATGCCATACTATCTGGAAAAATAAAGAAACTCGTGAGAAACACACTGAGTATTTTGATTAGTGGATAGAGATAAAGGGGGAAAAGTAGTGAAGAAACAAAAGTTTGGGTTACTATTTATTATGGCTTTGATGTTAGTAATCGTTGCAGCATGTTCGGATTCAGGGGAATCAGGTGAAACTTCAAAAGGAGATTCGAAACCCGGCGAAAAATTCACGCTTCAAGCAGGACACTCTTTACCAGAGGACCATCCTTACAATATTACTTTCCTTGAAATGGCGGAAAATGTGAAAGAGCGTACCGATGGTCGTGTAACAATTGAAGTTTTTGCAAACTCAGAAATTGGTGCCGAAAGGGAATTGACGGAAGGGCTAACTTTGGGGACAGTGGACTTAGTTGTATCTTCAACTGCTCCTGTAACAAATTTTGTCCCAGAATTGAGCGTACTTGACGTTCCGTTTATCTTTAAAAACCGTGAAACCGCAGTGGAGATTTTAGAAGGTGAAATTGGTGATGAATTGTTTAGGAAAATGGGTGAACATGGAATCATCGGACTTTCATGGGGAGAAAATGGGTATCGTCACATTACAAACGGTAAACATCCAGTCAATAAACCTGAAGATTTAAAGGGCCTTAAAATTAGAACACAAGAAAATGAAATTCATATTGCAGCATTTAAAGCACTAGGTGCACAACCAACACCTATGGCATGGACGGAAGCGTTGACGGGATTACAACAAGGGGTTGTGGATGCACAAGAGAACCCCGCAATTGTTGCGGACCAATTCAAGTTGTACGAGTCAAAACAAAAATATATGACATTAACAGGCCACGTATACTCCGTAGCAATGTTTATGATGAGTCAAAAAACGTATGATAAACTACCAGAAGATTTACGAGCAATCGTTCTAGAAGAAGGCCAAAAAGCAGGTGCAAAACAACGTGATTTAATCGTTGAAATGGAAAAAGAATCAATTCAGAAACTAAAAGATAATGGCGTTGAAATTATTGAGGATGTAGATTTGGTACCTTTCCAAGAAGCGGTCAAGCCTGTCTATGCAACAATTGAATACCAGGAGCTGTTGAATCAAATTATTGATGCACAGTAGCAGTTAATAATAGAAGGAAAAAGGGAGAGCTTTGTTCTCCCTTCTTTACATTAAGGAGGGATCATTTGGGCAAATCCATTGGCTACTTAAACTTATTTATGAAACATTTTTTAAATCTTATTATGGCTGTATTAACCGGTTCAGTATTTATGCAAGTCGTATTTCGATTCGTAATTAATAAGCCATTGGCCTGGTCTGAGGAATTGGCGATCTATTGTTTGGTCTGGCTTACATTTTTAGGAGCAGCCTATGCGATGTCTTTGAAAGCCCATATTGGTGTTGATTTTTTCATTGAACTATTTCCTGTTTCCGTACGTAAAGTCTTCTTTACGATGGCAACTATTGCAAGTATTGCTTTTTACATAATTATGATTGTTCAAGGTTACGATTTGGCAAGGCAGTCGATGGCACAATTATCTCCTGTATTAAGGATTCCAATGGGTTTAGTATATTCTGTTATACCTATTAGTGGGTTGTTTTTAATCATTAATCTTGTCCACCTGTTTACTAAGGGAGTAAAGACAGGGGGTAAAATGGTATGACTATTCTTTTATTCGTATTACTCGCATTGTTATTTTTGATTGGAGTACCTATTGCAGTAGCCTTAGGAATGGCATCTTCCCTCGTATTCTTGGTAGATGGACAAGTTTCTTTAATCGTTCTGATGCAGCGTATGTTTAATTCCGTTGCATCATTTCCTCTACTGGCAATACCATTTTTCATATTAGCTGGTAAATTGATGGAGAACGGCGGAATATCCAGGAGATTGATTCACCTGGCAAACGTTTTGTTCGGGCGTGTAACGGGTGGACTTGCGATTGTATCAATCATTGCCTGTGCATTTTTTGCCGCAATTTCTGGGTCAGCTGCAGCAACAACTGCAGCGGTCGGATCACTGTTAATTCCTGCCATGGTTAAAAAAGGATATGATAAAAGTTTTTCTACTGCGGTACAAGCTGCTGGTGGAACAATCGGTGTAATGATACCGCCCAGTGTGCCACTCGTCCTTTATGGTGTGTCTGCGGGTGTATCAATTAGTTCTTTATTCATCGCAGGAATTTTACCTGGGATTTTGGTTGTCGTTTCGCTTTTGATTCTTGTCTATGTTATCTCACTAAAAAAGGGATATGGCGGCGGAGAGCGTTTTACAATCATCGATTTTTTCAAAGCATTCGCTGATGCGATTTTGGCGATTTTGATGCCTGTGATTATTTTAGGCGGGATTTATGGCGGGATATTTACACCTACTGAAGCAGCAGTAGTTGCTGTTGTTTATGGTTTAATAGTCGGTGTATTCATTTACAAAGAAATTAAATTTAAAGATTTAATAGAAATATTCTCATCATCTGTTGTTGTTTCTGCGGTGATCATGTTTATTATTGCCGGGGCATCGATATTTGGTTATTACTTAACAAGAGCGCGTGTACCGAGAGAAATAACAGAGGTTATGCTTGGTGTCACAGATAATTGGATTATCGCCTTGTTAATTATTAATGTTCTATTACTCTTTATAGGAACTTTCCTGGAAACTTCTGCAGCAATCATTATTTTGACACCAATTCTTGTACCAATTGTCAGCGCTCTAGGAATCGATCTCGTCCACTTTGGTATCATTATGATCTTCAACTTGGCAATTGGTTTTATCACACCTCCAGTCGGTATTAACTTATTTGTTGCTGCAAACATTGCTGGAACGAAATTTGAAAGCCTTGTAAAGGCGATTATTCCGTTCATCATTGTGATGATTCTTGATATTATTATCATTTCATTTATCCCGCAGATCAGTCTCTTTTTAGGTGCATTTATGAAATGATAAGTATTTAGTTACGGATTAATAAATAAAGAAACACGACTCTAGTTAGAGTCGTGTTTCTTTACGATTTGCTTGGAGTATGTTTCTCAAAATAATAGAAGTATTGTAAGTTGATCGACAGGATTAGAAAGGGTTATAAATCAGTTTTGTGGAGAACAAATGAATCGATCCTTGCTGGCAATCTTCAACTATGTCTTTAGGACGTGTATTGTCTTTTAAAACTAACTAAACTTATAGGAATAAAAATAAATTCTGAAAAATCATTGACTTTAAGTTTTTGATAATGTAATATTGGACTCAACTTAATAGTTTATATCTTATCCAGAGAGGTTGAGGGACTGGCCCTATGAAGCCTCGGCAACAGACTGCTTAGTACTGTGCCAATTCCGGTAAACGAAAGTTTAGCAGATAAGAGGAGTAATATATGTTTGATGCTATTAACCTCTTCTTATTCTACTAGAAGCGGGTTTTTTATTTTCCCTGTAAAAGTTGTAAGACATTCAATTTTTGACATAACTTCATATTTGCTAATTAGACAACTAAAGGCATCTTTCTAATCGATTATTTGTATCGGGTGAAAAGGTGTTTTTTTTGTATATAACAATCAAACCAGAAATAAATGATTTTAGGGGGCAAACAATGACAGAGTCTACAAATATCGTTTGGCATGAATCAGAGGTAACAAAAGAAAATAGACTAGAACTAAAGGGCCATAAAAGTGCTATTCTTTGGTTCACAGGACTATCAGGTTCAGGGAAGTCAACAGTTTCAGTAGCACTAGAAACAGCGTTACATGCAGAGAACATCCACACATATCGATTGGATGGGGATAATGTCCGGCATGGTTTAAATAAGAATCTCGGGTTTAGCCCAGATGATCGGACGGAAAATATTCGCAGAATCGGTGAAGTGTCCAAACTAATGGTCGATGCGGGTTTGTTGACATTAACTGCATTCATTTCTCCTTATCAGGAAGATCGAGATCAAGTCCGGGAAATAGTCGAAGCCAATGAATTTATCGAAATATACGTCAAGGCTAGCTTGGCAACATGCGAAGAACGAGATCCAAAGGGATTTTATAAAAAAGCAAGATTGGGTGAAATTAAAGGATTTACAGGAATTGATGCTCCTTATGAAGAACCTGATAATCCAGAAATAATCATTGATACTAATCAGTTAAGCATTGAAGAATCCGTTGAACGTATCGTTTCTTATTTAAAAGAAAATAACTATATCTGTTGAACATATGAATACCTGCATAAATTTAACGTAGACTACCCAATGCGCAACAACGGACTCGAAGAGACCTTGTCTTTCCAAATATAAATTTAATAAACTACTAAACACGTAACATCTTAGTTGTTTAGGAATATAATGTCTTTAAACCTACTTGACACATAGGAATAATAAAGTTAGTATAACGCTAATCACTAGCTGACTGGAAATCCAGAAGCTACTAGACAATTGAGCGCATAAGAACAATTCGCTGACTAAAGAGTAGAGGCGACTTTAATCACTAACCGATTAAAGTCGTTTTTTATAAAAGAAAAGGTATTCGAGTTATTAAGTTTAGAGGGGATGGAATTAGTATGGCGAAGTTGACGTACAAATCTTGGGCTGAGACTGCCGAAACTTTTTCGATTGATGACGAGTCAAAAGGTGCGTTAAACGTGTTGCGATGGGCTTACAAGGAATACGACGATGAGCTTGTATATGCGTGTAGTTTTGGGGTTGAAGGAATCGTAATGGTAGATTTAATCTCACAAATAAAACCGGCTGCTAAAGTGGTCTTTCTCGAAACGGGATTTCATTTTCAAGAAACGCATGCCTTAATCGAAGAAGTAAAGAAACGTTATCCAAAGCTGGTAATTGAAATGAAAAAGCCTAACTTAACGGCTGAGGAACAAGCTGACAAATATGGTGATCGACTATGGGAAAGACAGCCGGATCGTTGTTGTCATATGAGGAAAGTAATTCCTCTCCGGGAAGCGATGAGTGATACGACCGCTTGGTTATCCGGACTTAGGCGCGAACAATCCCCATCAAGAAGTCAGACGAACTTTGTGAACAAGGATGAAACCTTTCAATCGATTAAAATTTGCCCACTGATTCATTGGTCGTGGACAGATATTTGGGATTATATAAAAAAACATAACTTGCCCTATAATCCACTCCATGACCAAGGCTATCCGAGTATCGGTTGCACACACTGTACATTTAAAGGGGATACAACGACGGGGTCGAGGTCAGGGCGCTGGGCAAATCAAACAAAGACAGAGTGTGGCTTGCATAATCCTAACGAAAATGGGGGAATTTAAATGAGTTTGAGTCAACCGCATGGCGGTACATTAATTAATTGCTGGAATCCTGATTTTGAGTTCGAAGGGCTTACAAAAGTAGTTGAATTAGACGAAATTGCTAGCAGCGACTTGGATTTAATTGGTACGGGTGCATATAGTCCATTAACTGGATTTTTGACAGAAGTAGATTACAATTCTGTTGTTGCAACAATGAGATTATCTACTGGAGTTCCTTGGACAATTCCGATTACATTGCCAACAACGGAATTGAATGCACAAGGTATCGCTGTTGGGAATTTTGTGAAATTAGAGAGAGATGGAGTTGTCTATGGTGTTCTCGAAGTATCGGATATTTTCACACCAGATAAGGAAAAAGAAGCTGAACTGGTTTATCAAACGACAGACCGCGAACATCCTGGCGTGAAGAAGTTGTTTGAACGTCCTAATGTCTATCTTGGCGGCACGATCACGCTGATTCAGAGAAGACCACTGAATGAGTTTTCGGAGTACTTATATGACCCAATTGAAACAAGGCAAAAGTTCCAAGAGCTCGGTTGGAAAACAGTCGTTGGTTTCCAAACAAGAAATCCGGTTCATAGAGCACATGAGTATATTCAAAAGACTGCATTGGAAATTGTAGATGGATTATTTTTGAATCCACTTGTGGGTGAAACGAAATCGGATGATATTCCAGCAGATGTACGCATGGAAAGCTATGAAGTATTACTAGCAAACTATTATGCGAAAGAGCATGTGTTTTTAGGTGTATTTACAGCGGCAATGCGCTATGCCGGACCAAGAGAAGCGGTGTTCCATGCGATGGTTCGAAAGAATTTTGGTTGTACACACTTCATCGTTGGTCGCGACCATGCGGGTGTTGGTAATTATTATGGTACGTATGATGCTCAGAAAATCTTTAGCAATTTTACGCTTGGAGAACTTGGAATTACGTTATTATTTTTCGAGCATAGCTTTTACTGCAATAAATGCGGCAATATGGCAACACCAAAAACATGCCCGCATGATGTCAGTCACCATGTAATCTTGTCTGGTACAAAAGTGAGGGAAATGCTTCGTAAGGGAGAACAGCTGCCATCGACATTTAGTCGCCCGGAAGTGATCGACGTATTAATTGCGGGAATGCAAAAAGAAGAGATTCATTCCTAACAATGATTTTATGGTAGAACTGAGCGGTGAGAGGAGAGATAAGAATGGGAAAAGTATATATAGTTGGAGCTGGACCTGGAGATGTTGATTTAATCACCGTTAAAGGGATGAGATGTATTCAACAAGCGGATGTCATATTGTATGATCGTTTAATTAATAAAGAGCTACTTACCTATGCAAAGCCGGGAGCTGACTTAATTTATTGCGGAAAACTCCCAAACTATCATGCAATGATTCAGGAGACGATTAACCACTTCTTAGTGAAATATGCGAAGCAAGGAAAAATCGTCACACGCTTAAAAGGTGGAGATCCATTCGTTTTTGGAAGAGGAGCTGAAGAGGCAGAAGTTCTTGCGGATAATGGAATTCCCTTTGAGGTGGTTCCGGGAATTACAGCTGGGATTGCAGCTCCTGCTTATGCGGGTATCCCAGTCACACATCGCGATCTTAGTTCGAGTTTTGCGATTGTAACGGGCCATATGCGTGCTGGAAAAAGCGATTCCATCCACTGGGAGAGTCTTGCGGTCGGTATTGATACCTTAGCGATTTATATGGGTGTCGGAAACTTACCTTATATCTGTGAGCAACTGACGAAGCACGGCCGACCTGAGAGCACGCCAGTAGCACTTGTTCATTGGGGAACGACAGAAGCACAGTATACGATTACAGGTACACTTTCTACAATTGTAGAGATTGCGAGAGAATCCGAAATTAAAAACCCAAGTATGATCATTGTCGGTGAAGTTGTGAAGTTGCGGGAGAAGATTCAGTGGTTCGAACAAACGGGATTGAACCAAAATAGCATTAAAGAAGTATCTGCATACTAGCAGTTTAACTTAATTACTTGATAAGGACGCAATTACGCCGAGGCGGATTTGATAAGGAGGGATTAGCATGCAGGCAGTTCTATATGTGGGCCACGGTAGCCGGATTAAAGCAGGTGTCGAAGAAGCCATTCAGTTTATTAAGAGCAGTCAAGCAATGATCGATGTTTCGATTCAAGAGATTTGTTTTTTAGAACTGGCGGCGCCAAGTGTGGATGAAGGGATTACGAAGTGCGTGGAACGCGGAGCTACTAAGATTGCTGTTGTTCCTATACTTTTATTAACTGCGGCGCATGCAAATGAAGATATTCCATTTGAAATCGAGGTGGGAAAAGTCATGTATCCCGATATTGAATTTACATACGGAAAAGCATTTGGCATTCATCCGAAAATTGTTGATAGTTTATATGATCGAGTTGTTGAACAACAAGTAACGATCGCAGAAGATGCTCAGGTGTTAATCGTAGGCAGGGGGAGTAGTGATCCCGCAGTAAAGCATGATTTAAACGAAATTGCACTGCTTCTTGCTGACAAGTATTCCTTTAATAAAGTAACTGTTTGTTTTCTTTACGGAGCGGAGCCTCATTTCGATGAAGCATTACTGCAACTACAGCAAGCACCTCAAAAGCAAGTTTTCATTATTCCATACTTATTATTTACAGGTATTTTAATGAATGGCATTGAAAAAAAGATTGTGAAACAATCTACTAGTTGTCAGCAGCTAATTCTTTGTGAAAATCTGGGTTATCACAAATATGTCCAGGATGTGCTTGTTGAACGGGTGAATGAGTTACTTGAAATAAATCAAATCAGTCAGCCCATTTTATGAAGTGACTTTGTCTGGAAGGATGAAAAGGGATTATGGAAAAACGTGAACAAAATCATGAACTTACCATAGAAAATGTTAAACAGATGTTGAGTACTATGAATTATGGCTCTATCACATTGGTTATTCAAGACAATGTTGTGGTTCAAATAGAGAGAAATGAGAAAATCAGATTGAAATAATTCTCTTTTTTAAAAACTGTGTATGTTGAAATAAAGAATTCCAATGAATTTGCTACGGCGCATGAGCTTAGTAAATATAAATATTCACGTGTTCAACATATATATAAAAATACTATTTTGTGAGGTGGGTAATTTTGGCGCTTCAAGTGATAAACAGTCCTTTTAATCAGGAGCAGGTAGAACTCCTTAATCAACTTTTGCCGATACTGACGGAGACACAGCAAATCTGGTTGGGCGGTTATCTAAGCGCAAGTCAGTCAACTACGCACTCGGTCGCTTCAGGCGGCGTAGCCGTTCTGGAAGCTCCAGCAACGCAACTAGAGGTCAGCTCAAAAGAAGTGACAATTCTTTACGGATCTCAGACTGGTAACGGGCAAGCTTTGGCTGAAAAACTGACGAAGAATTTGAGAGCAGAAGAGTATCTAGTAAGCCTTTCTTCTATGAATGAATTCAAACCGAATGCGCTCAAGAAAATCGATAATTTACTACTTATTGTAAGTACACATGGCGAAGGTGATCCACCAGATAATGCATTGCCCTTCTATGAATTTCTTACTAGTAAAAGAGCGCCGAAATTGGAAAATCTGCAATTTTCGGTCCTGTCTTTGGGAGATAGTTCTTATGAATTTTTCTGCCAGACAGGTAAACAATTTGATGATCGATTACTTGAATTAGGTGCAAAACAGCTTAGTCTACGAGTCGATTGCGACTTGGATTATGATGAATCTGCCGCGGAATGGTTTACGAATGTTTTAGCTAAATTAAATGAGCAACAAGGAAGTAGTTCTATAACTGTCCAACAACCAGGTAACAAGGTAATTGAGGAACAACTTGAATATTCTCGAACAAATCCATTTAAAGCTGAGATTCTAGAAAATTTGAATTTAAATGGTCGTGGATCAAACAAGGAAACGCGTCATCTTGAGTTATCACTTGAAGGATCGAACCTGGAGTTTGAACCAGGAGACAGTTTGGGCATTTACCCAGAAAATAATACTGAATTAGTAGATGCCTTGATTGCGGAGATGAGTTGGAATCCTAGTGAAGCAGTTAAGGTCAATAAACAGGGCGAACTCAAGCCTTTACGCGAGGCATTGATATCCAATTTTGAAATCACTGTTTTGACGAAACCATTGCTACAAAAAGCAGCGCAATTTACCGCTAACAATGAATTAAAGGCGCTCTTGGAACCTGAAAGTGAGCAAGAATGCAGGAATTATCTCTATGGTCGTGATCTATTAGATCTTGTACGGGATTTTGCACCTTGGGAAGTCTCTGTAAGTGATTTTGTCGCAATATTACGTAAAATACCGGCGCGTCTGTATTCAATCGCCAGCAGTTCAAAAGCAAATCCAGATGAAGTACATCTCACTATTGGAACTGTTCGTTATGAGGCCCACGGTCGTGATCGGGTAGGCGTCTGTTCAGATGAATGTGCTGTACGTGCGCAACCAGGAGACTATTTACCTGTATATGTTCAGCGTAACTCAAACTTTAAATTACCAGCAGATCCTAACACGCCATTGATAATGATTGGACCTGGAACTGGAATTGCTCCGTTCAGGTCGTTCTTGGAAGAACGCGAGGAGATTGGCGCCGAAGGGAAAACATGGTTGTTCTTTGGAGATCAACACTTCGTTACGGACTTCCTGTATCAGGTTGAATGGCAACAATGGCTCAAAGAAGGTGTATTGACGCGAATGGATGTTGCGTTTTCCCGTGATACGAAAGATAAAGTCTATGTCCAACACCGAATGATCGAAAACAGCCAGGCTATTTTTAAATGGTTGGAAGAGGGTGCTGTACTCTACGTTTGTGGGGATGAAAAGCATATGGCTGCCGATGTCCATGCTACTTTAGAGAAAATCCTTGAAGAAGAGGGTGAGATGAGCTCTAAGGAAGCATCTGACTATTTAGCTGACATGCAACAGCAGAAACGTTATCAACGTGATGTCTACTGAAACAACTGTGAGAGGAGCTTGTTAAATGATGAAAAAAATAATTCTACCGCCACAACCAGGAACACCAAGTGATGTTGAGCGGATTAAGAGTGAGAGTAACTATTTACGAGGATCGCTTAAAGAAACGCTTGAATATCCAATCAGTTCGGGGATACCTGACGACGATAATCGATTGATGAAACACCATGGGAGTTATCTGCAAGATGATCGGGATTTACGCAATGAGCGACAACGTCAAAAATTAGAGCCGGCATACCAGTTCATGGTCCGAGTCCGTGCTCCGGGAGGCGTTGCAACTTCGGCACAATGGCTGGCAATGGACGGTGTTGCCAATAAATTTGGCAATGGAACGTTGAAATTGACTACCCGACAGGCATTCCAAATGCATGGGATTTTAAAGTGGAATATGAAGGAAAATGTTCAGGAAATTAATGCGGCATTGATGGATACACTAGCGGCTTGCGGAGATGTGAACCGTAATGTGATGTGTAATCCAAACCCTTATCAATCAGAAATACATGCCGAGGTTTATGGGTGGGCTCAGAAACTTAGTGATTATCTATCACCACGGACCAATGCGTACCATGAAATCTGGCTTGATGGTGAAAAAGTAGTCGACAGTCAAGAAACGGACGAAGAGACTGAGCCATTGTATGGTGCACTCTATTTACCAAGGAAATTTAAAATTGGTGTAGCAGTTCCTCCTAATAATGATGTTGATGTTTTTTCACAGGATCTTGGTCTAATCGCCATTTTAGAAGAAGGCAAATTAGTTGGATTCAATATTGCTGTCGGAGGCGGCATGGGGATGACGCATGGTGATACGAAAACGTATCCTCAGTTGGCACGGGTGATTGGATTCTGTACACCAGATCAGATTGTCGAAGTAGCCGAAAAAATTATTACGATTCAACGTGATTACGGAAATCGTTCTGTACGAAAGTATGCTCGTTTTAAATACACAATTGATGCTCGTGGACTTGATTGGATCGTAAAAGAACTCAATGAACGATTAGGTTGGGAGCTTGAAATCGAACGTGATTATCATTTTGAACATAATGGTGATCGTTATGGCTGGGTGGAAGGGAGCGATGGGAATTGGCATTTCACGCTCTTTATCCAAAACGGAAGAGTCCAGGACTTGGATGATTATCCACTGATGACTGGGTTGCGAGAAATTGCCAAGATCCACACAGGAGATTTCCGACTGAGTCCAAACCAAAACCTGATTATCAGCAATGTATCGAGTCAAAATAAGCAAAAGATTGTCGAGCTGATTGAGCAACATGGTTTGACAGATGGACAACATCATTCCGCATTGCGACGGAGTTCAATGGCTTGTGTTGCTTTTCCAACTTGCGGGCTGGCAATGGCTGAAGCTGAACGTTATCTGCCTTCATTACTGGATAAGATGGAACTAATTCTGGATGAAGCGGGACTGCGTGAAAAAGAGATTATTATACGTATTTCAGGTTGCCCGAATGGTTGCTCTCGTCCATCTCTTGGTGAAATTGCCTTTATCGGTAAAGCACCTGGAAAATACAATATGTATCTTGGTGCCGGCTTTGTCGGAGATCGGCTGAACAAATTGTATCGGGAGAACATTGGCGAAGAAGAAATTCTAGCACTGCTTAAACCACTATTTTTCCAATATGCCAAGGAAAGACAAGAAGGCGAACATTTTGGAGATTTTGTTATCCGTGCAGGACATGTGAAAGCTGTTCAATCTGGATTGGACTTTCACGATTAATAAGAAAAGCGCAGGCGCCTTGGTAGTCCCGAAAAGCGCTGGAGGGCCTTAAGGTAAAGGCGCTCTTTGCCTTTACCTTAAGGACTGAAGCGACTCGAGGGGCTAGGCGCTGGAGTCTAGACAATAAGAAAAGCGCAAGCGCCTTGGTAGTCACGAAAAGCGCAGGAGGCCTTAAGGACTGAAGCGACTCGGGGGGCTAGGCGCAGGAGTCTAGACACTGCTCCAAGTGAAAAACTTATACTTTCTTATCTTTTAAAAATGCTAAGAAGGACCGCTAATTTTATGGTCTTTTTCAGAATAACTAAACAGCGGCAGGTGAATAAAACAATGAAATCCTACCCAATTATGCTGAACATCGAAGCTAAAGGTGCAGTAGTAGTCGGTGGTGGTATGATTGCCCATAGAAAAATTGTCGGCTTGCTACAGGCAGGTGCTTATGTAACTGTGATTAGTCCGATGATTCATTCGGAAATAGAACAACTCATTGCCGAGAAGAAGATTACCTGGAAGAATAAAGAGTTCGAACCAAATGATCTTGATTCCGCATTGATTATTATCGCAGCAACAAATAGTGAAACGGTGAATTCGTTCGTTGCATCTTCTTCTGGCACGCATCAACTGGTCAATATCGTTGATAATCCAGAGTTAAGCACCTTTCATGTCCCTGCCAAGCTGACAAGAGGTGACCTAACGATAAGTGTTGCAACTGGCGGGGCAAGTCCGATACTTTCCAAAAGAATTCGTGACGAACTTGCCGTAATTTACGAAGATTCTTATGGCGATTATCTTGAATTTCTAACGCTGTCGAGAGAAACATTGAAATATACAACGTTAGAACAAGCAATAAAAACTAAATTACTTAAAGTAATCACAAATGACACATACAGGCAATCAATCAACATGCAAAATGCCTTTTTAGAATTGATTGGTGGATACCAAAACAAATCCTGACTGTAATTGGGAGGATGCCAGATATGCAAGTCGTAAACAATATAGCAGAATTGATTGGAAATACGCCGCTTGTAAGATTAAATAGACTGCCAGATCCTCAAGGTGCAGCTGTCTATGTGAAACTTGAATATTTTAATCCAAGCGGGAGCGTAAAAGACCGAGCGGCTTACAATATGATTGTCGAAGCAGAAAAAAGTGGGGAATTGGTGGCGGGGGCAACGATTGTTGAACCGACATCAGGTAATACAGGAATTGGTTTGGCAATGAATGCCGCAGCGAGAGGATATCGCGCAATTTTCGTTATGCCAGATAACGCAACGATTGAACGCATTAATTTAATGAAAGCATACGGCGCTAAAGTTGTTCTTACACCAAGTGAAGATAGAATGCCAGGTGCGATTGCCAAAGCAAATGAATTAGCAGCACAAATTGAAGACAGTTTTATCCCCATGCAATTTGAAAACGCCGCAAATCCTGATATTCATAGGACAACAACGGCTGTTGAGATTAGTGAAGCAATGGTGTCCATTGGAAGAAGGCTTAATGCTTTTGTTTGTACGTCAGGAACGGGAGGGACGGTAACGGGTACAGGGGAGGCACTAAAAGAACTTGATGCTAGAATCACAGTTCATGTGGTTGAGCCTGCGGGATCACCTGTCCTATCCGGAGGAAAGCCAGGGAAGCATAAGCTTGTTGGAACGAGCCCAGGTTTTATTCCTTCTGTTTTGAATACGAACGTCTACGATGAAATATTTATGATAAAAGACGAAGAAGCTTACGAGACAGTTCGGGCTATAGCGGCGAATGAAGGGATTCTCATTGGCCCTTCAGGGGGCGCAGCCATATATGCAGCGTTAGCCGTTGCTAGGCGATTGACTCCGAATGATACGGTCGTCTGTATTGCACCTGATTCTGGTGAACGCTATTTATCAAGCGATTTGTTCGAATTTTAAAACCCGAATTACAATCGATGTAATGGTTGTTTTTGAAATGTAATTACTATATAGGTTGAAGTGTTGAATTGGGCATATGAACTGAGCGAAGGCGCTTTAAAAGGGATAGCCGAAGCCCTAAGAGTGGTCGCGAAGTTACCTGGCTAAGGGCGGGAGGCATCCCCTAGCGAAGTAGCGTTATCGAATGGAATCTTTAACTCAACCTATATAGTATGGAAAGGGGATATTTGAATGTATTTAACAATAGATGGCATTGTCAAAAGTTTTCCCCATAAAGAAAAAGGTCATGTCAAAGTGCTGGATAATATCTCGTTAGACGTGGAAAAAGGACAGTTTGTTTCGATTGTCGGACCTTCGGGTTGTGGGAAGTCGACATTGCTCTATCTGATTGCTGGTCTTGAGAAGGCGGATCAAGGGGAAATTCGGATTGCTGGCAAAGTAGTGACGGATCCCGGACCAGATCGTGTCGTCGTTTTCCAGCAGGATGGATTGTTTCCATGGTTAACTGTTCTAGATAATGTCACGTACGGCTTACGTTTAAAGGGTTTGTCAAAAAAACAGGCCGAGGACAAAGCGCGAGAAATGTTAAAAATGGTACATTTAAGCAATTTTATCGACGCCTATCCACATCAGCTGTCCGGAGGTATGAAACAACGTGTTGCTATCGCACGCGCTCTTGTTATGGAACCTGCAATTTTACTGATGGATGAGCCGTTTGCGGCTCTTGATGAGCAAACCAGAATGGTGTTACATAATGAGCTGCTTGAAATCTGGCAAAAAACAAAGGTGACAATCTTTTTCGTTACGCATAACATTCGGGAAGCAGTCCTTTTATCCGAGAAGATTGTCGTTTTTGAAACACGCCCTGGAAGAATCAAAGAGATTCATTCTTCTACGACAATGAAAGATGGCATTATGCCAAATGACATTACATTTCATTTGGAAAAGCAAATATTGGCATCACTGCAAGGTGAAATTGAGAAAGTGTTAAAGGAGGAAATGGGGGATGACTACATTTTTAAGACGAACCCTCTTCATCGGGATTCTAGCGGTGATATGGGAAGTCACATCTAGATTATCAAGTTTGCCCGATTTCATGTTTCCGAGTCTCAGCCAAGTATTGCAAACACTTTACACGGGTATTGTAAGTGGGCAAATAATGACTGCAATCCTCACAAGCATGAGCCGTCTTTTAATAGGATTTACAATTGCGACGGTCCTCGGTCTTTTTTTAGGCTATCTTATATGGCGTTCTAAGTTAGTGGAAGACACTCTCGGATTTCTTATCACGGCATTGCAATCGATTCCGAGCATTGTCTGGTTCCCACTTGCTATTATTTGGTTCGGTTTGAACGATTTCTCTATTCTATTTATTGTCACAATTGGTGCAACATGGACAATGACGATCAATGCGACAAGTGGTTTTAAAAATGTGCCAAGGCTTTATCAACAAGTTGCTAAAACATTAGGGTCTGGCGGTTTTCACTTTTTGCGCACAGTTATTATGCCAGCATCTGTCCCGCAGCTCATAGCTGGATTACGAATCGCCTGGGCATTTTCCTGGCGTGCGTTAATGGCAGGGGAGCTGCTCGGTGGCGGAGGCGGGCTTGGATATCTCTTAGAGATGGGAAGATCATTAGGACAAATGGATTTGGTTATTTCAGTAATGCTCATCATTGGTGTTATCGGTACAATTATGGATAATCTGGTCTTTTTACGACTGGAGCGCAGTGTGCAGAAAAAATGGGGAATTAGTTAAGTAATGATAAATAATGACAGATGGGGAGAGAACGGAATGAAACGTAATTTGTTCTTACTTGGGCTTATTTCTTTAGCTGTATTGGCAATTGTTGCTGGCTGTGGAAAGACAGACAAAGGAGCACAAGATAGTAAAGAAGTGAACATTGGTTATTTCCCGAATTTAACGCATATCGCTACAATCGTTGCGCTAGAGAAAGGTTATTTCACTGAAGCGTTTGGAGAGGATATTAAGGTCAATACAAAAACTGTCAGTAACGGCGGCTTGTTTATGGAAGCAATGGTGACTAAATCAATTGATGTGGGAACAGTAGGGCCTGGTCCATTACTGAACTTCTACGTAAAAGATCCTAGCTACCATATTATTTCAGGCGCTGTAAACGGGGGAGCAGTCCTTGTTGCGAGTGAAGATAGTAATATTAAAGAACTTGCTGATTTAGACGGAAAGAAAGTTGCGATTCCAGTAATAGGTAGTACACAAGACATTATGTTGCGTAAGGCACTGAAAGATGTGGGTCTTATGCCGACGTCAAATGGCGGCACAGTTGAAATGTTTGCCGCAGCGCCAGCTGATACAGCAACGCTCTTTGTCCAAAAGTCCGTGGATGCTGCTGCAACACAAGAACCATGGGGCTATATTTTGGAAACACAGGCGAACGGTCAATTGTTGTTAGACTGGGAATCATTCGCATGGGGGAAAGAATCGACGAATACAGTGGTTGCGGCAAGTAAGAAGTTTTTGGAAGATGAAGAACTTGTGAAGGCTTATCTAACAGCCCATGTAAAAGCAGTAGAGTTTATCGAGCAGAATCCCGAAGAAAGTCAAAATCTTGTCATTAAGCATATCAAAGAATTAACAGGAAAAGAAATTGATAAAAATGAACTCGAAGCCGCATTTAAGCGCCTGAAAGTAACAACATCTGTCAATGAAGAAGTGATTCAAGAGATGGCCGATATCAGTAAAGAAGCAGGGTATGTCTCTAGTAATGATATTAATGGCTTAATTCAATTGGAACAGTTGATGTCTATAGAAGCAGAAAAATAAAATGTAAAGCGCACTGAATTCATGGCGTTCGTTATTGGGGTATTAGTTAAGGGGCTATTTATAGAACAGATGGGGAGAGATAAGGATGAAACGTAAACTTTTCGTACTTGCGCTTATTTCCTTAGCTGTATTGAGTATTGGGTCTGCATGCGCTAAAGCGGAAAAAGGAGAAAAAGGCAGTAAAGTGGTGAACATCGGTTATTTTCCGAACTTAACGCATATCGCTACAATCGTTGCGCTGGAGCAAGGTTACTTCACTGAAGCGTTTGGGAAAGATATTAAGATCAACACAAAGACCGTCAGTAACGGCGGCTTGTTCATGGAAGCGATGGCTACTAAATCCATTGATGTGGGTACAGTTGGCCCAGGTCCAGTATTGAATTTTTACGTAAAAGAACCTAACTACTATATAATTTCAGGCGCTGTGAATGGCGGAGCAGTCCTTGTTGTTAATGAACATAGTGCTATTAAGGAGCTTGCTGATCTGGACGGGAAGAAAGTTGCGATACCTGGAATTGGGGGTACTCAAGACATTATGTTACGTAAAGCGCTAAAAGATGTTGGTCTTAAACCTACGGCAAATGGAGGGACAGTAGAAATGTTTGCCGCAGCGCCAGCCGATACAGCAACACTTTTCATTCAAAATTCACTAGATGCTGCTGCAATACCAGAACCGTGGGGCTATATTCTGGAAACGAAGGCAAATGGTAAACTTTTATTGGACTGGGAATCATTCGCATGGGGGAAAGAATCGACTACTACTGTGGTCGCGGCAAGTAAGAATTTTTTGGAAAATGAAAAGTTCATGAAAGCCTATTTAACAGCCCATGTAAAAGCAGTTGAGTTTATTGAGCAAAATCCTGAGGATAGTCAAATTCTATTTAGTAAACACATCAAAGAGGTAACGGGAAAAGAGATTGACAAAACGGAACTTGAAGTGGCATTTAAGCGCCTGAAAGTAACAACATCTGTCAATGAAGATATGATTCAGGAAATGGCTGATATAAGTAAGGAAGCAGGATATATCCCTAGTAGCGATATTGAAGGCTTAATTCAATTGAATCAGTTAAAGTCTATACAAGGGGAATAATAAAATGCTACTTATTTTAACGGGATTGGAAACATCACATTGATGTTTCCAATCCTTTTTCTTGCAGTTTTGAAAATGTCACAAAGCTTTCCTTTGTCTTACTTGAAGACTAAGAGTAAAATGGAGTTAAGTATGCCAGTCAATGAACTAAATGCGAATCCACCAAATTGGAAAAGCACCTGGCTTTTTTGAGGAGAGACGAATTGATGACTAAAGTAATGGATCCTTCTTGGGAGAAGGTTGATGAAAAAACTGTTTCGAAAGAACAAAATCTTTCTACGCTATTCGCTGATCTTAAATCTCTATTTAAGGCGATAGTCTTAATTTCTAATGTGCTTCCAGTCCTTACAGGATTTTGGTTAGCGCTCTATTTTACGAATGGAACTTTTTTAGCAAACTGGGATGTATTTTTGCTGACGATTTCTGGCAGTACACTTGTTATGGCGGGGGCACTTATCCTGAATAACTGGTACGACGTCGACATTGATACAGTAATGGAGCGGACCAAAAACCGTCCGACAGTTACTGGGAACTTTTCGCTTAAGTTTGTCTTTAGATTAGGATTAGCATTATCTGTAGTAGGGTTAGTACTTTTAGCTTTTACAACAATTGAAGCGGCCATCTACGCATCCATTGGATGGTTTACGTATGTTATTTTGTACACAATGTGGTCAAAACGTCGATATACATTGAATACAGTCATTGGCAGTGTGTCGGGTGCGGTGACGCCTTTAATCGGATGGGCTGCAATTGCACCCGGTTATCATATCGTCCCAATCGTACTGACGCTTATTCTGTTCATCTGGCAAATGCCGCACACATTCGCTATTGCCATGAAGAAAGTGGAAGAATATAGTTTGGCAAAAGTGGCGATGCTTCCTGTAGTTCACGGATTTAATTTTACGAAGCGGCAAATGGTTATCTATGTCGCGTGCTTACTACCATTACCGTTCTTTTTAGGATCGCTTGGTACAGTGTTTGTTGTCATAGCGACGCTAATGAACGTCGGATGGCTAGTTGCAACTATAGCTGGGTTTTTCACGAAAAACGATATGAAGTGGGCACATCTGATGTTCATGTGTTCCGTGAATTATGTGGCTATCCTGTTTACGCTGATGATTCTTGTTACACTGCCCGTGTTTAGTTAAACATCCGAAAGCATGAAGCAACTACTTTCAATTCAATAAAGGAGAGCCCTATCAGTCGATCACTAACTGATAGGGCTCTCCTTTTCGATTATGTAATTAAAACTTCATTACCACACGTCTGTTGATTAACCATATACTTGCATAAAATACTGGTGAGAAGGGCTGGATATCCTCTATTTGCACTGGACTATTTTCGGTCCGCTTACGGCTAACTATTCATGACAGATTTAATGTGGGGGCAAAGTGTGTCTAGAAGTGACGGAGTCACTTCTAGACACACTTTTTTCAGTAATCCTGTTGTGAATAGTAGCCTATCGCGTTCCTACACTATTCAAGTGCAAAATGCAGTTGTTTTGAAAGAAACGAGTAGATGACATTCTATAGAGATTGTAAGTGACCGAAGATACAATTTCGGGCACTCTTGCACGTTTTACAATGTGCTTCTTACTTACTTTTAACAAAGAGTATGCATGTAATCATGTGAAATCTTATAGAAAGTGACACTTCTTTACTAGTAAAAAAGAGAAAACCCTATAGAAAGTTTCAGCCGCCAAAATTGCATCTTTGGCGGATTTTCTCCAGGTAAGAAGCATGCTATTCTTTCGTCCCAAAAAGCTTTAGCACTTCGTGTACTTATGAGTTTGGAGCAGGGCGGATGAAGGACCACCATACGATTACCGAAGGAAATTTGTAGGGATGCGACAAAGTCGCATCCCTACAAATCCAGACATCACGGTGATCGTATAGAAGTCATTCAATCCAAAGCGATCCAAATGCAACTAGACACGTGGCACCCAGTGTGTGATCAAGTTTTTTGCTAGTTATTTTTTGAAATACACAGCTACTTCTTTTGTTATTTCTTCAGGTACTTTCAAACACAAAGGTTCACCATGTAAGTAATTGAAAACGTTCATATCACTTGTTTGGAGTGCACCCATTGTTAGGCGGGGAACAATTCGCACATGAACACGTTCAGATGGATTCTTACTTACAGGAATAAATAGGCCGAGGTTAAAGCTTGTAATGCCGATTGATTCGAAGTAACGGAAAAAGTGTGTAAGACTTTCTGAGAGATCCTGCCAGTTGTTATCGCTTAATTCATCCAAGGAAGAAACATCTAAAACCCCGATAAAATCGGTATGGCTTTTCGGTGCGAAAGCATGAACCCAGTCAATGGAACCCACGGTAGCGATAAAGCGCTCATCGGTTTTACGCTCAGTTTTTATTAATGAATCATAATAGTTACTTCCTGTTTCTGTGTGAAACTGCTCGCTGCTTGCCAATGCTATTAATTGATAATTGGTTGGCATTTCAGAAGCTAATACATGAATATGTGGGTGTAAAATACTACCGCCTGAAGGGGGTAAGTAGTTCCAGTTGATGGATGCGTATGCAGTTTCCGCGTCATGGGCAATAACTTTAGTCAAATAGTTATGAGCAGCAGAAAAGGAGTTGGCAATCATGGGTACTGTGAATTCTTCTAATTTGACGTAATGCTGATCACACATGCGGACTACTGCATTATGCTTACTATAAGGAAAGAGGTTTGGAAAAACGACAGCTTCGCCTTGAATAAGCATGCCATCTTCGATTAAATCATTCGGGAATTTAGGTGTGAAAGTGTGCACATTTTGGGAGCAGAATGGACATTTAGTGCCTTCAGTTTGTTTTGCCAGCTCCGAATAATCTGTTGACGTGAAGGGGGCACCTGGGTCGAAAATAATCCGGGATGTTTCACCTGTTAGCGGATCCATTCGAATTTCAGTTTTGCGGTCAATCAATTTACCATCTTGACTTGGATCATGAAACGTTAAAAACTCTTCTTTTGCTATAAAAGTTATAGACATCTATAGTTCCCCCCTACTAAATAATAGTGAATACAATATCAATTCTATCTAAATTTGACGGAAAAGTCAGTATTATTTTCGTCATATTTACGATTAATTAGCAAAATTCTTTTCATAGTGGGACTATTGGCTGAATGGCTCCGATTCGAATTTCATTTTGTATCTCTATATTGATTTTTCTAGTTTTTTTATGCGTTTATACAAACATCCATTTAGGAAGTTAGAATAAGGGAGAAAACCTGGCCAGAGAAAGTCCATTTTTCGCGTATTTATACAAATAGTTGAGAATCTTCGGCTTTAACCTCGAATCCATAGTTTTAACGCGATTTCCCCGGAAATACTCGCAATAATGGGGAAATAACAAAAGCGCAGGGCGCCTGCAAGTGAACAAAGCCTAAGTTCGTCACACAGTCTTAAGTCGCCGAGTCCTGCGGCAACGACTGCATGACCTGCCTCCCGCTGGCGAAAGTGGTGTTTTTGCCCGGAGTCTAGATGTGAAATCCCTACGTTGTAAATTATACACAGTGCGCAATCTATTAATTTTCTGAGAAATAAAAAGGAACAGCCAATACTGGCTGCTCCTTCCATATAATTACATGATCATTGTTGTTCTAACCCAGCTGCTGCTTCTACTTCGTTCCAAGAAACACCAAGTGCGTCTGCTACACCTTGACCATAAGCAGGGTCTGCTTTGTAACAGTGAACAATATGACGAAGCTGAATATGTTTGTCCACGCCGTTCATATTGCGCCCTGTATTTTCGAATAAAACTTGTTGTTGTTCTTTGCTCATTAAGTTGAAGAGTTTACCTGGTTGTTCAAAGTAATTATCGTCATCTTCTCTAAAATTCCATTGGTCAGCGGCACCGAAAATATCAAGAGCTGGTTCTTTATATTTCGGTTGTTCTTGCCATTCACCATAGCTGTTCGGCTCATAATGAACCGTGCTACCCATGTTGCCATCTGTTCTCATTGCGCCGTCACGGTGGAAACTATGAACTGGGCATTTCGGTTGGTTGACCGGTATTTGGTGATGGTTCACGCCTAAACGGTAGCGTTGTGCATCTCCATATGAGAAGAGGCGACCTTGTAACATTTTGTCTGGAGAGAAACTGATACCTGGTACAACGTTTGCAGGTGTAAAAGCAGCTTGCTCTACTTCTGCAAAATAGTTATCAGGATTACGGTTTAATTCCCATTCGCCTACTTCAATAAGAGGAAAGTCTTTTTTATACCATACTTTGGTCAAATCAAATGGGTTGTAAGGCATATTGTTAGCTTGTTCTTCTGTCATTACTTGGATGAACATTTTCCATTTCGGGAAGTTTCCGTTCTCGATATTGTCATAGAGATCACGTTGATGACTTTCACGGTCTTTCCCAACAACTGCCTCAGCTTCTTGGTCAGTCAAGTTTTCAATGCCTTGCTGTGAATGCATGTGGAATTTCACCCAAACACGTTCGTTTTCAGCATTGATCATACTAAAGGTATGGCTTCCGAAACCATGCATACTTCTGTATGAACTTGGAAGTCCACGATCACTCATAACGATAGTCACTTGGTGAAGTGCTTCAGGAAGTGATGTCCAGAAGTCCCAGTTGTTATTTGCGCTACGCATGTTTGTACGTGGATCGCGTTTAACGGCATGGTTCAAATCTGGGAATTGCATTGGGTCCCTAAAGAAGAACACAGGTGTGTTATTTCCGACAAGGTCCCAGTTTCCTTCTTCTGTATAATATCTCATTGAAAATCCACGGATATCACGTTCTGCGTCAGCTCCGCCACGTTCACCGGCTACTGTTGAGAAACGAACGAACATATCTGTTTTCTTACCAATTTCAGAGAAGACTTTTGCTTTCGTATATTGGGAAATATCATGTGTTACTGTAAATGAGCCATATGCTGCAGATCCTTTTGCGTGCATACGGCGTTCAGGAATAACCTCGCGATCAAAATGCGCAAGCTTCTCCAAAAGCCAAACATCTTGTAATAGTATCGGCCCTCTAGGCCCAGCAGTCATTGAGTTTTGATTATCCACAACTGGAGCACCAGCGGCAGTTGTTAATTTTTTATTATTGTCTTTTTCTGTCATCAATTCTCACTCCCTAGATTGTTTTAATTCCTACATGATAATCATACTAAAAAAGAATCGATATATCTACTAATAACATCTACTAAAATTTAATCATGTATAAAGGCTGTAGATTATTAAGTTATAAGTAGCATTTGTTTGCACTATTTCTAAATGAAGAGAGAAGAGTCATATCTATGCATTCTCAATTAGAAAGAATATGAAATTCTTAGTAATGAGGCTAATGCCATTTGAAAAATACCATTCTCCTTCTATAGTAACTTCTAATGACGGAAAAGTCAGTAAAATTGTGTTGGTATTTTTAAAGTTAAGTAAACATTAATGGGGATTCTATAATACCAAGTCCATCTGCAATAAAAAACTGTCCAAACAATCGACAGACAAGTCGATTGTTTGGACAGTTGGTATTCATGATAAAGAGGGTGTTTTAATTCGCTCAATCGTCTGAAGAATTTTTTTGAATGCGTCTTCCACATTTTTTGCTTCGATGTCTACTTTCTGTAAGTCGGTATTTTTATCACCAGAATGTCTATATCTTGGATCGTAATAGTGCTCAAGTAGCAACTCGACTGCCAATCCAAACTCACCATTATCCAAATATGTTTCGATCAACTTGGCGATGGGGGTATGTAATCGTCTTTCAATTAATTGAAAGGCCTCTTTGAAACGTTCTGGGTTGTTCCAGGGTTCATAGTCAGCTAAAACAATTTTGACCCGTTCGGCAAGGGGAAGATGAATGACGATCTGCATTCCACTCTCCTTTTTGTCATAAATATATTGCGGTAAACTTACTTTTCCAATCCGTCTACTTTCACCTTCTATGAAAACATGCGACTCCGTTTTAAATCGTTCTAATTCATGGATGAGTAATGAGTCAAATTTCTTTTGATTACTTGGCTCAAGCCCAATTTGTCCGAAAATAGAGCCGCGATGACCTGCAATGTTCTCGAAATCAATGACGGGATAGCCATTGTCTGCTAGACGTTTCAAAATCTCAGTTTTTCCTGTACCTGTATTGCCATTCAATACAATGAAGTCTGGAGAAAAGTCCTCTTTTTCCAATTCATGAACGACCCATTGACGATAAGAACGGACACCGCCATTCAATCGAGTCGTATGGATTCCCATTAAATCCAGGACAGTCGCCGCTGTCTTACTGCGCATGCCGCCACGCCAGCAGAATACCGTCATTGGCGTTTCAATATTTTTGAATGCGCTAATAAAATTCGGTAACTTCTTCGCGAAGATTGCAAGTCCTCTTTCTTTAGCAACTTCTTGTCCAACTTGTTTATAAAGTGTTCCAATTTCCGCGCGTTCCTCATCATCGAAAACAGGAATGTTAATACTACCTGGAATCGTCGCTTCTTTAAACTCTTTAGGGGATCGGACATCAATGAATGTATGTGGCCCTTTTTCTTGCAGTGCAAATATATCTTCCAACATTAAATCTCGGAACATCCAATTCACCTTCTACCCAAAATTCACACCCGATTACTCGACAGTGATACGTCCACTATTTTCTTCTGTTACTTCCCCAATTATCCTTGCGTCAACGCCTTTATGTTGAAGTTCACCCAACAGTCTATCCGCCTGAACTTCAGGTAATGCGATGAGCAGACCACCTGATGTCACGGCATCACATAGAATCCATCGATCGGATTGGTCCATAGTTTCAGGGTACGAGACTACATCTGCAACATGAGCAAAATTATTTTTTGTTCCACCTGGTACTTTGCCAGCATCTGCAAGTTCCTTTGTGCGGGGGAGTGTCGGTACTTGGTTGGCAATGATGCGAATGCCTACGCCGCTTGCTTTTGCTATTTCAGAGGCGTGTCCAAGCAGCCCGAATCCAGTTACATCCGTTGCAGCATGGACATCGTATGAAGCCATTGTTTCTGCTGCTGTTTTATTAAGTGTTGTCATAACTTTCGTAACGTAGACAATTTCATCTTTAGATAATAAACCATTTTTCAATGATGTTGTGTAAATACCGACACCAATTGGTTTTGTTAATAGGATTTTATCGCCTGGTTGTGCACCGGCATTTGTTCGTACTTTATCGGGATGGACGGTTCCAGTAACTGCAAGACCGAATTTGGGTTCTTGATCATCTATTGAATGTCCACCCACAAGTGTAACGCCTGCTTCTGTTAATTTATCACCAGAACCCCGAAGTATTTCTGAGAGGATTTTTTTATCTAGTGTAGCTATAGGAAAAGCAACGATGTTAAGCGCTGTAATCGGAGTTCCGCCCATTGCGTAAATGTCACTGATTGCATTTGTTGCAGCAATTTGGCCGAAATCGTAAGGATCGTCGACAATCGGCGTGAAAAAGTCGAGTGTCTGCACCATTGCTATTTCATCAGTCAGTTTATAGACACCCGCGTCATCGCTCGTATCGAGACCAACGAGCAAGTTAGGATTGGGAGTAGCGATTGGCAGGTTGCGTAATACCTCCGCCAAATCGGCAGGACCTATTTTGCAGCCACAGCCTCCTTTTGTTGTAAGGGAAGTCAATTTTACTGGTTCAGTTTTCTCCATTATTGTTCCGCCTTTCGTTTGGAAATCTATTTATTATCTTAACACAGCATTGAAATAGACTTGTCATTGTAGGTTTTACGATCCGTTTTTTGTGGTAGAGTATGCATAGTCAATGAAATTAGGGACTAAAAAATCTAGTAATTTGGAATAGGAATTGGAGAAAAATGAACAAGTTTTCAGATTTGTTACAAGAATTTATTGATATTGATTTATCTGTTGTTAAAGAGTATTTTATTACGCTGGCATTGACAATCATTTTCACCTATTTACTCTTTGTCGTATTCAGGAAAATTATGCAACAATTATTTAAGCGGACAACACTATTAGAAGAAAAGAAGAAAGAAACAATTGAAAGTGTTGTAAAAAACACATCCAGGTATATATTCGCCATCATTATATTAATCGCAGCGATAAAGCCATTCGTGGGTGATCTGAAAGAAGTCATTGTAGCTGGAGGAATCATCGCGGCAGTTATTGGGTTCGGTGCCCAAAAACTGATTAATGATCTAATAAGCGGTGTTTTCATTATTTTTGAAGGAACCATTAAACGAGGAGATTTTATAAATGTCAACGGAGAACTGGAAGGCGGAACGGTTGAGGAATTAGGGTTTAGGATTGTTAAGATTCGTTTGATAAACGGGAAACTATTGACGATTTCCAATGGGGAAATCAGAAAAATGGTTAACGGTTCTGTTGAAAAAAGACGTATTTATGAAAGCCTAATCGTTTCATTCAATCAAGATCCTGGGATCGTTCGTGTATTACTCCAAGAAGTGTGCGATGAGCTTAACGCAAAACAATTAACTTTATTGAAAGTGGATAAGTTGACCGGAGATTACGTTGAAAAGTATGAAATTTATGGCTTACATTCCCTTGATACAAGTCCATACGGGTATAAGTTTTCCATCGTTGCCACCGTAAATGATACGGATTACTTAGTAGCCTCGTTGGAAGCAAAAAAAGTATTGGCTCAAAAACTTTATGATAATAAAGTCAAAATGGCGGAGCAATTGATTAATAAGGGCTATTAAATAGGAATGAAAAATCTTGCTTAGGGCTTAATCGCCATAAGCAAGATTTTTTCAATATATAGGTACCCATATGTTCAACATATATAGTGGACATTAGATTAGTAAATCAAATAACGTACTATCATTGTTAACTTCTTTAAAGGAGAAACCGCATTGATGCATGCGCTGAATAAGTCCTTCGTAGTCTGATTTTCTCTTTATTTCAATACCAACAAGTCCAGGACCGCTTTCTTTGTTGTTTTTCTTTGTATATTCAAATGTAGTGATATCGTCGTCAGGTCCAAGTACTTCATCTAAAAATTGACGTAACGCACCAGAACGTTGTGGGAAATTAATAATGAAATAATAAAGTAGTCCTTCATAAATTAATGATTTTTCTTTAATTTCCTGCATTCGACCGATATCATTATTCCCACCACTAATGACACACACGACGGACTTACCTTTGATTTCTTCTTTATAAAAATCCAATGCGGCGATAGATAACGCACCTGCTGGTTCTACGATTATTGCATGTTGGTTATATAATTCCAAGATGGACGTACACACTTTACCTTCTGGAACTAGAACAATATCTTCCAGGTACTTACGGCAAATTTCAAACGTGTGCTGACCAGCACTTTGCACAGCTGCACCATCAACAAATTTATCGATTTTATTCAAGGTGGTCACTTTGTTATTCTCTAATGCGGCTTTCATACTAGCCGCACCTGCAGGCTCTACACCGATCATGCGCGTATGCGGTGACAGGTTTTTAATATAAGTGCTTAAACCAGACATCAGACCGCCACCACCGATACTGGCGAAGACAAAATCAACAGGTTCCTCAATATCATTCATAATTTCAACCGCGACCGTCCCTTGTCCGGCAATGACATCGTAATCGTCAAAAGGATGGATGAAAATTCTGCCTTCAGCAGTCGCACATTTAACTGCTGAAGTGGATGAATCATCAAATGTATCGCCTACCAAAATAATTTCTACAAAGTCCCGTCCAAACATTTTCACTTGATTAATTTTTTGCTTCGGAGTTGTCAGTGGCATGAATATTTTTGCATCAATACCTAGATGCGCGCAGGCGAAAGCGACTCCTTGCGCATGATTACCTGCACTGGCACAGACGACACCTTTTTCAAGTGCAGCTGCTTCTATGGTTTTAATTTTGTAATAGGCACCCCGTAATTTAAAAGAACGAACATGTTGTAAATCTTCCCTTTTTACATAGACTCGACAACCGTATTTTTCTGACAGTCGTTCATTCTTTTGTAGAGGAGTATGTGCGACTACATCTTTTAATAATTGATTGGCTATCAGAATGTCCTCGACTTGAATTCCAGATGGTTCCGTTTTTGTTAAATGCATAGTAATCTCAGCACCCTCCATATAAGTAGATCATTTTCCTATACTAACATGATAGTGAGAGAATAAACACATGAATGTTTGTAATTATGAGTTAATAGCGGAGGGAATGATGGCAAACTGACTTAAGTAGTCTAAATCAGATTCAATGCTCTTACATGAATTACAACAAGGAACGGGGAGACATCATAATTTTTCGTTTTTTCTCCTTTTATATGATAACAATTTTGTATCTAAGGGCTTTCGGCGTTAAAGCTTTCACTCAATATACTTTAATGTTAAAGTATATTGAGTAGCAAAATCAAAAATGGAAATTGAGAGGGGTAATTTCGTGGGAAGAGTACAGGATAAAGTAGCTTTAGTAACTGGCGGGGCGTCAGGTATCGGATTGTCTGCCGCTACACTTCTTGCAAAAGAAGGAGCAAAAGTAGTTGTTGCAGACTTTAATCTGGAAGGTGCGAAACAAGTTGCCCAAAACATCCTAAACGACGGCGGGCAAGCTGTTGCTGTATTTTTGGATGCTGGGAGTGAAGAATCAATTAAAGATGCTATTGATTTCACGGTTGAACAGTTTGGTACTATTACAATCCTCTATAACAATGTAGGGACGACAAATCTACAAAAAGATTTAGATGTCGTGAATATTGATTTAGATGAGTGGGATCGTTTAATGAACGTGAATGCAAAGAGTGTTTTACTGGGAAGTCGCTATGCAATTCCACATATGCAAAAAGCGGGCGGCGGTTCGATTATTAATACTACATCTATGGCTGCCTTTGCGGGAGATTCAGTCCGTTCAGCTTATGGAGCATCGAAGGCTGCAGTCGTTAATTTAACGAAATATATCGCAACGCAATATGGAAAAGACAATATACGTTGTAATGCAGTCTCTCCTGGATTGATTTTAACACCTGCTGCCAAACAAAACTTGTCCCAAGAACTACTTGACATTTTCGGGAAATACAACGCATTACCTTACCACGGAGAAGCGGATGATATCGGAAATACCGTATTGTTTTTAGCTTCTGATGAATCCAAGTTTATTACAGGTCAAACGATTCAAGTTGAGGGTGGTCACTACTTAAGTAACCCGACTATCGCTGACTTTCAACAGTTAATGTCACAAGAAACATCGTAAGAATCTCGAAAGTAACCCATATAAATTAGTTGACAATAGACGATTTAAGAGAGGAAATGATCAATTATGAAACTTCAAGACAAAGTTGCAATTATTACTGGAGGAGCCGGAGGTATTGGCAAAGGCATGGCTACTTCATTCGTAAAAGAGGGTGCTAAAGTTGTCATCGTCGATTTGAACGGGGAATTAGGGGAACAGGTAATTAAGGAATTGCAAGTTTATCAACCAGAATCGATTTTCATCCAAGCGAATTTAGCCGAGCATGATCAATTGTCGGAAATAGTGAAAAAAACCGTCGAGAAATTCGGTAAGTTGGATATTTTAGTGAATAATGCACACGCATCGACAAATAAGCCATTTGAAGAGATTACACAAGCAGATCTTGACTTATCGTTCAACACAGGATTTTATCCGACTTTCTATCTTATGCAGGCTGCACTGCCTTACTTGAAGGAAACGAAAGGTAAAATCATTAACTTCGCTTCTGGGGCAGGCATAAACGGTGACGCTAACCAAGCTTCCTACGCTGCGGCAAAAGAAGCAATCCGAGCGATTACACGTGTTACTGCAAATGAATTTGGTCAATTCGGCATTAATGTCAACTTGATTGCACCACTTGCGGATTCTCCTGGAATTCAGCAATGGGCAAAAGAACAACCGGAAGCTTTCAAAACAATGGTTTCGAAGATTCCGTTAAGACGACTTGGTGACCTGGAAAATGATATAGGCCGCGCGGCTGTGTTCTTGGCAAGTGCAGATTCCGATTATATTACGGGGCAAACACTAATGGTAGACGGTGGAATTACTAAGCTTCGATAAACCAACTAATTGAACATATCGAAAGAGCATCTCCATTGTTGAGAAGATGCTCTTTTTTTATATTAATGACTTATTCAACTTTGTGTAAATGGAAAGTAACGATTGCTGTTCCGCTTCTGTTAAATGTGAAAAGACCTTCATGCGAAGATTTTGACCGTCTTTTTGTGCTTCAGTTAGTAAGTCTTCGCCTTTTTGCGTGATTTTCCAATAGATGATACGGCGGTCGGTATCGTCCTGCCGTCGCGTAATCAATTCTTTATTTGATAGTTTTGTGGAAAGATGCGTGAGAGATGCAGGCGTAAAGTTTAATAGACGGGCAAGCTCGGAAGGTCGGCTTTCTCCATTCATCTGTAATTCATGCAAGGCAACAATATGTGATACACCGAGATCGTAATCCACTTGCTGCCGCCATTTCACGTGCATTTTATGTGTCACTTGCTCAATCGTATGTAGTAGTTCAAAAATCGTCTGAGTAGACATCATGATCCCCATCCTTTTCTCGTAGTATGTCAAAAAACTTTTTCAACTTATCTCTTATGACTAGTGTACCATCATTAATGGGGGATTTGGGGTTGGTAGTTTCGTTCAATTATGTATACTAACTTAATGAGGTGAAGGTTGACATGCAAGACAAAGAAACCAAGCGATATGAAGTCGATTTATATAAACCGGTAAAAGAATACTTTACACAACAAGGTTATGATGTCCATGGTGAAGTAAATGAGTGCGACGTTGCAGCTGTAAAAGAGCAAGATTTGGTCCTCGTTGAATTAAAATTATCGCTATCAATTGATCTTTTAATTCAAGCGACAAAAAGACAGCGGCTGACAGATGCAGTCTATGTCGCAATACCTAGACCAAAACTCAACTTTCGCTCGAAAAAGTGGAAAGATAGTTGTCATTTGGTGAGAAGGTTGGAGTTAGGCCTTATCCTCGTTTCATTCTTTGAAGACGAGGCGCGGGCTGAAATAGTGTTTCATCCGGCGTCTTTTGACCGAAAGAAAAGTATGCAGCGTAGCAAGAATAAAAGGAAAGCGATGATATCTGAAATGGAAGGCAGACTTGGAGACTATAATGTCGGCGGAAGCAGCCAGACCAAAATAATGACAGCCTATAAAGAAAACTGCATTCATATAGCCTGTTGTCTTTTGCAATCGGGGCCATTATCGCCAAAATCCTTACGTGTGATGGGGACTGGGGAAAAAACGTTAACAATTTTAAATAAAAACTATTATGGATGGTTTGATAGAATTCGAAGAGGGACATATATGATTAGTGAAGCAGGAAAAGTTGAGTTACACGAATTCCCAGATCTTTTTAACCATTATCATGAGGTAGTCAAAGAGACTGCCAGCGCTTATTTGGACATCAATGAAATTGAGGATAAAATGTAAAGGGGCAAACCTATAATACGTGTTACTATTAAAATAGGCATTACATATCAAAAGCAAAAGGCTTTTGAATTGGGGGATTTTATATGTTAAATGAAAGTCAATTAATTGCGATTAAACGGCTTCAAAAAGAATGTGAACAAGTGGATGGTATTCAACTGAAGTTAAATTGGGAGATGCTCCGCGATAGAGAAGGACGTCAAATGGATTTCTTTCATGAAGAGAATGGAGAACTTATCGCCTATTTGGCGTTATTTGGCTTTGGTTCTACCGTTGAAGTATGTGGAATGGTTAGACCGAGGGATAGAAGGAAAGGGCATTTCACTAAACTTTGGCAACAAGCGTCAACACCAATCGAACAGTATGGTTTTCAAACAATTTTATTGAATACCCCTTCTTTATCAATTACCGCAAAAGGATGGTTAGCGAGTCAGCCTTATTCATATGCATTTTCTGAATATCAGATGCGTTGGTCGGAACAACCAATCGAAGCAAGCGATGAGGTCCTGATTCGTTTAGCCAAAAAAAGTGATGCGAAACTTGAAGTGAAGCTTGACGTTTTGGCATTCGGAATGGACGAAGAAGATGCACGTTCCCATCTTGAACGCATAAAAGAGAGACAGGATGAGCAATTTTTGATGATTGAGGCGGATAACGAAACGGTCGGTAAGGTTCGCATCAACCGGATGGATGGCGAAGCATGGATTTACGGATTCGCCATTTTACCTGAATACCAAGGGAGAGGGTACGGTAGAAAAGTGCTCCGCAATATTGTGAAAAGCGAGCATAATGCAGGCAATCAAATCTGGCTTGAAGTGGAAGCTAAAAATAGTCGGGCACTTGGCTTATATGAATCAGTCGGATTCATAAAAATACAAGGCCAGGATTATTATAAAAAGAGTAAATATTCGGCACAACTAATTTAGAATTAACTAGGTGGTATACCTCACCCGTATAACGAACAAATTTAGCGAAAGAGTAACACTAATGAAAGGCGGTCCAATATTGCCGCGTCCTGCAGGAGCCGGAGCAATAAGACCAAGGGAAGATGCAGTTGAACCCTTCTATCTGGCTTGCTTATTGCGTGAGGCCATCACCAAGTGACTAAGCGGTATTGGAAGCATCGTCTATTCGTTAAGTGATTACTATACAAGTACAACTAAAAAACTAACCGGAATTGCTAGTGACATTGATTCCGGTTAGTTTTTTTGGTTTGCGTCATGTTTTAAAGATGAATATCAAAAATATATTCTAGCAATTGTACTTTCTGTTCTATTGACTTTTGGACTATGTTTTTGTTAGTTAATAGAGTAATATAGACTAGTAGAATGGTAGGGGGAAAAATTATGAGAAATACACTAACTGTACAATTGGGAACTATCATTATCGGTATCATGGTTGCAATGTTAGCGATAACGTCCATCGCGACATATAAAACAGCTTATGATAAATTATATGATGCCGCAGGTGTTGAAGCATATGGATGCGCGAGTATTACAACGGGTTTGATCCGCCCGGAAGATGTGGAGAAAATGCTTGAAGGTGACCGTGAAACAATGGATGAGGTTGGGCAACAGCTTAACTGGACACTTAATCATAAAGCTATTTTCGAGACTCAATATATAATGGATTTAGATGGGACAATTCTGGCACTTGATGACCATTTAAGTGCTAAAGGATTTGAACCAGGAGATTCAGTTCCAGTCGATGAAGAAGCGCTTGCAATGCTCTTGGATATGAAGCATTCGACTTATACAGAGCTCTATGAATTTGCAGGTTTGAAACGTCTATCTGGCTATGCACCAATATTCGAAAATCACGATTCAAATGGAGAAATCATAGCAATCAGCGTTATCGATTTTGACGGATCGATTGTGGCGGGTAGAACATGGGATGTCGTTCGGAATGGTATATTAATCAGCCTGATTCCAATGATCATCGCGTCGATCATTACGATAATGCTAATCAGACGTAAAACTAAGTCGATTTCCGCTTTAATCGCGCATGCGAAAGAAATTGCGGATGGTAATCTTGGCATTGAAGATATAGTTGTAACAAGTAAAGATGAAGTCGGGGATCTAGGGCGTACGTTGAACATGATGACAGCAAACTTGCGCAATACAATAGGTACTGTCAAAACAACATCTGTTCAATTAACACAAAACTCGCTTGATACAGCTGCTTCATTAAATGAAATGCAGATGGCGATTCAACAAGTCGCACACAATATGAGTGAAACGGCAGCCTCTATCTCAGATGGTACTATCAATGCAGAACATGCATCAAAAATCTTGTCTTCTCTGGCAAATGATCTACAGGATTCAAAACAGAAAGCGGAACTAAGTGTAGGGAACTCCGAGCGGACAATGAAAATCGCAGAAGAAGGTCAGCTTAGCGTAAATGACATTAGTAAAGATATGGAGAAAATTAGAGTCTCATCAAATGAAGCTGGCGGTACAATTCAAAATTTGATAGAATCTACAACTAAAATACAAAATATTACTAGTTCAATTGCAGGCATTGCTGCACAAACGAATCTTCTTGCGCTAAATGCATCAATTGAAGCTGCACGTGCGGGTGAGCATGGTAAAGGATTTGCGGTCGTTGCAGAGGAAGTGAGGAAACTCGCGGAACAATCTAATAAAGAAGTTCTCGAAGTAGAAAAGTTAGTGCAAGATATTACTCAAAGTATCGGCCGTGTTGTTACTTCTACATCAGAGAGTACAAAACTTATTGAATCTGGAACGGAAACGGTTCGTTTGACTGCCACTTCCTTAAGTAATATTTCAAGCGCTGTCTCAGAAACTGTTAAGGAAATCAATTTAATTTCAGACTTAACCACAGCTGAAGCAGAAAGTTCCAATCGAGTAGTAGAACTCATCAATGACTTGACGCAGTCAATTCATTCAATTGAAGATATGTCTAACAATATCTCGGCTGCAACAGAACAGACATCAGCTTCGATTGAAGAAGTTGCAACACGTTCCACTGAAATGAGTCATATGGCACAAGATCTCGAAAAACTAGTCGGGCAGTTCAGATTAGAATAATCTTTTGAAGAAAGCGAAAGTGCCTGTTTTAAGTTGAACGACTTAAGACGAAAGCCTTTGAACTGGCACTTGAGCCTGGACGCCGAATAGCTTCTATCGGAGGCTATCTTAAGCCGATAAAATAGTAATTCCCCCAAAAAACCCGCAAAAGTTATTTACTTTTGCGGGTTTTTACATATTTAAATTAAAAATGCTTTTGATGTTATACTGTGATTTGTAGTTCGAACGTGGCTATCGCTTTCCTCATCCCTAAAAACAGCCATGTGCTAATGATAAAAGCAGATGTTAGTACAAGATGCCCGTTCGGATAAAGAATTTAATCCATAATAGTTGCAACTATACCTTTGTGTATGAAGCTATTTTTTTATCGAACAGTAGACCACTGGCAAGATCTTTAGTGCAACAAACTGCGAATTATAAACTATCTGTTTTTTTGATTTAGAACCATAAGGGTTACAACTTAACATAGAATGTATTATAATTTTCAGAGGACAATTATTTGTAATATACTATTTTCAAAAGGAGAATCTCAATGACAAAAGAAAAACATCTTAGTAAAATCATCCTGTCTTTATTACTACTTTCAATGATGGTCGTATTAGCTGCTTGTGGTGCTAGTAGCGACACAAAAAAAGAGAGTGGTTCTAAAACTTCCACTTGGGAGAACATACAAGGAAAAGGTGAAATTGTTGTCGCGACGTCTGGAACTCTTTATCCAGCATCATTCCATGACAGCGAAAGTAAAGAACTGACGGGGTATGAAGTTGAAATAATAAATGAGCTAGGAAAGCGTCTGAACCTCGAGATCAAATACGTTGAAATGGGTCTAGACGGAATGCTTACTTCTTTGAATAGTGGGCAAGCTGATCTAGCTGTGAATGATATTGAAATTACACCGGAACGGGAAGAGAAGTTCGCTTTTTCTGAGCCTTATAAATATTCATTCGGGACGGCTATCGTCCGAAAATCGGATCATTCAGGTATTGAATCTCTTGAAGATTTAAAAGGGAAAAAAGCTGCTGGGGCAGCAACTTCCGTTTATATGCAAGTTGGCCGTGACCATGGTGCTGAAGAGGTGATTTATGATAACGTCACAAATGATGTGTATTTGCGTGATGTTTCAATAGGTCGCACGGACGTCATCTTGAATGATTACTACTTACAAAAATTAGCGCTTGCAGCATTTCCAGAGTTCGAAATCATGATACATCCGGATATCAAGTATCATCCGAATGTCCAAGCAATCATCATGAAAAAGGACAATGACGAACTACTTAAGCAAGTGAACACTGTACTTGCCGACATGCATTCGGATGGAACGATTTCCGAATTATCGAAGAAGTTCTTTGGTGGGGAAGATGTATCAGTTGAACAAGACTATGATTTTGACTAAACGAAAAGGCGGCTTGTAATGTGAGTGGAATTGAATGGCAACATATTTTCGATTTACAGCTCGCCTTTGAGTCGTTTCCGTATATTTTGCAGGGGGTTGGTTACACCATACTTATTTCTTTTGGAGGTATGGTGTTTGGGCTGATAATGGGCTTCTTCCTGGCACTAGGTAGAACGTCTAAATTAGTACTGATCAGGTGGCCGACGCGTATCTTCATATCTTATATGCGGGGTACGCCGATGCTTGTATTCCTATTTTTACTTTATTTCGGCTTACCTAACATTGGAATTCAATTCTCAGCCGTCACAGCTGCTTTAATAGGCTTCAGCCTTCACTCTTCGGCTTATATGGCAGAGATCATTCGGTCGTCGCTTAACTCGATTGATAAGGGACAATGGGAAGCTGCGACTGCATTAGGGATGTCCTATTGGCAGTCATTGTTTTTTGTAATAGTACCTCAAGCAATCCGAATTGCTGTTCCGCCATTGTCGAATGTTCTGCTAGATCTGATCAAGGCTTCTTCATTGGCGGCGATGATTACCGTACCCGATTTGTTTCAACGTGCAAAAATCGTTGGGGGTAGGGAGTTCGACTATATGACGGTTTATATTTTGGTAGGTCTAATCTATTGGGGCATTTGCTTGCTAGTCGAAGTTTGGCAAAGTTATTTAGAAAAACGCTCTTCGTACAACTAAAAATTCTTAAACCAATTATCATTTCTGCAAAAGCACAGCCATGTGATATAATTAATAAATAAAAAACAATATTGAGGAGCATATAACATGTTAAAAGACTTCTTTATCGGATTGTCCCAAAACCAACTTTTGAATAGCGCAGCAAAAAAATACGGGTTGAAAATGGGGGCACAAAACGTTGTAGCAGGAACTAATGTAGCTGAAACAATTCAAAGTATTAAAGAACTTAATGCTCATGGGATTTCTTGTACGGTAGATAATCTCGGGGAATTTGTCTTTGAAAAAGAGGAAGCGCTTGCTGCAAAAAAACAAATCCTTGAAGTAATCGAAGCTATTCATGAACATGGGGTGGATGCTCACATTTCATTAAAACCATCTCAATTAGGTTTAGATATAGATATAGATTTCTGTTTGGAAAACCTAAAAGAAATCGTTGCTAAAGCGAAAAGTTACGAAATCTTTATCAACTTTGATATGGAAGATTATGCTCGTTTGCAGCCATCATTTGATCTCCTTGATGAATTATCGAAGGACTATGACAATATCGGAACGGTCATTCAAGCCTATTTCTTCCGTGCGGTAGAAGATATTCAAAAATATAAAAATTTCCGTTTACGTATTGTAAAAGGTGCGTATAAAGAGACTGAGCAATATGCGTATCAAGACAAAAAAGAAATCGATGAAAACTATATTCAATTGATTGAATGGCATTTATTAAATGGTAAATTCACATCAATCGCAACACATGATCATCATGTCATTAACCATGTGAAACAATTTGTGAAAGACAATGACATTTCGAATGATAAATTCGAGTTCCAAATGCTATACGGTTTCAGAAAGGACATGCAATTGCAATTAGCTAGCGAAGGCTATAATTTCTGTACATACGTTCCTTTTGGAAATGACTGGTATGGCTATTTCATGCGTCGCCTTGCTGAAAGACCACAAAACTTGAATCTTGTTGTTAAACAAGTATTCAATAAGAAAACAAATACAATTCTTGGATTGGCTGTCGGAGCCTTCGCTCTTGGAAGAGTTACCAAGAAGAAATAAGTGTCTATTAAAAAGGATGTAACATGGGGAATCACTCATGTTACATCCTTTTTTTTATAGCTTAAGAAACTATAAATTCACGCACTGTGGATAATCTAAAACATAGAGATTTCACGTCAAGACTCCAGCGCATAGAGGCTTGGGTCATAAGTCGGGCCTCCATAGGCTTAGAACGTCGCACAGCCAGCCCGTCTATATGCCTGTGACGGGCCTACAGGATGTAGGTGTCATACAGTGGCGCATTTAGGCAGCGTCATTTATAACATGCGCTTGCGCTTTTGTTCATTCACCCGACAGTCACGATTACTACGAAGTAAATAACCATTGCAATCAAGCCAATAGGAAGGCCAAAACGAGCCCATTCACTGCTATTAATATGAAGTTTTCCAGCAGCGATGATATTTGGGATATTTCCCGGTATTAACATGCCACCACTAATTAACAGTCCAAGTAAAAGAGCTTTAATTGTTGAATCATTCATAACGGGGCTGATTTCTGCCGCAGCTAATGTAGCATTATCGAGCACTGCTGAAATCATGTTAATCCAATATAATATGAGTGGGTTTAAATCCAAGAGGTATCTCTCGATAAATGGTTCGAAGCCTGCACCAAGCAGCGTTAGAGCCATTACGAACAAATACACTTTTATCCCACGAATAATGATATCCATATACGATTCAGTTCCTCGATTAACTTTCAAGTTGTTCAACTTATTTGATGGTTTGATAATAATTGCGGCTAATATTCCAAAAGAAATGACGCCTGGAATGATATCAGGGCCGATTAAACGTAACAAATAAAAAAAGTCAGCATCCAATTTACTTGTTGCAATTGTTGACAGGGGTTCCCCAATTGGTGTAAGTACAGCACCAAGACCAATTGAATAACATGCGATGATGACAAGTCGGATTTCCGATTTACGGTCTAGGCGCAAAACGCCTACAATTGCGACCAGTACAATAGCGGCAATAATTGCTGTAATGATACTTGAAAGGATTCCTAAAACGATTACGATAAGTGCTAAGAATAAGCGGAATGGAATTGCTTTGCTCATGCCACGTATACTTTTTTCAAATGGTTTTTGAAGCCAACGGAATAATAACCCGGCGAAAATAACGGCTAGGGTTATATGTAACGGATCCTTGATCGCTTTAACGATCAAAGCCGAGTCAAGCACTTGACTGACAAGTACCGCAGAAATCCCCATAATGAATAAAAACACTTCCAAGTTCCGTTCAACTAATTTTACTGTGAACGGCAATACTAATACTAGTATTAAGATGATTGATAAGCCGAGTAACATAATTAACCTCCTTTTTATTCTAATCTAAAAATAGGGTCAAGTTTATCTTATCATTGAAATAGAAATAGAAAAACAGTTAATTATATAAATACAATCAGCAGAATTAGTAGTTTCTACTGCTCTGAAATCAAATTGTGTGACCGGTTTGAGATGACGGATTCTCTTTTCTGAAGAAACAAGTTAAAAACAGTTGAAATCACATAATTTCAGAAGGTAAATACACAAAAAACCGCTTAGGTTATCTAAGCGGTTTGGTTTCTCGCTAAATTTAATTGAATTTAAATCTCCTCTCTTAAAAACTTCGTGAATTGCGTAATTAGCTTCTCTTTTTTTGTCATTAGCAATTAGAATAGCGCAAATCATGGGCATACAATTTCGCTCATTTTTTTTATTTTGCATCGTCGTCCTTTTCTAACCGTTTAACAATTCTTTCTAATAACTTATTGAGTGTCTCTACATCAGTATTCTGCGAGTTATTTTGTACTTGTTCTTTTTTTAAGTCGTCAATTTGACTCTGTAATTTATCAAGTTCTTGTTGCTGCTGAATGTCAGAAATCCTACTTTCTTCGATTGAAATAGCGCCACCAAGGGTTTGGAGGGCATCCCCAAATGTAGAGATTGCTGAACCCCATAATGCAATTTTAGCACCTGTATCCGTTGAACTATCATTTTTTTTTGATCCGCCATTGAATAATGAGTCGTTTCTACTCAAAATCATCGCCCCTCGACCATATTAACTAACGAATATTTTCATTCTATTAGATACTATATGTTCATACTATTGAACAGGGAACTTACTGCTAAATAGCCATTGTTTAGTTGAACGCATGTTGTTGTTTTCTAGATTGAAAACTGATGATGAAAAAAACAGCCCCGTATACTCACGGGACTGCTTGTTTTATTTCAAGCGTGTTTAGCGTACGCCTTTCATAAATCGTTGGATAATCGGCGACACTGCGAATAAGAGGACACTTAATAGAATCGCTGTTCCACCGATGATTCCGAAATACATCATTTCAGTTTCAGGTTTATATAATTTGACGATCTGCGCGTTAAGCGCTTGTGCAGCCGCGTTCGACAGGAACCATAGACTCATCGTCTGCGCAGAGAACGCTGCAGGCGCAAGTTTTGTCGTTGCCGACAAACCTACCGGAGATAAGCACAGTTCCCCTAAGACGACGACAAAGATGCTTAGGATGAGCCAGAGTGGGTTCACAAGAGCATCTGTACCGCCGAAATAGCCGGGCAGTAAAATAATGATGAATGATAAACCGGCAAACAGAAGACCTAGCGAGAACTTCTGCGGAATATTAGGTTGTCGATCACCAAGTTTCACCCATAGCCATGCAAAAACCGGAGCCATTGTAATGATGAACAATGGATTAAATGATTGGAAAAAGGCCGGTGAAATTTGGTAGCCGAAAATATTAAGATTTGTTCGTGTATCTGCATAGACTGCAAGTATTGTTGAACCTTGCTCAGCAATTGCCCAAAAGACAACAGACGCTAGGAAGAGTGGAATGAAAGCAATAATTCGTGACCGTTCCACATCATTCGTTTTTGGACTTCTATACATAACAACAAAATAAACCGTTGGAATAAGGAAGCCAAGGATCCCGACAATTACAATGAATGATTCAAAAGTCAACCAGCCGCGAGGGATGGCAATCGCAACTAGAATCGCAATTGTTACAGCGGCAATTGCGAAAATTGAGAATACTTTTTTCTTCTCAGTTGGTTGCAGTGGATTTTGAACTTGCGTACCTGCAAGACCTAGATTTTTCTTTTTCGTCAAGACGAACACTAATAATCCGAAAAACATCCCAACTGCAGCAACACCAAATCCTAAATGGAAACTTGTTTTCATTAAACCTCCGACGATAAGTGGTGAGATGAAAGCACCCATGTTAATCCCCATGTAGAAGATGCTGAATCCTGCATCACGACGGTTGTCGTTTTCAGGGTAAATGTCACCAACGACACTAGAGACGTTTGGTTTTAGTAACCCTGTCCCAATTACGATGAGAATCATCGAAACGAAGAACAGTGAAATGTTACCAGGAATAGCAAGCGCAATATGACCTAGCATAATAAATATTCCGCCATAGAAAATTGCTTTTGATGTACCGAATACTCGGTCAGCTAGCCATCCGCCGATAATACCTGACATGTAGACCAGGGAACCATAAATAGAGACGATGGACAAAGCAATTGTTTTATCTAATCCAAGCCCGCCACTAGATACTTCGTAGTACATATAGTACACAAGGATTGCTCTCATACCATAGTATGAGAAACGTTCCCAGAACTCTGTGAAGAATAATGTGAACAAACCTTTAGGGTGCCCGAAGAATCCTTTTTGCGGGACGCTCTCCACGATCTGTTTCTTAGTTAACTGTGACATGATGATGCCTCCTTCATATTTCACTATAATACAATCAATCGTTTTCAATTGTCAAAAATAATTATTGGAAACGCTTCTATTTCCAATAACGTTGATATTGCGACATTTCTGGTTGGAGGGAATATTCATAATCTATAAAATAGATATTCTGATAAAAACAATTAGTTATATTATTAAAATTAAATAGTTTACTATACATGCGCACACGGTAGCTTTCATAGAGTGAAACAAGATTAAATACAAAGTGAAGAAGGGATGTCGGAAAAAAAGAGTGACTGGTCAAGGACGACCAAGTACATAGGGCGTCTTATAATTTTTAATAGACGAAAAGAGTATTGATTCACCTTTTAAGCAGTTACTCAACTGCCGACTAATTAGTCTAGGAGGAGAAATGGTGGAAATCTATGATGTCGTCTTAATTCCACTTATCATTGGAATTGTGTCTTTGTTAAAGATGTATGGCATGCCAAGGCGGTTATTGCCTATCATGGCTCTCATCTTCGGTGTTGTAGGGGGCATAATTTACATTTATCCTGCAGATATTAAAGCTGGTGTACTCGTCGGTTTGATGATGGGCTTATCTGCAAGCGGATTGTATTCTGGAGGTAGAACGGTGATTGAGAAAACGGAATAGAGATAACATGAAAACCCCCCTTAGGTAATGGAGACTTAAGGGGGGAAATGTATAAATAGTTATTTCTTCACATCTGTTGATCAACCATTTATTTGAATAAAAACCTAGTGAAAAATGAAAAAACATAGATAAAGTTTCAGCCGCCAAAGTTGCATCTTTGGCGGCTCTTATTCAGATAAGAAGCACCACTATTCTTTCGTCACAAAAAGCATCTGCACCTAGTGCACTTAGACATTTGGAGCGCAATGGATGAATATGCCCCATACGCATCCTTACATATCCAGACATCATGGAAATCCTATAGAAGTCATTCAATCCAAACATACTAAAAGCAACTATATAAGCAGTGTCTAGTTGCTTTTAGTATGTTTTTTACTGGATATTTTTAGTTAATCGACAGACGTGTTATTTTTCATCTAGTAAAAGTGCCATTTTCAATAATACTGCATCGTGAAAAATTGAAGGATTATAGCCACTTAGTTCTTCTATCTTCCGTAGCCGGTATGTCAATGTATGACGGTGAATTTCTAAGGTTGTGGCCGCTATCGTGTTGTTCTGATTGCAAGAAAAGTAGACGGATAGTGAATGCTTCAATTGTGCATTCAACCCATTCAATACCCTATTGGAAAACTGGGTTGTTTCAGTAGATGAGGTGTTTCTTTTCAGCAGAGCCAATAATTCGACGTCTTCAAAGTAGATAAGATGTTGTGTTGGTTTTGCAAATTGAAGTGCATTTTTAGCAGTAGTATAGGAATAGCGAATTTCATCTAAAGAATTGACGGTATAGCCAACACCGATTCTCACAAAAGTGTCTTTCTGCAAAGTAGGTAGTAATGTAGAAATCTTCCTCTTCAGATTAGTTCCCGTCATTCCGCTTATTAATATAAATACTTCATTCAACTGCGAATGCCCAATGAGAACGGTATTTTTTTCAAATTGATCTTCCAACTTTTCAATAATTCTTTGTGAGGAAGGTAGGAAATTTTCAAATTCAATTAATAGTGTTGAGTACGGGCTTATTGTGCTAAATTCCAAAAGGGAAAGCCTCTCTTTAACAATCAGTGAAAGTGGTTCACCACTCACTAATTCTTCGAATATAAGTTCCTTCAGCTTTCGTTTCCATTCTGCGCGTGAAGTGATGAGTGATTGGTGAACCATCATTTCAGTTGTTAACTGTACAAGTGTTGCAATCTCTCGGAGTTCCGCAGGGTTACCGGTTATCCCAATGACACCAACCAATTGTTGCTGGAAATGAATCGGCATGTTAACACCTGGTTTTGTGCCGTACCATTCCGCTATGTTATCGTCCGTTATCCACAAAACTTCCTCCGTTTTTGCTACATATGCTGCACCCTCATGTATTTTATTGATTCGTATTTCTTCTCCAGAAGCTAAAATCATTCCATTTGTATCCATGACATTCAAATTACGGTTTAATCGAATCATGGTTTGCTCAACAATTTCATCAGCAAGTTGCTTTGTTAACATATTCTATCCCCCGTGTATAAATTCTCTGCAAGTATTCTGAATGATTCTATACACTTAGTATAATGTATTTTCAGAATCTTACCACTATACTCTATGTAAGCGCTTTAGTTAAGGAGAGATATTTATGAAAGTTGTCGTGGCACCAGATTCATTTAAAGGTAGTTTGACCGCCGTTCAAGCGGCACAAGCGATGGCAGCAGGCATACGCGATGCTGACCCCTCAATCGAGACGGTAATGCTTCCTGCGGCTGATGGTGGGGAGGGGACAATGGACAGCTTGGTTGGAGCTACTGGTGGGAAGACAGTATCTGTCATTGTGCAAGATCCGCTTGGCCGGAAAATTGAGGCGAGTTATGGCATCTTAGGCGATGAAGAAGTATGTGTTATTGAAATCGCGGAAGCTTCTGGGTTAATGCTTTTGCAGGAAAATGAACGAAATCCACTAATTACATCTACGTATGGCACCGGTGAGTTAATTGTTCATGCGCTTGACGCGGGCTTACGTAATTTTATTATCGGGCTTGGTGGCAGTGCAACGAACGACGGTGGTGTTGGCATGTTGCAGGCGTTCGGAATGAGCTTTGCTGATGATGAAGGAATGGAACTGGCGAGGGGTGGAGGCTCACTCGGAGACCTCCATACAATCGACATGCTTCACTTTGATAAACGAATTTCAGAAAGCAACTTCCTCATAGCTTGTGATGTAGAAAATCCAATTGTCGGGATTGATGGCGCTTCTGCTGTTTTTGGTCCTCAAAAAGGAGCTTCCCCGGCAGTCGTAGATATCCTCGATAGAAATTTAACAAAGTTAGCCAATGTAGTAGAACAACTAACTGGTATTTCTCTCCACGAAAAAAAAGGATCTGGTGCGGCTGGAGGTGCAGGAGGTGCTTTTCAAGCTTTCTTTCCCGGCGAAATGAAACAAGGTATTCAAGTCGTGTTAGATGCAATTTCGTTTGATGAATATGTAATGGATGCCGACCTAGTTATTACAGGTGAAGGCAAAACGGATAGTCAGACGTTATCGGGTAAAACACCATTTGGCGTTGCTAAAGTAGCGCAGAAGAAAGGGAAGCCTGTCATTCTCATTTCAGGTGCATTGGATGAAGAAAGCAGAAATCTATTGGTGTCGATGTATAGCGAACTTCATGCAATTGCGGACGGAACGGTTTCATCAAAAGAGTCTATTGAACATGCAAGTCATTATTTAAGAGCAAAAACGAAGAAGGTAATGGAAGATTACTTGACTACAAAATAAAAGGGGTGTAGGGATGTTATTTTGGGTTATTACTCTTGGTGTTGTCCTCATTGTTTTATTGACGGCTGTTTTAAAAGTTCATCCATTCTTGTCTTTGTTACTTGGCGCATTCTTTGTTGGAATCGCTTCTGGCATGCCGTTATTAACAGTCGTAGAAAGCGTTAATGACGGTTTTGGCGGATTGATGAGGTCGATTGGAATTGTCATTGTTGCCGGAACAATCATTGGTGTTATTTTAGAGAAATCTGGTGCGGCGTATCGTATGGCGGAAGTCGTTTTACGGTTGATTGGTGAAAAGCGCCCTCAACTGGCTATGTCACTTATTGGGTTTATTGTGTCAATTCCAGTATTTTGTGATTCAGGATTCATTATATTATCAAGTTTGAAAAAAGCACTTGCAAAACGGGCGAAAGTTGGGATTGCATCAATGTCAGTTGCACTTGCAACCGGTTTGTATGCGACACATACATTAGTGCCACCAACACCGGGACCAATTGCTGCAGCGGGTAATATCGGTGCGGAAAATTATTTAGGGACCATTATTCTAATTGGACTTTTAGTTGCGATTCCAGCGGTTATCGTTGGTTATTTATGGGCAGTTAAAGTCGCCTCTAAAATCGAAGTGCCAGAAGATACAGAGGAAGGCGGGCTGAATTACGAAGAAATTGTGAAGTCGTTTGGAGAAATGCCTACTACTTTTAAGTCGTTCCTTCCGATTGTCCTGCCTATTATTTTGATTGGAACCGGATCAATAGCAGCTCTTACTGGTGAAGACACAGGTATGATCAACTTTCTACGATTTTTAGGAGCACCATCTGTTGCGCTGTTATTCGGGGTATTAGCAGCATTTCTTTTACTCCCTAAATTTAATGAAGAAACCTTATCAGGCTGGATTGGTGAAGCGCTGAAACAAGCAGCTCCTATTCTACTCATTACGGGAGCGGGAGGAGCATTCGGGAAAGTTATTTCAAATTCAGGTGTTGCAGATCTAATCGCAAATATGAAAATGGACGCGTTAGCTGGTGGTGCATTGTTCCTGCTTATTCCTTTTATCATCGCAGCGGCATTGAAAACGGCCCAAGGTTCTTCAACTGCTTCACTTGTCATCACGTCAACATTAATAGCACCACTGTTGCCTTCATTAGGCATTGAAGGAGCTATTCCATTGGCGCTTGTTGTCATGGCGATAGGGGCCGGAGCGATGACTGTCAGCCATGTGAACGACAGTTTCTTCTGGGTTGTCACCGAATTCAGTGGTATGACAGTGACAGATGCGTATAAGGCGCAAACGATGGCAACGCTGTTACAGGGCGTAACAACGATTGTAGTTACGATGTTGCTATGGATTGTTCTTGTATAACTGTTATAGGTTGAATTACGTATGTGAACTCAGGTAAGCAGCCCCTAAGCGCTTTTCATTGGAATCATTATCTAGTAAGGTGAAAAAAGTCTGTTTTGATAGTCTGCATCAGGCAATCAAGACAGATTTTTTTGCATGTTTCATTTAATAAAACTAATTATTCATAAAAGTGTATACTTTGTGGTGACAGAAGATTCCAGACGGTATATACTATATTAAAATGATGAGGTGATTTGGATGAATATACCATTGGTGTTGCCGCAATTCCTCGATCGGGCAGTTGCTTTATATGGGAAGAAAGATGCGGTACGTTGTGAAGGTCGTGTTTTTACATATGCTGAACTGAATGAAAGAGTCAATCAGCTGTCTCGTGGTCTGCGTGATTTAGGCATTCAAAAAGAAGACCATGTCGCCTATTTAGCAGGGAATTCGCTAGAAATGCTGGAAGGATTCTATGGTGTTTTTCAAGTAGGCGCCGTCATGGTACCGCTAAATATACGATTGAAACCTGAAGACTATCTATTTATCTTGAATCATAGCGAATCTAAGGTGCTTTTTGTAGATCAAGATCTTTATGCATTAATTAAACCTGTGATAGATCAATTTAAAACAGTTAAGCATATTATTGTTCATTATAAAGATCATGAAACACTAGAAACGGGCTATGACGACTGGCTGGCTAGTTATTCTTCTGCTTCATTTGATCGCGCTGAACTGTCTGAAAATGATGTCTGTAGCTTGCTTTATACGAGTGGAACAACGGGTGATCCAAAAGGGGTCATGTTGACGCATCGTAATAATTATCTACATGCGCTTAGTACGATGCACCATTTGAGGGTCACTGACTCGGATGTCTATTTGCACGTGCTTCCAATGTTCCATGTCAATGGCTGGGGCTCTCCTTTTTACTACACTGCAAATGGTGCAACACATATTTGCTCAAGAAAATCGACACCTGAATCCATTTTTAGAGCACTACAAGAATATAAAGTATCCATTTTGCATATGGCACCAACCGTATTAAATGCATTGCTACTGTATCATGATCAGTATCATCCGGTCATCACTCAAGACATTCGCGTGGTGATTGCAGGATCTGCGCCGCCTCCTGCATTCATCGTCAGAGTTGAAGAAGAGCTAGGCTGGGAGTTCATACAAGTATATGGCATGACGGAATCTTCACCCCTTAGCCTGATTTCAACGATTCGCTCGCATTTGACAGGTTTGTCAAAAGACCAACAGACCGAATTGAAAGCGAAAGCAGGTTACTCAATGATTGGAAGCGATGTTAGGATCCTCGATGAGCACGGGGATGAAGTTGTCCAGGATGGCAAACAGGTAGGGGAAGTGGCAGTGCTTAGCCACGGCATAATGAAGGGGTACTGGAAAAATGATCGAGCAACTGAACAAGCGTTGCAAAACGGCCGGCTTCTGACAGGAGACATGGGGACCATTGATGAAAATGGCTACATCAATATTGTCGACCGGAAAAAAGACGTCATTATTAGTGGCGGGGAAAATATATCATCAATTGAAGTAGAAGGCGTATTATATGGACATCCGGCAGTTCTCGAAGCAGCTGTTATCGCTGTTCCGCATGAGAGGTGGGGAGAAACCCCACACGCTTATATCGTACTACGCGAAAACTTGACCGCTACCGAACAAGAAATCATCATTTACTGCAAAGAAAGATTAGCCCACTTCAAAGCCGTAACAGGTATCACTTTTGTCGATGAACTACCAAAAACAGCATCCGGTAAAATTCAAAAGGTCCAAATTCGGGATGCTTACTGGGAAGCAAAAGGTATAACGGGTCGCATAGTGAATTAATGAATGACATATAAGCTTGGGCGTGCACAAGAGGAATCCCCCTCTTTATGCACGCTCAAGCTTATTTACTTTTCCTTCTCATAACAAGAAGGGATAGTCCGAAAAACAACAACGTTGTACCAATGAGATACATAATACTAAATAACAGGGTAGTTTTTTTTCCGTTAATGTCGTATAACATGCCCATATCGATTTCGAATGCTTGTTTCATAGTGACTGGAGCTGTAGAAAAGGCCTCTAGAAGGGGCGCCTCCATTATTAATTGCCGAAACAGGGCAGCTGAATGGGAGACCGGGAAAAGCTTGACAACTGCTTGGATGTAATCAGGTAGGCCACCAATCGGAATATAGATGCCAGCTAAAAATCCAAGAAGTGTTCCAATGACCGTGCTTGCTGCGGCAAATGCATTTGACGTTTTGAAAAAGGAAACCAAAAGAAGCACCATCGATCCGCTTGCCAATACGGATAAGATAATTACGCCGCCTGCCGCTATCATTTTACCGACCGACAGTACCCCTTCTCCAGAAACGAAGAGAAATACATTTGAAGCAAGGAGTGTGATCATACACATGATGAATCCTACAACCAACGCACTGATGATATAGCCACCCACCAACCTCGATCTTGAAATAGGAGAAGAGTAAAAATCCATATATTTTTTATTTGCGCGATCTTCAACCAGGATGCCAAATGAAGCAAGTGTTGTCGTCATTGAGGTTACCGCTAGGATTCCAGCGATGAACCAGGTAGTGAGGACTGCCTTTTTTGCGGGGAAGTCCGGAAGCCCTTTGGCGGTCATTTCACCTAAGAATAAAACGTACAGCCCGATTAAAATAATGACGGCTAGAAGCGAGAAAAAGACAGTGGTTTTATCCCGAAAGTACAATAAGATATTCCGTTTAGCGAATGCTATCATCCTGATTCACGACCTTTCCATTGATAGCAATAAAGACATCATCCAAACTGGATTTCTTTACTTCAAAAGATGAGATGAAGGAAGTGAATTTCGCTAAAATTGGTATCGCATCCGTCGTATGGCTAAGGCGGATGTGAAAAAGCGACTTTTCTTCATCGAAATCCAAACCATCTAACATGAGCAAGCTACGCAGTTCATCTGCCCATTCCGTAGAAATCGTCAGTAAATCCGTTGAATAGTCATTTTTCAACTGTTCGGGCGTGCCTTTTGCAACGATGCTACCATCTTTCATAACAACGACATAATCCGAGTTCGCTGCTTCTTCAATGTAATGTGTAGTTAGAAAAACAGTCATGCCTGTTTCTTTTTGTAGTTGGAGTATGGTTGCCCAAATGCTTTTCCGACTTTGCGGATCAAGACCTGTTGTCGGTTCATCCAATATTAAAATGTTAGGTTTATGAATAAGGGCGCGCGCGATATCCACTCGTCGTCGTTGTCCACCCGATAATTTCCCGTAAGGTCGATTCGAAATAGAGTGTATATCCACGATATCTATAACTCGATTAATTGCAATGCTACGCTCTTGCCTCGTCATTCCGTAAAAAGATCCCCGAATCGCTAAATTCTCTTTGACGGTCAATAAAGGATCAAGTAAGCTCTCTTGAAATACAACTCCGATTTCTCGGCGAATGGCTCGGTCGTTTTTGCCCACAGTATAACCATTTACAATAACAAAACCACTGTCTTGCTGCAGGAGTGTCAAGAGAATTGAAATGGTCGTCGACTTTCCAGCGCCATTCGTTCCTAAAAAAGAAAAGAGAGCACCTTTTTCTACATAGAAACTGATATCGTTTACAGCTGTGATATTCCCAAATGATTTCGATAATCCATTTACTTCAATTATGTTAGTCAATAGAAGCACCCCTTTTTTTACCAGCAATGGCCGCGTTAATTTGTGTAGCACTCATTTGATTACCCATAAATGTAACGACAATGACAACGATATAAGTCAATATCCCAGTCGTGATAATGAACGGAGTATCATACCAAGTGAATGGGAAAACTTTGAAAACTGCACCTGCAACAAGAAGTACAATGATGACATCTAGTAATTCAATTAATCTTAGGATCAGCGGATGTTGGATGGGTAACTGATGCGTAATGAAAATCAAACAGATAATGCTAATTGAAATAAACAGCATATGAACAATCATTGCTTCATCCATTGGCGGAAAGACTTTTAACCAACTAAAAAGAAGATAAAATAGACTACTGAATGTGAATGAAATACAGCTTGCCGAAATGTAGTGCTTGACTAGGTCCATATGATTTCCTCCTCACGTTAAAAACTTTTCTTTAAAAGCTTTGACGTAATGTCTATTCACAATTACTTTTTCACCGTTCATCAAAGATGCTTCAAACTTACCGTTGAATAAAGCCCTGACGCTGTCAATCAGCACTGTATTGACAATTAAGTTTTTACTAACTCTAATAAAATGTGTTCCTGTCAGCACTTGTTCAATCTCGTATAGCTTTAAGTCACTTTCATAAACGTCTTTTTCACTGTAAAGAAACGAACGATTATCAATTGATTCGATGTAATACACGTTATCAACGAAAAGGGAATATGTCCGCCCATCTCTTGTTCCCGTTAAAGTTCTGTGTAGTTGGTTAATCTGCTTAATTAACCGTTCAAGCACATTGTCAATTTGTGGGCAGTTAATAGTGATTTCAACTTCGTCATAGTTCTTGGATTCATTAACTGTCAAACGAATGATCATCACATCCTTTCGCAGAATTCTTATGAATAGAATCGTACCATTTTGTGGAATTCGGAACAATAATTCTCGCGTAACATGCATATTTCAACTAATAAGATACATGCGATAGTACAATACTCTTTTAAAAAGTAAGGTAAATCGGCTATGATAGGATGAGGTACATATTAGAAATGGAAGTGTTGTTATGAGTCAATTGATTATCGAAAACCTCACGAAGACTGTTGGGGAGAAAACATTGTTTAAAAATATAGCGTTTACGGTCATAAGCGGAGAAAAAGTCGGTCTGCTCGGCATCAATGGAACAGGCAAATCGACTTTATTATCAATCATTGCAGGGGTCGAACAAGCTGATTCGATTTCGGCCGAACATCCGAATAGATACCGCATTGTTTATTTACCACAAGAGCCAGCAATTGACCCGGAACTTACAGTGATGGAAACGGTGTTCGAGAGTGACGCACCGATTATCAAGGTCAACTTGGAGTATGAGTACGCACTTCAAGCACTTTCGGCAGATCCGGAATCTACACTAAATCAGGAACAATATTCAAAGTTCCAAATCCAGATGGACGATCTATCTGGTTGGGATATTAACTCAAAAGCAAGAACTATTTTGTCGAAACTTGGTATCGAAACGTTCGATAAGAAGATGGGCGAGCTTTCAGGCGGACAGAAAAAACGGGTAACACTTGCTAAAGTATTGATTGAGCCTGCCGACCTTTTGCTACTCGATGAACCGACAAACCATCTCGACGTCGATTCAATTATGTGGCTGTCGGATTACTTGAAAAATGAACAAGGAGCTGTCATCTTTGTTACCCATGACCGCTACTTTTTGGACGAGTTATCCACCAATATCTATGAACTTGCAGATAAAACGTTATATTCACATACAGGTAACTACGGGAATTATCTTGAATCGAAAGCCATTCGCGCGGAGATGGCTGCATCGACGGACGATAAACTCCGAAATCGCTATCGTTCAGAACTGAAATGGATTAGACGAGGCGCGAAAGCGAGATCGACAAAGCAAAAAGCACGAATTGACCGCTTCGATGACCTATCGGAGAAAGTCAAAAAAGATGACACGGGTGGAGAAATGGAAGTCGCGCTTAAGTCGACACGCCTTGGTAAGAAAGTGATTGAAGCAGTCGGCATCTCTAAGTCGTTCGACGGAAGAAAAATCATTGATAATTTCTCAAGTATCCTTCAATCAGGTGATCGGATCGCGGTTGTCGGACCTAACGGGGCAGGAAAAACGACATTATTAAATATGTTTTCTGGAGCAAGTGAACCGGACAGCGGAATCATTGACAAAGGAACGACGGTTAAAATTGCTCATTTCCAACAACACGCGCCACTTATGGATGAGAAAAAGCGGATTATCGAATACATTCGTGATACGTCGAATGATATCGAAGGCGCTGATGGTGTACGAATTTCAGCTTCGCAAATGTTGGAACGGTTTTTATTCCCCACACAAGCACACGGGACACCCATCGGTAAATTATCAGGTGGCGAACGAAAAAGACTTTATCTATTGAAACTGCTAATGGAACAACCAAACGTCATGCTGTTGGATGAACCGACGAATGACCTCGACCTTGAGACTCTTTCTGTACTGGAAACGTTCATCGATACATTCCCAGGCGTTGTCATCACAATCTCGCATGACCGTTTCTTCCTAGATCGAACGTCAACAAAACTATGGGTAATGGATGGATCAGGGGATGTCGACACATGGTTTGGTATCTATTCTGACTTCCTCGAAACCTATGTGCCTAAAGAAAAAGTGGTACATGAGCCAATCGTTGAGGTAGAAACGCCAGTTCAGCAGGAACCAAAAAAGAAAATGACGTACGCTGAAAAGAAAGAGTACGAAACAATTGAATCAGCTATCGAAAATGTAGAGAAGTCAATCGAAGCAACGGAGGCAGAAATGGCATCCACTGGCTCAGATTACGATAAACTAAGAGAACTGACGGCAACACTTGACGAACTGAATGGTAAATACGAAACACTCATTGAACGTTGGTCTTTTTTACAAGAATTAAATAAGTCCTAACGAAAGGGGCAAATAAACATGAAAATCGTAACCATTGAACCAACACCAAGTCCTAACTCCATGAAAATCGTGCTCGATACAGAATTACCAAAAGGGACGAGCCATAATTATAAAAAAAATGATGCAGAAACAGCGTCCTATCCAGCTTCAGCTTTATTGAACATTAATGGCGTAAAAGGAATCTATCACGTCATGAACTTCATGGCGGTCGAGCGAATTGGTAATGTCGCATGGGAATCAATTCTTGCAGACGTCCAGGCTGTTTTCAATGAAGAGAAAAGTGAGCAGACGGAATCCGTAGAAGAAATCGACGACAGTTACGGGGAAGTATACGTACACGTTCAAACTTACAAGGACATCCCTCTTCAAGTGAAAGTGTTCGATAGCGAATCCGAAGAACGGTTCGGACTAAGTGAACGCTTTGTGCAAGCGATGGAAAAGGTTCATGGTCGTGAAGTGGAGAACTATATATTATTGCGTAAATGGGCAGATTATGGAATCCGTTACGGAGAAAAAGCTGAAATCGGTGAAACGGTTATTCTAGAGATAGAGGCGGCGTATCCAGAAGAACGTTTGCTAGCTATTATCCGTCAGGCGAATGAAGGACAAAGTGAAAGTATCCAGCGCGGAAGAAAAATTTCGCTAGAGGAGTTCTCAGTGGACCAATGGGAAACTAGATTCCAACTGCTGGATCAAATCCCTGACCCAGACATGTCGGATGCACCACTTCTTGAACAGGCTCTGGACGATGAAAAGATGTCAATTAGACGTCTCGCAACGGTCTATCTTGGTATGATTGAAGACGACGCGGTCATTCCGTATGTTGAAAAAGCACTTAAAGATAAAAGTTGGGCCGTGCGTCGGACGGCGGGAGACTGCATGAGCGACCTTGGTTTCGAAGGGTTCGAACAGGTAGCAATCGAAACATTGAATGATAAAAATAAACTGGTTCGCTGGCGTGCGGCTATGTTTTTATACGAAACAGGAACTGACAAGGCTTTGCCTGCTTTGAAAGAGGCTGAAAACGATCCGGAGTTTGAAGTTAAACTCCAAATCCGTATGGCAATTGAACGAATTGCTGAAGGCGAAGATGCCAAAGGTTCTGTTTGGAAACAAATGACAGAGGCGCGTACGGCTTCAAAAGAGTAATGTGACGACTGCATTTACCAATATGTTAAACGTTAGTGGATGTGAAAACTTGCATTCTGCTAACGTTTTTTCTAAAGAACAAAAGCGCTTGAGTCTGGACTTGAAATCTCTATGTTGCAGCTTATCCACAGTACGTGATTTTATAGTTTCCTAAGCTATCAAAAATAGGAGGAAGACATATGAAGCTGTTGAAGATCCTTTTCCTTATCGTATTAATTATTGGCGGAGCTGGGTATGGGATCTATTATGTCGGAACCAATATCGCTTCCGATAAAGTACTGAACGTTGTAACTGCTGAATTAGAAAATAGCGGACAGTTAAACGAAATTAAACAACTGGTAGCAAATGACCCTGAATTAATGCGTTTCATTGAAGAAGGTGCAAATGTTGAAAAAAGTAATCTTCCTTTTACAACAAAAGAGCAGGCAACAAGAGTATTAATTAAAAAAATCGGTTACAGTGAACTTCAAGCTATTCAATCTAACGCCCAAAAGGGAATGTCGAATGAGGAAATACAAGAGCTGTTAAAAAATATTGAAGGAAAGCTCACAGATGAAGAAATTCTAGCATTAAAGGTTATCGCTTATAAAGAATTCCTTAAATAATGCTGATTTCATTGATTAATTAGTGGGGATGGTTTGAAACTAAATCATCCTTCTTTACTATATGGCGTTTTGGTAATATAGTAGAATACTTGTGATTCATCTGTAGAGATTTCATCACATACATAGGGAGTTTTTTCAATCATAGAAAGGTCGTTATTGAACATGGGACCACTTAAAGGAAATAAACGAATACGGTTTGCATTACTTCTAGGAACACTGGCAGCGATGGGTCCATTAACAATAGATATGTATTTACCTTCATTCCCTACAATTGTAAGTGCTTTTGGCACCACTGCTACCTATGTACAGGTGAGTTTAACTGCCTGCTTACTAGGTATCGGGTTAGGTCAACTTATTCTTGGACCAATGAGTGATGTCCACGGACGGAAAAAGCCGTTGCTTATTGCACTTATTGCCTATTTCATCGCATCAATTTTATGTGTATTTTCCCCGAATATCGGGTTCTTCATTGCAGCACGTTTCTTGCAGGGCTTTGCCGCGGCTGCGGGTATCGTTATTTCAAGGGCTGTCGTCCGAGATTTATATAGCGGACGAGAATTGACGAAGTTTTTCGCTTTACTCATGCTGATTAATAACTTGGCGCCAATCCTCGCACCAGTTCTTGGAGGAGGTATTCTTGCGTTTACTGAGTGGACTGGTGTATTCGCTGTTTTAAGCGCAATCGGCTTTTTGCTATTTGTCATTGTCCTATGGAGAATGGATGAAACATTGCCGGAACAAATGCGCGTTCCAAGTAACCTCTCTCATACATTAAAAAACTTTCTGTCGCTGCTGAAAAATAAACAGTTCATGGGGTATGCACTTGCGCAAGGTTTCATCATGGCCGGCATTTTTGCTTATGTCGCCGGGACACCCTTCGTTTATCAAAATATATATGGAGTCTCACCACAGAAATTCAGCTTATTATTCGGTATGAATGGATTTGGACTAATTATTGGGACCCAGGTAGTAGGACGCTTAACGGGTGTTGTCTCAGAAAAACGTTTTTTGGAATCGGGTTTATTTATCTCTATAACTTCAGGTACACTGCTATTGATTGCAGTTTTAATGAATGGACCACTTATTACAATCGTTGTACCTATCTTCTTTTTCGTCGCTTCGATTGGTATCATTTCGACATCCTCCTTTTCACTCGCGATGGAAAAGCAAGGGCATATTGCGGGTAGTGCATCGGCATTACTTGGATTACTGCCATTCATATTAGGCGCAATCACGGCACCACTTGTTGGAATAGCAGGCGAAGAGACCGCAATTCCGATGGGAGCTATTATCTTCGCTTCAAGTTTAATTGCAGTCCTCGCGTATTTTGGACTTTCAAGAGTCAAAGTTGAACAAAACTAACTATATATAATGAACAAATGAATACCTATATAATCTAAGCGAAGGCGCTTTTCAAGGGCTAGTCGCAGAGAATTCAATGGGGTTCTTTCTTTCAACAAATATAACAGCCGCCCGCTCAAATTGAGTAGGCGGCTGTTTCTATTACCTGGTGATTGTACACACTGCATTACTCGACCTGAATATAATGGCTATATCGGTTGAATAGAAGCGTTAGGAGAGAGGGCAGTGAAAGAAGTCATCATTGCGTTAGTCAGTTCTTCAATTACAATCATTATCACAAGTTTTTTTAACTATCATTTTCAGCTAATGAAAGAGATACGAAACGAAGCGGTAAAATATAAAACAGAAATCTTGAAAAATGTTTATACCCCTGTATTAAAATTACTCGTAGCAGCTACTGTGCCTGGTGACGGATATGACGGGATTACAAAAGAATCTTTTTTTGAAATTGAAGACGTTATAAAAAGGAACTATGAACTAGTTGATCCTGATTTAGATTCGATTATTTGGGCCATTAAAAAGGACATCAGGTGGGAACACTACGAAGATAGTTTAACGTTATTTGATAAAAATAAACGATTATTACGACACGTCGAACTAAATTTCAACTTTTATAGGAAGCAATTAGGTTTGCCATTTGACAAAAATAAACTCAAAAAGTCTTGAGTATTAACTAACTATATAGTCGGCACTTAATAAATGGGATGTTATTTCAACGCGGTTTAGTCGATTGGTGAGAGCCTCAAGCAATAAGTCCACCAGAAGGTCACTCGAGAGGAATTGAACTAGCATCCCTCCTAGGTTTTATTACTCCGGCTCCTTCCGGACGCGGTGATAGTAGGCTGCCTTTCATTCGTGTCGCTCCTTCGCTAGATTTGTTCGTTATACTGATGGGGGACACTAGCGTTGCATTGAATCCAAAATGATGAATATAGTAACTAACTTTACATCATTGCTGGATTAAAATAATTAATAAATGGAAGAGACCCCTATTGATTTGTTACGGAACCTTTATTTGTTATTAACAATAAATAGGTATCTTTGCATTATGCATAAAAATCGCCCTCTCTAAAATGGTATTTACATTGCTATCATTTTTACAGAAGCGTCGATTTTTTTGTTTTTTTCACATTTGACTTTAGGATTATTTAATAACTACCCCTTTATAATGTGAATAGACAGAATGAGAAAGGGGTTATACCGTGTTTCTGAAAATACTAAAAAAGGACTTGAAGCGTAAAAAGGCTATGAATACCGTGCTCTTTATTCTAATTACTTTGGCATCAACACTTATTGCTACTAGTACCAATTTAATGGTCTCCACAACAACGGCTGTAGATAATTTTATTAGAACAAGTCAGGTCGCTGATCTCAATATTATGATCTCTAACACACCAGAGAACGACAAAAAGATTGAAGAGTGGATGAGTAGTCAGAATTCTATTGGTTCTTACTACTCTGATGTTCAAATTGGTGTTTCTTCGAAAGCCTTCACCGTTCCAAGTGGGAGTAAGGAACTATCAGGAAATATTAGTATTTTCTTGACGACCCTACCTGTAGATGTAAATTATGTTTTTGGGCAAAATGATGAACGATTTAAAGTGGAAGAGGGAGAAATAGGATTACCGATTAACATTAAGAATACGACGGGGATTAAACTTGGAGATCAGCTCACAATTGATGTTGAAGGGTTATCTAAAACCTTTATAGTGAAAGAATTTTTTAAAGATGCGCTTCTGGGATCTGATCTAATTGGCCTAAAAAGACTTATAATTTCGCAGCATGATTATGATGAAATAAAGCAAAGTTTGCCCGAGGAAACTTGGATTAAGTTATGGAGTATTGTCAAAAGCCCAGAAGAAAGTGAAACTGATCTTTCAATAGAATTTTCAAAGTCGGATATTCTAAGCATTATGGAAATTGACAAAGCGCTTGTGGAACTGTCATTTATGACGGATCGTATTATGTCAGCTATCTTATTTATTGTTAGCTTATTTTTGGTCTTTATTTCTTTTTTGACCTTACGATTCACTATTTTTTCCACGATACAGGATGATTACAAGGAAATCGGTGTTATGAAAGCAATTGGCTTTACGAATGCCAGTATTAGAAGACTGTATCTTACTAAGTATTTTGGATTATCTGCCGTGGGTGGTGTAATCGGTTTAGCAATAAGCCTTCCTCTCACGGTAATTATGTCACGAAGAGTATCGGAATATGTAATTGTGCCCGTTGGCAGTACCAGCTTGGTTGTCGCTGCATTAAGCACAGTTGCTATTGTAGCTGTTACATTATTATTTTGCTCGATGTGTGTTCGTAAAATAAATAAGGCTTCTCCGGTTGACGCAATTAGACAGGGAAATAACGGGGAGCGTTTTAAGGCATCCAGAAAAACGTCTCTTCATAAAAGTAAATTTCTTCATACTGCCTTGTTCTTAGCGATTAGTGATGTGCTAAATCAGATGAAAGGATATTCCACATTAATTCTTACATTTGTATTAAGCACTGTGATTATTCTTATTCCAATCAATTTAGCCAACACAATACTAGCGCCGAATTTTATTAGTTATTTTGGAACAACCCAGGCTGATTTTTACCCAGCAACAGAGACATCCGAGGGCTCGATGTCTAAGGTTCAGAACGAGATGGATTTGTTAGAACAAGAGTTTCGTGACAAGAACTTCGACGTCACAATCTCGGCTGATTATTATTTCAACACCAAACATATTCCCGATAATGGCGAGGGTGGCAGGCGTATTATTGGTACGAAAAACGAGTCTAAGATAATACAGTATGACTACTTGGACGGAGTGGCTCCGAAGCTTGAGAATGAAATTGCGATAACAGGCATTATGTCAGAAAAATACAACAAAGTCATTGGGGATTCAATTGTTTTTGATATCGAAGGAAAAAAACAGGCCTTCCTAATTTCTGGAACTCTTCAAACGATTACCAATGAAGGGTATATGGTTCGATTATCAGATGCTTTTAAGCCTGTACATGTAGCAGCTTATCAATTTACGGGAAATATAAATGCTCCCGCTGATGAAAAACCGCTAATTATGGAAAATATGAAAAAACAGTTAGGTCACCTCACTATCAAAAGTTCCATGGATATGATGGGCGATTTGACTGGAGGGTTTATGGGCCAACTTAAGATGATTATTGTCTTAATTATTGCGATTATGAGTCTCATAATATTCTTTATTACGAGTCTTTTTGTTAGGCTTTTAATTACCAAAGAAGTGCAAGGGATTGCAATTATGAAAAGTCTTGGTTTTACGAATGGGCAAGTAAAACTATGGCAAAGTTTGCGTATTCTAATTCTGCTTGTTGCATCCATTGTATTGGGTCTATTTATTGCGAATGTATTTGGAGAAAAACTAGGAGGCGTGTTGTTTAGTTTATTCGGTTTAACGAAGTTCGACATGAATATTGTAGCCTTACAAGTTTATGTATGGTATCCACTGTTGATCGTAATTGTTGTCTTATTAGCGGTTTACTCTAGTTGCGGACAAATCAAAAAAATACAAGTGTGGAACATGAATGAGGAATAATCAAACGAGCGGGAGGAATCTAGTCATGCGTGCAGTATTAACTGTTGAGAACTTATGCAAAACTTACATCGTGAACAAACAACAAAATAATGTGTTAAGAAATATTAACTTCACCTTGCAGGAGGGAGAGTTTGTTTCAATTATGGGGCCATCTGGTTCAGGGAAATCTACATTGCTGTACACTGTCAGTGGTATGGATCGCTTAACAGCTGGCGAGGTCATTTTTGACGGAATAAGTCTTTCAAAGCTCTCAGAGAAACAGATGGCTGAGATAAGGCTGCATAAGATGGGGTTTATCTTTCAGCAAATTAATATGCTGAAAAATCTGTCTATTTATGATAATATTATTCTATCGGGCTATCAAGCTTTGAAGAGTAATGGGAGTAAACGCAGTCGTAGCGATGTGAATGCTGATGCAGATAAGCTTATGAAGAGGCTTGGTATTATTAAATTAGCTAGCCATGACATCACCGAGGTTTCAGGTGGACAATTACAACGAGCATGTATATGCCGGTCGCTGATTAACAAGCCGAAAATGTTATTTGCAGATGAGCCTACTGGGGCACTGAATTCTAAGGCAGCAAAGGAAGTTATGGCCGAGCTTTGTCAGATTAATGGAGACGGCACAACGATTATGATTGTCACTCATGATGTGAAGGTAGCCGCACAAAGTGATAAGGTATTTTATATGGTAGATGGTAATATTCAAGGTGAATTGAAATTAGATAAATTTAGCTATGAAAAGAGTGTAAGGGAACGAGAAAGAAGATTGAACAATTGGCTGATGGAAATGGGCTGGTAAGCCTTCCGTTGTTGCTAGTCAGAGAGGTGTAGAACAGTGGTAGATATTTTAATCATTGAAGATAATATGGAGCTTTCTACGATTCTTTCAGATTTCTTGTTAGATGAGGGATACAGCGTATTTGTTGCGCCCAGTGGAGAAGAAGGGCTTCAATATCTTGCGGAATATCCGGTGAAACTATTGTTGTTAGACATCATGCTTCCAGAGCTTGACGGGTTTGCGGTTTGTAGGATAACTAGAGAAAGATATAATCTTCCAATCATTATTATGAGTGCCAGACATGGGGATGATAATAAGATTATTGGTCTAGAACTCGGGGCAGATGATTACTTGGAAAAGCCCTTCTCAGTAAATTTGTTAACCGCAAAAGTAAGGTCGCATCTTCGTCGCAGCTATCATATGTTTGACAACAAACAATTGCTTTCTGCAGGTGACCTTACCATAAATAGAGATTCGATGAAGGTGTATCTCAAAGATGAATTGGTTGTGATGACATCCAAGGAATATGATTTATTGGTGCTATTGATGATGAATAAAGGTAAAGCCCTCCGCAAAGAGTGGTTGTTTGATGCAGTATGGGGCATTGATAGCTTTAGTGAACTTTCTACTCTCACTGTTCATATTAGTAAACTTCGCGAGAAAATTGAGACGAACCCCAAAGAACCAAGAAGAATTCTAACCGTATGGGGAATTGGATACAAGTATGAAGCAATTTAATCGTCTAATTGTATGGGTTGTTGTCATTGGAATCGGGCTTGTGACCGTTTTTTCCTTTGCTGTCTTTTATGGTGGAGGTACTGAGGCGAACAAGGGCTATGTGATTGAAGCGAATCGCATAGCCAACCAGATGAACAATGGTGTATTGCTAAATGATATTGAGATTGATCAAGCTAACTATATCCAGGATTTTGATTGGATGTCGGGAAATGCAGAGCCAAAACAGATTGAACAATTTTTTAACGGTGCAGATGTTAGAAATGGAGCAGGTTTTATGATCAAGCCCATTTATGACAGACAACAATTAGCAGGGTATCTGCGGATAATCTATCCTGTTCAGAATTCGAATATGTCACTAATCATGACCGTAGATAGTATTCTACTAATTGCTTTAACTGCTGTTCTGTTGATGCTGTTATATGTAAGAAGACAAATTATTAAGCCATTTCATGCTATAGAGAAAATGCCACTTGAATTATCAAAGGGACATTTACATCAAGGTATAAAAGAGAGTAAAAGTAGGTTCTTCGGAAAATTTATTTGGGGACTTGATTTGCTCAGAGAGAAATTGGAGTCGCAAAAGCAGACCAATTTACGACTTGAAAAGGATAGACAAACACTGATTGCATCCATCTCACACGAACTTAAAACACCGGTTTCTGCCATTAAGCTATATGCGGTTGCCTTATATGAAGACCTTTATGAAAGTGACAAGAAACGTAAGGAATGCGCCAAACTCATTGAGCGAAATGCTGAAAAGATTGAAAAGCTGATTGGTGAAATTATCACCACTTCAACATCCTCCTTAAGTGATTTTGAGATTCAAACGAGAGAATTTTATTTAAGCGAGTGGATTGAAAAGGTAACGTATAGTAATAAAGAAAAACTTGCTCTGCTTAAAATTAATTTTGAGATAGAGCCAGCTCGAGACAAGCTCTTGGTAGGGGACCCGGATAGACTTGTAGAGGTATTCGATAACATTATTGAAAATGCGATTAAATACGGAGACGGTAATTATATTAAAGTATCGTTCTATGAAGAAGACTATCGACAATTAATCCGAATTGAGAATTCGGGTGCATCCATTTCGCAAAATGAGCTGCCTCATATGTTTTTAAGCTTTTGGCGGGGCTCAAATGTAGGCGACAAGCCAGGCAACGGGTTGGGATTATATATAGGCAAACAGCTACTTAAGAAAATGGAAGGCGACATTTTTGCCGAAACTAAGGACAATGTCGTAGCTATTGTATTGGTTGTTAGGTTGTGATGTTAGCCTTAGGGTCGTTGTGAGGTTTTTCTCTTTTTTAAAAGGAGAAAAGTAAGGACTATAAAATCGGATTTTTTGATGTAGATGGAACAATCACTAGCGTTACTTAGAATTAAAAAATGGGGGAAACAGAGTAAGGAATACGCAAGATAAAGACGCTATTTCGTTCGATTTTCGAATGAAATAGCGTCTTTTAAATCTAGGCTCACTTACAGGATTTAAAACATAAGTTTTTCAGTGGCCTCCTTCGTGTACGTATCCATTTGGAGCGCGACAGTTGAATAACCACCATACATTTACAGAAAAAAGTCGCATCGCTACACATCCAGACATCACGGTAATCGTTTAAAAGTCATTCAATCCAAAGAATTCTAAAAGCAACTATACATCCAACGTCTAGGGTTAGTTTAATATAAAATGGACAACTTAAAACATTAGTTTTTGGCATGTCCTCTATATATTTAATCAAAAACGGACAAGTGCCGCCATCCCCAAACACATTGTGAATAGTATAGATAGAAAGGTATTTTTAGATTGCCGTGGCAATTTAAAAAAGACTAATACTTTTTGATAGGACACGTAAAGGAGGTGTCGAAAAATGGTAAAAATAGTAATTGATGCTGGGCACGGATTCAATACACCTGGTAAACGTTCTCCGGATGACGAGCGGGAGTGGTCGTTTAACAATAAAGTAGCCAAATACGCGATTGCTAAACTAAAGACATACAAAAACGTGGAAATTCTACGTGTGGATGATCCGACCGGTAAGACAGATGTTCCGCTTACTACACGCACAACTCTAGCGAACGAATGGCAAGCCGATGTATATGCTTCTATCCATCATAATACCCTAGCGGATAAATGGGGCAGTCATAGTGGTATTGAAACATATACAATGGACAACCCAACAGCGAACCCAAAGTCAATGGAAATTGCGGGCGCTATTCATCCTAGGATTGTAATGGCTATGGGGATAAGTGATCGTGGGATGAAGCGTGCCAACTTCCACGTTCTTCGGGAATCCGCTATGCCGGCATTCTTAAGCGAGGGAGGCTTTATGGATTCAACAGTTGACATACTAAAGTTACGGGATAATCACTATTTGCAAGCCCAAGGTGAGGCAATCGCAGAAGGATTGGCTATCTACTTTAAATTGCAGCTGCTAACAGCTAAGGGAAGCAGTCCGCTACTATCACCAAAGGAAGGGGCGAATAAATTGTATAAACCATCATCGCAATCAGTTATCAATTCGACAAGCGCCGTTTTAAAACGACTTGAAAAGATGGCAGAAGGCCCGTTACCCCCAACTTGGCATGACAAGCTATTGAAGGGAACGTTGACGGACTCGGATGCAATTGGGCTCTTGTATGTAGCGATTGAACGTGGCCTTTTGGTAGATGGGAAGTAAATGCTTGTCATTTATTCGTAAGTAGGTGAAATGAAAAAGATTAGCTGCAACTAGAACCATGGTGAAAACGAAACAAGCCATCTTTTCTTGATTGAGAAGATGGCTTGTTTTAATTATGACCTAATTACTGCGATGGGAAAAGTGTTTAGGATTCAAGATAGAATATTAATTGAATTAGTGAATGTACAAAGAACCGATTGAGTGGCTCTTTCTATAAATTCAAAGTAGTAGTCCGACAAAATCTTAAATAATGGAAAAGTAAATCTTGATACCTATTCCCTGTTAGTGTAATATTACACCAATAGGTGTCGTAAGTAACCTTGGGGAAGGAAGTAACATATGAATAAAGAGCAAATGATTGAACTTATTTCCAGTAAAATTAGACTTATTCGGTTAGAAAAAAATTATTCTCAAGAAAAAATGGCAGACATTATGGGCATATCCAAAAAAACACTTATCCAAATTGAAAAAGGAAGAACGTTATCGGGCTGGGCAAATGTAATTGCGGTCTGTGCGTTATTCAGAGATAGTGAAATTTTGCGGTCAGTTTTAGGGGATGAACCTTTAGAAATAATTGAAACTATTGCTCATAATGGTATAGATAGACCAAGAGATAAGTCAATGGGAGGAAGAGTTTGGTGGCAAGAAATTGATAATCAAGGGAGTTTTCGATTACAACAAAATGTAATTAGCCAACATTATCGAATTTTAGACGACAAAAATTATAGATGGTATAGCTCGTTTGAAGAGCAAGAAGCCTTAACTCGTTTACGTGAGTTATTCAAAGGAGAGTCACCTGACGATGGCGAAAAGTAAATTTGTTAGGGAGGGTCTTGTGAAAGTACTATGGTTGATTGTGTCTTTAATTCCGGCTCCGTTCCTTTTTCATTATTACGAATATGGACAGCATATGAAACACGAAGAAGCTTCTTTTCTACTCGCGGGCTCTATTTTGTACGTGGTAGTATCAGGTCTTTTATCAGGAGCAGTAAAACTGCGTTACATTTTTTGTGTGAATATAATAACTGGCGTATTATCAGTGTTTTTGGCTTCTAATTTTATTGTGGATGAGAGTGGCTGGTTTAAACCTGTTGGCCGAGATGGCGCGGTTATATTTGTTGCGTTAGTTTTTTTTACAGGTCAATTATTTGTGAGGATTTTTTCGAGAGGATTTTTCATGAGAAATAATGCTTAAGGCGGGAGGCGTCCTCAAGCGCCGAAGCGGAGTTGAAGGGGATATTTGTGTCCTATATGCTCCTAGAGATTGTTTAGTTTGTCCTTTGTTACCCAGAGTGTGGTGCCAGCTGCTGCCACAATTCGAAGGGAATCATAATTTCACCAAATTTAGTCGCTATTTAGTGAAATAATATGAAGGACAAGGTAATATGAAAGATAGAAAAACCGTTAACAACAAGCACTATTTTAGATAGAGTGAAAGGGGATTAATAATATGAATGCTTACGACGAATACATGAAGGGCATCGTGAAACCGATGCGTGAAGAACTTGCACAAAATGGATTTACGGAACTGACGACGGCTGAGGACGTTGAAGCAAGAATGAAGACACTCGAGGGGACAGCGCTTGTCGTTATCAACTCGGTTTGTGGATGTGCCGCAGGTCTTGCGCGTCCGGCAGTGAGAGAAGCATTAGAGGAAGCTGAACATACACCAAATCACTTGTTTACAGTATTTGCAGGACAAGATAAAGAAGCAACAGCTATGATGCGGGATTATTTCCCGGAAGTACCGCCTAGCTCACCTTCTATCGCACTTTGGAAAGACGGGGCACTCGCGTACTTTATTCCAAGAGAACAAATCGAGAATTTTGAGATGGGGCAAATTAAAGACCATCTATCGGAAGTACTCGATCAAGTTTGTAAATAATGAGTACAGTCATCACGACTGCTGGCAGGCCTGATGATCAATCGCTACAACTTGCGTTAGAAGCGTCTGAAATTCTAGGCTACCCGATTGTCGAACGTAAAAAACAAGCGGTTGCCCGAATACAAAACACGAACGGTTCTGATGTTATTGTGGCGGGGAAAAATCGCTATGATTTGTATCGTATTGGAATGGAAGAACCGTTTTTCTTTCATCCAAATTCTGCAGCATTCAGATTGAAACGGTTATTGCTAGGTGAAACGGACCCACTAATCGAGATAACTCAATTGAAAAAAGATGATTCGTTTCTGGATTGTACACTTGGGCTTGGTTCTGACAGTATCATCGCCTCTTTCATAACAGGTGAAAGCGGCAAAGTATTGGGCATAGAAGCTGATCCTGCAGTCGCGTTCATAACGGATCGGGGGCTTCGTTCGTTTCCATCTGAGTCGGAGCAACTTGTTCAGGCTATGACCCGGATCGAAGTCATCCAGTCCGAAGCGGTTGAGTTTTTGAGCCTCCAAGCTGATTCATCATGGGATATTGTCTATATCGATCCGATGTTTCATGCACCCATTTCGGAATCGACCAATTTTACACCATTGCGTCAAGCTGGCGTGCATAGTACGCTGACGGATGAATGGATAGAACAAGCCCAACGTGTATGTAAGCGACGTGTTGTGGTGAAAGATCGGTTTGATTCACCCGTATTCGAGCAATTTGATATGAAACGAAAAATCAGACCAAATACGAAGTTCCATTTCGCTTTTATCGAAAAATGAAAAACGCCGTCCTCCTCAAATTGAGGGCGACGGCGTTTATTGATATTAGTGGGTGAAATTCAATGAGCTAAGATACACGAGCAATGCCAGCATTCCGATACCGATAAACAGATTCACATCCATCAGTGATACCCTCCTTCAAAAAAACATACAATTATCTTCATTTTTATTGTACAATGAAAATAAGAAAGAAGAAACCTTTTCAATACTTTTTCGTCAAATAAACTACTTGTGAACAAAAATAATAACAATTGCGGGTGAAGTGTAGTGAAAAAATGGTTACAGAAAACGCTCATTGTTGCCGTAGCACTCTTGACATTCGGTGCCATTTCACCGAATCATGAAATTTGGACAAACTTACAAGACAAAGGTGTTTCCAAGCATGCAGTTGCTCCACCACAAAGTAATGATTATTCGATTGGGTTAGAAGACTCGTTAACCAATGATAGTTTAGAAGGCAGTTCGGACTCCCTAGAAGATTTATTTATCACGTCTGCGAAGAAGCTTTCGTACATGAAATTCGGTACGAAAGTTGGTCCGGTAATTGCTGATGAATTTGACAGCATTATTTTCCCGAAAATTGAGGAAGCCATTCAAATGACACTTGCAAGTTCCGGGGATCTACATAAGCGTCGTCTTGCTATCAGTGAAAAGCCTGCCGGGGACTATTCAGAGAAAATTTTCAATGTGTATGATCTTGAAGACAGAAAAGACCTTATCCGTTTCCATGTTCGTACTGAAAAAAGGCCAAAAGACGGCTACTATTACAATTTCCACTATCATATTGCCGCTGATGAATTTACAGCCCATCATTCAATTGGTGATATTTATTGGGCAAAAGACACACCTCCTAAGTGGTTATCGTGACCATGCCCGGGGTGTTTTTTTATTGATATTGGGTTCGAACTGACGAATTACAGATCAAACATACAGTGAACAAGGGAATCCTACCTCGATGAAATTGAGGTAGGATTCCCTTGTTCAAATTATCAACAGCCTATTTAACCTCTTTGTTGCCTCGGTGACGCAAGAAATAAATAAATTGTGCAATTAATGTGGCCGGTAAATTAAAGAGATTGCCTTGCAGATTAAGTTGTAACTGTTGTTGCTCAAAACTCATTTCTTCATAGGTCTCATTATGCGTCAAACCAGACTCTTTTAACTCTTTTTTTGTTACTGCAATATTGTTATATTGAATTGGAATCATAATAAGAAAGTAAATCACCAATACCGAACCGATGACCCAGAATTCCATCACTTCTTGTCCCTCCTTTTCGAATAATTAGTCGTTAGTAGTTTTACGAAAGAAACAGGAAAAGGTTTCGTTCTAAGTTATTATTTATTTCGAAATCGATTTTTTGCAGGAAACTCCCTGTCCTGCTATGATATAGAAGTAAATAGAGAGGGGTTTGATTATACATGAATATGAATTTTGATCTTTATATGAATGATATCCTTAAAACAGCACGTTCGGAGATGGAAGCTAGTGGATATGAGCAACTGACTACGCCTGAGCTCGTTGAGGATGCTTTTAAACGTTCAGGTACTACACTTGTTATGGTTAACTCAGTTTGTGGTTGTGCAGGCGGTATCGCACGCCCAGCGGCTGCACATGCAGTGCATTATGACAAACGACCGGATCACTTAGTAACTGTGTTCGCAGGTCAAGACAAAGAAGCAACTGCACAAGCACGTATGCTTTTCGGAGAAGATCATCTGCCTTCATCACCATCATTCGTACTATTGAAAGATGGCAAGATGGTAGCTGAAGTTGGTCGATATGAAATCGAAGGGCATGATCCAATGTCCGTTGTGACAAACCTACAAAGCCAGTTCGAGGAATATTGCGAAGAGCTGTAAAAAGAAAAACTATAAAGTGAAAAAACAGTCCGTACGTGCTAGATGCACATACGGACTGTTTTTTGTTTTTACATAATCATGCTAAGACCGAACATAACACTTGAAGCAAGCATTGCGCCAACCATTACTAAAACGATAACTTTTTGTACTTTAGGGTTGCTCATTAGTCAAAACTCCTTAAGCTTAATAGTTCTATTTTAACAGAATTTATGAATATCACAACATATAGTCGTTTTAATGAGGTAAAATGTACAATAGGGGGAGGGGAATTGGTATGCGAAAAGTAGACCACGTTGGAATTGCTGTGAAAAGTATCGATGTATCACTAGACTATTACATACATACGCTCGGGCTAACGCTTTTAGCAGTTGAAGAAGTCGCTAGTCAGAACGTGCGTGTCGCGTTCATTGACGCTGGCAATATTAAGCTTGAGCTATTGGAACCACTGGGGGAAGATGGACCAATTGCAAAATTTATCGAAAAACGTGGCGAAGGTGTTCATCATATCGCATTCGGCGTGACCGATATTCGTTCAAGGATGGCTGAACTGCGAGAAAAAGGTGTTCAATTACTGCAAGAAGAACCGAAACCGGGTGCTGGCGGAGCAGAAGTGGCGTTCCTCCATCCTAAATCATCATTCGGTGTTTTGTATGAGCTATGTGATAAAAGCGGCAAAGGGGACTGACAAAATGGATATCTATGATAAAATTAATGAATTGTATGATAGAAAAAGAGTAATCGAACTTGGTGGCGGAGACGAGCGAATTGCTAAACAGCATGAAAAAGGAAAATTGACAGCAAGAGAACGAATTGACCTACTGCTAGATCCGAACTCATTTGTTGAATTAAATCCGTTTGTTGTTCACCGTACTCGTGATTTTGGTATGGACAAGCAGGTAGGCCCCGGGGACGGTGTGGTGACAGGCTACGGAAAAATTAACGGCAGGCCGATTTATTTATTCTCACAAGATTTCACTGTTTTCGGAGGAGCGCTAGGGGAAATGCATGCAATGAAGATCGCCAATGTCATGGATCTCGCTGCTAAAAATGGCGCACCATTCATCGGATTGAATGATTCGGGCGGCGCACGGATTCAAGAAGGTGTCGTTTCACTTGACGGCTATGGTGAAATTTTCTATCGTAACGCTATCTACTCTGGTGTTATTCCGCAAATATCGGTCATTCTCGGGCCTTGTGCAGGCGGCGCAGTTTATTCGCCAGCCATTACAGACTTTGTATTTATGACGGATGAAACGAGCCAGATGTTCATCACAGGACCGAAAGTAATTGAGACGGTTACTGGAGAGAAGATATCGTCAGAAGATCTTGGCGGTTCGAAAGTACATAACTCGATTAGTGGGAATGCTCATTTCCGTGGTAAAGATGAGAAGACTGTTCTCGAAAATGTCCGGAAATTACTAGCTTATTTACCGCAAAATAATAACGAAAAACCGCCAGTTGCGGCTTATGATGAAGCAGATGATTACCGTACAAATTTAGCGGACGTCGTGCCATATGAAACAATTCGTCCATATGACATACGGAGGGTCATCGAACAAGTCGTCGACACGGACTCATTCATGGAGGTTCAAGCTGAATTTGCAAGAAATGCTGTCGTCGGATTGGCCCGTATGAAAGGGGAACCGGTCGGCCTTGTTTGTAACCAGCCGAAAGTTATGGCAGGCGGGCTAGATATTGATTCATCCGATAAAATTGCACGTTTCATCCGATTCTGCGACTCTTTCAATATTCCAATCATTACGTTTGAAGATGTGACTGGGTTCTTCCCAGGTATTAAACAAGAGCATGGTGGTATAATTCGCCACGGTGCAAAAATTTTGTATGCTTATTCGGAAGCAACTGTGCCAAAAATAACGGTTATCCTTCGAAAGGCATTTGGCGGTGCATATGTTGCACTGAACTCCAAATCAATCGGAGCGGATATTGTCTATGCTTGGCCAAATGCTGAAATTGCAGTTATGGGTGCGCAAGGCGCTGCAAATATCATCTTTGCCAGAGAAATTGCCAATAGCGATGATCCGGAAGCAATGCGTGCAGAAAAAATCGAGGAGTACCGAGAGAAATTCTCAAATCCTTACGTTGCGGCATCACACGGCATGGTCGATGACGTTATTGATCCGCGTGAAACACGTATTAAACTATTGCAAGCACTTGACATGATGCGCAACAAGCAAGAAACTAGACCGAAGAAGAAACACGGTAATATGCCGTTATAATTAAGGGGATGCTTTAAATGAATAAACAAAGACTGCTTGAAGAATTTTTTGAACTTGTACAAATTGATTCTGAAACGAAAAACGAGCGCGCGATTGCCGATGTTTTAACACTAAAAATGGAAGCACTCGGTTTTGACGTTGAGGAAGATGATTCTGACGATCGGACTGGCCATGGTGCAGGCAACTTAATTGCGACGCTAAAAGGGACTGCTGTGGGCATCGATCCGATTTATTTCACATGTCATATGGATACTGTCGTACCTGGTCAACGTATTAAACCTGAATTACGTGAAGATGGATATGTCTATTCTGACGGCACGACAATTCTTGGCGCAGATGATAAAGCGGGGATTGCGGCCCTCTTTGAAATGGCACGTACATTGAAAGAAAGCGGAAAGGCGCATGGCGATATTCAGTTCATTATTACAGCTGGCGAAGAAAGTGGCCTAGTCGGCGCGAAAGAGATGGATTCGACATTGATTACAGCGAAATATGGCTATGCAGTCGACAGTGACCAAAAAGTGGGCGGCATCGTAACTGCTGCACCATTCCAGGCGAAATTATGGACGACAATCCATGGCAAAACAGCACATGCTGGCGTTGCACCTGAAAAAGGAGTTTCTGCCATCAATATAGCAGCGAAATCGATTGCTGCAATGTCACTGGGTCGCATTGACTCAGAAACAACTGCTAATATCGGACGCTTTGAAGGTGGACAAGCAACGAATATTGTTTGTGATGAAGTGCGTATTTTAGCGGAAGCAAGATCTATCAATCAAGAAAAGCTGAATGAACAAACTGAACATATGATTCGTACATTTGAGCGGACTGCTGAACTAATGGGTGGAACAGCTGAAACAGAAGTTCAGCTTATGTATCCTGGATTTAGTTTCGAAGAAGACGCAGAAGTCGTGCAAACAGCGATGAAAGCTATCAAGAATATCGGACTGACGCCAGAGCTAATGACTAGCGGCGGTGGAAGTGACGGTAATGTATTCAACGGCGCAGGTATCCCGACAGTTACATTAGCTGTCGGTTACGAAGAAATTCACACGAAAAATGAACGGATGCCTGTTGAAGAGTTGAACAAGCTGACAGAACTCTTGCTTGAAATCGTACATGTAACAGCGAATAAGTAAAAGGCGGGGTATAGAATGAGTGATTTGAAAGCAGTTATTGTCCAGTGTGGTAACGAGGAATACGCGATTGCTGTTGATAATGTCGTGTCAATCGAGCGTCTCGAACAAGTAAACCCGATACCACATCTCCCCGACTATATGCTCGGACTAATGCGGATTCGAGGGGAACTTGTTCCAATTCTGGATTTTGAACAGATTCTTTATGGTAAAACTGCAAAAGGATATGAAGATGCACGTGTTGTGGTAGTCCAAACTGGCAGTTTATACATCGGACTTCTCGTTCTGGATGCGAAAGAAATTCTTGATATCCCTGAAAGTACTTTAACTTCATCGGGACTTATGGCATACTCAAGAACACCTTATTTCACGACAGTCGCTAATTTAGAAAACCGAATGATAACTGTTGTCGATCCGCTTATTTTATCCCAAACGCTTGCTGGGATGGATAAAATCGGCGAGTACGTGGAAGCACAACTAGCTCAAGAAAGTTAACTGTAAGCCGGGCAGCGTCATCTGTCCGGTTTTTGCATGTTATAATTAACTATATTGATCATATGAATAACTAAAATAACCTAAGTGAAGGCGTCTTTTGGCTTAGCAAATTCAATGGCATTTTTTTCAACATTAGAGAAATAAAATGAGGGAAGGGAATGTGTCGTGACAACGTTTAGTGAATCGCAAGCAAAGGTCATTCTACATCTTGATATGAATAGTTTTTTCGCATCCGTTGAACAAGCACATGACCCTTCTTTGAAAGGAATCCCAATGGCGGTTGCGGGTAATCCCAAAGCACGCAAAGGCATACTTGTGACGTGTTCATATGAAGCGAGAGCGCTTGGCATTTACACGACGATGACCGTCGGCGAAGCGAAACGGCTATGTCCGGGACTAGTAATTGTCCCGCCTGACTTCGAAAAGTATCGAATCGCGTCGTCTGCGGTTTTTGACTTGCTCCGAACCTATACAGACCTTGTAGAACCGGTGTCAATTGATGAGGCGTACATCGATATTACTGCGATTGGTGGATTAACCAATGCTGTCAATATTGCATCCTCTATGCAACAACGCCTATTACAGGAACTCGACCTACCTTGTTCAATTGGAATTGCGCCGAATAAGTTTCTCGCAAAGACTGCCTCAGATATGAAAAAGCCTATGGGTATAACGATTTTACGGAAGCGGGAAATTGAATCAATTTTGTGGCCGCTTCCAGTTATTGAAATGCACGGAATTGGGAAGAGTACAGAGAAAAAGATGAATGGGTTGGGCATTTACACAATCGGGGATTTGGCAAGATTAGATGAAATCACCATCAAATCGTCTTTTGGGAAACACGGCATCAGTCTACACCAACGTGCAAATGGTATTGACTACCGTCTTGTAGACCCTGAAGCTGCTGACGAACGAAAAAGTTTCGGCAGCTCAACGACATTACCAGTAGATGAAACTGATTTGGATGAATGCCTGAAGGTTTTCAAATGGCTGGCGTCTAAAGTAGCGAACCGTCTTGATAATAGACAATTAGCCGGTACAGTCGTTATGATTCAGATACGTACAGCCGACTGGCGTAATCATACGCGTAGCCGAACGGTCCTTAATCCGCTTTATAAAGAACAAGATATATACAAAGAAGCTGCAGATTTGTTTACAAGGCATTGGGATGGCGAACCAATTCGACTTCTTGGTATTACCGTTTCAAATGTGGTTATGATGGATGAATTACATGAACAGCTATCGATTTTTAATTTTGAAAAACATGTAAAAGAAGAGACAATGGATACTTTGCTTTTGCAGTTGGAACAAAAATTCGGTCCCGGAACAGTGAAGCGGGGCATGAAATGAAAGGTGGATATCCGTTATGGAACTACATTTTTTGGGGACAGGTGCGGGTATGCCGTCCAAAATGCGTAATACGTCAGCCGTCATCTTGAATTTGTCGGCTGAAGGAGAAGGTTACTGGCTGTTTGATTGTGGGGAAGCGACGCAACATCAGCTATTACATACAACGCTAAAACCACGGAAGATCGCCAAGATATTTATCACGCATCTGCATGGCGATCATATTTTCGGATTGCCTGGATTGATTGGCTCGCGATCATTCCTTGGTGGTGAGGAGCGACTTGACATATACGGGCCTTCCGGATTGGATGAATGGCTGAAGACAACGTTGCGCGTGACCAACACGCATTTAAACTATGAGCTAATTGTTCATGAAATCGGGGAAGGCGTTGTTTTTGAAGATGCCGATTACCGTGTAACCGCGAAAAGTTTACAGCATATTATCCCGTCTTTAGGATATCGGATTGAGCAAAAGCCACTCCCTGGAAAATTACTCATTGCAAAGGCGAAAGAAGCGGGTGTACCAAATGGTCCGCTACTGAAACAGTTGAAGAGCGGAGAAGATGTGGTATTAGAGGACGGGCGAGTTGTAGTCAGTTCGGACGTCACTGGGGAACCGCAAGAAGGATTTACGATTGCTATTCTAGGCGATACCAATTATTGTTCCGCTGCTGTTGAACTGGCGCAAGACGTGGATATTCTCGTTCACGAGGCTACGTTCGATATAGAGACGGGAAATCTGGCGAAAGAATATGGCCATTCAACAATCGGTGACGCAGCACGGGTAGCTCTAGAAGCAGGAGCGAAAACGCTAATTGCCAATCATATTAGTGCCCGTTTCATGCCCAGCGACGTGGCGCAATTGCAGAAACAAGGGGAAGCCATTTTCCCTGCACTTCATATCGCGGAAGACTTCTCACGGTTCGAATGGAAAAATGGCGAAGTTATTCGGTACTAAACATGTAGTCGGGGTGATAAGGGTCCTCTTCGACCGGTATAGCAGTGTTTTCGTCAAAATATGTAAGCAAAAACCCGACTTCTACCTATTGCAGGAAGAATCGGGTTTTGTGTAATTATCAAACATTATATAACAGGGACCACTTGTCCCTTTGTCATTTTTTCCAATTCATCAGGTGTTAATTGAAACACGGATTTGGGATGCCCAGCAGCAGCCCAGATTGTTTCATACTGGAAAAGATCTTCGTCAATTAAAGTTAGCACAGGGTTTTTATGCCCTAATGGAGGAACCCCGCCAATAACAAATCCTGTGGATTCGCGGACAAAATCAGCATCGGCTTTACCTAGTTTATCATTTAGTCTTTGAGCAATTAATTTCTCATCAATACGATTGCTTCCACTCGCAACAACCAATAGCGGTTGGTTTGTACTTTTTAGGTTAATTTGCGAGAATCCTCCCTAATTCATTGGGGAGATGAATCGCAAGGTCTCGAACTATATGTATTGAACTCTATCGTTAAGTAGTGTGAATAATGGGTTAAATGCGGTATGCTATGCGTATAAGAAAACAACACTTAGTTCACGCGAGAACCTGCGTATATAACGTCAATTATCACTTAGTATGGTCTGTGAAATATCGTCATCCTTTTTTAACGACAAAAATTGAAGAAAGGCTAAAAGAAGTCTGTCATGACTTCGCGAAAGATAAAGACTTTATTCTACACAAAATCGAAGTGGGAGAACAAGACCACGTCCATGTGTTTGTCTCAGGACATCCAAAAATTGCTCCTTGTTACATGGCGAAAATGTTAAAAGGGATTTCAGCTCGAAAGCTATTTGTGGAATATCCCGAATTGAAAAAAATGCTGGAAAGGCCGTTTATGGAATGGCAGCTATTATCTAGAGACCATTGGGTCTACTTCAGAAGAAAACATCAAAAAATATATCGATCGACAACAGAAAGGGGGTGGCTATTGATGATGATGACGATGACGGCCTATCAATTTAAGTTAGCTCCAACGCCAGAACAACGGGAACAGATTTACCATACGTTGAATCTGTGTCGCTGGTTGTATAACTCAGGGCTTGAGCAGCGTATGATTGCCTATGAAAAACAGGGGAAATGCCTGTCGTTTTACACACAAAAGAAAGAGCTTCCTGCACTTAAAAAAGTGTTGCCTGAATTTAAAGGCATTCATTCTCAAGTATTGCAAAATGTGCCAGAAAGACTTGATGGGGCCTATCAAAACTTTTTCAGACGTGTGAAAACAGGTGAGAAGGCTGGATTTCCTCGCTTCAAAGGACGAAATCACTACCACTCTTTTACGTATCCACAAAGCGGATTCAAGATCGAAGGAAACTTCTTAACGCTCTCCAAAATCGGGAAAATACAAATCAATCGCCATCGGGTCATGAAAGGGCAAGTGAAAACATGTCAAATTATTCATAAGAATGGACAGTTTCTCGTCAGCTTCTCCTGTGAAATTAATGCACGAAAACTTAAAAAGAAAAACCAGCGTGCTGTAGGCATCGACTTGGGTGTCAGACATCTCGCAATCACGTCGGACGGGAATTTTCACGATAACCCCAAACACCTACAGCAACTGGAGCACAAACTAAAGAAGAAGCAACGATTGGTATCCAAGAAAAAGCGTGGTTCGAATCGACGTAAGAAAGCAGTTCATCAACTAGCAAAGCTGCATGAACATATTGCGAATAAGCGAAAAGATACAGCACATCAAACAGCAAGGAATCTTGTAGACGCGTATGATCTACTTGTATTTGAAGACTTGGACATTCAAAAGATGGTGAAAAGTCATGATTATGCGAAAAGTATTGTCGACAGTGCATGGAGAAAACTCATTGACTACACGACTTACAAAGCTGCAAAAGCTGGTAAGCAAGTGTTGCTTGTCAATCCATATAACACAACTCAACAATGTTCAAACTGTCTAGAAATCGTAAGAAAAACAAAAGGAGAGCGAGTTCACCGTTGTCGGTGTGGCTATGTAGACGACCGCGATGTCAACGCAGCCAAAAACATCTTGAGACTCGTCTTGGAGCAGATTGCTTAATACCTAAGTATCATAAGGTGCGGAACGTGCCTTCGTGGAGAGTGCGGCAATGGCCGGCTCAATGAAACGGAAAACACATTATTTTGTGTATCTGCCTAACTAGATCCCCCTAATTACTTGGAGGTTTCTACTTTGTGCGGATGCTCGGTAATTTATTGCAAAGAGGTTCACTTTGAAGATAATTGATTTAGCAATCTGCGCGACCTTACATCCTAAGGCATCCGCCGCTTCTTGAGCAGTTCGGGCGCTGTCTGTCAATTGGACGACCTTGTTTAGATGTCCCAACTCTAGTAGTTTCTCCTGTACTTTCTGAACATTTGTCGTTAAGTTCTGCATTCATCCCAACCCTTTCAAGCATTTTCGTTTAATAGGCAATATTCTACAAGTTTATAGCCTTTTCCTTCATTTTTATTGGAATCATTAATAAAGAACGTTTATGCGCTAGGCTAAAAGTGTATAGTTAGAGTACTGTAATTAATGGAAAGAGTGATTGTCTCATCATGAAAATTATTAAACGCAAACGTTTCCGATACGTATTGTTTTTCTTATGCCTACCCATCCTTGCGTTTATTTTTCCGTCTTGGACTCCTCGAATTAGAGATGAAAGCAGAGCACTGCTTCCAAATAGTGTCTCTACGCTTGAACAAATTGAACTAGGCGGCATTAAACAGTCGGTCCTTATTCGCGGAAATGATCAGCGTAATCCTATTTTACTATTCCTTCATGGCGGACCAGGCTACTCTCAAATCGCTTATGCACGACAATATCAAAGGGATTTGGAAAAGGATTTCATCGTCGTCAATTGGGATCAACGGGGTTCTGGAAAGTCTTATCATTGGAATCTAACTGTTGAAGATTTACAAATCGACAATCTAGTTGAAGACACACTCGATCTAACAAAGTACCTGGAACATAAATTTAACCAACCCAAAATTTTTATAGTCGGACATTCTTGGGGGAGTATGTTAGCAACATTGACAGTTCAACAATTTCCTGAGCATTTCTATGCTTATATAGGTATAGGACAAGTTGCAGATGCTCCGTTCGGTGAACATTTGTCGTATCAATTTGTACTTGATGAAGCACGAAAACGAAATAATGCAGAAGCGGTGAAGGAACTTGAAAGTATTGGACCTCCCCCTTATAAGGATTATAGTAAAGTTACAAGGCTAGAGCAGAAGTGGATTACTGATTTTGGGGGCGCCGAACGCAAGAGTCATACGCAGAAAGAACTGCTTAAAGGGATATTATTTGCACCTGAATACACATGGGCGGATGGAATACGTATGGCATTCGGTAGCTGGTTGTCGAAAAATGCGATACTGCCGCAAATCCAGTATTCTAATTTTTTTAAAACTGTCCCCGCATTAAGCGTTCCTGTTTATCTTTGCATGGGAAGATATGATTATATTACGCCATCTGAAGATGCTTACAACTACTATAAAAAGTTGAGCGCGCCTGACAAACAGTTTATATGGTTCGAGGAATCTGCACACTTCCCACATTTCGAAGAGATGGATAAATTCCATACGCTAATGATTGCTATCAAAGAGAAGGCTCTAGTAGCATCTCACTAAAAAAAGCAGTAGCACTACTCCCAATAGGGAGTAGTGCTACTGCTTTTTTTGTTGTCTAGGTAATTATAAAATCTCATACTGTGGATAAGTAGTAACGTAGAGATTTTCCGTCTAGACTCCAGCGCATAGCCCCACGAGTTGCTTCTGTCGGGGCTGAACAGGCGCTTGCGCTTTTGTTCTTTAAAACATCCAGCCTCGCTCATACTGTTTCGGTGACTGAATCTCAACACGAAGGTCTTTTGCCGCTGTATAGGCCCAGTACGGGTCACGCAATAGTTCGCGAGCCAGCAAAATCATATCGGCACGGCCATTTTTCAAGACTTCTTCTGCTTGGATACCAGAAGTGATCAAGCCAACGGCACCTGTTGCTATATCGGCGCCTTCTTTGATTGTTTCCGAAAACTTCACTTGATAGCCAGGGAATGCATCAATTGCAGCTGGAACGACCGCTCCAGAACTAACATCAATTAGATCGATGCCTTGCTCTTTCATCCACTTCGCCATTTTGACGTATGCAATGGACGTCATGCCTCCGTCAGTGTAATCATGCGCGGATATTCGGACGAAAAGGGGACCTTCCCAAACGGTACGTACTGCGTCGATAATTTCACGTAACATGCGATAGCGGTTTTCTGCAGTGCCACCGTAATTATCCGTCCGTTTATTAGATAAAGGCGATAAGAATTCATTGATAAGATAGCCATGTGCACCATGGAGTTCGATGACGTCGAACCCAGCTTTCTTCGCTCGAATTGCACCTTCTTTGAATGCTTGGACAGTCGTTTTTATATCGTCTATAGTCATTTCAAAAGGTGATTTATACTTGTCATTAAATGCAATTGCTGAAGGTGCATAGATATCGCCGTCAACTGTCGCTTTTCGTCCGGCATGTGCGAGCTGGATACCCGCTTTCGCACCATGCTGCTGCATGAGACGGACCACTTCTGTTAATCCTGCAACATGATCATCGCTCCAGATGCCAAGATCTTGTGCAGAAATACGTCCCGCAGGTTGTACAGCTGTCGCTTCAACAATAATCAGGCCAACTTGACCGACTGCACGCGTGGCGTAATGAGTCTTATGCCAATCCTCAATCATTCCGTCTTCGTTATGGCTCGAATACATACACATCGGCGACATAACGATACGGTTTTTAAATTCAACATCGCGTATTGTAAATGGTTCAAATAACATTGCCATTTTCTTAACCCCCTTAATGTTTAACACGATTAGTATAACAAAGGCGCGAGTATAAGGCAGGGGTCCCGACTTGAAAAAGATACCTGGCATCAACACAGTTTTGAATTGTATTGGTAGCACTCTACTTATATTTGAATGGTTTTGGTAAAATAGAAAAGCAATCGATGTATCAATTTCATCTTAATTTTAAGAATCAGACTGACACCTTAGAGGAATTCAAGTATGGAAAATGTGGCGGTCAAGAATAGTGAATTGTTTGTCTTTTGAACAAATACAGGCACACTTCATTATTTTTTCAAAAGTAATGAATGTAGGATATAATTACAAATAGGAATAGGTAGAATATGAATTAGAAGAGGGAGTTTTTTAAATGACGCTTAAACAACAACTAAAAGATTCAATGAAAGTAGCCATGAAAGCGAAAAATAAAGAAGAATTAACAAGTATTCGTTTGGTTTTAAGTACGATTCAAAAAAAAGAAATTGATAAAAATGATGGTATAGACCTTAGCGATGCGGAAGTTATGCAAATCGTCCAAACGGAAATTAAGCAAACTCAGGAGTCTCTGATGTACGCGAAACAGTCTAATAAGGATGAGATGATAACTAATCTTGAAAATCGCATTCAGTATCTTACATTATATCTACCTAAGCAACTTAGCGAAGATGAAGTCCAAACAATTATTAAGAGTATCATCGAATCGAATGGTTTTTCCGGTAAGCAAGATATGGGCAAGGTGATGGGACTTGCAATGTCTGAACTAAAAGGCAAAGCTGAAGGCGGTTTGATCAGCAAAGTTGTGAAAATGTTGTTGTAGTATAAAAAATCAATAATTAATCGCTACAAGACGGGTATAGAAGAACAAATAATAATAAGGACTTAAATATATTAGACGTTTTGAATGAAATCATCCCATGTAGTATATCGCTGACGTTGCGCTACACTTGAACAACGAGATACGTTTGTTTAGCAGTTGCATTTGCACACACAATTCTCTATAATCAATTTTAACCTTATACTAAACGGCGATGACGAGGAAAAGTAATGAGACGATGTTATATAGAGAGCTTCTGTTGGTGGAAATGAAGCAAACTAGTCTGATGAACATGATCTCCGAGCTTTGCACTGAAAATCTGCGGATGAGTAGGCTGCAACAAGATTTGGCACTTGTTACAAATGTCAGAGTATACTAGCATAACTGTAGCTACGTACTTACTAAGACAAGTGGTGTGAGCCATTTGTGAACTAAGGTGGTACCACGAGTGAAATATCAACCTCGTCCTTATCGGAAACGATAAGTGGCGGGGTTTTTTGTATGCCTTAAAAAGGAGGAATTCGATTGAGTATTTTTATTGGTGGTGCGTGGCCGTATGCCAATGGGTCATTGCATTTAGGTCATATCGCAGCGTTGTTGCCGGGTGATATTTTAGCGAGGTATTATCGACTAAAAGGGGAATCCGTCTTGTATGTGTCAGGTAGCGATTGTAATGGTACACCGATTTCGATTAGGGCTAGTCAAGAAGGGGTAGCGATTCAAGATATCGCAGATCGCTATCATCAAGAATTTATAGAAAGCTTTGCGAAACTTGGATTTAGTTATGATTTGTATTCCCGAACCGATAGTCAACAACATCATGAAGTCGTCCAGCGGATTTTCTTGCAGCTGCTTGAGAATGGATACATTTATAAAAAAGAAATTGAACAAACCTATTGTGAGTTCGACCAACAATTTTTACCGGATCGGTATGTGGAGGGGGTTTGTCCGAACTGTGGGCATCCATCTCGTGGGGATCAATGTGATAATTGTTCAACCATCCTTGATCCGCTAGATTTAATTGACCGGAAGTGTAAAATTTGTGGCAATGAACCAACCACAAAGGCAACAGAACACTTCTATTTCTCATTAAGTTCATTTCAACAAGAGCTAGAAGAGCAAGTTAAGAAGGTTCGAGCAAACAAAGCGTGGAGAGAAAATGCCATCCATTTATCAAAGAGGTATTTGACAGAAGGTTTACATGATCGCGCAGTGTCCAGAGATTTACCAAATGGAGTAAGTGTCCCAGTGCAAGGTTATGAGGATAAAAAGGTGTACGTTTGGATTGAAGCAGTTTCAGGTTATTATTCGGCCAGTCAACAATGGGCGAATGATACCAATCAAAGTGATGACGCTTTTTGGAATGAAGAGACCGTATCTTATTATGTACATGGAAAAGACAATATTCCCTTCCACACGATTATTTGGCCAGCTATTTTATCAGGTATTCAAAAGGATGCTTTTCCGACACATATTGTGTCGAACGAGTACTTAACATTAGAAAAGCAGAAACTATCAACGAGCAAAAACTGGGCTGTGTGGGTTCCCGACATTTTGGAAAGCTATAATCCTGACTCGATTCGATATTTTCTAACTGCAAATGCACCTGAAAATAGAGACGCTGATTTTTCGTGGCGAGAATTCATTTTCTGTCATAATACTGAGCTCCTTGGTGCTTACGGCAACCTCGTAAATAGGACGTTGAAGTTTATAGATAAGTCATTTGAAGGTGCTATTTCTGGAAACATAGATGTCGATATAGTAGAAATGATTCAATCTAGATACGGTGAAATTGGTCACTTGATTGAACAAGGTCATTTTAAACAAGCGATTGAAACGATTTTTGAAACCATTCGTTTCGGAAATAAATACTTTGATACAAAACAACCTTGGAAAGAAATCTATAATAACAGGGAAGAGTGCGAGAACATCTTGCTTACATGTGTGCATATTATTGCGAATTGTGCTCAATTATTATCGCCGTTCCTACCTTTTTCGAGTGATAAAGTGAAAGAAATGTTACATTTAGCTCCATTTACGTGGGTGCCCATAGAAGAATTAGCTTACCATACCTTTAAAGTAAACCCTTTATTTGAACGAATCGATTTAAATCAGATTGAGGTTGAATTAGAGAAGCTAAAATTGAATGCGATATAAGCAAATGACCGAGAGAACGACAATAACTAAACCGCTATCCAACGTTGTAAGCTTCTAACATGGAGGCCTACTCCCTAGGAAGCATTGATAGGGGAAATAAAATGGTGGATAATATGGCTAAGTGTTTCGTCAGAAAGTCTAAAATACTAAACTATTTCACAAAAAAATGGACTAGATTCCCTCAATAAGCAATTACCTCCATATTAAACGATTCCTAAATGCGCAATATTATGATAATATTTATATATCTATGAAAGGTGGAATTTATGATGAAAAAAACTACTTTTGTCTATTGTCGCAATGTCTTAGGGAAAACGATCGGCGGCTAATCGGGGATATCAAATTGTTTAAAAGGTCTACTCGATTGCTCGTTCGAATTAGAGGGGGAGCATTTATGCTTAATGAGCAAGGGTTTAATTTATGGGCGAATGACTATGATCAAACAGTACAGTTAAGTGAAGACAATAATTTGTATCCGTTTGCTGGATACAAAAATGTATTGAATACTATTTTTAAGGAAATCATGCAGAACAAGCAATCAAACGTTTTAGATATTGGGTTTGGCACAGCGGTTTTAACGAGTCAACTCTATGAAAACGGGCATCGTATAGATGGTTTAGATTTTTCTACGAGGATGATTGCTATAGCCCAATCTAAAATGCCATTGGCGAATTTAATGGAGTGGGATATTTCAAAGGGCTTACCTGATTCTTTTAAAGATAATAAGTATGACGCTATTGTAAGCACATATGCGTTGCATCATTTGGCGGATGAAGAGAAAGTAACATTTATTAAGAGTTTGCTTCCTCTGCTTACAGTGAATGGAAAAATATTCATTGGGGATATTGCATTCCGTACACGCTGGGAACTTGAAGTTTGTCGAAATGCTAGCATTGACTATTGGGATGAGGATGAGTTTTATTTTGTCTCCAATGAAATCAATGCATCGTTAAAAAACGTCTATACATGTAAATTTCATCCTGTATCGCATTGCGGCGGCGTATTTATGCTAACGAGGTAAATGCAAATTTTATTGTTGAAAAGAGAAAATGAGTTGTTTGGACAGCTCTTTTTTTTCTGTAATTAGTGGAGGCAGTTATAAACTTTGAGCCCATGTAATGGGGAGTGCTATTAGATAGGGGTTATTTTCGCTGAGAGGGCTAGGTAAAGTTGAAAACTATAACAATGTCAAAAGTAAGTTTATCAAAATCAACGATCATGGGTGCGGGCTTTTTGCTACTTTCAGCCTTACTTACGTCCATTAGCCAAGTATATTACGCCAATCAAGTTCAAGGGGTGCACCCCTTTTTATTTACAGGTGTTAGTTTTTTTATTACAGCATTAATTTTCAATGTGATTGCATTGAAACAACCAAAGCGATTGACTGTTGCAGCACGATCATTTGGCTATGATTTAGTAAAATTGAATGGTAGTTCTGTTTTGGCGTTTATGGGCTTTTATTATGCATTGAAATTTATCGAACCTGCAATCGTCAGCTCACTTGAGATGGGAGTCGGCCCCTTTTTTGCGATTATTGTAACTGCAATGATTGCGAAGAGCAAGATACGCGCGACGCGGGCACAGTGGTTGATTACAGTGGGTACGTTTGCAGCTAGTTTATTGTTAGTGATGACAGCATTATTTGGGCTATCTGGCGTTAAAGTGACAAGCAGTACTGACTTCGTATACGGTATTATTGCCTCCGTGTTATGTGGATTAGGTGCCGTATTATGTACGATTTATTCAAAAAGATTAAGCAATGCAGGATGGACTAGCTCCTTGATTTTAGCACATCGATTTTACGCTATTATTGCCATTTCATTTTTGATGACGTATGATAATTTGCTAACTTATTTAATGGGAAATATAGATTGGATCGTACTTATAACCATTTTCGGTGTAGCCGTTCCAACGTTTTTGTTGCAAAAAGGGATTCAATATTGTGAGCCGTTTTTTGTCATGATGACCATTTGTTTTATACCTGCTTTCACATTCTTTTTCCAACTTTTCGATCCACGTATTGTGTGTTCTACCCCTACATTGATTGGGGTATTAATGCTATTTATATTAGGAATTATAAGTGTTTTTTCGGAAAACCAACCGCAGTAATATTCGATGGTTAATTCCGGTCTTTTTGCACCATAAAATAAGAGGGGGTTGCACTACATGATCATTCAAAAGGCAACAGTAAATGAGCTTGATTGTTTAACCGATCTCTTTGATTTATACAGATCGTTCTATGGGCAAGAGTCTAATCTTGAAGATGCAAGGGAGTTTTTAAAGGAGCGGTTAGTTAACGAGGAGTCAGTCATTTTTATAGCCTTTGATGAAAAAAACCCTATTGGTTTTGTACAGTTATATCCATCATTTTCATCAGTAAGCATGAAGCGATCATGGGTGTTGAACGATTTATATGTGAAAGTATATGCTAGAAAAAAAGGATTTGCTGAGATGTTAATCCAAAAGGCAATTGATTATGCTGAGGAAACTAGTGCAAAAGGAGTATTACTTGAAACAGCTAAGGAAAACGTGGCAGCACAGAATCTTTATGAAAAAGTTGGTTTTGTAAGAGAGTCAACTTACTTTTACTACTTTTCAATATGAAAGTACTCCCACATAGAGAATTGCAAACACTATAGGCGACGAGGCTCATTATTTTTTAATAAAGGGTGTAGATTGTTGTTTTGAATCAGACTATTTAGTGTACCAGCAGGATTCTAGTTCAAGGTGAAAACTGGAGGAGGGAAGAATTAATGAGCAGGAATGCATTTGAAGAGAACTTTGAGAAATATGCCGATCCTGAAATGTATGACCACTTTTATGAAGGTTATCAGAAGGATCTAAACGTGATTTTAGAATGGGCCAAGCTCGGTCAACCAATCATTGAATTGGCGTGCGGTACAGGCAGACTCACCATACCTATGGCAAAACGTGGGTTTCAAATGGTTGGAGTTGACCTGCATGAGGGTATGTTGGAACGTGCGAAGCAAAAGGCGAAAGTGCAAATGGTTTCGATTGAATTTTTACTGCAAGACTGCACGAAGTTGAATTTACCCGTGAAAAGTTCGTTAGTTTTTATGACTGGGAATTCCTTTCAACATTTCCTGACGAATGAAGTACAAGATGCCCTATTGCAAACTGTCCGACAACATCTGGTAAAGGATGGAGTTTTTATTTTTGACACGCGAAATCCTTTACTACATGAGTTAGCAACTGTTGATGAGTATGAGCAACAGTATAGTGATAAAAATGGAAATCAAATCATTGAATTGCACCGTGAAGAATACAATTCTATGACCCAAATCTTACATTATCGTACAGATCGGCAAATTTATAGAGGAGAAACCTTAATCGCTAATGAGCAAGATGGCATTTCCTTACGCTATTCGTTTCCACTCGAAATGGAAAGAGTGCTTAAAAATAATGGATTTGAGATTTTACAAGTATACGGTGATTGGGATAAAAGTGGGCTCAATGTGAAAAGTATTTCAATGGTGTATGTGTGTAAGATTAAATAATGAAAGGAGCCGAGTTCTGACGTAAATAGGAACTGGCTCCTTTCTAGTATCAAATCGGTGCAGATTGGATTGCAGTTTGGTAGTAATTAGAACCTTCTGTCATATTTCTCGTCTAACTATATATTCGTCACTACTTATTTAGCATTAACTAGATGGTATACCTCACCCATATAACGAACAAATCTAGCGTCTAAGCGGTGTCGGAAGAACATTCCATTTGTTAGTGCCGACTATATAATAGAGGAAATTTAGCAAAGCGGAGAAAAAGAAGGAATATGTTCTATGAAACCGAGGAAGTATGCAACAGTTTCAATACTTTTGCTTGTATGTGTGTAAGTTTACTAGCAATGAACTCATTTAATGAAGATATATGGACACCAATTTTAAGATGCTGAAAAATGAAGATGATGCACAAAGTAACTAGGACTCACTCTGCCAGCGGTGGAATTATTTTCAGTGTAGGTAAATGCCTTTTAAAAAAGGGGAGAACTTAATGCGGAAAATCCCAGCTGTTGTACAAAACGTTCTAAACGACTACATCGACTTGTTGCATCAGCTTTTACCGAATACCCTAGAAGGATTGTATATCCATGGATCAATTGCACTGAATGCCTACGTGAATGATTCAAGTGATATTGATTTTATTGCAATTATAAACCGTCGCTTGTCAAAGAGTGAGGTGGGGGTTTTATCTGAAATACACGGAATGATAGCTAGTAACTATCAAAATCCGAAAATGGATGGAGCATATATCATGTGGGAGGATATTGGTAAACTGGACGCTGCCGACAACAAGTATCCTTTCTATAATGGTGGAACCTTGAGTTTTGGTGCTTATTTCAACTCCATTACCTGGTGGATATTGAAAACGAGTGGAATTAGCATTATAGGTCCTGAACCAACAGCACTTAGAATTGAAGTTGACCCGCTGCATCTAGTATCTTATGTATCTGAAAATATGAATACGTATTGGGAGCAACGGATTCGGAAAATTGAGAGTTCAATTGAGCAGATACCACAACTAGCGACAGAAGAGATTGATATAGAAATTGAGTGGTCCGTTCTCGGTTTGTTGCGCCAATATTATACCTTAAAGGAACACAGCATAGTATCCAAACTTGGTGCCGGTGAGTACGCATTGCTGCATATGCCAGAGGAGTGGCATCAGATAATTAGAGAAGCAATAAATGTTCGGAAAGGTGTCAAGACGGAAATCTTTATCTCGGATGAAGAGCGAATTGATATGGCTTTAAGATTTTCGAAATATATCATTCGTTACTGCAATCGCTGCTTTATCCAGAAACATAGAGTGTGATTAATACAGCTGATTTTGGTCTACCCGTTTGCCTACTATAACATATAGCATTTACAAGATAAGTGAATTTGGGGAGGATATTTAATGAAGCTTTATAGGTTTGGCAAAGATGTCGGTAAAAAAATCACTCATTTTAATTCGGATTTCATTATGTCTCGAATTTTGAAAACGGATAAGACCACGCAAATTGGTTATATGCATTTAGATGCTAAAGGCATTGTTGGCTTTCATCAAGCTGTTGTTCCACAATTACTCCTTATAGTAAATGGGGAAGGTTGGGTAATAGGGGATGATAAATTAAGAGTAAATATAAAAATTGGTGATGCGGTTTATTGGGAAAAAGGCGAAGGACACGAAACTGCAACTGATACTGGACTTACTGCAATTGTAGTTGAATCTGAAGAATTAGGCCCGTCTGATTTTATGGTAATTAGAGAAAAATAGGAAGTTGTAATTCAACTAACAGGAGGCAATTCTTCATTATAGTCGTTTTCATCTAATTTTTCTAAAGGGGATTTTTATGGCTTACAAAATTGTGTTTTTCGATGTTGATGGAACTATAACGCACCATGAAGACGGTAGTATTTCAACTACTACTAAAGAAGCAATAAAAGCATTAACAAACAGAGGAATAAGGGTAGTGGCGGCCACTGGAAGACCATTATCTATGTGCGAAGAAATAAAAGACCTAGGAATAGATACGTTCATCACTGCGAATGGAGCGTATGTCAAACACAATCAACAAGTTATTCATAAAGTGCCGATGGATAAAAATGTTATTCGGGAAGTGGTTGAATTTTCCTCTACTGAGAATCAAGGTCTGTCATTCTTCACTGAAGATTTTAGCATGAATGGTGTAAAAGATATTGAAATAGTAAAAGCATTGAAGGAAACTTTATCATTGAATAACTATCCTGAAATAAACCCACTGATTTATAATCAAGAGGTTTACTTGATGTGCTTGTATGCAACTGACGAAACAGTTGAGAAATACATTCAAAAATTTCCCGATCTAACATTTAATAGATGGCATCCTTTTGTGTTGAATATATTACAAGAAGAGGTATCTAAATCATTAGCCATAATAAAAGTTTTACAGTATTTCGACATTGATAAATCAAAGGCAATTGCGTTTGGTGATGGAGAGAATGACATAGGCATGTTGGAATTAGTAGGACTTGGTATAGCTATGGAAAATGGGAATGAAAAATTAAAAACTGTTGCAGATTTCGTAACTAAAAAGTCAAGTGAAGACGGAATTGAATATGCGTTGAAAAAGTATGGAGTGATTTAATTGATAAAAATGTTTCAGTATAATTGGCAAATCAGAGAAGACTGGTTTAAGTGGTGTGAAACTATTTCATACGAAGAACTCACTAAAAAACGTATGGGGGGTATGCTGAGCATAATACATAATCTATTTCATTTAATTGACTGCGAACAAATATGGGTTAATCAAATGCTAGGAACACCTGTTATCATTAAAGATATAAATAGAATATTAAGCCTTAACGATGTTAAGACATTTTCTGATCTAACCAAACCAGCAACAGAGGGCTTTATTAAATCACATACATCTGAAGCTCAGGATAGGATTTTGCTGGTCAAGAATAGAAATGGTACCACTAAATCATTCTCATATGATAAAATAATTGCTCATATAACATCACATGAAATTCATCATATTGGACAATTATCTGTTTGGTCTAGAGATCTAGGATTAAAACCTGTATCTTCTGATCTTATATTTAGAGATTTAATTTAGTAACCACTTCACATTAAGAAGTGGTTATATATCTATATTGAGCTAATGGAAGGAACGCCGATTTTATTGATCAACTAAAGGTCATGAAGACCTTGCAAGCGATTGATGCAGTTATCAATGTACATGAATTTTACTTATAGACGTTTACCCGGATTGGGTTTTCCCACTTGCCACCCGTTAATTAAAGATAATCGAGATGAACGGCAGTTTAAATTCTCGCATCGTTTTGGAGTAGATAACCTAAAAAGCGAACGCATTGACCCACTCCAATTAAAATGCTAGGATAGGGATACGGGGTATATGTACCTGTTTAAGGAGGCGAGATCATGGAGGAATCCACAAAAACAACAGTCCAACCAAATAAACAGCAGCTTCTTAATCGATTAAAACGTGTAGAAGGACAAGTAAGAGGCGTTCATCAAATGGTTGAGAATGATCGCTACTGTGTCGATATTTTACATCAGATTAGTGCGATTCAATCGGCCATGAACAAGGTTTCTTTAGCCTTGTTAGAAGATCATACACATCACTGTGTAGTGAATGCCATTAAAGGTCAGAATGGTGATGCGGCTATTAAAGAATTGATGGACGTTATGAAAACAATGACGAAGTAAAAAATGTGCCTCGCTTGACATACCTGGCAGGGGTATAGTAAGTTTGGATTAACAATTAAAATAGGAGGTTTTTAATATGAAAGAAACATTAAAAGTAGAGGGCATGTCATGTAATCATTGTGTTAATTCAATCGAAACGAGCGTTGGAGAACTTACGGGTGTTTCAACAGTTAGAGTAGATCTCGGCAATAATGAAGTATCAGTAGAATTTGACAATGCAACTACATTTGCGCAAATCAAAGAAACGATTGAAGAGCAAGGCTACGACCTCGCTTAACGAATTGACTGTCTGCTTACACCACGTGGGGGTATATAGCGGTAGAAACGATTATACTTTTTGGTATAATCCTTCTTTTTGAAAAATAATATACCCCCACCGAGTATTGGAGGCGAGAAAAATGGCAACAGCAGAAAAAATGTTACAAATTTCCGGCATGACTTGTGCAGCTTGTGCGAACCGCATTGAAAAAGGACTCTCAAAAATAGAGGGTGTTGAGAAAGCCAACGTTAACTTTGCTTTGGAACGCTCAACAATCGTCTATGATCCAGCTAAAACGAATGTCAATGAGTTTAAGGAAAGAGTCGAAAAACTCGGTTACAGTGTCGTTCAAGAAAAAGTAGCTTTTGACATTTCGGGTATGACCTGTGCGGCCTGTGCGACGAAAATCGAAAAGCGAATTGGTAAGATGGATGGTGTTTCCAACGCAAGTGTTAACTTTGCTCTAGAAACAATTGCAGTCGAATACGATAGTAAACAAGTTGAAACAGCAGAAATGATTACGGCCGTTAAGAAAATGGGCTATGAATTAATTCCAAAACAAGATAGCAAAGACAAAATGGATCACAAGGAACAGGAAATCAAAAGGCAAGAGAAAAAGTTCATGCTTTCACTGATTTTAACGATTCCATTACTATGGACCATGGTGGCACATTTTGAGTTTTTATCATTTATTTATATGCCTCATATTCTAATGAACCCGTGGGTACAGCTTGCATTTGCGACGCCTGTTCAATTTATCATTGGTGCTCAGTTTTATAAAGGTGCTTTTAATTCACTACGTAATAAAAGTGCCAACATGGACGTATTGGTTGCACTGGGTACGAGCGCGGCATACTTCTATAGCCTTTATTTATCGATTGAATGGATGAATACTGGAAAAGTCGGAAGTCCTGAGCTATATTTTGAAGCGTCCGCTGTCATTATTACATTAATCGTTCTTGGTAAGTTATTTGAAGTTCGTGCAAAAGGGAAAACGAGTCAAGCGATTCAAAAGTTGCTAGGTTTACAAGCTAAAACAGCGAGAGTTCTAAGAGGCGGTGTTGAAATTGAACTGCCGATTGAAGAAGTACTTGCGGGAGATACAATTCTTGTGAAGCCAGGTGAAAGGATACCGGTGGATGGCGAAATTATTGAAGGACGTTCAGCCATCGACGAATCGATGATTACAGGTGAAAGTATTCCAGTCGATAAAGTTGCGGGCGATAAAGTAATTGGTGCGACAATCAATAAGAATGGTTCATTGCAAATCAAAGCGACAAAAGTTGGGAAAGATACAGCATTAGCACAAATTGTAAAAGTGGTGGAGGAAGCACAAGGATCGAAAGCTGAAATCCAACGTTTAGCTGACAGAATTTCAGGTATCTTTGTACCGGTTGTTGTCGTCATTGCGCTTGCAACGTTCCTAATTTGGTTTTTCGTTGTAACACCTGGCGATTTCCGTTCGGCATTGATTCCAACAATATCGATTTTGGTTATTGCTTGTCCATGTGCGTTAGGTTTGGCAACGCCGACATCAATTATGGCAGGTTCAGGTAGGGCAGCTGAAATGGGTTTACTATTTAAAGGCGGAGAACACTTGGAAAATACCCGCTCAATTGACACTGTCGTGTTGGATAAAACAGGAACAGTGACAAAAGGTCAACCTGCGTTGACAGATATTAGAGTGACAGCAGGCTTTTCAGAAGATGAAGTGCTGCAATTAGTTGCAACAGCTGAAAATCAATCCGAGCATCCTTTGGCACAAGCCATTGTTCTAGGCGTCAAAGAAAAAGGGTTATCATTACTTGACGTGACTGATTTTGAAGCGTTACCTGGTTATGGTATCCGGGCTAATGTTAGAGGTAAAGAAGTGTTAGTCGGTACGAGGAAATTGATGAACGACTATAAAATCTCTATTTTATACTTGAATACTGCTATGGAAAAGCTTGAAAGTGAAGGGAAAACAGCGATGCTGATTGCTGTGGATTATAAACTTGCAGGTGTAGTGGCGGTAGCGGATACAGTGAAGGAAACGTCAAAAGAAGCCATTGTTAGAATGCAGGCACTGGGTCTTGAAGTCATCATGCTGACAGGCGATAACCAACGAACTGCAGAAGCAATTGCTCGTCAAGTCGGGCTCTCTCATGTCATTGCAGAAGTGTTACCAGAACAAAAAAGCGATGAAATTAAAAAACTGCAAGACCAAGGTAAAATAGTGGCAATGGTTGGGGACGGTATCAATGATGCGCCAGCGCTTGCAATGGCGAATATCGGAATGGCAGTCGGAACAGGTACAGACATTGCAATTGAGGCAGCAGATATTACACTGATGCGTGGAGACTTAAATAGTGTAGCTGATGCGATTATTATGAGTCGCAAAACGATGCGTAATATTAAGCAAAACCTATTCTTCGCATTCTTCTACAACACAATCGGAATCCCTATTGCAGCAATGGGTTTATTAGCCCCATGGGTTGCGGGTGCAGCGATGGCTTTCAGTTCGGTGTCTGTTGTTTTGAATGCATTGCGTTTGCAAAAAGTTAAACTTTAAAGGATTGAAGCCATGCGAGAATTCTGCATGGCTTTTGTTTTATCGAAAGGGGGATATTAGTGTGAAAAAAATGCAACTAGAGTTGTACACTAGACCTACTTGTTCAGATTGCCAAGATGCAAAAGCTTATCTTGCTAAGCATCGCATTTCGTATATTGATTATGATTTATCGAAAGATCCAGTGAAGGAACAAGAACTTATCAAGTTATCAGGCGCAAGGATGGTGCCAACTTTTGTTTTTAAAGATAAATCACTAGTTGGTTTGATGAGTAAACCAAAAGTGCTGATCGGCTTTGAGCAGAATTTTGATGAAATAATAGGGATACTGTCTTAAGGGTATTTAATGTTTATAGCTGACAACGAGCAAAACTTCGCATAGACTGATAACAACAGGGGAAAGTGGGGATTAGTTTGCTAATAAAACCAAAGAAATTGCAACCAGGAGATAAAATTGCGACAGTAAGTCCTTCTTGGGGAGGGGCAGGTGACTCAGAACTTAGATGGCGTTATGACCAAGGGGTTAAAAGAGTAGAAAGTATTTTTGGGCTTGAGGTCGTCCCGATGCCGAATAGTTTGAAAGGTTCGAATTACCTTTATGAGCATCCACAGGCTCGTGCAGAAGATCTAATGACGGCATTTAAGGATAAGAGCATTAAAGGAATATTTGCGAATATAGGCGGGGAAGATAGTATTCGTTTACTTCCATATATTGATTTCAACATAATGAGAAAAAACCCGAAAATATTCATGGGCTATTCTGATGTGACGATTACTCATCTGTTTTGCCATAAAGCAGGTATATCTTCTTTTTATGGTCCAGCAATTTTAACCGATTTCGCTGAAAACGTTGAGATGGATTCCTATACAGTTGATATGTTGAAGCGGATACTTTTTTCTAATGAAGTTATTGGTAAAATTAAACCTGCTGAAAAATGGACGAGTGAGCGTTTGGAATGGCATGTTAGGAATAAGAATCGACGTCGAACCATGCAAAAAAATACTGGATACGAAGTACTTCAAGGGTCAGGTGTTGTCCAAGGTAGATTGATTGGTGGGTGTATCGAAGTACTAGAGTTCGCGAAGGGCACAGAGATTTGGCCAGAACAGAAGCATTGGAAAGACAGCATTCTGTTCTTCGAAACATCGGAGGAAATGCCCGAACCTAGTTTTATAAAATACTGGTTGCGCAATTATGCTGCACAAGGTATTCTCCAAATGGCAAATGGCATCATTTTCGGGAAACCACAGGACGAAAAATATTATGAATCCTATAAAGAAGTAATTCATCAGGTCATGAGAGAGTATGGCTTGGAGGATTTACCGATTCTTTATAATTTGAATTTTGGCCACACAGAACCAAAATTTGTATTGCCCTATGGTGTGATGGCAAAGATTAATTGCGATAAGGGGACTTTCTCGATTCTGGAGAGCGGTGTGGAGTGAGGTAAGTGGTACCCGTAAAACTCCACCTTGGTTTGATGAAGCATAGGATAAGCTAGAAAAGCTTCACAAATTCAGTAGGACAGAGTATTTAAGGGCAATGGAAAACGGTGGGTAAATAGCAGATGGAGTTTTTATATTGGGAAAAAGAGATGCTGTCCAGTTTAATTTGGTCGGTAGCTCTTTTTTCATTAAAAGGGATTGTTATGTTTGATTAATTCCAGTATTTAATTTAATTAGGTTACAATGGTAAATAAGGGGTGGAATATACGAGGGGGATTCAGTTTTTCAATGAACATAGTATACTAGAAATTTCCACCGATAGAGTAATAGAGTCACAAATAGAAACACTTTTTGAATTTTTCAGGGACCCTGATAAAGTGATGTTATTTAATTGACTAGGGGGATGGCAGCATTGAAAAACAATAAAAAAAGAGTTAGTAAACTTTTAGAGATATCTTTATTTACTATCAGTGGAGTCTATTTACTAGTAGCAGGGATAGGATTAATCATCATGATATTGTTTACTATTGCTTATTTTTCGCAATAAGGGAGTGATTTCGTCCACTGGTTTAATACTTTTTTGGGGAGAAAGAAGGAAATAACCAACTTACGCTAACTGGAACTCTAATTAAATATACGAACATACTAGCCCCATTTATTATGAATCTTAAACTGTTCATCAAAATAAACTTCATCGTTTAATATAGCCATAAGAAAAAAGGATTTATTGAACGACGGAAAGTGGGATTTAAATGAGAAAAGTTGAAGTTAAGCCTTATGATGAACAATGGGTTTCAAACTTTGAAGAAGAGTCCCATAAGCTGGTTGGTTGAGTAATGCTTCGAATCATCAAGTAATACCAGATGTTCACACTGATTTGGTATTCGTTGGTTTTACGTATTACTACGGCTGGCTAGCTGCCCTTGCTCTCGTCTGCATTCTTCTCCTTTTTGTAGCAAGAATCATGATGGTTACGCGTAAGATACATGATCCATTTGGCAAGCTTCTTCTTTTCGGTGCTGTTGCTCTTTATACGGTCCAGTTAGTTAGCAATATCGCAATGACACTTGGTCTCTTCCCAATCATGTCTATCTCATTACCATTTATCAGTTATGGATTAATGCCAATCCTGTTTAATGCCTTTTTAATTGGGATTGTATTAAGCGTCTATCGGAGGAAAGATTTGACGTCGAGTGGTTTTAGTCATCTAGAAAGAGGACAAATTTAGTTATATGTAAACTAGTTCGATAAGATAAAACGCATATTTCTAAAACTTGAACGATAGCTCGAATAGTAGACGCTTTTTATAAAAGTGGCTACTATATTTTCGCACTACTTATTTAGAATTAACTATATGGTATACCTCACCAGTATAACGAACAAATCTAGCGAAGGAGCGACACTAATGAAAGGCAGCCCAATGTCGCCGCGTCCTGCGGCAAAGGCTGCACACCTGCATCCTGCAGGCGCCGAAGCAATAAGACTTAGGAGGGATGCAGTTCAATCCCTCCTAAGTCTTATTCTGACAGGCTTATTGCGTAAGGCCATCACCAAGCTACTAAGCGATGTAGGAAGAACATTCTATTTGTTAAGTCCCAACTATATAGTCGAGTTTTGCGTCCCTCTGTTTATTGCAAAATAAGTAGCTTTAAGACTGCGCCCCTAGTTCACGTGACCGCGCCTCAGCTTTTTCAATACAATCCGCAATCGTTTCTTTGAACTTACCGTTCTCCAACGCATTCAAGCCGGCTTCCGTTGTGCCGCCTGGGCTCGTCACGTTGTTCCGTAGTTCCGCGGGCTCTGTACCTGTTTCTTTCAACATTGCCGCTGCGCCTTCAAGCGTTTGGATGATAAGCGCGCGCGCTATGTCTTTTGAAAGTCCTTTGCCGATCGCTGCTTCCTCAAGCGCTTCTGCTAAATAATAGACATATGCGGGACCGCTACCGGAAAGGGCAGTGACGGCGTGTAAGTCATCTTCATCCACCTCTTTTACCATGCCGATTGATTCTAGCAGACCGAGGATATGTTTTTTTAACCCTTCGCTAATCGCTTGATTCCACGCGATACCACTGGCAGATTTGCCGATTGTAGCGGAGGTATTTGGCATGGAGCGTGCGATAGGTCTTGCACCAAGACCTTTTTCGATTGTCTGAATCGAAACGCCTGCAATAACAGACAAAATGGCTGTATTATCGTCTAAATAGGGAAGTGTATCCGCCATTGCCTGGTGGATGTCCTTTGGTTTTGTCGCAAGAACGATGAGATCTGCATTTTTCAGCGCTTCTTTTTCCTTGCAGACAATGGATACACCATATTTATTGTGTAATGAAAGTAGCCTTTCATCATCAGATCTATTCATAACAAAAACATTTTTGGGTACTACTGCACCTCGTTCCACAATTCCTGCAATAACAGCTTCTGCCATAGAACCGGCACCTATAAATACAATCGTTTCCATTCAAATTACCCCTCTCATTGCACTAATAACGGCGTACGCGCGCGCGCTCAAATCTGGACAATAAAAAAATGCGCTTTCGTCCCTACTAATAAGGACGAAAACACATGTTTCCGCGGTACCACCTAAATTTACCGGCATAAAACCGGTACATCTCGTTCTTTCTTAACGCGAAAGGCACGCCTGTGTTTCCACAGTAGCTCAGAAGGAGGTTCGAAGCGGGAGAGGGGATGTGGCTTTCAGCCGCTGACCACATTTTCTGTTCTCCATTGCCGCAACTACTTGTCTTCGTCAACGCCTATATGTACTTGAATTAGACCGATTATTGCACGTCGTCTAAAAAAAGTCAACTATCTAATTTATTATCCAGTCATTGTCAGGTCATTTCCAAGATAAAGTAAATCGCAATTATAATCGCAATAACCATCCCTACTGCAATTGATACTTTTACGGTACTCACAGGGGATTTCCCACTTACTTTGCCAGTTTGTCCATTGACGAGAAAACGATAGACCTTATTGTTGAACTGGAACGACGAAATCCATAAAGGTAATAGAATATGTTTGTAGGTTATGTTGTCATAATCAGTGGAGACACTCACAATATTTACAACATCGCCATGAACTTTGCCGTATATACCACTTGTAATGCCATCGTCTATAACAACTTTGGCATCATTCCATCCATCTTTCAATGGAATTGAATACTTCTCTGCCAAAAATCCAGATAAATAGTCCGTTTTATAATCAACAAGTCTATTTAGATGAAAAGGTTCAACTTTATCAATCAATCCGCTGGCCACATTACGTGAGGCTTTCACCAATACATCATCAAATAATTTGCTGAAACTACCATGTTCTGTATGCCACCTGGTTTTTCTCACTTGTTCTGTTACTTGTTTGGGTTTGCCATCTTCAATTACAGTCCTTGTTTTTGTAACATAATAATACGTACCAATTTGTACGACGTAGGATGAATTTGTCTGAGAATCGAACGTCCAGTAAGGAATATAAGCACCAGCCAAATGGTCTAATTTATACGATTGGATCAGCTTGGAAGGGGCAAAATATTTCTTTTTCATCCACACCTTGAATTTTCCGACCGCCTCGTCTTTCGTAATTTGAAAAGGGAGGACCAAAGCCGGCTTGATACCTGCGTGGTTATCCGTGATCGCAATATGCGACGATCCGCAAAATGAGCAAAAACCTGCAACTTTGTCTTGATCTAAAAGGGTTTCGGCACCACAGTTTTCGCATTTGAACACACGTTTTTCATCATCCCAACTGTGGTCTTCTGTTTCTAATGCCTGTAAGAAATCATGTTCAATCGTGTTTTCTCGCGATATGTTTATTTCTTTTTCGCTTCCGCAAAATGGGCACTTAAGTGTTCCACTTGAAGGTTCAAAAACTGTATTACCGCCACAGGAAGAGCATTTATTCACTTCCGTTTGTTCAACTAGTATCGTTTCCGCACGTCCATCATTTTCTAAACCATCCACCTTAAACACCTCACTAGCTATTCACTGTTGCAAATTGTCGCCACAGTCCCCACAAAACTTCGTATTAGGGGCGTTTACCTTGCCACATTTCGCACATTTTTTTTCGGTCACTTGTTGTGCGCCGCATTCCCCACAGAATTTTGCATGTCCATTTATTGCCGCCTGGCAGCTGATGCATGGTACTTTTTGCTGTTGTACAGTTTTCCCACAATCGCCGCAAAACTTTGCGCTTGCATGAATGAGTGCCTGACAATGCGGACAAGTTAATTTTTCCGGTTGCGGCATTGAAGGCGAATTTTTTTGTTGCTGGTTGCCTTGAAATGCATTTGCCATGACACTACCAATTGCAGCCCCTGCTCCAATTCCTGCACCGGCAGCCGCCAATCCGCCACCTTCATTTCTAGCAGCTTCTCGAATTGCCTCAGCAGCTTGGTATTGCTGATACTGGTTCATGTCTCCAATAACACCCATCGATGTTCTTTTATCTATTACTTTTTCCACTTCTTCAGGAAGGGATAAGTTTTCAATATATAGGGAAGTGATATCAAATCCGAACGAACTGAATCGTTTTTTCATCTTTTCTTTCCCTAGTTCACTGAGTTCATCATAGTGCATCGCCAAATCCAATGCCGGTATTTTCGACTCGGCAAAAAGATCTGTCAATCCTGATAGCACCATTTTTTTCAACTGTTCCTCAATATTACTCGTATCATAGGATGCATTTGTTCCGAACAGTTCCTTTAAGAATACAGTCGGCTCGGACACACGGTATGAATAAATGCCATAACCACGTAAACGGATCATGCCAAACTCTGGATCTCGCATCATTATTGGATTTGAAGTGCCCCATTTTTGATTGACGAACTGCTTGGTATTGACAAAATAGACTTCCGCTTTAAAAGGGGATTCAAATCCGTGCTTCCATGATTTCAACTTCGTCAAAATCGGCATGTTTTGAGTGTATAATAGATGACGCCCTGGACCAAAGACATCCGCAATTTCACCTTCATTGACAAAAATAGCTACTTGCGATTCTCGGACGGTTAATTCTGCACCCATTTTGATTTCATTGTTTTGAACGGGAAATCGATAGACCATCGTATTCGTGCCACTATCTGTCCATTCGATGACCTCGATAAACTGACTTTTGAAAAATCCAAATAACCCCATACTTTAGCCCTCCTAGTAGTTCTATATCGTGCTATTAAATTTGAGAATAGATACTTTCATTATACCATTGTTAAACTTCATGGTAGTGAATTGATTCAAAAGATGACGCTATCCAATAAAAAAGGTACAATGTACTGAATACTCATTCATATTTATAAAGGGGATTTTCCATATGATACAGAAGATTGTTATTCCAACACCATTCGCAGTCGGCGATGTAAACGCATTTCTGATAAAAGGAGATACACTGTCACTCGTCGATGCGGGGCCGAAAACCCCTGAAGCATATGAAGCATTGAAACAAGGCATCAAGAGCGCAGGTTATACATTTAACGATATCGAACAAGTTATTTTGACACACCATCATCCTGATCATGCTGGCTGGATTGACGCGTTTGATAACGCTAAAATTCTTGGGCATAAGTATAACGATTTATGGCTCAAGCGAGATGAAGCATTTTTCAACTACCATGACGCGTTTTATCTCGAATGTTTGAAAGAAGAAGGGGTGCCTGAACAGTACCTTGGTTGGGTTAAGAAGATGAAACGATCTGTCGCTTTTATGGGGGAACGTCCATTGGATGGAGTGCTGTCAGAGGGTGATGCGCTCCCCGGGCACCCTGGGTGGACTGTTATGGAAACACCTGGTCACGCGCAAAGTCACATCGTATTATGGGACGAAGAGAATAGAACAATGATTGGTGGAGACTTAGTACTTGAAAAAGTGTCTTCAAACCCACTTATTGAACCGCCACTTGATCCTGCGCAGGGACGCCCGCATTCTTTGCTGCAATACAACGAATCGTTGAAACGTATTCTGACATTGCCGGTAGACATTATTTATACCGGGCATGGCAATGAAGTACGGAATGCTCACGAACTTATTGAAAGTCGGCTGGTGAAACAGCGCGAACGGGCAATTAAAGTACGTGCAATGATGGACGAAAACCCACGGACAATTTTCGAATTGACACGTGAACTGTTCCCGGCTGTCTATGAAAAAGAGCTTGGTCTTACGCTTTCGGAAACGATTGGGCAAACAGATTACCTAGTCGACGAAGGGCTGATCCGTGAAAAGCGGGATGAAGGCGGCGTCTTGCATTATGAGCAAGCCTAAATCGATTCTCATAACAGGCGCAACTAGCGGGGTTGGATATGCACTGTCGAAACGGCTGTTGGCAGAAGGACACGAGGTGTGGGCAACAGGCAGGGCACTTACTGTTTTAGAGGAGTTGCAACGTGAAGGCGCGCATACGATACCTGCAGATTTATCGAAAAGTGAAGACGTTAAGCAGTTGATGGCGAGGATTGGTTCACCCGATGTTGTCATCTTTTCGGCGGGCGTTGGCTCGTTCGATTTCGCGCACGAAACGTCTGACGAAGCGATTCAAAGTATGATGGCTGTCAACGTAATCGCACCCATGCAGCTCACTAAATTTCTATTGCCGAGCATGATTAAGCGGCGCAGCGGTCATTTGATTTTCCTCGGTTCTCAAGCTGGAAAAGTGGCAACACCCAAGGCTTCTATTTATGCTGCCTCAAAGCATGCGATTATCGGCTATACGAATGCGCTTCGAATGGAAGCGGCTCCATTCGATATCCATGTAACTACAATTAACCCGGGTCCGATTGACACTCCCTTTCTGGATCTCGCGGATGAAACAGGTACTTATCGTACATCGCTAGGTAGGCACTTATTGACCATTGAAACTGTGGTCGATACGGTGATTAAAACAGTCAGGAAACCAGTTCGCGATGTGAATTTACCTTGGTATATGGGAATCACGAGTAGAATGCACGCAGTTGCGCCGACGCTTGTCGAACGGTTAGGGCGTAAGTATTTTATGAAGAAATAAAAAGAATCATATTTTGTGAAAACCGGTGTGCGCTAACCGGTTTTTTTACCTTGAAAAGGAAATACGGAGTTAAACAATTGAAAATTAAGAGTATTTTAAAGAGTGCATATACGCTTAATATATGAAACCTCGCTAGTGCATATACAAAGAAATTGCTCGCTAATTGTATATTCATCTGCAATTGATATATTCCCGTATGATGTGTTAGTTAGCTTCATTTAAGATCAGGTGTTAAATTGATGGCTAAAGCAAGGGAAAGTCTTTAAAAGAAGGAGATACATCGCGACCGATAATTGTATTGATATATGCACTAGCGAGGTGTATGATTATTTAAAATAGTAGGAGTTGTCCATTTATGAAGTTACCTTCGTTTCAACAAGCTGTTGGATTTAGTGTTGGTGATGCTCTATCCTTGTTCTTATTAAGATCTATTGTGGAACAAGAAAATTATTCAAAAGCACTTCATGAACACTTCAACTTAGAATTCCCAGGACGTTCCGTTTCCTATGAGTATGTCGCACGCACTGCTAACACATTAGAGAACGACGGTTTTCTGCATTCTCGAACAGAAGGCCGCAAAAAGCTCTTTCAAATTACTAAAAAGGGAAAAGCTCGTCTTCAGGAATACGAAACTATTTACGCGCTTCGATTTAGCGAAGTTTCGACTGTCATAGATCGGTTCTATTATTATCTAACTAAAAATGGATCACTAGCAGAAGTCGAAATTGAACCATTACACGAAGATTTTAGATCATTTATATCAAAGTTGTTATCTGTAAAAGACGTTGTACGGTTTATGGCACTGCGACTTAGCTTAAATCGTACATCTTTTCACATGGCCGAGGTTCAGGAACAATTGAATAGTTTGTTTGGTTGGTCTCCATCTAATGGCTATTTATATGATATAGCGCGTGAAATGGAAGAAACAAATGCATTGGTTGGATTCTGGCCAGATGAAAGAAGGACTGTGCGCAACTTATACAAAACGGATGAAAGTGAGAAATTCTACATAATCGTATCAGCTTCATTGACTGAACGGATCATCCAAGTTCGTAGATACTTGCACTATGTTTTAAAAATGGTATGAATTACATATATATTTGCATTTAGCGTATTTGTAATAACCATTTTGTCATTTAACTATAAAAAACAGTCTATCCTTGAGGTAACGGCTTAATTAGAATCGATTATTTATAAATGACATCGCTATATAGTCGACACTTAACAACTAGAATGTTCTTTTAACACCGCTTTGTCGCTTGGTGATGGCCTTACGCAATAAGCCCGTCAGAAGAACACTGTCAGTCTTATTGCTTCGGCGCCTGCAGGATGCAGGTGTGCAGCCTTTGCCGCAGGACGCGGCGACATTGGGCTGCCTTTCATTAGTGTCGTTGCTTCGCTAGATTTGTTCGTTATACGGGTTAGGTATACCACCTAGTTAATTCTAAATTAGTAGTTCCGTATATACAGTGTCCGAATTGTACTTAAAATTAAAACAAGTTATGTAGTTTTATGATAGAGTACTAGTGTGATATAACTAAAAATTCAATCTCCGGAAGGGTGTTTAATTTGAGTAGTGTCGATTTGAAAGCACGGTCACCATGGTCAACCTTAAATCAAGTGCAAAGCGTAAGTCTCTCTCCATCCGAAGCGCAATCTATTGACGGTGAAGTAAGATACCAGGGAGTAAAAATCTCACGAACAGGGCTTTGATACTGGCTGCTTTAACTAAAGGGGTCTAAAGGCTTTAGATTGAGGGAGAATTCATGCAAACCAGAAATGCATTGCTACGAATATGGAATTCAACAGTAAAACAGAAAACTAGGTTAGGGAGATAATATGATTAAAGGATTATATGAAGCGCATTTACCCGTAAGTGACCTAGATCGTTCAATTAAATTTTATGAAAGTTTAGGCTTAGAATTTGACCACAGAATAGATGCTCGAGTAGCATTCCTTTGGATAGAAAAAGACAAAAGTTGGTTAGGCTTATGGCAAACGGACAAAGTAAATCTTGACTATCACCCATCAATCCGACATATTGCTTTCAATGTAGAATTAGAAGATCTACGGAATTCTCTCAAATGGCTTGCTGAAAGAAATATCGAGGCTAGAAAAGCGTTTGGTTTTGAACCAATCGAACCATTCGTTATGCCTAATGAGGGATATGGTCATGCCAAAATACATTTTAATGATCCAGATGGAAATAGTTTAGAATTCATCTGTAAAGTGGAGAAAAACGATCCTAGCTTAAACAGTAATATGTATTTGAGTGATTGGGAGAAGGCGGATTGCTAGCCTAAATAAAAATAGTGCATTCTTAATCAAGCAGTCTATCACTTTTAACCTAAAGGGGTGGCGTTAAAAAAATCCATTATAAAAAGCCTTATTTCTCGGTGTTGTAAGCGAGAAATAAGGCTTTAGTCATTTCATAAAAGCATTCTATTATTGTTGAATAAAAGCCGCATATTTTAGTATAGCTTTTAGCTGTATTCTACCTATACGAGTCATGGTTTGGACAAAACAAGTCTTCCTCTACATTTCTGACAATTGAAAAGTGTTCGACATTGTAATGTCCATGAAGAGTACTATTATGATGATTTATGATTTGCTCCGCATTTAAAACCTCGTTATCCGTTGTTGAATGCCCGTCGCCAACTAATGTTACATCCAAACCGCTAATTGTGGCTGTTCTGACGACACTATCTATACAGTGTTGTGTTTTACAGCCCATAACAACAACATGTTCAATTAGTTGAGATCGTAAATGATTTAGAAGATCTGTCCCATGAAAGGAATTCGTTGCAGTTTTATCGAAAATCTTTGCCTTCGCAGGTACATTAATTTCATTGTGAACTTGAAATCCTCCACCTTTACCTTCAGCAACATCGAGATCCCTTACAAATGCAACTGGAACTTCGGATTCTCTTGCTTTTTCAATCGCTTTATTGATATTCCTAATAAGCTGTTCTTTATTGAAAACCGGACTTTCTTCTTGATTCCCATCTATTAATTCTTGTTGAGCATCAATAATTAATAGTGTTTGATTCAAATGATTTTCCCCTTTCAAATGTGGGAAAACGCTATATAGTTTAATTAGTTAGACGTTTTCCATTTGTAATTTTTCACGCCAACATTTCTATTGTTTGTCATAATATCTACCTCGAAAAATTATATTGCCTATAATTTAGTGTTAATTATTATTAGACTATTAAATCTTAACACATTTCCATGAAAAAACCTCATTTATTAAGGGAAATTCATTTAACAATCAGACCTCCCGCGGAATTCGAACTTGAGTGAATGTAAAGAAAATAATCTATTGTGTTTAAGTTATCTACGTTACACTTGAAATTGTAGGTACGACTTCTAATTTTTATAAAAGTGAAAGTAACTAGCGTCGCAGGTTAATTGAACGAGGTAAATGGATGGTGTTGTAGTAGTAATACAAGGAGGGATATTTATGGGGTATAAGTTTGAATATATGACACAAGAACATGCGGAAGAGATTGCATTTAATTGGCATTATGATGCTGAATACTCTTTTTACAATATGGAAGAAGATAAAGAAGATTTAGCCGAGTTCTTAGATGACCAAAAACGAGGTGACTCAAACTTTTTTGTTACTAAGGATAATGATGCTATAGGTTTCTTTAGTTTTAATAGAGTAGCAATAAATACTATTGATATAGGATTAGGAATTAAACCGAATTTAACCGGCAATGGAAATGGATTAGAACTTTTGAAGGCAGGTTTAGATTTTGCCAAAATAAAATATAAACCACGAAAGATAACATTATCAGTAGCAACTTTCAATCAGAGGGCAATAAAGGTATATAGAAAAATTGGATTTGAAGACGTTGAGACTTTTATGCAGGATACAAATGGTAATCGTTTTGAATTTCTGAAAATGACTTTTCAATGCCAACAAGGAGAGTCATTATGCGACTAAAAAATAAAAAGTTAATCATATATGTAGGAGCCTGCAAGGTAAAGAAGTACTTAACCTCAACAAACAAGAAATTAATAATATGAAGAGTGGAACGACAGATGGCCTTGTCTATACTGTTTCAGAAAATATGTACTTAAACTGGATAAACCGCAACAAATAAATTCTGCAATTCTATTTTTCCACACGTATCAAGATATTGGTCTACTTCCTAAACTCTATTATACGGATTCTGAAAAAATATTCTGTATGCATACCTTGTAGGAACGACTCATTATCATCGAGGTTCAAAAATAGGTTTTTAGTAAACGTACTAATAAATCACTACATACAATACGATCAGAATGCTAACTGCAGGAGACTAAATGAAATACCGTAACAAACTTAGCATGATTTCGGGGTTCACAATTTTATCTAGAGCTTCTCTATATAGAATGCTATCGGAAGAGATCAAATAATCATTCCTTATTCCATTAAAGGGCAAGATATTAGAATAGCAAGGAAACTTGACACGCCACCATTTGGTGCCCTATAATCAATAAGACAACAAATGGTGTCCTATTAGGTTATCATGATGTTTAATCGGTGACCTTACAGGAAATATTAATGAAAAGGCGGGGGTGATTTTGAACGAAAAAAGTCAAGTGAGGGATGTTTATGACGCTGTTGCCGATCCAACAAGGCGAAAATTACTTCGAATGTTGGCAGATGTTGAAGAATTGCCCCTACATGAGCTAACGGTTCATTTTCAAATGGGGCGTACAGCTGTTTCTAAGCATTTGGCTATCCTTAAAGATGCTGATCTCGTAATCGCTCGAAAAGTCGGTAGGGAAACAAGATATAGACTAAATCCCACCCCGTTGAAAGAAATTCAAGATTGGGTATCTTTTTACGAAGGATTTTGGAAAGAAAGAATTGCTAAATTAAATCTTATATTGGAGGAAAAAAAATGAAATCAGATGTATCTTTAGATTATCAATTTACAAGTTCCATCGAGCAGGTATGGAACGCTTTAACAGATTCGGATACGCTTGCGAAATGGATATGGGATAATGATTTTAAACCAGTCGTTGGACATAAATTTCAGTTTCGTACAGAGCCTAACGAATGGTGGGATGGCATTGTAGACAGCGAGGTACTCGAAGTGGACGAGCCTTATAAATTATCTTACACTTGGGTAAGTGCTGGAGAAAGCACTACTGTTACATGGACTTTGAAAAAAGGTTCAGATGGAACTGTCCAACTACATTTCGATCAAACTGGATTTAGTGAAGAAACAAAAGCTCGCCAGGGTGCTATCGAGGGAGCTAAATATGCTTGGACACAAATGGGTGAGCAGCTCGAGAGAGTGTTAGCAGAACTGTAAAATTGATTTCTTGAACCTCTATAATACCTGCTTTTAAGGCCAAACCTATTGAGTGGGCACTTGAATAGATCAATCAATCAGAAATTGATAATTATTACTATATATTCGGCACTTAACTAATAGGGTTTTCTTCCAATACAGCTTTGTTCGTTATTATGGTTAGGTATACCACCTAGTTAGTTCTAAATAAGTAGTGTCGAATATGTAGTAATCATTTTATTCAAATAAACCATTCTTCAGCAATAGGGCGCTTTTCCGGAACATGGAAAGCGTCATTTTTAATGGGATAAAGAATTGAGTTAACAAACAAGTTTTGTCAAAATTATTATTTAGCAAACATGGCAATACTAAATTTAGAGGATGGAGAGGGTATTACTATGAAGATAAATCAATTAATTGCGAACAATATTGACAAGTTAGATGCAGCACTACCAGTGGATAAATCGTTAGGAATTGCTGGTTTGTCTGGTTCTGGGAAAACAACTTTTTGTCAAACAATTGGTGAAGAATCCAAGAAGCGTCTCGTTTCCTTATTGCCGAAGGCTGAATATCAGTATTTATTTCCCGGTATAATGGAGACCAATTTCAGTGCCATAAAGATGGAAGAAATGCCTTTAGTCCTTTTCCTCGGAAAATCAGCGATTTCTTCCAATCCACGTTCTACAATTGGCACACATACAGGTGTTTTTAAAGACATTCGTGTTACTCTTGCTGAAAAATTCAATCTGTCTCCAGAAGTTTTTTCATTTAATAATGAGCTAGGCTGGTGCCCTCCGTGTAAAGGACGCGGGACTACTAAAAATGTCGAATGTAAAAAGTGTGAAGGCAGGCGCTATAATCCAGAGGTTGAGCAATATAAGATAGATTTATTGGATCAACCACATAGTATTTCCGATATCAACAACTTAAGCATTGAATCTATTCTTTCCCTTGGAGAAGAATTACATATTAGTGAAGCTAAACAACATATTCTTAAAAATATCATCAATATGAATATTGGTTACTTAACTTTAAATCGTATTATGGGTACATTGTCAGGTGGAGAATTAACACGACTTTACTTGGCGGAATTCATGGCAACAAGTGAAAATACCGTTATTATTATTGATGAAATCTCCGTGGGTCTTGATCACCAAACACTATTGAAAATTTTAGATCAGATTAAACAATTGGGCTATAAGAATCAAATTTGGCTTATTGATCATTCTGACACGGTGCTCGACGCAACGGATGAGCAATTGTTCTTTGGGCCTGGTAGTGGTAAATACGGCGGAAAAATTGTTGAAGAATCCCCACGTCCAAAACCAGTCACTTCGGAACGAAATCAGGCAATGCCAACAGAATACTATCAGTTTCATGATCTTTACTGTCGTACTATTCAAATGGCTGAAATTCAAATTCCCCAAAATAGACTTGTAACCTTTACCGGTGAGTCTGGATGTGGTAAATCTACACTTGTCAATGAGTGTATAGCCAAGGATTTTCTGAAGCGATATCCAAAAGATAAACTGGTAATGGTAGGACAAAATCGAAACCAATCGATTACCAGTCGGTCAACAGTTGCGACTTTTCTTGATATTAAAAGGAAACTCACAAAGTACAGCGAAGATATAGAAGATATTTTTCAGCGCTCGATTGAAGATATTATTGACGAACTGCCGAATGATGACATCGCTTATAAACGCTTGAGCTTATTGATCAAACTTGGACTCGGTTATTTGACGTTGGAAAGAAAAACACAGTCCTTATCGAATGGTGAATTTCAATGTGTCCATTTAGTTTCTGAGCTGTTTGCCAACTCAAGAAACCCTCATACGCTTTTTATTTTTGACGAGCCTTCAAAAGGTTTATCACAAAACATTTTAAATCAATTCATTGATAGTATTAGGGTCATTCTTCAGGATGAATCTGTCTCAATGATCATGATTGAACATAACTCTTATATGATGGAAAGCTCTGATTTTATCGTTGATTTTGGTAAAAGACAGCTTGCACCTGTTCAACGTCTTGATGTTGTCAGTCATGAGGATTATTATCGAGAGCAAAACAGTGCGGATCGAGTTACTCCATTGCAAATCCCTTCAACTATCCATCAACAAAATGGTATTAACTATTTAAAAGAAAATCAGATTGCCTATTTTAAAAATGCAGAAAACGTCTATAAGGGTGGTATCTTAAAAAGTTTATCATCAATGGCACGTTTGATTTATGGTGAATACGAATCTGAAACAATTGCACCCGTAATCGCCATTGATCTGGAACGACACTTGTATAGTCAATATAGTTTTCTCTATGAAATGGGTGGATTGATCAACCATATTGTGGCAACTCATCCGACCAATAAAAATACGCATAGCTTCGATTTCTATAATCAAGACAATCATTGTCCAAGCTGCTCGGGCCGTCGGATGATTGGAAAGTTTGATATAGATGTTGTGATTCAAGACAAAAACGCTCCATTCTGGGAGGGTCTATTGCATCCGGATGTGATGGAGGTATTAAAACATTATCAATATTCAAGATTGGAATTCATTTTTGATGAAATTAAGAATGAGCTCGGCCATGATATGAGTAAAAGTTATAATGAGATGACGGATGAAGAAAAGCATACCTTTTTATACGGGTATTTGGAAAAGTCATTTTATGATAAAGAAGCCAAGACGCAGAGAACATGGCAAGGCTTTAATAGCATAATTGGAATGTATATGTCTATTTCGAAATCGATTATAAAAGAGGATATGAAAGCATCTAGAAAAATGATTACATGCCCGATTTGCAAAGGTTCTGTGTTAAACCATCATCAACAGCTCAAGTTTGGCGATACGGATATTCGTGAGATTATTAACCAACCGCTTGATCAAGCATTGAAAACAGTAGGTGCGTTACCGGAACTGGTGAAATTGAAATCTATTGTCGGTGGAGACATGACTTTGACGGAAGATGTCTCTTTACTGCCTAGGGAAACACAAGTCGCGCTGAAAATAGTTGAATTGGAAATGGCAAGCTTTGCTGGTTATGAAGTGGTATTACAAAATGCCTTACCATTCTGGGGTAAAATTAGCAGCAATATCGAATCCATCAGCACGAACAACCAGGTTACAATCTGTGATTTTGATAAGATCACTGAGACAAGAGAAACGATCATTGATAAGTATTTCACCAATGGAAAATACAAAAAGTTTACCTATGTCTATGAAGCGTTTGGATATAAAAAAATTGTTACCCAAATTAATAAGATCAAAAAAAGTTATCCATGTCCATTCTGTAAAGGAAAGAAAGTCATTACAGAAGATAATCTCCATGATGGCGTATATAAATTAACGATTCCATGTGTGAGTTGTAATGAAAGTGGCATCACTGATGAAGGACTTCAGGAGGTTGTCGAAGGGATAGCAGTTGACACATGGCTCACTGGTAAAGTAAGTGATGTTGTTGAGAAAAACCTATATACTGAGGCAGTTGCTGATATTCCAATCTTCAATCGTATTCGTGAGTTAACTAAACGAGATTTGATGGCGGTTTATCAATGCCTTGAGCAAAATAATTAAATTCGATTTATTGAAATAAGTGATAGTTAAGTAAAGAGCTAGCTGTCAGTTAGTGAAGAAAACTCATTTACAATCATAGCTTTACAGACAAATAAAAAGCGTCACAACTTACAGCCCCTAAAGTCGGAATTTAAACGACATTAGGGGCTGTCCTTGTTCACACTCTAAATATACTCCCCAAACCCTTCCGATTTCCACGAATGAATGGCATGTCGTTCCTTCTCGAAGACCTTCTCCAAGTAAATCATGGTCGTTTCAATCTTCTCATGCCCCAGTGACCGCATAATATCGTAAATATCTACACCATTTAGCTTTGAGATAATCGCAAAAGCATGGCGGAATACGTGAGGGGTAATTTTCAGCGTTTGATCCGATAACTGTAGCTGTTCTAGGCTGGTAATTTCCTTTTTTACGTATTGCGATAAATACGAGGGGGAATACGCTCGACCTGTATTCGTTGTAAAGAGCGGATCTTCTAGTTGTGCTTGCTCGATCGGTAGTAGACCCCTTGCTTGACGAAAACCGCGAATGCTGTCTACCACTTTCTCTTTCAGCGGTACATGCCGTCTCTTGTTACCCTTCCCCAATACATCTAAATAGTAGCCGCCCTGAATTGCATCTAGCTTCAAGTCCTTTACCTGCAAGGTACAAAACTCTTCATTCCGAATCCCAGTGGTTGTGAGGACATGGATAATGGTAAACATGACCGGCTGCTGAATATCTCGAAATGTATCTAGCAGTATAACGACATCAACTGGCCCCAAATCACGGTTAGGACGGTCATCTTTTCGAACAGATGCAATGCGTAGTCCCTTGTGAATCGGTTCCTGGATATAGCCCACCTTATGCAGAAATGCAAAAAAAGCTTTGAGAATCGTTGTTTTCCGTTCCAGAGTGGCGGGGGAATATGACCCCTTACTTATCACATAAGGACTTTCAGTTGCTAACCACTCCTGATACCTCCTTAAATGACGTGATTGAAGTGATTTAAACAAAGAACCTTCTATTATATAGGCAACATCTACATCTATTTCTGCGCTGTATGTAAAGAGCTGTTCGATGAAGAGCAGAAGCTCACGCTGATACTCTCGGACCGTCCTCTCCGTTCGGTCGTTTTTTTGGTTCAAGTGGCGGCGTTCGTAAAGAAACCATTTTATCATCTCCGGATCCGTAAAATCATGAAAAGCCGTTTGTCCCTCTTTTTCGGCTTCATCTAACCGGTTTTGAAGCGAAGGTAAAGTTGTTAAATCCTGTAAACCCTTTTTCAAAACAGTCATTTGCAACTGTTTTTTTTCACTCAATGAAAACACTGTATACAACTCTCCTTTTACAATCCGCAAAACAAGCGTTATGTTGTTTTGAAACACAATCAATAGTTTTAACCCTATACTAGGTGACTATAGACGAACTAATGAGAATCAATCGATAAGTAAACCAGTTTTGCAATACCTATCTAAAAAATTACGTTTACACCTGTTTATTTCCGATATTAAATTATAGTAGCGACAACTCTATTTTATGGGAATTTAAGTACTATGTATTACTCTATTTAGAATTACAATAATATTTACTTCAAGCAAGTTCATTTTCTACTTATAAATCCATTTTACCACAGATTCAATATAACATAAAAAAAGAGTCCCTTTGTTTATGTTATCTATTATTTATATTTATAATGAATGTATTCTTAGATAGTAAGTAGTTGCTATTGAATTTTAAACACGCTATACTATTACTATTGTTGACTATATAAATACGATTTATTCCATTATTTCCATCTCACAATTAATTACGCATACATAACTGTTTCTAGGAATACGTAAAAAAAAGAGATTAGTTAAAATCGTATTACAATCCGTTTTATTCGAATTACTATATAAAAATAATCAGGAATTACGTAAAATTAATCAAAAAAAGCACTATTTATTTGTATTTTCACTCAAAAAAACGCACTGGAATACCTATAATTTATGCGATACATATTCGGCAGACAGGGGAGTTTGACTTGAAAAATTGGTATACCAGACAAGAGGTAGCGGACATACTTGGCATTTCGAAGGCCACTGTGTATCACTACGCTAAACAAAAGAAAATCATCAAAATAGCAAATCCACACCGTCTAATACGTGAAGTTAGGTACAAACAAGAAGAGGTAGATGCACTTGCGATCGAACGCAAACGCCATCAGCCCCTTGGTCTACGGCCATCTACACTCGCTAAGCAATTAGGGGTCACACCGCAACGTATTTACGCCTTGATTCGAGAGACTACTTTACCTGTGGATGAATTGCCTGTTGGAGATGAGCGCACAATCTATTCCATTCCGGATGAAACGGCCGTCTGGATCCGACAAGAAATCGAACGTACCGCATCTGTACGCGGGACACGGGTTGAGTATTATGATTCTAAATTCGACATCGTACTTTACCAGCTGTTTCGTACACAACAGGGGCAAGAGATGCGTGTATTGCGCAACGACGACCAAGAGTGGGGCTTCTATTTGCAATCACGAACATGGATTCCTTATACCAACGGCATCCATGCCTATCAGTACGAAGCGGCTTATCCAATCCATCAACCGAACAGTAGAGTAAGGGGCTATACAGACTTTTTACTGCCGAAAGATATGCAAGAGTCCTTTGATTTCCTTGATTTCGTATACCAAGTGTGGGGGATTGAAAATATTCGTATCCGCGAGCAAGAAACTCATATCGAACTCTCGATAAAAAGCGGTAAAATCGTGCTTCCTATACCGGTTCCGGACATCCTTACAGCGAGTATTATCAAGCAATTTCTCGTATTAGGTGATGTTGTGATCGAAGAAGCTGAGTGGATGCTAATTAGCGGCTATCGGCGTACGACATTTGATTTACCAAACAATCTGCTTGATAAATTGCAGGAGATATCCAAAGAAAAAGACCTTTCAATGAGTGAATATGTGGAAGAAGCAATACGTGAGAAGTTTGAAAGAGAAGAAAAAACGGAATGACATGTATCCCAATTAACCCAAAATCGAGCGAATATCGACTCGTTTTTGGGTTAATTTTGATTACAGAAGGGGCAGGCATGACAATCCCATAAAACCAAAATAAGTTTAACGCATAATATTATTATGTAAACTATATAAATGTGGATAGAAATTTCCTTCTTCATAATAAGACGTATTATGAAATACTGTAAATGCAGAGATATGTCAGAAGTTCGAGGATAATTCTACGTAGAAAATAACGAGAATATGCTTCAACCTAGGATAATAGTTCAAGACGGGCAATTGGGATAGAGCTCTAACCATAAGGAAAAAGGTTTATTATAATATAATACAAATAAATGTATCTAAATAGCAGAAGGATATAGCAGTCTTCATTAAATCACTTACACAGATAGCCAAATAAAATTTCAGGAGGGATTAAATGCAATTCGAAAGTCATAATTATTAGTTGAATGATAGCTATCTCGTTATTGTTCATCTATCATTTATGTTGTATTCGGCACGTTGGGATTGATCGGTATACTTATTTTACTGCAGAAAAAGTGGGAGAAGAACTGATTTGTAGGAGTTGATGATGCAGTAACTAAAAATTTATAATACAACGTCTATGATGTGAAACCACCATAGTATATGGGCATTACAAGCAAATTGCATCCAATTATTTCTTCACAGGCTGAACGGTTAGGGGGAAGGTGTTTTATATAAAAATAAAATACTACTCCATGATCAATCAAAAAAATCCAAATGCCGGGAACAATAAATATTTTTGGTTTTCAGGAAAGCAATATATATAGGGGGTAAATTTAATATCTATCATGGACATTTTATTTATTAGTACTGCTATCACTTTTGTTTTTTTGCGTGTTATTGAATACCGACTAGGTTATTTAGCAACTGTTGTAATATGCATGTCCATGGTTTTTGGGCACGTTATTTTCGATGAAATAAAATAAGAAAAGATAGATAAATAAATAATAGATGATACGGACTGGTCTATATTGAAGCTGACCCCTTTCAATTATATTGAGTGACATTTCCCGAGATGTGTTTTGCGCATTTGCGGAAGATGTAAAAAAGGATGCCAGTTACAAAATTAGCTACCCTTCCACTCTATCCCCATGAAGGTCGTCCCGTTCGACGTCTGTCAAACAGTCTAATAAATTTGGAAGTTAGGCATTCCATCCTGCTCTTTATTCGCTAAAGATAGATGGCGTACCCGGTAACTAGTTGGGGTATTCGCTCCTGGCAAAAGTATGGCTCAAGTGCTGTTTAGCTTATTAAGTAGCTGAGACTGCTGTTGAACGGTCGAAGCTCAAAGTGTATATAAGACAGGATTCAATTGCTGACTGAATCCTTAGTTAGATAGATCTACTATTTTTATAAAGCAGCTACATTTATCACTTGAATGTTGTAGTTAGGCGACAGGCAACTATTTGCAACAGGATGACCATGGAGGAATGACATCGTCATATCAAGCCACATGCCCGTAGGTTAAGCTATCGTGAATATTTCGCCATAAGCGGACCGGAAATGGCCCAGTGAAAATGGATGTTTTCAAGCCTTTCTTACAAGTGTGTTATGCAAGAAAATGGTTAATCAATAGGTATGACCATAAGCCGAAATTGAAAATTAAATGGCTAAATCAATGGATAGAACCTAAATGAAAGTATCAAGTTGATGAAAAAAGAATTGAGTGCTTGATTAATCTAGGTTAGCAAGATTTAATGAGCGTGTTCCTCCACATGTTCTTTCGCTACACTTAAAATCGTAAAGCTTTCGACAGACGAATCACATTCTTTAAGTGTGTATACAAATAATTGTTGACCTTCTTCTTCTATTAGATCCGTACATGTCATGTTAACTTTGACAGGATCGTTTCCTCTGCTTTTATGTTTTGAACGGTCTATTTCTAAGTTGATTGTTGAGCCTTCGGAAGAAATATTATATAAAGTTAAATCTCCTTCGAGCGTGTAATTAGCAATACGAACTGTAGCCGCTTCCTTCATCTCCATACTTTCCAAAAACGATTCAAACACCGGATAGTTATAGATAGGCCCGTGCATATTGACGACATCACCGTTTAGGACTGCTTTTTCACTAGTATACGAACAAGCTGAGCTGACTGTCATGGCTATTAGTACAAGTAAATATAAGTGTATTTTGTTCCTCATATATATCCTCCTCGATCCACTAACGTTTCACCTCAATTGTATGAAGAAATAGCAGACATCATCCCATCTTGAAATCTTATAACTATTTCCTAGTCCGAATTATTTGAATCCCGGACCTTTTATGTTGTTCAGACTTTTGCTAAACTAATCAAAGGTCTAATTTTAAAGAAAAGTAGGGGGAGTAGCGTGAAGGTTTTAGTACAGCTCAGCTGGTTTTTTAAACAGCAGAAGAAGCAATATCTTTTCGGGATTGCGATGCTAGTTTTCGTTTCCTTATTACAATTGTTGCCGCCGAAAATCATCGGAATTATCGTCGATGACATTGCAGGAGGTTCTTTAACAGCTGAAGGGCTCACAAAGTGGCTTGTTATCCTATCTGTAGCAGGTATCCTCATGTACATTGCACGTTATTACTGGCGTGTGATGATTTTTGGATCAGCCGTTTTGTTATCCAAAATAATGCGTGAAAAGTTATTCAATCATTTTACAAGAATGTCGCCATCTTTCTACCAAAAGAGACGTGTAGGAGATTTAATGGCCCATGCCACAAATGATATAGGTGCTGTACAGCAAACGGCAGGTATGGGTATTTTGACGCTTGTCGATTCCATCTCAACAGGCGGATTCGTCATTTTGACGATGGCCATCACCATCAATTGGAAATTGACATTGATTGCACTCATTCCTCTGCCATTCATGATTTTCCTGACAAGTTACTATGGAAAATTATTACGTAAGCGATTCAGGTTTGCCCAAGAAGCATTCTCCAATTTGAATGATAAAACGCAGGAAAGTATATCTGGCATTAAAGTCATCAAAACATTCGGTCAGAAAAACGAAGATATTGAAGATTTTACAAGCTTATCTACAGATGTCGTTAGTAAAAATATGCGTGTCGCCAAAGTGGATGCATTATTTGACCCGACGATTACAGGGATTTTCGCGATTTCATACATTTTGTCTTTCTATTTTGGTACGAAGTTTATTATTGCAGGTGACATGTCAATTGGTGACATGGTAGCGTTCAGTACGTACCTCGGACTTCTTGTCTGGCCGATGCTTGCATTCGGCTTCCTATTTAATATTGTAGAGCGTGGAAATGCATCTTATAGCCGGATTACGGAATTGTTATCTGTCGCACCAGAAATTAAAGACGTAGCGGGTGCGATTGATAGAAGACCAGAAGGTGATTTACATTTCGATATAGATGAGTTCAAATTCCCAGGTGATGAGCGTGCTGCGTTGCACGACGTTCACTTCACGCTAATACGAGGAGAAACAATGGGCGTTGTCGGTAAAACTGGGTCAGGTAAAACGGCGATTTTAAAATTATTACTAAGAGAGTTTGAAGGATACAAAGGAAGCATTGTCTATGGAGACAAACCAATCAATCAATACAAGCAGCAACGTTTAAGAGAGTCGATTGGTTATGTACCACAAGATCACTTCCTATTTTCAACAACAATTGCTGAAAATATAGCTTTTACAAATCCGAAAATTGGAGCGGAGAAAATTCATGATGCTGCACGACTTGCGCATATCCATGACGACATTTCAGGATTTACGGAAGGATATGGCACCATTGTTGGAGAACGTGGTGTATCGTTGTCTGGTGGTCAGAAACAGCGGATATCCATTGCTCGAGCATTAATCATGGAACCCGAATTACTGCTATTGGACGATTCCTTATCGGCCGTCGACGCCAAAACGGAAGAAGCGATTTTACAATCACTCAAACAAACACGTACAGGTGAGACGACAATTATTACCTCGCACAGATTAAGTGCCCTTCAACATGCGCATAAAATCATCGTTCTGCATGAAGGTACGATTGTCGAAGCTGGAACGCATGAAGAGCTACTCGAAATGAATGGAAGATACAAAGAAATGTATGACTTGCAGCAGCTTGAAGTGCTTGTCGAACAAGGAGGCGAGGAATAATGTCAGCAGAAAAACAACCGAAATTAACAGCGAAAGATCAATGGATTGTCTTAAAAAGATTGTTACGTTACATCATCCCTCATAAAAAGAGCGTAATTATCGCGCTTGTCCTGCTTGTATTGACAGTCGCAGGCAGTATCGTAGGGCCCTTAATTATTCAACGATTCATTGATAATCATCTGTCCACAATGAGTTTTCAGAGAAGTGCCATCACGAATATCGCAATTGTCTATATAGGGATTCAGCTATTCATGGTCATCGTCTCTTATTTTCAGCTGATACGTTTCCAAGATATTGCACTGAAAATCATTCAGCAAATGCGCATTGATGTGTTTTCAAAAGTACAAGGGCTCGGTATGCGTTATTTTGATAAAACACCTGCTGGAAGTATCGTGTCACGTGTGACGAATGATACGGAAGCAATCAAAGAAATGTTCGTCAGTGTCATTGTCACGTTTTTACAAGCTATATTTGTAATCATCGGCGTTTACATTGCACTGTTTTCACTTGATGCAAAGTTGGCGTTTATTTCCTTGTTATTATTACCGTTTTTTTTAGCCGTGATCGTCGTCTACAGACGTTATAGTGCTGATTTTTATCAAGACATTCGTGAGCGATTAAGTCAGCTCAACGCAAAAATAGCTGAATCATTATCCGGAATGGGAATGATCCAAGCATTTAGGCAGGAAGACCGATTAGAAGCGGAATTTGATGATATTAATGAAAAACATTTCCGCGCGGGAATGCGAAACATCAAATTTGACAGTGTCCTGCTGGGTCCGGCAATTGATTTACTGTATGCTGGAGCAATCGTTTTTGTACTCGGATACTTCGGGTTTTTATCCCTTGCCAGTCCTGTTGAAGTCGGGATATTATATGTATTTACAACTTTAATTGGCCGTTTATTCCAGCCTGTTCAACAAGTAATGCAGCGATTATCTATTTTCCAACAGGCAATGGTTGCAGCGTCCCGTGTATTTATACTAATGGATGATTCGGATATGGAACCGAAACAGGACGATAGTATAAATGCTGAAATTCAAAACGGGAAAATCGAATTCCGAAATGTATCGTTTTCGTATGACGGACAAACCGATGTACTTAAAGATATTTCATTCACCGCGAATGCAGGTGAAACTGTTGCCCTCGTCGGTCATACCGGAAGCGGAAAAAGTTCCATCATCAACTTGCTAATGCGTTTCTACGAATATGAGCGCGGTGGTATTTATATCGATGATGTTTCGCTGAAAGAATTCCCGACAGAAGAACTTCGGAGGAAGACAGGACTTGTCTTGCAAGACCCGTTTCTTTTCTATGGGGACATCGAAAGCAACATTCGTTTGCACGATAAGAAAATGACGTCTGAAGAAGTGAGAGCAGCTGCTGAATTCGTCCAGGCAAATGAATTCATTGAAAAACTACCCGACAAATACGCTCAAAAAGTAACAGAACGCGGCTCCACATTCTCAAGTGGTCAGCGCCAGCTTGTTGCATTTGCAAGAACAATCGCGACGAATCCAAAAATTCTCGTTCTCGATGAAGCAACAGCCAATATTGACACAGAAACAGAAGTGGCAATTCAATTAAGCCTTGAGAAAATGAGGAAAGGGCGCACCACAATTGCAATTGCTCACAGGCTAAGTACAATCCAAGACGCGGAACTGATTCTCGTGCTGCACAAAGGCGAAATCGTCGAACGTGGAACACACCAGGAATTACTGATGCAAAAAGGGCTTTATCATAAGATGTATCTACTTCAAAACAATATTTTGGAAGATGTTAGCTGACAAATGTATTGGGCGACAATATCTGGGTCATGCAACAAAGAGGGATTGTACTATACCCCTCTTTGTTGCCGCAGGCCGCGACTAATTTAGATTGCCTACATATTTTTACGAACTAAAACCGCCTGCCCATATGGGATAGGCGGTTTTTACATCGACAAAATAGAGGTTATTGGGTCATTGCAGCAAGAATCGGAGACCTGAGACTACAATCCGCTAAAAAGTCATAAACTGTTCACAGACATATTAGACGTAATTTAACGCTTCTTTTGATACGATTAAGGAAGTAAAATTAAAGGGGAGAGAATAATGGCAACAGATTTAAATTTATTTCTCGCTTTCGGTGCTGGTTTCTTAAGTTTCATCTCACCGTGTTCATTGCCTTTGTACCCAGCATTCATTTCGTATATTACGGGCATGTCACTGGATGATTTAAAATCGGACTCGAAACGCATGAACAGAAACGGAATATTACATACACTGTTCTTTTTAATCGGATTTTCAGTTATTTTTGTCGTACTTGGTTTCGCTACATCGTTTGTAGGGACATTTTTCATAGAAAACCAAGTAATACTCAGACAAGGTGGCGCAATTTTTATGGTGTTATTTGGCCTTATGATTGCAGGTGTATACACACCTAAATTCCTTATGGGCGAAAAGAAACTACAGTTTAAAAACCGCCCTTCAGGTTATTTTGGGAGCGCATTGATCGGGCTTGCATTCGCAGCTGGTTGGACGCCGTGTTCAGGACCGATAATCGGGGTAATCTTGGGACTTGCAGCGACAAACCCTGGATCAGGAGTTATCTATATGCTGATGTATGTGTTCGGTTTTGCGATTCCATTCTTTGTTTTATCGTTCTTTATAACGCGTCTTGGATGGATTCGTAAGAATAGTGGCCTGATTATGAAAATTGGGGGCGGCGTCATGATCGCATTCGGAATTTTGCTGTTCTTCGATGGATTGACATATTTAACAAGCTTGCTTAGCCCGATTTTTGGAGATTTTCAGGGTTTTTGAGTTAAATGGAGGGATATAGAAATGATAGAAATTAACTCATTCGAGGCATGGCTTGATATAATTGAACAACAAAAAAAGCTGCTTCTATTCGTGAAAACTGACAACTGTTCAGTCTGTGAGGGCTTATACCCGCAAGTGAATGCACTGAAAGCTGACTTTCCAATCCCTTTTTATAGAGTGAATGCGGCAGCAGTGCCAGAAATAGCGGGACAGCTTGCATTGTTTACTGCGCCTGTTGTCCTATTATTTCATGAAGGGAAGGAATACCAGCGATTTGCACGTTTCGTTCAGATGGAGGAATTGGAACGTCGCTTGGAGGAAATAAAATGAATGATTTAATTGAAATGATTTTCACGAAGGTCCCTCCTATGTACCTCATTATTGGTTCAACCGTCCTCGCCCTATTTATGGGGACGATGGCGCTGATCGTTAGGACGAAAGCGGCGAAGAGACCAGTTACACCTCTGAAGATTATCTTGCCGCCCCTCTTTATGTCGACGGGTGCGCTGATGTTCCTATTCGACGAATTTAGAGTGCCACTGCCTCAGGTGTTAGAAGCGCTCCTCGTTGGGATACTTTTCTCAATTATCTTGATAAAAACAACGAATTTCGAACGCAAAGATAACGACATCTATATGAAACGGTCGAAAGCATTCCTATTCATTTTACTTGGGCTACTTATTGTCCGGCTCGTTGGGAAGTTGCTTCTTAGCAATACAATCGATGTAGGGGAACTTGGCGGTATGTTCTGGATTCTTGCATTTGGCATGATTGTCCCTTGGCGGATCGGCATGCTTATTAAGTACAAAAAAATAAAAGAAGTTAAACACGAAGAAGGTGTCCGCATTTAATTGCGGACACCTTTTTTCATTCCTTGGAGACTACTAAAATCTCGGACAAGGGGAAATTTATAAGTTAGAGATTCTACATCTAGGCTACCAGCGTTTCCGCTTTTGTTTAATCAAAATAAATGTTCATACGGAGTTAGATCAATCTTCATTTCAGCCATTTTCTTGCGCAAAAATTTATGGTCCCGTTTAGGCGTTGCTTGTATATACCCACGGATAATAAGGTCGGAATCAATTTTCCTCGCATGCTCCTCGAGCGCTATTTCACCTATCTTACCCGCGATTTTTTGCTTCGCTACAGGGCGGAATAATTCCGGTACTGGGACAACTAGCTCATTCAACAATAGTTTTGCTTCGTCATTCCAGAGGTGGAGAGAGCTCTCCACATAATGCTCTTCCCAGTCCAGTGTCGATTTCCCGTCTGCTTTTGGAAACACCTTTAAAAACTTCCGGAACATGAAATAGCCACCAATAGCGAAAAGTCCAATGAGGACAACGCACCAGAAAATGATGAACCACATAAATAGATCTTGTTGCAACAGTCTTCACCTCTTCCATTCTATTCACCATTATAAGAGCATTTGTAAAAAAATACACGGACAATGTATTCCTTTTCTCAACTTAACACTATATAGGAGGTAAAAGGAGGGGACGTGATGGAATAATGGATGGGTTAAATACAAGAAGTTGAGTTTCCAATTTTTGAATCAATTTATCCCGCATTAGCGGGCAGTAAGCTCCCCACTTCAAGTCTTTTAGGACTGAAGAAGAATTATTGGGGGGATCAACTGCCCGTAAAAGCCCGAATGGTTAAACTAACAATCAGTGGGGGATGAAGAACCCCACCTCTTATTAAAGATTAACTTTATCTCTTGCACCGACTCGAAACGAAACTTGTAGACATACACGATGTCCTTGTTTCTTTAAAGATGAAGTGAACTTCACAAATAAGTCACGGATTCGACATGGAAGCGTTTAGCTCCGCGCTTGTTTGAAGCCATTACTTCCGATATGATGAACGTATCAATTGATAGTGGAGGAAACCAAATGAGAAAAAAACTTTTACTGCCTTATGTATTACTTGTAGTGCTTATTTTAAGTGCATGTTCCGGTGGAGGGTTCAAAGCAGAGCATAATTTTAAAATTGAACCGTTTGAATTTACAAACCAGCACAATGAAAAGGTTTCATTGGATGATATGAAAGGGAAAGTATGGCTGGCACAATTTGTTTTCACAGTTTGTACGAGTGCCTGCCCACCGATGATGAGTAACATGGCAGATATCGATAAAAAACTTATCGATGAAGGCGTTGAAGATTATAAAATTGTATCCTTCAGCATTGATCCCGCATTCGATACACCGGAAATAATGCAGGAATACCTTGACATGTATGATGTCGGGGATCAGAAAAACTGGGAAATGCTAACGGGCTATAAACAAGAAGACATCACTAACTTTGCGGCAAAGTCATTCAAGACGCCTGTTGCTGATATTCCCGGTTCAGACCAAGTCATGCACGCAGTACACTTCTTCCTTGTCAATCAAAAAGGAGAAGCAGTCAAAACCTATAATGGTATGGTAGATGTGCCATTTGATCAAATCATTAAGGATATGAAAGCACTTAGTAAAGAGGGCGCGTAACTAACAAAAGCAATACTGGATCTAACGGGGTGGAAAGATGAAAAAACAAAAACGTAGAGGGTTATCTATAAAGATGAAAGCAATGCTTATCATCCTGCTTATTCCCATTGCGGTTACAATCTTCACATTAACAGCTATTATCTGGACAGGTTTAAAAAATCCAGAACTCATTCGGAAATCTGCAAGTGCATTGCTCGAAATAGGGGAACGTCACACTGCCACGTCAATCCCTGAAGAGTACATCCCTATTTATAAAGAGGCGGCGGAGGCGTATGGTATCCCGTGGACCCTCCTAGCAGCACACCACCGCATTGAAACCCGTTTTTCAACGATGGATCCGCTGCTTTCACCCGTGGGTGCTGAAGGACATATGCAGTTCATGCCTTGCACATTTGTAGGTTGGACTTATCCGGGATGCGGCGGTCTTGGTAAAGGAGAAATCCCTGAAAAAGACAAGACAAATCCCGCTATCATCAAAGAATATGGCGGATATGGCGTTGATGGGAATGGGGACGGCATAGCCGATCCATATGATATCGAAGACGCCATTTATAGTGCCGCCAACTATCTTTCAATTAGCGGCGCCGCAGATGGAGATTTTGAAAAAGCGATTTTCAATTATAATCGCAGTGAAAAATATGTACAGGACGTATTGCGGTTTTTTAATGAATTCGAAGCCCAACGACTCGATATGGAAGCAGCCAATAAGTAAAAAGATGGACCACCAGTAAAATGGGGTCCATCTTTTTATTGCTTAGGAAACTATAAAGTACATGGCCTGCGGATTACCTATGAAAGCCGATATTCCACGACTAGGCTTCAATGCCTAGACTTTCGGTCATAAGCTGGTCCGGCTATGCGGAAAAGTGCGCCGCTTAGGCCTGCAGGATGCAGGTCACGCAGTCATTGCGACACGATGTCGCGAACTGAGACAGCCTTCCTTTAATTTCTTATGCCTGCTTCCTCTGAACGGGTGTTTCCGCTGTTGTTCTTTACGAAGCTTTACGCATTGATCTCAAAATAAAGCTCACAATGAATACAAGTATAATAGCTCCAATGAAAGCAGGGAAGATGTAGAAGTCAGACACTTTCGGGCCCCATTTTCCAAGTAGCATTCCACCAATCCATGCACCGATGATACCAGCGATAATATTACCGATAATACCGCCTGGGATATCTCTTCCCAAAATCATCCCTGCAAGCCAACCGATGACACCGCCAATAATTAAAAACCAAATGAAACTCATACCATTCATCTCCTTTTTAATAATTTAAAATTTCCTCTATAGTCTTTACAATAACCTTTATTACATCCCCTTAAACACCTGAAAGGGAAATATTGCCTAAAACCTCAAGAGAGTTAGCGGACAACAGTAACACCTAACGTATTTTCAAAATGACAAAGTGCCCATTCATGACCTGCAGGATCGAAGCTTGCGACACCTTTCTCGTGGACGACTATGTCAAATCCCCGGTTGTATGCGTCAACGGCTGTATGGAGGATGCAAATATCCGTACAGACACCAACCAAATGCAATTCCGTAATCCTCCGTGCTCGGAGAAGCAATTCCAAGTCTGTTCCCGCAAATGCGCTAAAACGTGTTTTGTCCATCCAATGGATTTCTTCCTTGCGCTCATCATACAATCGTTGAAGGGAACCATACAGATTCCTTCCAACAGTCCCACGTATATTATGTGGTGGGAATTGTTTCGTTTCAGGATGATACAAATCGCCTACATCATGCACATCAACTGGCATTATAACGAAATGATTTTCATCTAAAAAACCTTCTGTTAATTCGGTAATGTATTTTTCCAATGAAATTCCTGGTTGCCCGCATGTAAGTGCACCATCTTCAGCCACAAAATCCTCTGTATAATCAATAATCAACAATGCTTTCTTCATTTATGCCACCCCTTTATATGTCAACCATTCCATCATGCCATAATTTAGTGACTATTTCATTCACTTCTGTGTTTAACCACTTGATTACTCTAAATAAAATAAATAGAAAAGTAATTTTGCGTGTAAATGAATATCAGAATATACTTAAATTAATACGAGCTGAACCACCTGAAGGGAGATGATCTTTTGGATGAAGCGGAAGCAGCCTACGCCCACCTTACACGTCCTTTCGCTTGCATTGACCTTGAAGCGCTTGACCGTAATATCGAATTTGTCAACAAGTCCTCTGGAACGAAAGGAGTCCGAATCGCTACAAAATCTGTGCGATCGGTAGAACTGCTGCAATACATTGCAAAGAGATTGGATTATCCTGCCGGCTTGATGACATTCGATCTAAGGGAAACACTTTTCCTACTTAATAAAGGATTTAATGACCTGTTACTTGGCTATCCACAAGTTGAAGAACAAGCGCTTATGCAACTCATTCCCTATATCCGTGAAGGTCGGACGGTCATCTTTATGGTTGACCATATCGAACAGTGGGAGTGGTTAGAATCCGTAGCTAAGTTAAATGACGTCATTCTTGAAATTTGTATTGATATAAACGTCTCATCAGATTTCAAAATACTGTATTTTGGAACAAACCGCTCTTCCTTAAAATCAATTACAGATGTGGAGAAATTATTGAAGGCAGGCAGTTTATTCACACATACTAACATCACTGGTGTCATGGGCTATGAAGCACAGATTGCGGGTGTCGCGGATATCCCAGCAGTTCGCTGGCAGTCAGCTCTCATCAAACAATTGAAGCGACTGTCCCGTAAAGATGTGCGCAATTTCCGTAAAAGCGCAGTCAATCTCATTCGGGAAAATTCGTCCAGTTTTCGATTCGTAAATGGCGGCGGCTCTGGCAGCATCGATTTCACATCGGGGGAAGAGGAAGTGACGGAACTGACAATCGGCTCTGCCTTTTACTTTCCGGCATTATTCTCGAGGTATCAAAACTTGGCGCTTGAACCGGCAGCGACTTTCGCCCTTCGTGTCACAAGAATGCCCGAGCAAGGTATTATCGTTTGTCATGGGGGTGGTTATATTGCATCTGGAGCAATAGGTACCGACAAAAATCCGGTGCCTATCTGGCCGCAGAAGCTCTCCTATCTGAAAAATGAAGGGGCGGGCGAAGTCCAAACGCCATTGCGAGATAAAGAAGGAACTCTTCAAGTCGGAGATACTGTCTATTTTAGGCATGCCAAAGCGGGAGAGCTCTGCGAACGTTTTTCTGAACTGCACGCAAGACGCGGATTTGAATATGTTGGTGCTTATAAAACCTATAGAGGCGAGGAAGGATGTTTTCTATGAATGCTCCGAAAAAGGGAATGAAATGGGCGAACTGGTCCAGGAATGTCAAAGCGACACCGGATTATTATCACTTTCCGAAAAGTGCCAGCGATATACAAGACGTCGTAAATAGCTGCAGAATTCGTGGTGTATCCCTCCGTGTAACAGGAGCTGCGCACTCATTTAGTCCCATCGCGAAGCCCGAAAGTGACGCAATGTCACTTGACAATTTACGTGGACTTATCTCCTATGACTCTGAAGCGATGGAAGCGAGACTTTGGGGCGGCACGTATTTACATGAGGCGGCACCCATGCTTGCTGCCATTGGCATGGGTTTCGAAAATATGGGAGATATTCAGGAGCAGACAATTGCCGGGGCAGTGAGTACAGGAACGCACGGCACAGGAATCGCACTCGGTTCGCTATCCAGCCAAGTTGTCGCTTGGACGTGGGTTGACGGTAAAGGGGAGATACAGCATCATCGTCGCAGCCAAGACGAATTATCAAAAGCACTTAGCCTTTCGCTTGGCATGCTCGGTGTCCTTCTCGACGTGACCATTAAGACTATCCCACTTTACAGCCTGCAGATGATGAGTTATCGAAGTACGGTAGGTGAGGCCCTCGCTGAATGGTCCTCCGGAATTCACGACAACCGACATTTTGAATGGTTCTATTTCCCCGGTACAGATACGGTCCAAGTAAAAAAGACGAATATCACGCCACTCCACAAACAAACTTTGCAATCGAAAACAGTCGAATTCATGAAAAATGGGTTAATTGAAAACGCTGGTTTTAAAGTGATTTCAGAACTGTGCCGCGTCAAACCCAGCATGTCACGAATGTTGACAACTATTTCTGCAAAAAGTGTTCCAAACGGTTCAAAAAGGGGTATGTATTATGAAGTGTTCCCTTCACCTCGACTCGTCAAATTCACAGAGACAGAATATGCGATTCCCTTGCATACATTTGAAGCGTGCATCGAAGAAGTACATAACTTTTTGCGTGCACATCCGTTTTACGTCCATTTTCCAATCGAATGCAGGGTCGCAGCTGGTGACAATGCTTTTCTCAGTCCCACGCAAGGAGAGAAAACGGTGTTCCTTGCGTTCCATATGTATAAAGGAATGGACGCTGAACCGTACTTTAAATGGGTACACAAGCTAATGGAGAAATACAACGGGCGGCCACATTTTGGAAAAGTAAATGATTTGACGAATGAAAAAATGCAAAAACTTTATCCAAATCTCCAACGTTTCATGGAAATCCGACAGCAATACGACCCTAACCGCGTTTTCATGACAAATTACTTGCAATCTATTTTTCGTATATGAAGAGTTCTATGCAAGGAAGGAAGAGAGTCATAATATTAACTTATGATAGACTATAAAGTTAATGTATTTTACTTATGTGGGTTGGTATTATATGATGGAGTAGAGAAAAGATGCTTATTTACAGCCTTTTCAGTAGTCTTATACACATAGAAGGAGGAATTCAATAATGGTAAAAAGCAATTTGCACAACAGCCGTACATCATTCGATCTGAACGGTAAGACATATAACTATTATCGTCTTGCCGCACTCGAAGAAGCCGGTATCGCTAAAGTTTCAAATCTACCTTACTCGATTAAAGTGCTACTTGAATCCGTCCTACGTCAACACGACGGTTATGTCATCAAAGACAATCATGTCGAAAACCTGGCAAAATGGGGGAAAGATGCGGACGCGGATGCAGAAGTACCTTTCAAACCGTCACGCGTTATCCTTCAAGACTTCACAGGTGTACCTGTTGTTGTTGATCTTGCATCACTTCGTTCAGCAATGGCAGCAATGGGCGGCGACCCTAACAAGATTAATCCTGAAATTCCGGTTGACCTTGTTATTGACCACTCTGTACAAGTTGACCGTTACGGAACAGCAGAAGCGCTTAACCTAAACATGGAACTTGAATTCGAGCGTAACGCAGAACGTTACCAATTCCTTAGCTGGGCACAAAAAGCATATGACAACTACCGTGCAGTACCACCTGCAACAGGAATCGTTCACCAAGTTAACCTGGAGTACTTGGCAAACGTTGTCCATGCAGTTGAAAACGAAGACGGCACATTCGAAACATACCCGGATACACTTGTTGGAACTGACTCTCACACGACGATGATCAACGGTATCGGTGTTCTTGGATGGGGCGTCGGCGGTATAGAAGCTGAAGCAGGTATGCTTGGACAGCCTTCATATTTCCCGATTCCAGAAGTTATCGGTGTAAAACTTGTTGGCCAACTTCCAAACGGAACGACAGCAACTGACCTTGCGCTAAAAGTTACACAAACACTTCGTTCACATGGCGTTGTAGGTAAGTTCGTTGAGTTCTTCGGACCTGGCGTTGCCCACTTACCACTTGCAGACCGTGCAACAATTGCGAACATGGCACCTGAATACGGCGCTACATGTGGCTTCTTCCCAGTTGATGAGGAAGCACTTGACTACATGCGCTTAACAGGCCGTGAAGATAGCGACATTGCTGTAGTTAAACAATATCTAGTTGAAAACGACATGTTCTTCACAGTAGAGAACGAAGAACCAATTTACACTGATGTTGTCGAAATCGACCTTACTGGTATCGTAGCGAACCTTGCTGGACCGAAACGTCCACAAGATTTGATTCCTCTTACAGAAATGCAAAGTTCATTCAAAGAAGCAGTTGTTGCACCTGAAGGAAACCAAGGTTTCGGATTCTCTCCAAAAGAGCTTGCAAAAACAGCTACAATTGAATTTGAAGACGGCCGTTCTGTCAATATCAAAACAGGTGACCTTGCAATCGCTGCAATCACTTCATGTACAAACACTTCTAATCCATATGTTATGTTGGGTGCTGGGCTTGTCGCGAAAAAAGCAGTTGAAAAAGGACTTACACCACCAGCTTACGTGAAAACATCACTTGCACCAGGTTCAAAAGTCGTTACAGGCTACCTGGAAGATTCAGGTCTTAATGTGTTCTTAGATCAAATCGGATTCAACACAGTTGGATACGGTTGTACAACATGTATCGGTAACTCTGGACCGCTTCTTCCTGAAATTGAAAAAGCGATCATGGGCAACGATATGCTAATGTCTTCAGTTCTATCTGGTAACCGTAACTTTGAAGGTCGTATTCACCCACTTGTGAAAGCAAACTACTTGGCTTCACCACCACTTGTTGTTGCTTATGCACTTGCCGGAACAGTCGATATCGACTTCGAAAAAGATCCAATTGGTAAAGACAAAGACGGCTTTGATGTCTTCTTCAAAGATATTTGGCCAACTACGGAAGAAATTCAAGCAGTTGTTAAAGCAACAGTTACTCCTGAGTTATTCCGTAAAGAATATGCACGTGTATTCACTGAGAACGAAGCATGGAATGCAATCGAAACAACAGACGATTCATTGTATGATTTCGATGAAAACTCAACGTATATTCAAAACCCGCCGTTCTTCGAGGGTCTTGCAACAGAGCCAGCTGACATTCAAGCACTTTCAGGACTTCGTGTCATTGGTAAGTTTGGCGATTCAATCACAACGGATCATATTTCACCTGCAGGGGCAATCGGTAAAGATACGCCGGCTGGTAAATACTTGATCGACAATGGCGTAAGCCCTCGTTTCTTCAACTCATACGGTTCACGCCGTGGTAACCATGAAGTAATGATGCGCGGTACATTCGCTAACATCCGTATTCGTAACCAGATTGCGAAAGGTACAGAAGGTGGATTCACGACTTACTGGCCAACAAAAGAAATTATGCCAATCTATGATGCTGCTATGAAGTATCAAGAAGAAGGTACAGGTCTTGCAATCATCACAGGAAAAGACTACGGAATGGGTTCTTCACGTGACTGGGCAGCAAAAGGTACTTCACTTCTAGGTATCAGAACAGTTATCGCTGAAAGCTACGAGCGTATTCACCGTTCAAACCTTGTTATGATGGGCGTTCTTCCACTTCAATTCATGAAAGGCGATAGTGCTGAAACACTTGGCCTTACTGGTGAAGAGGCAATCAACGTTAATATCGCAGAAGGTGTTAAACCACGCGATATTCTGAAAGTGACAGCAACAGCAAAAGACGGTTCTGTCAAAGAATTTGACGTACTAGCACGCTTTGACTCTGAAGTTGAAGTAGACTACTACCGTCACGGCGGAATCCTGCAAATGGTTCTTCGTGATAAAATGAAAACGAACTAAGAAAAGCGTAAGCGCCTGTTCAGGGGCGACAGGCTCCAGCCCCTAGGCGCTGGAGCCTGGACACTGTTCCGGGTAGAGAAAATTATAATTATCTATACGAGAAGGTGTCCGGTTTAACCGGGCACCTTTTTTCTATCTAAAAAAAAGGTGTAACCTCTAGACAGCTTTTTCAGCATTGCTTTTGTATAATAGGGAATGAGGTGACGGTAATTGTTTATCAGTGAAAAAGAAATTGAAATCAGATACGCAGAAACAGATCAGATGGGTATCGTCTATCACGCGAACTATTTAGTGTGGATGGAAATCGGAAGAACGAAGTTGATTGAGGACTTAGGCTATACATACGCGCAACTGGAGGCAGACGGCTTCTTGTCGCCAGTTACGGACTTATCTATCCAATATAAGGCGGCGATGAAATACGGTCAGAAAGCGACTGTACGGACTTGGGTAGAGTCACACGGAAGGCTGCGAACAACTTACGGCTATGAAATCCTCCATGAGGACGGCACAATTTCAGCAACAGCAAAATCGGAACATGTCATCGTGAAAAAAGGGTCATTCCGTCCCGTTTCCCTAAAGAAAGTTGCACCTGATTGGGATGCTAAATATACGGAAGTTAAGCGGTGTAAAGATTAATGGCATTTGGAATACGTCGCGCCGAACTGCAAGCATGGAAAAAAGCAGTCAGCGAAGGGGAAATGGCATTTTTAACTCATTACTGGCTCGATGAACGCTTTCCAGCATGCAATACAGTAACCAAGGCAGGTTGCGCGGATATCGACAAACTTGTCGAATGGGGCAAGCGATATGGATTGAAGCGCGAGTGGATCGATATGCGGGATGATTATCCTCATTTTGATTTGTTTGGGAAGCATGAACGAGATATTTTACTAAAGGAAGGGCTACGCAATCAATTAGAACGTTTCAATCTACTGTAGAGAGCGTGAAGTATAATAGTTCTACGTTTTTTTGGGAGTTAATAATTACTTATTGTCATCAAAGCCTTGCCTACTCATAAATAAAAGCGTGAGGCATATGGCCCTCACGCTTTTTCGTATGAATAAATAAGTTCGGCTAGTTTCGGATCAACACTGACATATAAGTTATGGTCAGTGAAATACCATTTGTCCCGGCTTTCAACATAATAACGGACGCTATCATGCTCGGTTTCAACGGCTACTTCATCTGGTTGTTCTTTCGTTACACCAAGCGAAAAGCCTGCCTGTATCGAACTTGACCCGCCATATCTTGCAAAAAAGCGAATGGCGTCACCAGGTACAGCTTCCATCTCTTCTTTAAACCATAAAAGCGCTTCGTTCGATAAAATAATCTTCATAGGACGCACCAGCCTTCCATTACTACTATCATTGTATTATAACCACTTCACTTTTGGCTCAGTTCCTGCTTTGATGCGACCTATATTCTCCCGGTGGCGGTAGAAGATAAAGGCACCGAAAAGACCAATCATCACCATCAGATAAATATCGCCTGTTCGGAAGTAAAAATAGATACTGTATACAAATCCAACTACAGATACAATCATTGATGATAAACTCACCATTTTCGTTACTTTTAAAGCGATGAAAAATGTAACGAGCACAATGATGAAAACGGGCCATTCATAGGCAAGCAACACACCGCCCGATGTCGCAACAGCTTTACCACCTTTGAAGTGAGCGAAGACAGGATACATATGTCCGACAACCGCAAGAAGTCCTGGAAGTAGAGGATGGACTGCAACGCTGTCGAAAATAGGAAGGAGTGGTAACAGTGCAGCTACCGTTCCTTTTAAAATATCAAGAATTGTTACGGTAAGTCCCGCTGTTTTACCAAGTACACGGAAGGTATTCGTGCCACCTAGATTTCCGCTACCATGTTGACGAATGTCAGTCTTGTAAAAAAGTTTCCCAACCCAAAGTGCAGAAGGAACGGAGCCGATTAGATAAGCAATCAGTAAAAGTATGATAAGTTCCATTGATGTACCCCTTTTTTAGTTTGTCTATGTATAGACCTAGTTTAGCAGAACCGTGAAGTTGCGACAATGGGCTTCAAGTGGTAATTGGGTCAACCAAGTTAAACAGTTATCGCTTGATTTCTAATCTTCGGACCTCTAACTGCTGGTTTCCGAGACTAACAATTTCCTGTCTTCGTTGCAATAAAAGGCCATCTTCTATACAATTAATTGAGCGAGCTTTCGAAAACGTTGATTTGACAAGCTTTAAAGGAAGCGGTACGATTACACATTAGAGAACATTTGTTTGATGGAGGTTGCACTTTGACGAAAAACGTAGATAATTATACGTATGATGATGATTCGATACAAATACTTGAAGGCCTCGATGCGGTACGAAAAAGACCTGGTATGTACATTGGTTCAACCGATTCCCGCGGACTTCACCACCTTGTCTACGAGATTGTTGATAATGCGGTAGATGAGGCGCTAGCGGGATTTGGTAACGAAATAGATGTGACACTTCATAAAGACGGAAGCGTCAGTGTGCGTGACTACGGACGGGGTATGCCAACGGGAATACACCAGTCTGGTAAACCAACGACGGAAGTCATCCTGACCGTGCTCCATGCGGGCGGCAAATTTGGACAAGGCGGGTATAAAACAAGTGGTGGACTCCACGGAGTTGGCGCATCTGTCGTAAACGCACTGTCTGAAAAACTCGAAGTCACGATTTTTCGTGATGGCAAAAAGTTTTGTCAACGCTTCGAAAATGGCGGTAAGCCAGCCACGACGCTAGAACAAATTGGAACAACACGTGAAAAAGGGACACTCATTCACTTCAAACCGGATGCGACGATCTTCTCAACGTTAAAATATCAATATGACACCATTAGTGAACGCTTACGGGAGTCTGCTTTCCTGTTAAAAGGCTTAAAAATCGAGCTAAAAGAAGAAGGAACGGACAAACTTGAAATCTTCCAATACGAAACGGGCATTGAAGCCTTTATCTCCTATCTGAATGAAGAGAAGGACGTCTTACATGAAGTAGCTTACTTGGAGGGCGAATCAGAAGGTATAGAAGTTGAATTTGCTTTTCAATTCAGTGACGGTTATTCAGAAACGATTTTATCATTCGTGAATAACGTCCGGACTAAAGACGGCGGAACACATGAAACCGGCGCAAAAACGGGTATGACGCGTGTATTTAATGAATATGCAAGAAAAGCGGGTTTATTGAAAGAAAAAGATAAAAACCTTGAAGGTGCGGACATCCGTGAAGGAATTGCGGCGATTATATCAGTACGTATACCGGAAGAAATCTTGCAATTTGAGGGACAGACAAAAGGGAAACTCGGGACAAGCGAAGCAAGAGGTGTAACCGATTCAATTGTATCCCAAAAGCTTCTGTATTTCCTTGAAGAGAATGCGGATTTAAGTGCGTCACTCGTACGTAAGGCAATTCGGGCGCATCAGGCTCGTGAGGCGGCGCGAAAAGCACGTGAAGATGCACGTTCAGGTAAAAAGAGAAAAAGATCAGATACACTTCTATCGGGTAAATTAACACCTGCCCAATCTAGAAACGCTGCGAAAAACGAACTATACTTAGTCGAGGGTGACTCTGCTGGCGGCTCTGCAAAACAAGGACGAGACCGTGTATTCCAGGCAATCCTTCCACTACGAGGGAAAGTACTTAATACTGAAAAAGCAAAGCTCGAGGATATCATGAAGAATGAAGAAATCAATATGATTATCCATGCAATCGGCGGCGGCGTAGGCTCTGACTTCCAAGTAGCAGACATCGCTTACGATAAAGTAATCATCATGACGGATGCGGATACAGACGGGGCACATATCCAAGTGCTATTGCTCACGTTTTTCTACCGTTACATGAAACCGCTAATTGAAGCAGGAAAAGTATATATCGCATTGCCACCTCTTTACAAAGTGTTTAAAGGGACAGGGAAGAGCGAAAAATTTGCTTATGCATGGACTGAAGGCACCGAACTTAATAAAGCGATAGAAAAAGTTGGCAAAGGGTATATGCTCCAACGCTACAAAGGACTTGGTGAAATGAATGCCGATCAGTTATGGGAAACAACTATGGATCCTGAAACGCGTACATTAATCCGTGTAACGATTGAAGACAGCGCTACAGTTGAACGCCGAGTTACGACACTTATGGGCGATAAGGTAGAGCCAAGACGACGCTGGATTGAAGAGAACGTCGATTTCGGTACGCAGGAAGAGCACAATATTTTGGACAACGAATTTTTGCACGTTGAGGGGGATTTTGAATGACACAATCGGAAAGCTACCAAGACCTTCCCCTGGAAGAAGTGATCGGTGACCGGTTTGGACGATATAGTAAGTACATCATCCAGGACCGGGCATTGCCTGACGCACGCGATGGCTTAAAACCCGTTCAGCGGCGTATTTTGTATGCGATGTTCCACGAAGGCAATACACATGAGAAAGCATTCCGTAAATCCGCCAAAACAGTCGGGAATGTCATCGGGAACTATCATCCCCACGGTGACACATCCGTCTACGAAGCAATGGTACGAATGAGCCAAGACTGGAAACTGCGCCATATGTTAGTTGAAATGCAAGGAAATAACGGTTCAGTCGATGGAGATTCAGCTGCTGCAATGCGGTATACAGAAGCACGGCTTTCTACAATAGCAGGGCAAATGCTACGCGACCTGGGTAAAAACACTGTCGATTTCATACCAAACTTCGATGATACTGAACCTGAACCAACTGTTTTACCCGCAAGGTATCCAAACTTGCTTGTTAACGGTTCAACAGGTATTTCTGCAGGCTATGCGACCGATATCCCACCACATGCGCTTCATGAAGTCCTTGATGCAGTCCTTATGCGGATGGACAAACCGGACGTTTCAGTCGATGAATTGATGACAGTTATCAAAGGACCTGATTTTCCAACTGGCGGTACTATCCAAGGTACAAATGGTATTAAAACAGCTTACGAGACCGGAAAAGGACGTTTTGTCATCAGGTCAAAGTCGTTCATCGAACCTTTAAAAGGCGGTAAATCGCAAATCGTTGTGACGGAAATCCCTTATGACGTGAACAAAGCAACTATGGTGAGGAAGATGGATGAGCTTCGTCATGACCGGAAACTAGATGGTATCGCAGACGTCAGAGACGAATCGGATCGTACAGGTCTCCGTGTCGTCATCGAACTGAAAAAGGACGTCGACGGCAATGCTATTTTGCAATATCTTCTTAAAAATACAGACTTGCAAGTGACGTATAACTTCAATATGATTGCCATCTCCGGACGTAGGCCGACATTAATGTCACTGCCAATGTTGCTCGATGCGTATATTGGCCACCAGAAAGAAGTCGTCACACGAAGATCCCAATACGATATCCAAAAAGCGCAAGACCGGCTACATATCGTCGAAGGGCTTATGAAAGCATTATCGATTTTGGATGAAGTGATCAAAGCGATTCGTGCATCAAAAGATAAACGTGATGCTAAAAATAATATCATTTCAAAATTCGAATTCTCCGAAATTCAAGCTGAAGCAATCGTTTCACTACAGCTTTATAGACTGACGAACACGGATATTACTGAACTTCAGCAAGAAGATGCTGAGCTTCGGAAACTGATTGAACAGCTTGATGCCATATTGAAGAGCGATAAAAAGCTCTCTGCAGTCATTAAAAAAGAGCTTCTTGACATTCGGAAACAATTTGCAGAACCAAGACGTTCTGTTATCGAGGAAAAAATCGAGGAAATTAAAGTCGATCTTGATATCCTTGTTCCAAGTGAAGAAGTGATTGTATCAGTCACGAAAGATGGCTATGTGAAACGCACTAGCGTCCGCTCTTACAGCGCATCAAACGGCACGGGACAAGAAATGAAAGAATCCGATTATACGCTGTTAGAAGCGCCAATGAACACGCAGCATCATCTCTTACTGTTTACATCGGCCGGGAACTATCTCTATCAGCCTATTCATGAGCTGCCAGATATTAAATGGAAAGATCTTGGGCAACACATCTCGAGTATCATCCCGCTTGCGCAGAATGAAACGATTGTGGCGGCGATTGGCCTTGAGAACTTCGATGAAGAAGCGTTAATCGTTACAGCATCGAAAAATGGGTTAATCAAACAATCCAAACTTGCCGATTTTAAAGTCCAGCGCTATTCAAGGTTGTTTAAAGCGATGGGTGTTAAAAAAGACGATGCGATGATTGACGCAAGGCTCGTCAAAGGGGACGAAGACGTTATCCTCTTCACGCAGATGGCCTATGCGCTTCGCTTCCCACTTACTGAGTTGTCAGTAACAGGCATAAGGACAGCCGGTGTACGGGGCATTAACCTAAAGGATGATGACCAACTCGTCGCAATGGAGATTAATGCAGATGACGGGGCTTCCGTCTTAATCGCGACACAGCGAGGTAGCGTGAAAAGAATGGGCTTAAAAGAGCTCGAAAGCGCTTCTAGGGCGCAACGAGGTAATGTTGTACTGAAGGAGCTTAAGTCAAATCCATATCGTGTTATCGGAGCGTTACTGGTGAAAAATGATGAAATCATTGTTTTAGCGACAGAAAAGGGAAGTAAAATTCCTATCTTAGCGGGATCATTGCGACCAGTTGACCGCTCTTCAAACGGCAGTAGCTTAGCCGATGAGAAAAAAGATGGCAGCATAACACATATCTATAAAGATCCGAAAGCTGAAATTGAATAAGTAACTTTAAAAGTCATGGGAGTATCCTCCCATGACTTTTAATTTCTTCTAACGTATAATAGTTCGATAAGCGAAATAATTTGCGCGTTCAAAAGGAAACTATATATGCTATAAATTTATACTGAGAGAATGAGCCTTACAAAGAGCAGCCGAAGTTCTTAGACTGCCGGCGAAGCTGCTTTGCTAAGAAGGGGAGGCATCCCCTAGCACCGTAGCGAGATAGATAGAGTTCTATAGTTCAACATATATAACTCTAAAATAGACGATCCTGTACAAGTGTGGACTATTCGAGAAATTATTACTAATAGAACGGGGATATTGTATGTGGAAAAACAGGAATATTTGGATCATTTTAGCTGGCGAAATGATTGCCGGCTTAGGATTATGGACTGGAATAATCGGAAATCTTGAGTTTATGCAAGAAAAGATCCCATCAGATTTCGTTAAAGCATTAATAATGTCAGCAGGGCTTCTTGCAGGAATCTTTGCGGGGCCATTAGCTGGGAAAATCATTGATCAGTCAAGGAAAAAAACAGTACTACTTATATCAGGGGCAGGGCGTATGCTCAGTGTTATCTTTATGCTAATTGCAATTTCAACGGGATCTATTTGGTGGATGGTTGCATTCATGGTTAGCATTCAACTCTCTGCAACATTTTACTTCCCTGCACTGCAGGCTACTATTCCGCTTGTCGTTAAAGATGATGATTTGTTGACGATGAACGGGTGGCATATGAACGTTGCAACGATTTCACGTGTGCTTGGTACGGCTTTAGCGGGTATTATGCTCGTCTACTGGTCGCTTATTTCGCTCTACTGGATATCAATGATTGCTTACGGTGCACTACTACTATTCACAATGATGTTGCGCATCGATGAGGGAGAGGGAAGAGAGGCCAAAGTGAAATCTGTAGGCAACAAGGGTGGGTTCATGGAAGTGTTTCCTGTGCTGAAAGCATATCCAGCAGTCGGCATGACTCTCATTATGACACTTATTCCATTGCTTTTCATCGGATCATTCAACTTAATTGTCATTAATATTAGTGAAATCCAAGATTCTGCATCAATTAAAGGACTTATTTATACATTTGAAGGGGTAGCATTCATGGTCGGAACATTTGCCGTGAAGTATATTTCTAAGAAATGGCGCACGACGACTATTTTATTTTCCTTTGCAACAATGGTAGCAGTGGCAGAATTCATGCTCTTTTTTGCAGATAGTACAGTTATAACATTAAGTGCCTTTACCGTTCTCGGATTCGCGTTAGGTTGTTTTTTTCCAACAGCGATGGTCATTTTTCAGAAACAGATGCCGAAAGAGTACCATGGCCGATTTTTCTCGTTCCGCAATATGCTAGAACGAGTCATGTTCCAGGTCGTTTTACTGACAGCGGGTGCATTTCTCGATATTATCGGATTGCAATCGATGGTTATCATTTTCGGATTGATCAGTTTAAGCATGACAGCCATTTTCTTTGTTCAGATGAAAAAAAGAAATATCATATTAGAACAACCCAAACAATCCTCCGCAGAAAGCATCTGACTTTTTGCGGTTTTTTCTATACATAATGTAAAAAAAACGAACTTTCCAAGTCGGAAGTTCGTCGGCATTTAATCTATGGATTTTAATGTATCTAGCAATAACTTTTCAAGGAAATCTTCACTTGTTACTGCACGTATCATAGCTTGCATGTATTCGTCACGATCGATTTTGTCGTATGTCCATAAAAATCTTTTTGACTTTGCAAAGGCTTGTAGGAAAATACGAATTGTTCGACCATTGCCTTCACGAAATGGATGCAGCATATTCAGCTCTGATTTGAAATAAGCCAATCTTTTAACTGCATACTCATGAGTATCCCATTTAGGTTCATTGTGTAATTGAGTGAATAAATTACACGCGTATGCATCCATGAATTGTACTTGGCAAAAGCGAGTATTACCTTTCATCAATTGCACATCTCGGAATTGTCCTGCAAACGAGTAGATGTCTTGAAATAGATGGTGGTGAAGTCCGACAAAATTGCTGAGCGAAAAAGCCATAATGTTGTATGCACCTTGTTCAATTTGAGTTGCACGAATCGAGAAAGTAAACGCCTCAGCCTGCTCAAGCTCAGCAAAATTTGTCACACCTAACAAATTTGTCGTTAAAAGATAATCGTCATTTTCAAATTCATTGTATTTCGCCATTTGCCAAAGCTTCCTTAATCAAAGCCGGCGTTACTGGAATACCCGAATTGACAATTTCAAGAGCTTTTTGTTGCAGCGAATGACTTAAATGTAAGTTTTCAAGCTGCATATTTTTCAATACGCGGTTAAACTCAGGAGAATTTAATTTAATTTCTTTCACACTAAACGACTCCTTTCTATACTCTTTAATTATAAGCTGTATAGCAGAATTTTTCCACCTAATCAAGTGAATTTCCACTTTCCACCCCACAATATCCACATTATTGCCCCAAAACTAAATATTCCTAACCTCAAAATTTGATAAGCTTAAATTAGAAGTTTAGGGCATCGAAGAATGCGGGGGATTTCAATGAGAATTTTTAAGAAGTACTCACTTCTGTTAGGTGGTATAGGCGTTTCATTTTTTGGAAACTGGGTTTATTTAATTGCGTTAAATATTTTAGTACTTGATATGACTGGTTCAGCTGCTGCAGTCGCGGGGATTTACATTGTTGGGCCAATTGCACGAATGCTGACAAATTTCTGGGCAGGCTCCATCATTGATCGTGTAAATAAACGGAAATTGATGGTCATAGCAGATATCCTAAGGGGTTCGCATATTTTACTTGTTCCATTTTTGGATTCGCTATGGATTATTTATGGTATTCTATTCGCGGCCAACATTGCAGGGGCATTTTTTGGTCCAAGCTCGACCTTTTATATTACAAAATTTGTTACTGAAACCGATCGGAGAAGCTTTAACTCGATCATGAGTATGATGAATTCAGGTTCATTTTTAATCGGACCAGCATTAGCCGGTGTACTCATTTCCTTATTTGGTACGATGTGGTGTGTGATTTTAAACGCGATTACTTTCTTTTTCTGTGCGTTTTGTATAGCAAGGTTGCCCGACGTAGAAGATGAACACTTAAATCAACGAGAGCCGATTACAGTGAGTATGCTCGCTGCTGATTGGCAGGTTGTAAAAAAGTTTATTCAGCAGGATCGTTACTTTATTAAAATTTATTTGCTGTTCCAGACCGGGCTTATGATTGCTTTCGCTTTGGATTCCCAAGAGGTCACATTTATCAAGGTAGATTTAGCACTGTCTGATCAAATGTATGGGCTCATCGTCAGTATTGCAGGTGTAGGTGCATTAATTGGTGCAGCGGCTTCAGCAGCCTTTGCAAAGCGCTTCTCATTACAACTATATTTAGGTGTTGGGATGGTCTTAATAGCAGTAGGTTATTTGTTATTCTACAGTGCAGTTGATTTTTTGACGGCAACAGCAGCCTTTTTCTTTTTAGGATTCTTTATGGCATTTAGTAATGCAGGCTATGATACTTTTTACCAGAAAAATGTCCCGACAGCAATCATGGGACGTTTTGGTAGTTTAGCGTCGATGTTTCAAAGCTTATTACAGATTGTATTCACCTTTATACTAGGACTGATGTCAGAGTGGTTGTTACGGAAGTGTTGTATGCTTAGTAGTGAATCAACGCTATAGAAGAAATGGTATTGGTAAACAGTTCATCGCAAGAGCAAAAGAAATCATTATTGACCAAGGTGGATTTGCAATCACTTTAAATAGCGGCAATAGAGCAGAGTGGGTAGATGCTCACGCATTTTATTTGAAAAATGGCTTTACTGCTAAAAGCACAGGTTTTGTTATGAAGTTCAGCTGATTAATTAGTTGAATAGAGGAGATACCAATAGAATGTATATTGCATGGTGTCGCTATTATGGCGATTGAGAAACAACTGGATAGATAGTTGGCTCATTCAAGCTATCAACTGTTTCCTTATAGCATTTTGTGATAAAGTGAGGAAGTGATTTTTTTTAGGGAGGAACAAGATGAAAAATGATTTATATGAACAGCGAATTAAAATAATCAGTGCTTTTTTAATTGCAACGTTTATCGGCCTATTTAATGAAACGGCTTTGAATATGGCTTTTGTGCAATTAATTTCTGATTTCAACTCAGATGCACCAACCATTCAATGGTTAACAACTGGCTATTTACTGACACTGGGTGTGTTAGTGCCCATATCAGCCTTTTTAATGCAACGTTTTACGACTAGACAGTTGTTTGTAGCATCGTTAGTATTCTCTATTGTAGGAACGATCATTGCAGCCGTTTCACCAACGTTTATCATTTTATTGCTGGGACGAATTATTCAAGCAGCTGGTACGGCCATTATTTTACCGGTGATGATGCAGGTCGTTTTGCTCGTCTATCCAATTAACAAACGTGGTGCCGCGATGGGGAAGATTGGGCTTGTTATCATTTTTGCGCCAGCAATTGGGCCAACAATTGCTGGTTTAGTCATTGATCAGTTATCATGGCACTTTATTTTCTGGTTGAGCCTACCGTTTTTAGTATTTTCCCTGTTGTTTGGTTTACGATTTATCCAAAACGTGGGCGAAGTAAATATTGTGAAATTCGATATCTTGTCGATAATTCTTTCGTCAATTGGTTTTGGTGGTATCGTTTACGGCTTTAGTATTTCAGGAAAACTGGGTACATTTATGTCCACAGAAGTACTCGTATCGATTGGTATCGGTTTACTTTCCTTAGTACTATTTGGATTCCGACAAACGAAGATGGAACAACCGATGCTGAATTTACGCGTATTTAAATACCGCATGTTCAGCATGGGCGTCACCATCATTATGATTTGTATGATGATGATTTTATCGACGATGGTATTACTACCGATTTATTTACAAAACATTTTACTGTTAACACCCGTCATTGCTGGTGTTGCATTATTGCCAGGTGGCGTTATTAATGCCTTTGTTTCCGTTTTGGCAGGAAATATGTTTGATCGCTTCGGGCCACGTGTGATGGTACCCGGAGGGCTATTTATGAGCATTGTTGCGCTGTTTGCTCTACGTACAATTGACGGTACAACATCTATCTACTTTATCATTGCATTTCATATTATTATGTTTATCGGTATTACATTGACGATGATGCCTGCACAAACAAATGGGCTCAATCAGCTTCCTAGACAGTTGTATCCGGATGGCACAGCTATCATGAATACATTGCAGCAGGTGGCCGGTGCAATTGGTACAGCAGTCGCGATTACAATTATGTCGATTAGTACGGCGAATTATGTGAATATAAATGGCAATACAGTAGTAGCACAGTTAGAAGGCTCGATTCAAGGTGTTCAAAACTCGATAACATTCGGGTTAATCATCGCGATCATCGGTTTTGCGTTATCACTATTATTACGTAATGTAAGACAAGGGAAATGAGCTCAATAAACCAACTTAAAAGTGATGAATGACTTTTAAGTTGGTGAAAGTCGTACCTTAGGTGAGAATAGGTAGCGATAACTTCAAACCCTTACCAATCTGTATAAATAAGATACCTTCCACCTGTTTAATTGAGTACCAGCTCATGTTATAATGAGTAACTTAGGATAATAACTACTTTTTGCCTATAATTGAACGTATGCGAAGAAAACCCTCCGCATAGCGATAAAATATGGAGGTGTAAGAGAATGAGTAAACGATGGACGATCGATAAAATTAAAGAATTTGTTGAGAAGAACTCAGAAAGTAAGTTGTTAACGACGGAATATAATGGTTTTTCTCAAAAGTTACTATTTAAATGTGCTTGTGGTAGCAACTTTGAAAAGACATTTACGAAATTTAATACTAATAACCAACGTAAATGTGACGTGTGCCAACCACCAAAAGAGGCACGATAAGTATAGTGAATAAAACGAAGTGCCGATTTCTTTAATAGAGAAGCTGACACTTCGTTTTTTTTATTATGGAAGTATAAGTGGCTTACTTGGTAGGGCTAGTTTTAGAATCGGTGATTTTTTTGTTACTTTTCATCAACGTTATTTACAATAGTCTTATTTTAAGTAGATGAAAACGATTGAAAGTTAAAAGGATTAGTAACTGTTTTTAGATGTTGGAAGAAATAAGTGACCACAAATGGATCCATAGGATTATGTGCAGGTTAATAAGCTAAGAAAGTCTAATTATTTTAGATTATCTTGGCATTGTACATATTCCGACTTTATCTCACTGTTTCAAGTATACTTATCTAATGAAACACAACTGCCGATAATATATATTATGTCAACCTAAATATTTTTTAAACTAAAAGGGACCTGCTTTGATATTAATCAGGTCCCTTTTAGTAGCTGTTTTCACTATCAATAAATTGTACACTGTACTCAATCAAATCATTAATGAATAGCTTATTCTTTTTTGCAAACTCTTTTACATCAGCTAACAAATCATTATCATACGTCGTATTGTATTGAATTCGATCTGTTGGTCTCTTCCCTTTATGAAATGAAATCTCTTCCTGCGCTAAAACACTTTTCAAACCATTTTCAAGCAAATAATTCACATGAGTATCCGTTTCTTTAGCCATCATTTTCAGCTTTCCTAAAACTTTTTTGCTGATATTTGTTCGGAACGATATTCTTGAACTGATAGGTGTATGAACTAATTTTCCATCTACCAATTGCCACATTGGCAAGACTCTTTGATCCTGGATATAATAAGGGTCAACTGAATGCTGTGTCATGTATACTCTTTTATATATTAGAAAATCATCAGAATTTGCATCTTTATATACAAGGGCAGCAAGTTTCAGTAGTTCGAGTTTTCCCCTTATCCATACGCGGTAAATAGTATTACCGGTTTGTCCTACTAGGGATGTAATGTCAGATTTCAATCGCCATGAACGGAATACGGATAATAGACCTTCTGCAAAATTCAGGCTGCCTGATGTAACATGCATTGTATAACCTTCCTTCCCTACGGAGCCATCCCCATCAATAACACCTCTTACAAACGACGCTAAATATTCTTCTGGAACATTGGGAAAAGGAACTGTTAATGATTTATTAGCAATAATCCCCAGCACTTCAAGATCCTTTTTAATCTCCTTAGAATTAATGATTATAGTCGGTGTAGTTTTTGTTGGTCCTGTGGCTGCAAGCACATAGTCTGCCTCCATATATTTCGCAATCAGCTTAAGAATACGTTCATCTTTTTGGGAGAAATAGATGCTATGGAGTTGTTTATTCACATGTCCATCTGTCACAAAAAAACCTAACACCCAAGCCATTTCATGTGTCCACACTTTAAAGTAGTCTTCATTCACTTTGTGCTTTCGAGGTTGACCAGAGTATTGTTCTCGATTCATTAATATGCCATGCTTATACATCACACCCCGAATTGCGCGATCAGACAGCCCGACGATTGGTCCCATTTCTTTAAAAGACAGGCCACTTTTGTATAATTTAATAATGACTTCGTCTGTCATACCTGGATTTCTCGGCATAGCCTTCACTTCCCTTCTATTGGCTTGATAGTTGAGCCCCTTCTTATATTTGAACGATTTTCCGTTGATTAAATTCAATTGTATGTGTTTATTGATTCCAAACCCGTAACAAAATATGCTCATTTACAGGGTTCAGAACTAATGTTCTAACCCGGCTATATATACCCAAATTGTGATTTTTTAAACAAAAGAATCTAAATTAACTTTTTTACTTGGACAATGTAGCGTGATTTTGTTTAAAATATCGTTTTTTTTCCGAAATATATTTTGAACATTGTTTCTCACCTCTCCATTCTATTCCTACCAATAAGAACATATGTTCAACACTCGTGATTTCGGCACTTATATTTACATAATCCAATTTATCCAACCACTAAAATCACGTTACTCTTGGTTTATCAACTATGAATAATCGTACAAACTAAAATTTCCTCCTGCAGTAGGATTGCTATAAGGATATATTTCATTATAAATCACGCAAAAAAGCACCACCCCCTTATTGGGTAATACTACTTCGTTATTATTGACGGCTTTCGCTTTGGCCTTCGCCGCCGCCTTATCATGAATTTGCACACCTACGAGCTGTAGAACGTTCAATTCTAAGTCATAGGCATATTATATCGCCTTTTTGAAGGTTTCCCGCTTGTAAGGGCTTGTACGCCAGTCTGCGAGGAAGATTTTCCGTTGTTCGATCCCCTTATAAGTTAAAACCTTCAAAATTAACGTTTCCTCATCAATTAACTTACTTTCAATCCGATTGAAAGTAAGTTGTTTTTCTACCGCCGTTAGGTCACTTTTGATTGTGTTTATATTTTCCACCTTGTTATCTGTTTGCCAATTAAGGCGTTGGATTAATTGACCATGCTAACCCAAACATCAAGATTGTGAAGAGAAAAATGTATGCGGTTTTCAAGTGATTGGAAACCCTTTTTATGAAAATAAGGTCCATGGCTATTTTATTAGCAATGGGCCTTATTTATTTTTATATGCAGTTGACGATTTGACCTAAGCAATTGACAATAAGGCGATATTTCCCTCACTATCGACATCAGTAATTACCCCCTTTTCATTAATTGACTTCGAATGCTTCGTGACATTCGGGATTGCAATGAGAATGAAAACCGAAATAATTAATAGAACAATCATCATTTCAATGATGATAGGTATGAACGTCTATATTCAAAACAGCCGCCTTCTATATTAGAAGTATCATTTTAAAGAATTACCTTTTAAATAATCTTTCATCAATTCGTTTGAAATCTTCAATGCTTCGGTCCTATTAGCAGCAGGTGCGGTTATCATTTGACCATTTTCAGATGTCCAACCACGATTAGATAGGTCCGTCTCATCCTTTTGAAATGTGGCGATGGTAACTTCACTAAAGTTGCTGTTCGTATAAAGTACCCCATAACCATATGTGCCTGGACGTCCATTTTCGAAATAACTATATACGATGGGTCCTCCACCGTTATCTTGAAACATAATTTCTAACCCTCTTTGATCTTCTGGTACCGGTATCTTCTCGTCATCTATATCAATGGTTCCTTTGAAGGTTTTGGAACCTGTGAGACTCTGCTGTAGCTTCCCATCAATACGTATAGTGATAGGCTCCGTGAAGTGATTATTTTCGGTCCCCAGCTGATACTTTACCCCTTCTAAATTAACCGTATATTGTTTCGGAAAAGTTTTCACACTAAGGATTACACCCAACGTAACGGCAAATAGCAATGGAATCACGAGAAATTTGTTCTTCAACAAAGAGCACCTCTCCTTTTTCAATCACCGTTCACTAAATAACATTCAACCACTCCAGATTACGCCTATAATCTCTTACCGTCTAAATCCCCATTCGGATAAATCTCTAATTCATTACCCGAATTAATGATAATAATATGATCGTTTGATAATATTATCTTAAGAGGGAAGATCATAGATTTTTTATCCGAGAACAGCCATTTTCTACCGGGTTGATTTAATAATAAAAATATTCCTTTCTCTCTTTCACCCATAAAATTTAGCCAATCCCTATTTATTTCTTCATTGTCACGCTCGTGTACACCAATTTCATTTAGCTGATTGCTTGCATCTATCGAGTCATTCACGGTTAAACTCATTTCACCGATGTTAAGAATACTATTAATAGAAAAAGTTTTTGAGCTTTCTTCTGATACCGAATGTCTGGCAATAAACTCTACGATATTGCCAGCAGGGTCATAGAAATAAAGAGCATGAGCATCTAGGTTTTCAAAATAAACTTCATCTTCATTATCTTCAACAGCTAGGTTAATTCTTTCTTTTGTCCATAATTTTGCTTCTTTAAATTTGTTGGCTGGAATGTTAAAGGCGAAATGATAAAAGGGATGATCTACTGCTTCATGTTCTACAAACTCTAACTCACTACTACCAGTCGCAATTCGAAAACTAATGTTATCCTCTCTTAGTAAAGAGAATCCCAAAATATCAATATAGAACTTTTTCATTTGTAGTACATTTTTTGTGTGTAAAATAACTTGTTTAATTTCCAATGGATCTCAAAACCTCCTCTAAAATGAATTAGACACATGCTATCTCAAGAAGGCATTAGGCGTCTCCAATAATCCCATGCTTTAAGGTAGTCCTCCAAATCATGTGGATGGACTTTAACACAAACCCCTATTCGCGTATATAATTGGAAAATAACTTCTTCTATAAGTCTCACTTTTCCAATAGGTACCTGTTTGAGCAAGGAAAATACTGAAAGTAATGTCTCTACATCCAAATCATCTGGTGATGAACAAAATGCATACGTAAAGTCATATATTATAGGTCCTGCTATAGGTGAAGGATCTATAATTCCAGTTAATCTATTATGCTGAAACACAAAATTATGAACCCCGGTATCCCCGTGAAGTAAAAACTTCAATTCTTGTTGTTCATCACTAGCAATCCGCTCGACGATTGATTTCACTTTGTAGTAATCCTCATGTGGTAATAAATCCCCTATATTTACACGAGCTGATTCCAAACTACACATATTGAAATCACGCCAATTTACGAAGCATCATTCATCCCCCTAACACTATTCCAACTTCATTTACGTTTCGCATATGAATAAAGTTTCATTTTCAAACAATGAAAAAAGTCGTCTTTACATCATGTAAAGACGACTCTAATTCATTAGTTGGATTAAGTTAAGGGCATTTAAATGCTTTAACGTACGTAAGTCTGGTAACTGACCCGATCCGTCTCTTTCAACTCTTTCAATGAAGCCGCTCCAATGCCGAACATAGCCATGCGAAGTTCCAATTCCCTTGTTTCCATCACTTCCAGGACATCCTCTGTAGACAGCGTAGCCTCCTTCAAAATTGACCTGCCGAACCCGACTATATCTGCACCAAGCGCAATCGCTTTTGCTCCATCTAGGCCAGTATGCATTCCGCCACTTGCGATTATCGGTTGCTTACCAATTTTACCCCTTACTGAAGTAATGCATTCAACTGTTGGGATACCCCAATCACTAAACGCTTCAGCGGCTTTTCTCTTCACCGCAGACGTTGAACGGAACTTTTCGACCTGACTCCATGATGTGCCGCCTGCCCCCGCTACGTCGATAAAGGATATGCCTACATCGCATAATCGCTTAGCGGTGGCCCCATCGATTCCCCATCCGACTTCCTTAACACCAACTGGCACTTCCAACTTACTACAAAGTCGTTCTATTTTCTCCAATAAATCTTTAAAATCCGTGTTACCCTCTGGTTGGATCACTTCCTGAATACTGTTCAAATGAAGAACGAGAGCATTTGCCTCAGTTATATCAATAATTCGGAGACATTCATCTACGCCAAAGCCATAGTTAAGCTGAACCGCCCCTAAATTAGCGATTATAGGGATGCTAGGAGCATATTTTCTAACTTGAAAAGAGGACCTATGTTCCGCACTTTCAATCAGTGCGCGCGTCGAACCCAAAGCTAATCCCCAGCCTCTTTCTTCCGCAGCTTCGGCAAGATTCCGATTAATTGTTTCTGCAAAAACCGCCCCTCCTGTCATGGAACTGATTAAAAAGGGTGTTTTGCAATCATGTCCTAAAAATGTAGTATCAATTGATATATCATTGAAATTGATTTCAGGCAACGCATTATGGATGAATTTAACCTTTTCGAAGCCGGTTGTAATCGTGTCACCTGTTACGTGCTCATTCAAAGTGATTTGAATATGCTCTGATTTTCTTTGGTTAATTGCTCCAGTCATTTAGAAACACTCGCCTTTCCTGTTGTGATTAATGATAACTCATTAATCACTTTAATAGAAGCCGCCGTGCTGTAGCGGTTCTTTCACCTTAGTTTCTTTCACGAAAAGACTAAGTAATTACTTACCTCTACTACAAATGTCCATTCATCACCATAACCGTATACACATTGTTAAACTTCAACCATTAAATAAAAAGATTAGTCTCCCGTATCTTCCGTGTACCATTTCGGAATGAGTAACTTGAAATCATCAAATTGATCCATCGTAAACACTGTATATTTTTTGAATTTCTGTTGTTGATCTAGGCTAATTTCATTTGCCCATACTTCAGCAGAGAGGATATGGATAGCAGCATACAGTCTGTGTAATGCCCAGAAAGTACTTGGAATGGGCTGGTTATTATGATAACCATCTACTACACCACGCGAATAGGCTATACTCACGGGTACATTAAAATATTCCATTTTGTAAAACTCATTTACCGGATCCCCATACGTAATCTTTTGCATATCAATCAAACCCGTGAACTGATCATCTTGAATCAAGATGTTCCCCGGATGAAAATCATAATGTTGAACGTGACTAGGACGACCCTTAAACAAATGCAAATGTTCCTGTACAAAGCCTAAAACCCGAAGATACCTACCGTTTTTAGCAGCAATTTCTTCATACCGCGGAGAAAGTAGTTCTACACGCCTCGTCCAGCGTTCTTCCCAGGTTGGACAATCAGTGGGAGCTTGAATGCTATGCATATTTCGAAGAGTTTGTCCGACCTGTTGACCGATTCGATACTGAACCGCATAACTGCGGGTTGGCAACATTGCCTCTCCGTTTTCTCCAACAATGTAATCTAAAATCATGTATGCATGACCCTTATGTAATCCTACTTCGTGCACGTACGGAATACGAGGTTCAATTGCATGAACCGCATTTGTTAACAGTGCCTGCTTTTCTAACTGGCTAACGTCCGTAGTTGGAGAAATGCGTACTAAATACTTCTCATCGACACACCATTTCACATCAGTTGAAAAACCTTCGTTGATTAACCGATAAGACAAACAGTTTGTTAAAAAAGGTATTTTAGGAACATCCATCTGCTTCACCCCTTTAGCCGAATAGGAAACAATGTGCTCATTTACACTCTTCATTAACCACTCACGTGCAAGGATTCAACTTTTAAAACCCATCACCCTCATTTGACCTTTAGATTACTATATTTCTACGAATTTATGCTTGTACAACCAAGTCAGGAATGCCGCCTTCTTACTGTCTTAATTATGAATCGTCTTCAGTACACTAATAAATAGTTCCTGCGTGAGATCAAGCGATAACTCCGTATTGAGCGTTTACTTGTAAATATAGATGTATAATTCCTTATAGTATTTCGCAACAAGTTCATTTGCCGCTGTGTCGCTGCCGTTCCTCTTTATTCTTTTAATCCACCACTTTTCATTTTCCATAGTTCACCACATGCTTCCTCAATCTTGATTTCTATCCTATCAGTTAATCCGTAAATCGTTTGAAATTAGTTTGACACTTTGTGAATAAAGTAAGTATTCTAATCACCGCTCACAAGTGACGTGGCGAAAGTTGGAGTGTTACTATTTTATGGTAGAATAGTAACGTAACGATACAAATTATTTAGTCCATATATCTCAAAATGTGTATTAGGTGGTGATTAGATTATGAAAAATATTTCTTGGTTAAAAGGTCTTATTTTCGGTACTTTATTTTCATTCATTACTGCATTGTTATTTATGCTTATAGGACAAACATTGGCTGGTGGAATAACTCTATATTGGGGTGAAAATTGGTTGTATTTCTCAGTAATAATTCCTTTTGCAATTACCTTTGCAGTATTAGGGGGATATTTTCACAATAGAAACGAAGTCTCCAACAAAAAACTTTGGCTCATAAGTCTTTTAAGTGCATTTCTTGTAACTCTATATAGTGGGACGATAGGCGCGATTTTTGCCGAAACTATCGTTAGAGGTGGCATGAAAACGATAAACGTTGAAGGCACATTGATTTGGGGTACAATTTATGCATTTATTTTACTTCCACTTACCACACCATTCGCAAGATTTTTGATAGGTATTTTCCAAAAATTTATCAGAAGATAGACAACTGATTTATAAAAATCAAATTGCCCCCTAAATAGGGTCTTTTCAATGCACTTCTTATTGTCTCAACATCAACAGTTGGATGGCGTGATTTCATTTCCCTTCATAGACTCACGAAAGAAGATTTCGTCACTATCAACGATATCTTGTAGGTGATTAAAGCCTTGGCTTCCTAATATGTTCACGATTGTATGTCTTCAGTAAAATGTTGTAAAGATATAGATTTGCATGTGATTGGCTATTTTCGGAAGTGTATAACCTACTGCCTTCCTTTAGTGAGCCGACCATCCTTGAGTCTAATATCTATCCTAACGATTTTTTAAATACATAACTCACTTTGTCGTACTTCATTTTCTCTTCATAAAATCGATGTGCGTCTGTTCGTTGCAAGCCTGATGACAGCGCAACACTTTCATAGCCGTTGTCTTTTGCCCATTTATGGACATAGGTAAGTAGCTTCTTCCCATACCCGCTAGACCGTTTCGTGGTATCCGTCACCAAATCACAAATCCAAATGAATCTGCCATAATAAAGTGTGATCATTGGCTTAAAACCAATTACCGCAACGATTTCTCCATCACTTTGTAATGCGAACAGTTGGTAACGATCTTTCTCTTGTGCCTCACAGACTAATTCCAAGTATGTAACTTCATCCAGATGTGTTCGCAACTGCTTCATAATCGGGTACGCTTCAACAATTTCGTCACGTGATTGAAGCTCTCTAATCGTTAATTCATTCATCATTGCAACCCCTTTCCCATCAATATACCATACGCTTTCATCACAATTTAATTAAATTGTTTTCCGAACTTTTTCAAAATTACCCATATACAAAAGCTTACCCGAATGAAACACTTGATAGATGAAGCCTTCGAACGTATAATGAGAATAAGATTAGAATATAATAAAAAATACCGCTTGGTGCGTTAACACCAAACGGTCAATGTAATAAGCAGGTTCCCTACAAGGGGATTAGCATCAGGTATGAAATAATCCATCCTAATTGAGCCGTTAACTCAAGGATGGGTTATTTTTGTTTTTGGTTAAATGATAGTATCGCAATAATTAATGCTCCAAATGTAAATGTTAGCATTAATCCTTCGAATACTGTCATTAGCGCCACCCCCCTTCAAAATGGGAATGAGCCAACCACCCTTGAGTCACCTATTCTATTACTAAACTATTATACCATACATACGTTCCTTCAAACCTTATTATTGAGCAAATAGTTATTCGGAATTATGATGAAAACTACCATCCAAATCTGATTTTCACTACTCCTGTGTAAACCATGTGCATCCCTATCATCACCTTTATGTGAAAAAAAAGACATCTCGAAAGATGCCTTAAATCAAAATAATAAAGTATTCTACGATCCTAGTAAAATTATCTATCTCTGCAGTTTTTACACACTTTAATAATTTCTTTAGCTTCATTTCTATGAACGTACAATAACTTAATTCTACTTCGATTACACATCGGACAGTCTCCTCTTCCTTTTGAAGGGAGCTTTTTCAATGCTTTTCCTCGGTTTCTTTTCGCCATGACCATCCACCCCCAGAGTAAAAATTCATCTTTCTCTTTATCTAATGATGGTCTGGGGAAATCATATGGGTATTTCAATAAATTATTTATGAAAAACTTTTTTGGCTATTAGCTGTTACGATTAGGGATTCCGGTAATAGCCAAATCACTTCCTTTTTTATTGACGCTTTCTACGGCTATAGGTATTTCCATTAAATCATGCACGATGAAATCTGTATCTACATCTTTCCACTGGGAATCCTTTTTCCAAGCAGCAAACATCCCTACATTTTGAGATGCTTTCACATCATTTACTGGATGATCCCCGACAAAAAGGCATTCATTTGCGGATACATTAAGTTGCTCTAACGCCTTCTCGAATATTCGAGAATCCGGTTTTTTAATACCTTCCGTTTCAGATATTAAAATCGTTTCAAAGTAGTCTTTAATACCAAGCGTTATTATATTCTCCATCTGAAACTGCTCTTTCCCATTACTAATAATCCCTAGGATAATTGTTTGATTTACGAGTGTTGTCAACATTTTATGAAGGTTAGGAAATGGAACGCAATGCTCTTTAAAATGATTCACATAATCCTGAAGTAATTGTTCCCAGGTCAGCCCCGTTATATTAAATTCTGCAACCATTCGTTGATAAACTTTATCTTTCCAAACGTATCCTCGGCAATCTAACTCAATAAACCTTGAAATATACTTCTCTTTTCGGATATGTCCTACCCATTCATGTAAACGTTCGTACTGTGAATTAATGAACCTTTCTACAGATGCATCTCGATTTAACAAAGTCCCATCCAAGTCAAATAGTACCGCTTTAATCATTTTCACTCCTCAACTCCCTTATAGTTTGTTACATAAATTTTGGTTACATTCATCAATCTAATTATACAATACTTGAAGATTCAGTGTTTAGAATGTAAAGTAGATTTATTAATGGATTAATAAATTAAATAAGAGGGTGTTCACTATGGACCTTCAATTACAAAAAGCGTTAGCTGAATGTGATCAATTACGCAAAGAGAATGAGTATCTAAAGCAACTCATTCAGCAACAATTACCTGGTAAACCAATAAACGAAAATGTCCTTGATATACATAAATAGGTTACAAATAAATCAGAACCGCTTGATAAAATTAATCTGTTTCGGAATTTATTCAAAGGTAGATTAGACCTGTATGCGAAACGATGGGAATCTAGATGCGGTAGATCCGGTTATGTGCCTGCATGTTCAAATGAATGGAAGCCAACTATATGCAAAAAACCGGAAATAGAATGAAAATGCATGAAAAACGCCTAAAAGGATTCGATTCTATGGGGAATACAACAGTTGATGAGGCTATTTTAGATTGGAGTGCTTTCTGATGGAATTTTATCGAACTTCATTTTTGTCGCATATACTTTTTCGCTTATATACAAAAGACCAATCTTCGACATATTTTAATTTGTCGAAGATTGGTCTTTTTGTATAACCTGAGAGGTAATCATATTATCAATACTATCCTCACTCCCTTTTGAATATCATATAAGAGATGAATATACGAGGAGAGACCTATATGCAAATTCATGTCGTACATCCAGGTGAAACATTATGGTTGATTGCACAACGCTACGGCGTCACTGTAACCCAAATTGTGACTGCTAACAAGTTGGTAAGTCCAAGTAAACTAGTAAGTGGGTTGGCTCTAGTCGTTCCAACACCCCCAAAGACACATAGGGTACAACCTGGTGAAAATTTAACAGAAATTGCACATCGTTATGGTACAACTATCAAAGAAATTAGTGAGTCAAATCAAATTCAAGATCCTAATATGATTTTATCCGGAACTATTTTAACCATCCCCGCCCATAAACCAGTTATTGATGTGAATGCCTACACAATCAATACAGGGGAAACAGGGGCTCGAGAAATTCAAGAAGTGGGCCAATATTTAACCTATTGGATGCCTTTTGTCTATTCAATACGTGAAGACGGTGGACTAACTTCACTTGACGATACCGCCATGCTTCAATCTGCTGCCGCCGAAAGAATTGTTCCTGTGATGGCCATTACAAATTTCAGTGCCACGGCTGCCGGATCTAGTCTTGCACATACAATCCTTGCAAGTACTGATATCCAAGATGTGTTACTGACCAATATTTTAAAAGTCATGAAAGAAAAAGGCTATCAAGGATTAAATATCGACTTTGAAAATGTGTTTCCGGCCGACCGTGAAAACTATAACCAATTTTTACAACGTGCAGTGGACCGCTTGCATCCGGAAGGTTATTCCGTCTCATCAGCTCTTGCCCCGAAAATCAGCGGTGACCAAAAAGGGTTATTATACGAAGCACATGATTACGCAGCACACGGAAGAATCGTTGATTTCGTGGTATTGATGACCTATGAATGGGGTTATCGATTAGGTCCTCCGCAGGCAATTTCTCCGCTAAATGAAATAAAAAAAGTGCTAGATTACGCTGTCACCGTTATCCCAAGAAACAAAATCCTGTTTGGTTTTCAAATCTACGCGCGCGACTGGTTGCTACCCCACGTGCAAGGACAAGAGGCGGAAACATTCAGCCAGCAGGAGGCAATCCGCCGCGCTATTCAGTATGGGGCGGCCATTCAATATGACCCTATTGCTCAGTCTCCATTCTATCGATACACGGATGAACAGGGGCGTAACCATGAAGTCTGGTTTGAAGATGCCCGTAGTGCACAGGCAAAGTTTGATATGGTAAAAGATTATCATTTACGAGGAATCAGTTACTGGGTACTTGGTTATCCATTCCCACAGAACTGGTTGTTACTGGAAGATAACTTTACAATCCGGAAAAGAATCTAGAAATGCACTAGATTTATTACCTCTTCCAATTTCATTATCGATTCTTCCAATTACCCTAACCGCACAGAGTCACTGAACATAGAATAGGATACCCGATACTTGGAATGGAGGCATTCTCATGCACTATAACCCTTATCCACACTGGACTTATCCTTATTCTGATCCACGGCGGTTGTTCAACGAGCAATTACATCCACAGACCGTTTTAAAACCACCAAGTCCTTTTCCATCTATAAATACACAAGTGTTGAATACTTCGGCACAAAGATTTCAAGAACTATTGAAACAGGCGGATTTGTTAGCAGGAAAGATCGTTAACTCTAAAGAATTCGCACATGAGTTAATGGAAGCAGCACAACTATCAAATACAAAAAAGGTAGAGGATTTAATTGTATCAACAGGCATCACATTAAAAATTAAAACATATTTTAGCCCAACTGGAATTCGTATTGAATTAAACAACGATGAAAGTGCAGGTGATTGTTGTCATTTACTAATGACATTAAAGTGGTAAGGTTTAAGTATGTTTTACGTATTTCGGACTAAATTCTTACGGAATTAGTTATAAGATTGAATACCCATTCCCTAAAAGTGGTTAACTCGGGGATGGGTTATTTTTATGTCATTTTGGCAAATCGATGCTACGCCTGCAATTCCTGATTAAGGCGATTCAACACCATCCTACAAAATAATAAATTGCGGATTTCTTTTAAATGGAGCAATAATTCAACACCAAAAAGAACCAGCACTACAAGCCATGCAACAGGCTGTACAACTACTTCAGCAAATGGCTTCCATGGTAGACCTACAATCGTTACAACAAGTACAGCAACAACTTCAACAGGCGGTCCAGCGGGTAAATTATATGCAAGTTTTTGATATCCTGATACCCCGTGCATCTACATAGGTGCCCTTCGCTCGCACTTTGTTTTTACCGCTATCAATTTTTTGGTCTTCATCACACTGGATAAGTTCTTTTGCTCGATTCACAAATTTCTCCACATCACTGATATTGTTAGCTGTCAATACGGTTTGGTTTGGGTTGGCGTGGTGTTACCCGGTTTTATGCCATTGATAATTCGTAACTGAATTGAATCAATGTTTAACTATTTAAAATGGGACCAATATGAATGGAAACATTTCACCTGTAACAATTGCACGTACACCAGGCATTTTCCAAGCCTCAGCCGTGTCAATGTATTTAATCATAGCGTGAACTTATGTGCTTTTCACAAGTTTCGCGTGCATTAGTCCTGGCACCGAATAATCCCCAACATATCTGACTTTCCCTGTCAATTTTTCTACCGCAGCAATTCATTGTTCGGGTTTTCCAACCGTTGTCCATATTTTATTAATCATATACAATCGCCTCCCGAACAGTATTTAACGTGAAAAGATAATGAATGTATCCGTGTCAATTTCATGCGGTGAAGCATCCATAACCTGCTCAAGTGTCATGCTGACTTTCTGTAATTCCTTATTATCTTTCACAATGAAGACAGGTGCGCCGCCACCTTGTATTGTTTCTGGCTTCGTCGTTATGATAGCGACAATCTTTGCGTGCTGATTTTCCAATCTACTCAACTCCTTACCTGTCCAGACTCCAGCGGCCACACGCTCGGGTCATGAAGGCATTGCGACACGATGGCGCGCTATTTACCATCGTTCCACTATTTTCCTTTATCCGCTACTTCAGGCATTTGAATTGCGCTATCTAGTATAGGGACTTTATCCAACACCGCTTTGATTTGATGGAAATCTTTTTCACGTGGCAAAAAGAACAGTGCAATTCGACCGTCTGCCATATCTCTTTTTGTTAGTGGAACCAACGCCGGTTCACCGGAATCCAAATAACTTCCAAGTACAGTGGCTACATGGTGTAACATTGCTTGTCGCTGCCCAAGGGAGGACAAAGTGACAATGCTATTTTGATTTTTTGGGGTGACAATTGCGCCAACTCCCTTTTCGGTAATGATTTTTCTCGTATCCTCTAGTCCCACGTTTTTAATGAGGATATCCCCTACAAAAAGCGTCGGCCCTTCGATACAAATCTCCGCTTCTGTCACATCAGCGATTTTCCAGACATATTGAACTTCACAATGACTAGCATGACAATCCCACCAATAATTCCTAGCCAAAAGGAATATACAGCACACAACGTCGTGATAAGTGCCGTGAACATCACTAAATAATTCCGACTTTCAAACGCTTGTGCCATCCCCTCAATATATGGCGTTCCACGCTCTACAAGTTCGAACTTATCGATATTTTGGAGTGACTCTCTTTCCATTTTCCGGACTTCGCGAAACTGAGTGGCAGCGAGACCAAGGAATGTCACGGCAGTCCAATCAGATTCCAACAACGCAGGAATCGCCACCGCGCCAATGAAAGCCGCGATGAAGCCGAAGGATAGGTGAATGATTCGCCCTGTCGGATACGTTGGGTATTGCCGGAAATCAGTACGTAACAAGAGTGTCCGCACCACAAAGCCAAAGACAATTCCGACTACGACCGGAAGTAAATAGTTATTCAAATACCACACTTCCGAAAAGTTATATATATCTCTCGTATTCTAACCAAAACAACGACGGATTATAATGTGGTAACGATATTAGAGAATGAATAGAAGGTTAGCTTGATGGCGAAAGTGGGTGGAAAGAATTGAGGTGAGGATTTGCAATCGATTCAACAAATGATTGAAACTGTATTGAGTGATGCCCAACCCGTTGTACTAGCGATGATTGTTCAGGTGGAAGGCTCAGCTTACCGGAAAGAAGGTACTTGGATGCTCTTTCAAGAGGATGGTGCACATACAGGTATCATCAGTGGCGGTTGTCTTGAAAGTGATTTACATAGTCGTGCTATAGAATTGTTCAATACAGGAAAAGTGGGAATTGTTCACTATGATTTAAGTGCTGAAGATGACCTTGGCTGGGGACGTGGTGCGGGATGCAATGGAGTTGTTTCAGTCTTTATGCGCGATATCGATAAAGTTTTCCGACACTATCTAACCTTAATGCACAAACGGTTGTTGGCCAAGGAGCCTGTTTTACTTATCCAATCAATAACTAATTTTAATAACTATGCATTTTTAAACGAAAGCAAAGATTGTTTTGACAACTGGCAAGGTGAAATACCCTTCGAACTAAATGCCTTCACTCCGTTTCAAAATAGTGTAGGACAAACAAGTAAGGGCGACGAAGATGAAATCGTTTATTTCCAACTTATATGGCCACAACCTGCCCTTTATATAATCGGTGCGGGCGTTGATGCACGACCGCTCGCACAACTTGCTTGCAACGTTGGATACGCGGTCCATCTGTTCGATTGGAGAAGTGCGCTTTGTAATGAAATTCATTTCCCTACTGTAGCATCTATTCAGATTGGCGACACAGAGAAACTAATCGCCAATATCTCATTAAGTCCACTCGACTCAGTCGTCATTATGACGCATGATTTCCAGTTTGATGCGAAACTAATGCATACAATCCGCGACCATCAATTATTGTACCTTGGTATTTTAGGGTCAAAAAAAAGAACTAAACGCTTACTTGGTGGAGAAATCCCCAATTGGATTCATTCACCTGTAGGGCTTTCTATTGGTGCAGATGGACCTGAGGAAATCGCTGTTAGTATTGTAGCAGAACTAATCGCAGTGAGACGAGGGAAAAATTAATGAAAATCGCTGGTATTTATCTTGCCGCCGGAAACAGCAGCCGTATGGGGAGTAATAAATTAGCACTGCCTGTTGGAAGCATGACAGTAGGTAGCTTGGCGCTTGAAACAGCTTTGAATTCATCGCTCGATAAGGTCTATATCATTACAAAGGATAAGGACGATGCAGATTGGCTTCCCGCTGAAATGAAGCTAGATGCGAGATGCTCATTCATAAAATGTCCAACTGCTCATAATGGCCAATCTGAATCATTGCGCTACGGCATTCAACAGGCACAAACGGATCGCATGGATGCCGTCATCGTCGTATTGGCGGATCAACCTTTCATCACCGTCCAAATGCTCGAAGAAATGATTGCGTGCACGAAGATCAACCAGATGTGCAGGTTTGTCGCTACCACATATGAACAGACAATCATGCCACCTGTCCTTTTTTCGTCTTCCATGTACACCGAACTGTTGGAGTTACGTGGAGACAAAGGAGCTAAAGCAATCTTACAAGGCGATTTTCATCAAAAGGGAAAGCTGATGCCCTGTGCTGATAAGAGGCTAGTATTCGATGTCGACACGGAGGCTGATTACGAAGCACTCCAATTAATAGAAAAAACGAAATGATAGAATGTCTCCTATCATTTCGTTATCGTTATTCTCCCATTATCTGTTCTTAATTTAATCAAATACTCACCGTTGCCGAACTTCGTATGTTTGTTTTCATATCCAAAAACATCGATTCGTCCGTTGTCCGTTTTCACGTCAATTGTAGCATTCGTCGGTTCTTTGTCAGTTTGAATCTCGATTTTACCGTTATCTGTCGTTAATTCAATCGGTCGATCTAAATTGTTTGTTACAAGGGATATTCTTCCGTTATCTGTTCTACCAATAATCGTACCATCTACATGATCCAGTATAATTGCTCCGTTATCTGTTTTAACATTGACAGCTGTAGCATCAATCGTTTTTAACTCAATCGCGCCATTGTCTGTCTCCAGTGCCAACTCTTTCGTTTGAATATTCTCCACTTTGATTCGTCCGTTATCGCTTTCCGCTTGGATTCGATCATACTGTTTTTCAGGTACTTTCACGATTAGCTTTAAGTCTAATGAGGAAAAACCAAAATTAATGAAACTTCGCCGCTTTTCTTTGAACTGAACGGATAGTGTATTTTCTTTTACAACAGCCGTGAAAATGAATTTCGACCTTCTCTTTGTCTTACCTGAATACGACACTGTCGTTACCGCATCTTTGGTTGGCACGATTTCCACCGCTGCATTTGTTGTCAAAATTTCAATATTAGTAAATGATTGATCATCAATCATTTTTTTCTTGGCGTTATTTTCAAAGTGATTTCCGGAATTGAACATCAATGTAATTCCACCAACAACAAGCAATACCAATGCGACGATAATGAACACTTTATTTCTAAAAATCATTTCGTTTCAAACCCCCTTATTTATGATTTTAAGTTTTTGTGTATCCGAAGTTCTTTGCATTATACGTAGTCGATATGAATTCATCGCTACTTCTCCGAGTTGATCGAGTAGATTATAGTTGGCAAACGCGCCGACAATCGCACCAAACCCAGGAATTAATTGAAACATTTTCACCAAATCAATGTAATCCCGGTATTCTTGCTGAAAGTCCCTCCAATCCATATCAGCAATCATCAGTTTCTCCTCATCCCAATTCTCAATGATAGATAATGTCTCTTTCCTTGTTTCCTCACTTGAAAAAGCAAGCTGGAATACATGTAAAATGAACAATAGCTCTTCGTATTCATTCGTATCAAATCCATAAACCGCTGCGGCCTCAAACAGAAACTTCATTTTAATGGATAATAATAGCGGAAAGTCGACCAGGCCCAACATAATACCTCCCGCTCCAGTTCCAGCGCCTTCAATAACAGCCGTTTTGCGGAATGAAGAAAGCTTTTCCTTAAATAACTCATCTCGCTCATATAAACTTTGCGCGGTTGATTGACCTTTTTTCGTCGTGATATTTGAGCCGACCAAAGTGGCTTTCACCATGTTTTTTATGCTCTCTGTCATCACCTTATGAAACTTTTCCGGAATAAAACCATTCACTTTCATTTGTGCCTTTTTTGACGTTCGGCTTATAAGGCCAGATCGCTTTGTCATCTTCCGCTTCCAAAAATGCAACTCCTCTTGTACTCTCATCGAATAATCAACCATATTTCTGTGCCCTACTCTCCGTTGCAATCAATTCACCGCTTACACTTTAGTATAATCGAAAGGGATTTCATTCAAATGGACCTGAGAAGTGATTTTATCTCAGTCTTAAGATGTAGTTAACGTGACCAAACAGGAAAATGCCACTTTCTAAATAGCAGCCACAAACAGAGGAATATTGAAATTGCTACTCCTTCGAGCGATAACATGTACCACGGATAAGGCCCTAAGTAGTCAAGCAAACTTCCATTGAATGGTTTTTCCCTTAAGAACATATAATTACCTTGGAATAACACATTAATTGCAAATATAAGTGGCAACAACAAGTTTAAAATAATCATTGTTTTGAGAACACCTTTAAAAGTGGGCCTGTATCCTTTCATCCACGTAAAATAAAGAGCCGTTATTATAATTCCAATATGCGTATAAAAAAAGTGAAAATACCTGAAATGCGGGAATCCAACTTCTAAAACAGGAGTTGCCATTGCTTGAAGTGCCCCTCCGATACCTGCAAAAAAGATGAAATCATACAAATGCCTATTCCCTGTCCATAATAGAACAATCGCGACAAGTAAACTAATGCTGCATAATTCTAGCGGCAACGAATCGCTCAGTCCCCATCTCCCAGTTACTATCATCCAAACATGATAAATAACTTCCATTATCAATAAGGATAACGCAAAAAGACGCTCATGCTTCGGTAACACCGACCATCGCTTTCTTGAAATAAACAACAAAAAAATCGACAGGCACAATATGCCTATTGCCGCCATATGCTCCATTGAAAATAGTAAGAAGGAAGGTTCACTATAGTCCGCCATCCTTGTACCCCATTTCTGTAAATCCTTTTATCTTGATGTATACACAATATCCACCCTACCAACCTTATTATCCATTTTATACGTCTTTTCCGATTCCGGATAGGCTATATTTAATTGTGTATCATCTGCCCATTCAACATCAAATTCCTGTTTCGAGACAAATGTGTTGCCGCTTTTATTTTTATGTTCTTGATCTTTTTTCAGGATAGAAAGTTGATAAGATACAGAAGTCGTCGCACCGCAGTCCCTCGTAAAAGTATAAGCTGTATAACGACCGTTCGGCGAATCAATTGTTGATAGGACTTCATTTCCGCATGCGCCAGAAAAAAGGAGTTGGATAGATATAAAGAATAATGAAACTGCTCCTATGAGCTATGCAATAAATGATACAAATATAATCAAGATAATCTTCAGTTTTTTATACATAAACATCTTCCTCCCACTGTACAGACGATCTTCGTGACGGAAGGTTCAATCTACTTACTGTGCATCATCACCTTACTTGAGGCATTGCTTGCAAACTTTATTGTCGTATGTAATTGCACTTATCTATATTTCATACACGATCAATTGTTCATTGCCGAATATCTCATCGAAAAAAATGGGTTTTCCATTGATAAAAAGGTTTATCGTATCATATTTCTCTACTGTTTTAATTTTATATAGCACTTGAGATTTTAATGCCGTATTTGAGTAGTCAGAATCATATTCCTGATTAATAAATACGTTCAATGTATCTTGTTGGGCGCTGACATTAAAGTCACTAAAATATACTGCATCATTTCCTTGATTAACATAAATCCCATTTATAAATATATATATACTTTTTTCACCATCAAGGTAGAGATAGTTACCATTCTTCACTTCAGCATACTGAATAAATTCCTGAACACTATCATTTGCATTAGCTATACTTATTTCTGAAAATGAAAAATTCGGATCACACCCGGTTAGTAGTACAATCAGAATAATCAACGATAATCGTTTTTTCACATCATCGCTCCTTATACTAGTAGTTTATTTCCTTCCATATAGCTAACTCTGTTAAAAGTATCCCTTATCATTAATACGTTACTAACAACCTATTCATTTCATTATTTGAAAATTAAAAAGGATGCCTCTATGAGATTTCATTTACTCATAAGAGACATCCTTTTTATTAAGTTTTAAAACCTTATGAATTAATAGCCTGTATTAGACTGGTTGGGAGGGTGCGAAAACTTATTAATCAATTGGAATATCCACCTCTACCTTACCGTCTAAATACAGCGGATAGCTATTAATATTAAATCGAATTGGATTCACTTCATTATCAAAATCAAATGTTGAGACTACTGTGTCATATAGTGCTTCTCTGCTAACATGCATTTCGATTAGACTCCTATTTAAATCATTGCCTTCTTTGTCAACTATTTCAGACAATACTCCAATACCGCCAGTTGGATAAGTGACTTCCGATGTATTGCCCGATGGTACTCGCACATCGATATCCAGTTCACTTGGCACATACAGTACTTTCTGTTTTTCAAAATCGACCTCGAAATAGTCCGAACCTTTTGGAAGTGCTTCAATCCTCTCCATCACTAACGTTAGTTTTTTCGGCTGTCTGAAGTAATTACTCTGCATAAATATGCCCACTTCACCGTCACGCAAATTGCCGAACCCCCTACCGCTATCTCTTGGTTGACCCCAATCTTCACCATTCTCATCAATCAATCGAACCGATGTGAAATTTAGTAATTGCATCGTGTTTTGTTCGTCAGCAGCTAGTCGGATTTCTGCACGTAAGGGCGAAATTTTCAACTGTTTAATGTCAATTGTTTGACCATCTACGACAACGGCTTGGTTTAATTCATATACTTTTGGTTGTTCAATGGGCTTGGTGAGTGTGAATGGCACTGCGAACTTTGTCTCTACTGCATCACTCACGTGCAAATTAAATTCAAATGACATATTGCCATATGATAAATCATCGGCAGAAGTAATTTCAAATTTGTCTTCCTGTATAGTCCTATTACCCGTTTGAGAGACAATGTAGGAACTTGCGACACCAAATGGAATGCCTTGTTGAGTCACCTCTAAAGAAGTTATACTCACTTTGGAAAGATCAAAGGGGGATTCAAGCTTATAGAATATCGTCATGCCCGAATGATCAGCTACGACATTCTGTAAAGTCAAAGTATAGTCGCCCTGCGTGACAACAATTCCGAGTTCTTCATAGTAATTATTTTCGACAATGTCACTGATTCCTTTATCATAAGCAATCATGCCAACGAAAGGAGAAAACCCTGGGATCTTGGCCACAGCCTGTGCAAACACAGGGGAAACGCGAATCGACGTCACAAACAGCAACAGTACAATAACAGCTACACTGGCGACTGAATACAGAAGTCGCTTTCTCTTCTTGGTCAACCGATGCTGATGCGTGGCCTTTGCACGTGCTTGATGTAGGGCTTCTTTAGGGATTTCAATCGCTTCCAATTCCTCCGTTAGCTTCTGCCAATCCTGATCATTCAAATTAGTCATTTACAGTTCCTCCTTTGCAATGAGTACGCGTAATCTTTTTAACGTCATGTGTAGCCTTGATTTCACAGTACCTTCGGGAATTTGCTTCAAGTGTGCAATTTCTCCGTTCTTCAAATCCTGGAAGTATTTTAAGTAGATAAGTTCTTGTTGTTCTGTTGGCAGACTTGCAATAATATCGGCCATTTCGAATGATTGATGATCTGTCGACGCTAGTTCAATTTCATGATTATAGACTAATTTCTCTTGTTTCTTTTTCATATCTAAACAAATATTGATGATAATTCGAACAAGCCATGTTGCTATGTACGTTGGTTCTTTGACGGTATGCATCTTTTTTAAAGCTCTATACGTCAGCTCTTGTATAGCTTCAATAGCATCATGTTCATTTTTCAAATACGCAAAAGCCGTACGATAGAGCCTATCTTCATGTCGTGCCAACAGCTCCACCAACGCCTGTTCATCACCCGCAATGGCCCTTTTCGCCAAATCCATCTCCATACACTCACCCCCTAGTTACTTATTAGACAGTTCAACTCGGTAAATCGTTCACTTTATTTTTTCAAAAAAAAGAGTTCAACTAAATTTAGCGAACTCGCTGCTTGAATAAGGAAAGCTTAAAACTTATTCTGCTTGAAACATCCTCAAAGTTTCATCCATTCCAAAAAGTAAGATTGAGGCGAGTGCTGAAGCAGCTAAGACATACAAGTCGCCACCATTATAATTTGTCAAGATTGACCTAGAATCAGCTATCAAAATAAAAAAGAAGGAAAAACTGATACCCAGGAATAGATGGATAAAAATGCAAAAAGAACTCGTTTCACGCCTATGAATCTATTGCTCATTTTATCTGACAGAATTGATACAGGTACCCCATATAAAAGAATCACAGGGGTTACAAACATACTAGCAAAAACGATTAGCCCGGGTACTTCCCGTATTGAACTACTTTCTATAAGCATGAAACAAAAACCACTAATTGGAATAGCTAGTAGGACAGAGAGCAATAAAGCAATCGCTTTTCTTTTAAGCACTTCCTCTTCACTCTCCCGGTATATGAGACCAATAGTATTATACTATTCAGATTTAACTCCATAATTTTATAGTACAAAAATAAGTCAGTCATGTAACTTATTTGCTTTACGTCTTACTCGGTTGCTCTTGAATTGATTCTTTTTTCATTGGATGAAAGGCTATTTGAGTATGCCTTTCCTATTTTGCAACTCAAAAGTGCAGTATTTATATAATTTCTTATCGTACTGCGTATGATTGAATAACAATAACGGGTTTTTAATTAAGCGAAAAAGACAGTAATGATGCCTTTTCAATAGTTATCATGGACATTTTTAAGTTCTCCTCCATTTTCTTTAGTTGCTTCTATTTCACCATAATAATCCTACTATTTTATTCAATTAAAGAAAAACACTTCATCCACCTAAAAACGACACCATTATGAGCGTTCAAATGCTCATAGTGGTGTCGTTTTTAGTTTAGCTTAACATGTAATAGCCGCAATCCTCTTCGTGAAATCCATCTCAGGATAATACGCATATTTTACCAATAGATTCGGTCCTAAGCAGTTAACCGCGGGACAATGGCAACCAATCGTTTTTGCAAGTGGTCGCTCAAGCCAGCGGTCGAGCATTACAGGAAGCGATTCCGTTTGAATATTGCCCATTGGCGGTGTATCACCAAAATCCGTAACAATCACATCGCCAGTGAATATATTAACATTCAGACGGGATCTGCCATCAGGATCATTACGCACCGATACGTTTTTACTGCTGTAAATTCGCTTTAACAGTGCCAAATCATCTTCGTTATCGCTACATGCATAAAATGGCAGTGTACCAAACAGCATCCAGACATCGTCATCACGGTGATCTAGCAGCTCATGAATCGCTTTACGCGTTTCATCTAAAGAAAGCACTTCAAGCTGTGAAGCGAAGTCACTTGGGTACATTGGGTGAATTTCGTGCCTCGCACATTTCATTTCCTCTACCACTTGTCGATGAATATGCTCTAGATGCGGCAACGTCCGTTTATTCAACATTGTCTCTGCTGAAACCATGACACCCGCTTCAGCCAATGCTCGGCTGTTATCGATCATCCGCTGGAATTGCTCAGCGCGGCGTTCTCGAGGTGGTTTGCGTTCCATATTGGCGAATCCACCATCCACGAAGTCGTCGACTGTGCCCCAGTTATGCGAAATATGTAAGACGTCCAGATAGGGTGCAATCGCCATATAACGGTCGAGTGGCATCGTTAAGTTCGAATTCATCTGTGTGCGGACTCCGCGTTCATGTGCATATTTCAATAACGGCAAAACATAGTTCTCTATAGACTTTTTAGAGAACATTGGCTCTCCGCCTGTGATACTTATTGTTCGTAAATGAGGAATTTCATCTAGGCGAGAAAGTAGTAATGCTACTTGTAATGCGTCCGGATCTTTATGCTGTAACATATACCCGACTGCGCAATGTTCACAGCGCATATTGCATAAATACGTCGTCGTGAATTCAATGCTCGACAATGTCAGTTTGCCATGCTCCTGCACATCCAAGTATGCTTCCCATGGATCGTAAGCAGGTGACATTTTTTTGAGTGTTACTAAATCAGTTTTCATAATAAATTAACTCCTATACGTATAATAAGCTACTAAAATAGTATGCACCTCAAAAGGCCGATTCGCAAGGGCATAAAAATACCCCATCCCAGAAACAAATTCGAGGATGGGGTATTTTTATGTCGTCCAGACTCCAGCGCCCTGCCCCTGGGCCCACAGAATGTGGGTCATGCAGTCATTGCCGCAGGACGCGGCGTTGTGTGACTGCCTTTCTTTACCTACAGTGCTTGTCGGGGCAGTACATGCGCTTTCGCTTTTGTCTCGTCCAGACTCCAGCGCCCTGCCCCTGGGCCCACACGATGTGGGTCATGCAGTCATTGCTGCAGGACGAGGCGTTGCGTGACTGCCCTTCCTTTACCTACAGTGCTTGTCGGGGCAGTACATGCGCTTCCGCTTTTGTAACATCCAGACTCAAGCGCCTTGCCCCTCGAGTCACTTCAGTCTTGCTGATAAAGGCAAAGAGCGCCTTTATCTTCAAGCCTTCCGGGAGGGATTGAACTGCATCCCTCCTGCTTGTCGGGGCAGAACAGGCGCTTCCGCTTTTGTAATTACACTGCAGGTTTAGTAGAAAACTGGCTGTTGTACAGATCTGCGTAAAAGCCATTTTCCTCCAGCAGCTCTTTATGTGTCCCTTGTTCAATTACCTTCCCTTGATCCATCACGATGATTAAATCAGCATCCCGAATCGTTGAAAGACGGTGAGCAATGACGAAGCTCGTTCGCCCTTCCATTAAACGATTCATCGCCTGTTGAATGAGGAGTTCCGTCCGTGTATCTACACTCGACGTCGCTTCATCCAAAATCATAATAGGAGGATTTGCCAGAACAGCACGGGCTATCGTAATGAGTTGCTTTTGTCCTTGTGAAATGTTTGATGCTTCCTCATTCAAGACCGTGTCATAGCCCTCCGGCAATGTACGAATAAAGTGATCGGCATGAGCCATTTTGGATGCAGCGAAAATCTCATCATCCGTTGCGCCTTCTTTTCCGAAAGCGATGTTTTCTTTAATCGACCCATTAAATAGCCATGTATCTTGGAGAACCATTCCAAAAGTCGTTCGAAGATCTTCACGAGACATATCCCGTGTATCGAGTCCGTCAATTGTAATCTTCCCGCCGTTCAGTTCGTAAAAACGCATTAATAAATTAATCAATGTCGTTTTCCCGGCACCAGTTGGTCCCACAATAGCGACTGTTTGACCTGGTTGCACGTCAATGTTCATATCTTCAATTAACAAATCATCCCCGTAACCAAAGTCGACGTGTTCAAAGGAGACAGTTCCTTGTGCGCACGTTAAACTCACTGTCGTGACTTCTTTTATTTCTTCTTCCTCATCAAGCAGTTCAAAGACACGCTCTGCTGCCGCGACTGTTGACTGAATGATATTTGCGATATTTGCGGTTTGCATAATCGGCTGCGTGAATTGACGTGTATACGTAATGAATGCTTGAATATCCCCGATTGAGATGGCGCGCTGTGTCACTAAAATACCACCAACAACACAGATAACGACATAGCTGAGGTTCCCAATCAAAGACATCATTGGCATGATAATCCCCGAAATGAATTGAGCTTTACGGCCCGCATCATATAATTGTTCATTCACTTCATCAAATTCAGCAACGGACTTTCGCTCATGGCCAAATGCTTTGACGACTTGGTGACCTGTATACATCTCTTCAACATGGCTATTCAATTGACCAAGCGTACGTTGTTGATCGGCGAAATGTTTTTGTGACCTTTTCAAAATCGGCCGAATGCCAAACAGCGATAGAGGTAAACTGACGAGCGCAATAAGGGTTAACACAGGACTGATCGTTAACATCATGATCAGAATCCCGACAATTGTAACAACCGATGTGATAAATTGTGTCAAACTTTGTTGCAATGTGCTTCCAATTGTATCAATATCATTCGTTACCCGACTAAGTGTTTCACCAACAGGGCGGCCGTCGTAATATTTAAGCGGTAGTTTCTTAAGCTTCCCGTTGACGTCTTCCCGTAAATCATACACCGTTTTTTGTGCCACACTCGACATGATGTATTGTTGGATATAGCTAAATAAGCTACTGACCACATACAACCCAGCTAGTAAAAGGAGTAGCTTACCGATTGCTTCAAAATCAATCGAGGCTCCTGGCACGCCTGTGACCTTGCCATAAGCACCTTCAAATAGTTCAGTAATCGCATTCCCCATTATTTTAGGACCTGCAATCATGAATACAGTACTTAAAATTGCTGCAAAAAATACAGCGATTAATGCATTGCGACGGGGCAATAAATAACCAATCAGGCGGCGTAACGTACCTTTAAAATCCTTGGCCTTTTTGCCCGACATCATCATCATCATATTTCCTCCGCCAGGTCCCATCGGGGCTCCGCCTTGAGGTCGTGACTGTTTTTGTTCACTCATGCGATTTCCTCCTCCGAGATCTGTGATTCGACGATTTCACGATAAACCAGATTTTGTTCAAGAAGTTCCTCGTGCGTACCAATGCCAGCAATTCCACCGTTGTCTATGACAATGATTTGATCGGCATCGACTACGGTACTAACACGTTGTGCAACGATTACGACGGTCGCTTGCTTCGTTTCATTTTTTAACGCAGCACGTAAATTGGCATCTGTTTTGTAATCAAGCGCAGAGAAACTATCATCGAAAATATAAATATCCGGTTTGCGAATTAACGCACGTGCAATGGACAGTCGCTGTTTCTGACCGCCAGATACATTCGATCCACCTTGAGATATAACTGAATCGTAGCCGTCATTCATCCGCGAAATAAAATCTTCTGCTTGTGCAATACGAGCAGCATGTTCGATTTCATCTAGCGTTGCATCTTGTTTACCGAACCGAATGTTTTCAGCAATCGTACCGGAAAAGAGCAGTGCTTTTTGTGGGACGAATCCGATTTTCGATCGTACTTCTTCTTGTGATGATTCACGAATATCAACACCATTGACACGAATCGTACCGGAAGTCACGTCATAAAACCGTGGGATTAAGTTAATTAGCGTTGTTTTCCCAGCGCCTGTTCCGCCAATAATAGCGGTCACTTCACCCGGTTTCGCCGTAAAACTAATATCCGATAACGCTAGAGCCTCGGCACCAGGATAGCTGAATGATACACGATCAAATTCCAGTGTACCGGGCTCTTTGTCCGCTTTTTTAGTTCCTTCATTCAGAAACATTGGCTTCATCGCAAGCACTTCGTTAATCCGTTTTGCTGAAACAGCAGCCCTAGGTATCATAACAAACATCATCGATGCCATAACAAGTGCGAACATGATCTGCATGACGTATTGAATAAATGCCATCAAATCCCCGATTTGCATAGCACCATTATCAATTCGAATTCCACCAAACCAAATGATGCCTACAACGGTTAGGTTCATAACGAGCATCATGACAGGCATTAAAAATGCCATCATTTTGTTTACCTTGATCGATACATCAGTCAGATCTTTATTCGCTTTCTTTAGGCGAACCTGCTCTTGCTTTTCACGGTTAAACGCACGAATCACGCGAATGCCAGTTAAGTTCTCGCGTAAAACAAGGTTTAGCCGGTCCAATCGCGTTTGCACTGTTTGGAACAGCGGTACCCCTTTATAAAGAATTAGCAACACTGAACCGATTAATATAGGCATTGCTGCAACGATGATTAACGATAATTTTGCATCCTTTGAAACAGCCATTATAATACCACCGACCAACATAATCGGAGCACTTACGACCATCCGCAGCATCATAATGACCACTTGCTGCACTTGCGTAATATCATTCGTCGTTCTTGTAATCAGTGATGCCGTGCCAATTTCATCAAAATCTTGAAGGGAAAAGTTCTCTACATGATCAAATACTTTACGGCGAATATCCCGTCCGAATCCCATTGCTGCTTTTGAAGAGTAGTAACTCGCAACAACAGATGCAACCGCCCCAAGTGCAGCAACCAACAGCATGATTCCTCCGATTTTCCAAATATACGGAATGTCACCGACGACGACCCCTTTGTCGATAATATCCGCCATTAGCGTCGGCAAAAATAGATCCGACATCGATTGAATGAAAACAAGCCCTAATATCGCTAGTACAATCCATTTATACACGGATAGATTTTTTAATAGTTTTACCATTCCACAGATTCTCCTTGTTCTATAGACTTCCTGACAGCCACTCTCTTACATTGGAAAAGTGACCGTAAACAGGCTACCTTCATTCAATTTACTTTGTACTTGAATGGAACCATCATGCATATCGATGATTTTCTTCGTAATCGACAAGCCTAAACCACTTCCACCCAGCGTACGATTACGTGATTTATCCACTTTATAAAAACGCTCAAATATATGTGCTTGATCTTCCTCTGCTATGCCCATTCCTGTATCCGCAATGGTCACAACTGCTTCTTGACCACGCTTGAGTAGAACAATTTTCAGGCTGTTGCCGATGGGTGTGAACTTGATACTATTATTAATGAGATTAATCCATACTTGTGTCATCAGTTCTTCGTCGGCGGTGATTTCTACTTCATCTAATGAAATATCCAATTCTAACGATTTTGCAACCCACTGCGGTTCACAGGATAGAATGATTTCACGAATTTGCTTATCCAATCGGTACGTTATTGGCTCAAAAGGGTGATGTTGAGACTCTATGGATGTTAACTTCAATAAGTTATCGCTCAGATTGGCTAATCGTCTGCTTTCTGTCTCTATAATCTCAAGATAACGTTCCCGTTCATGTGGCGTTAAATCGCTTTGCTTCAAAACAGTTGCAAAACCACTAATCGAGGCAAGTGGCGATTGGATTTCATGCGATACATTGGAGATAAACTCTTGACGCATTTGCTCTATTTGATTCAGCTCTACCGCCATCTCATTAATACTTTCTACAATTTTTCCAAAAGGATGGTTCTTTTTATGCTTAAATTGATTCGCTAACTCGATATTATAATCACCCTTAGAAATTCTTCGCATTGCATCAATCATCATTGTGAAAAAATCCACTCGCCGCGGAGAAGCAAACCTCGAAAAAATCCAGCTAGTGACAATGAACAGGAAAATCATCGCGAACAACGTAATCATCCCTCTAAAGAAGTCACTAGTATGCAAATCCCATTTTATATGAATGAACGAAGTTCCTAAGTAAGATAGCGACCAGTAGCTGACAGTGATGATTAACCACGCAAATACAGCCATTCCAATACGCAGTACTTTTCTCAACCTTCTACCTCTAGGCGATAACCTAACCCACGAATGGTGCTAATTTTAAATGAACCAAGGTTGTCGGAAAAACGTTCGCGCACTCGATTAATATGCACGTCAACCGTTCGATCTGTGCCTTCGTAATCATACCCCCATATATCCTCAATCAACTGCTCCCGCGAAAAGGTTTTACCAGGATAGCTCGCTAACTTAAACAACAATTCAAATTCTTTCAACGGTAGCTCTACATTTCGGTTTGCCAAAAACACTTCATGTGTTTTACCGTTCATCATCAGTTCGCCCAACTGGACCGTCTGCGAGATTGCAATTCTATAGCGCTTAAGTAATGCTTTCACTCGTGCAACAAGCTCAACTGGCTCAAACGGTTTCACAAGATAATCGTCCGTGCCTAACTCAAACCCTTTAACCTTCTGCGCCGTGTCTCCTTTGGCTGTCAGCATTAGAAGGGGGATATCAAACTGTTTTCTAATTTCTCGGCACAGCTCCCATCCATCCATGTTTGGCATCATAATATCCAATAGTACCAAGTCTGCCTTAAATGACCCTAGAGTTGCCAATGCTTCAATACCATCGCATGCTTCCTCTATTTCAAAGCCTTCTGGACGTAAGAAAAGTCCGACCAATTCCCGCATATGCGGATCATCATCTACAATTAATACCTTCGCCATATGCGAACGCCTTCTTTCTTTGCTCAACGATTAGTTCATTTTAGTAGACGCATGTAAACTCAGTATAAACAACGCTTAGCAAATTGAGGTATTTATTAATTACTAACCTAGTAATATCAACGTTTAGGGCATCTTCACATTATACAGCTTTGTTAGGATAGGTATATAAAATAGGATGTTTGGTGGAACTAAAAAAATACGTATGTATGTTCAAATTACAAGTAAGTAAGTAAATACATTCATTTATTACTACAATACAGAAGTAATTATTTCCCTGTTTATAATGTTGAGTTTAAGTAAACAATATGAGTTCAAACAAAAAAGGGGGTGTTTTTAGTGGATATGAAGGATAAGGTACAAAAAGAGTTATCTAAGATTGACGTCGAGAAAAAGGACGAGATTTTAGAGAACTTTAATCGATTCAAACAGTACCTCTCCGAGAAAGTTGAGTTGGGGGAAAACATGGGCTTGAGTGATGAAAAGCTTGCTAAAACTACAGAATTAGTTGCAAATTATCTAGCCAAACACGAAGATCCTCGCAACAGGGAAGAGAAATTGTTAATGGAACTATGGAATTCCGGTTCTAAAGAAGCGCAACACACACTTGCGCATATGTTACTGGAAATGGTACGGAAAGCTTAATAAAAACGAGTAGTACAAGTTTTTACGAAATAGAACTCCATGGCTTAAGCCATGGGGTTCTATTTCGCAAACATACACTCACATTCTCCCAATAGGATAGGCAGAGGCGACACTTTGGCGAACAACTCCCGTTAGGAAATTAATCTTTCGAGAGAGCAAGGTCTGTGCCAACTATCCCATCCGTGTGGGGATACTTTTCTTCGGCTTGTCATATCGATGTTTCGTTTTCTATCTCTCTTCAAGAGACAAAAATTGTTTATATCATCACAGATAGAGTGTATGTTTCCAATGGATATTTACAGAGTTATTTAATATTTCCGCAAGGGCATGGACGTGCAAACTCTATGTTGCACCTTAGCCATAATACGTGAATTTATTGTTTCCTAAGTCATAAAAAAAAGTAACGATTACTCGTCACTCTTCTCGACAGTGTTTTTAGCGCTTGAATACAAGCCTGAAGCTGATAACCCTAGCATTCCCCCCACTAATATTCCCTGCCTCCAATCAAATTCAGTCACGTAGACCACGCCTATAACAATCCCAATTACTAAAGCTATAAACGGCAACACCTTTTTACTCACGCCGGCCCTTTTAAACAACTCCACAATCCCCAAAATAAGTGGAATTATAACTACATCATAAATCTCAAACATATAATCACCTCTTTCCCTACTACTATTTTATGAACAACTCGTCCTTTCAGTGACGATATATTTTCCGCGTTTCCAATATAGCCAATCCTCCATCAGCTATTGGATTCCTCATCCCCCACAAATTAAAGTGAATCCAATTGTGTTACCGCCAGCAACTTCTTTGTAATATATACATATTTACCACCAATTCGCGCACATTAGCGTATTAGTTGCACTTTACAAGTAATGAGCATAACCAACCTGTACCCCCAAAAAACACTATGTGAACTACTTGCAATCTACAAATTATTTACTTCATCTATTTGTACACCGCAATTTATCGACAATATAATAATTTGCAATATGCAATCTTTTCTAACAATAACCCATTTGGTACTGATTAACTCTTAATTCCCTCGCAACTTTACCTCCAATACATGCATGGAGCGAAGAACTGTTTCACGTTCAAAGTCATTCATAGATGCCAAGGCATTCTCCATTTTGGCCGCAATGATTCCATTAATGGCCACCTCCATGTCACTGCCCTTCCCAGTTAACGACAATAGATATATTCTCCGATCGCCTTCATACGGCGTTCTGGTAACTAACTCTTTCTTTTCTAGCGTCCCAATCTGTCTGGAAAACGTCGTGATATCCATACCAACAGCTTCAGCCACCGTCTGCATTGATGGTTTCTTCTTTAATGAAATCTCATATAGAATTGAGCTTTGAACGATAGATATATTATCGCAACTGGCCTTATGAATGCCACGCATGCTTTTTGATAACGAGTGAAAAATAGGAATAATTTTATCCATTAATGAATTCCCCCCCACTAACTCTTTCTGCAATTATACAGCAAGCAAAATGAAAGCACCTATATTAACGGAAAATTTAATCCCCCTCCTATAAGGGTGGCTTCAGTGAAGATGCAAAACGCGTCCATATAGTTGGACGCGTTTGATATCATGCATATGTAATTTCGCCTTCATCCTGGATATTGATTCCGTTTTTGAGATGAACCGTGGTCTTTAAAATGAGTATTTGCGTTTGGACTTCCGATTCGCTCTCCCATCGCTCGTCAGGTACCATTTCAAACGAAATCATCCATGTTTCTTTGGATTTGATGTCACTCATTATTTCAATAGATTGTTTTGCAATGATCATTTCATCAGTTTCTGACCGTTTCAACAACTCAATCACAATATAATCGACGAGTTCATCACTGTCCTCCCCTTCGATATAAACTGTGCCGGAAAGCGTTTCACCAAAAGCGACATTCGGTCCATCGACGTTTGTATTAACGGTCATTTCTCCATATTCAATCGTTGATAAAAACTGCCTTACCATGTTCTATTCCCCCAATCTTTGACCATCCGTATCTTCATAATATAAGCCCTCAGCTGCTACATGTTTATTATACCGTATTTTGAACAATTTGAATAAATGTGTTGCCACAACTTTCATGAGTGCATATCCTGGGATTCCGAGAACGACACCAGGCACACCGAACAACGATCCCGCTGTCAGTAAAACGAAAATGATTGTGACCGGATGTGTATGCAATGATTTCCCCATAATTTGCGGTGAAATAAACTTGCCCTCAATGAGCTGAACAACTGTCCAAACGATTGCTAACTTGATAAGCATGAAGGGCGATGTCACAATGGCGATAATGACCGCGGGAGTAATTGCGATAAGCGGTCCAAGGTACGGGACAACGCTTGTAAACATTGCAATAACACCGAGTAATAACGCATATTCCATTCCAATGATGAGAAATCCAATTGAAATCATAACGCCAATGCATATCGCCACAAGAATTTGTCCTTGTATATAAGAACTAATTTGGTGATCCGCATCACGAAGAATGGTTTTAGCATCATCCCTCATGTGCGGAGGCAACATCTGAATAAAGAAACGCGGCAATTTCTCTCCATCTTTTAATAAATAGAAAAGAATAAATGGCACAGTAATGATTGCAAGTACAAAACCAGTTAAAGCGGAAATGAAAGAGCTAAGACCACTTGCGATTCCACCGACCGCATCCGTGAAATACCTTCCAAGATCACCCTGCCCCGATTCTAAAATGTTTTTCACATTGATATCCAAACCTTCATAATAAGAAGCGAAAATGGATGTTTTTAATAGCTCATCGATTTTCAGCACCAGTTGGCTGAAATATGTAGGGAATTCTTCGATAAGGTTATTAAACTGGATTTTCAAGAATGGAAATACCATAAACACCAGCAAGGTGATAAGACCCATAGCACCAATGAATATAATTAATATACCCCAAATTCGTGGTATTTTGATTTTTTCTAATAAACGTAAGATAGGCCTTAGTAAATAATAAGCAATTGTGGCAAGAATGACTGGCAATACTACTGTTGAGAAAAAGACAGTAATCGGATAAAAGATGAATGATATCCGATTAAAAATAAGTATGATTAAGCCAATCAATAATAGTGAAACGAGAACGAACAACGTGCTACGCCCGCCTAAAAAACGAATAATATTCGAAATGGGTCTATTTCTTTTCTCATCAACTTCCATCGGCATCCTCTTCTCTCGTCAAGTTTGTACTCTTAATCCAACTGCATATTAAGAAATTTGGAGATGGCCTCTTTATTTTTTACGATATCCACTTCAATAACAGATCCAGCGTGAGGATACGAATTAAATGAATAGGAATTCTCTATTGGAACAGTCATCGTTTCAACTTCTGCACCTTTCTTCATTATAAGGGAGATCGCACGTGAAATTTCGTCCTTGGACGTCAAGTCCGTGTTAATGAAACCTGATAGCGCACCTGCAAGTTTTGGTACATTACCAATCATTCCTGGTCGCATCGCTTCATCCTTCATCGCAGAGATTACTTCTTGTTGTCGTGCAACTCGCCCAAAATCACCATCTGCATCTGCACGAAAACGCGCATAGCCAAGTAATTCCTTGCCGTTCAACTGTTTTTTTCCTGGCATTAGTGTAACACCGATTTTTTCTGACATTTCTTTTTTGACATCAATCTCTACTCCACCTGGAAATGCAATATCAACAATCGATTCAAAGTTAGCAAAATCAACAATTGCATAATGATGAATAGGGACACCAAACATCCCTGTTATCGTGTCTTTCGTTGTCTGCAATTTTCCCAGATAATAGGCGGTATTTAACTTATACGACTTGTATGTTGGGATTTCCGCATAAATATCACGCATAAATGAAATGACCCGTATCTTTCCAGCACCCTTATCCCAAGACATCACCATCATCGTATCTGTCCGCGATCTGCCACTGCCGTCATCGTCCACACCGAGCAGTAAGTAATTTTCAACGGAAGTATACTTCGGATCTGTGGCATCCCCTTTAAACGGTCCCGGGTCAATCCCATTATCTTTTGCCAGTGATTTCCCTGCATTGTATTCAACATATGAATAAAGCCCAGCTCCGATAAAACAGAGCGTAATTATTAAAAAGATGACCCTACCAATGCGAAGTTTTTTCTTTCTTCTTCTTTTCGGTACTGGCCCTTCATAATGATCTTCCATTATTGATTCCCCCAAAAATTGATATCCCGATTAGGACGAACAGGAAGCCTCTTGGTTGCGTCTGGCTATCTCGATTATAACACGATGGGCCATTGAGGTTAACCTTAACTATCTTTCTTTCGGGCGATTCATGGCCTGTTGATGTAGTTATATCCATTATTATTTTTTCTATAATGGACGATTTACAATATTTTCCCCACTCACCTCATTACATCCCTGCATATGTTACATAGATGTTGGTGCAGAAAGGTGGTGTAAGATATGGGACGTGAACATGGTGGTGGAGAAGGTAGCTCGTTTGCTTTGCTTGTTGTGCTTTTTATACTATTGATAATCATTGGCGCAAGCTTCATCTATTAATAATTAAACTAATCCAATCTCAACCGCTCATTTGCATCTCTCAACTGTAAGAGCGCTTAGTAGGCGCTCTTTTTGCTAGTGTATTAAACATAAGCAAACAACTATTACCTACTAATCTAATTATGATACAATTCACTAATATGCAAAGAAAGGGCGTTGTTAACGATGACTGATATAGTAGTTGAAAAAGCAACATTTGCTGGTGGTTGTTTTTGGTGTATGGTGAAACCATTTAAAGAGTGGGACGGTATATACGACGTCGTATCCGGTTATATGGGCGGACATGTTGAGCATCCTACATATGAAGATGTCAAAAAGGGCGACTCCGGTCATTTGGAGGTCGTTGAAATCACATATGCTCCTTCCATTTTCCCCTATGATAAATTGCTGGATGTATTTTGGCAGCAAATCGATCCAACCGATGCAGATGGACAATTCCAAGACCGCGGCCATTCGTATTCAACAGCTATCTTCTATTATACAGATGAGCAGCGTCAAATTGCCGAAACATCTAAAGAAAATCTTTGTGCAAGTGGTACATTTACTAATCCAATTGTGACACCCATCCGTCCCAGTGAAACATTTTACCGTGCAGAAGAATATCATCAGGATTATCATGAAAAAGAACAAGAGCATTACGATGAAGACCGCTCACTTTCCGGTCGGGACGAATTTATTGCAGGGCACTGGTCATAACAGTAAGAACTAGAGTGCCCGACATTGTATTTTGTTAAACTACTAGCAATTTCGATGATGTTCTTTTACCTTGGGTTTAAAGTAGGGCCTCCAAGCTAAGTCCCATGATATATGTGAAAACCTGAATAATGAGCACTTAGCAAAGTGCTCATTATTCAGGTTTTCCTATACCAAGATAATATTTTTTGATTAGTACGTATATTGATTAAATTAAATTATTTTTTTCACTACGAAATGCTGGATAAACGGCGGCATATCTTTTAAAGCGTTACGTAAACACTCAGGATATAATGCTACTTCATTTAGTTCATTAATTGGTGTCCATTTAAATATTAATCGCTCGCCTTCAATGCCATGAAAAGAGGCTTCGTTATATGAAGATGGATTTCCTATAGATGTGATCGCATAATAAAAGCCGATTTCATGAAAATCTCTCCCCCCATGTTCAAAGAAATTTTCGATGACAAAAGCCATTCGGTCCACATGAATATCAATACCCAACTCTTCATGAAACTCCCTTTTAAGGCTGCTTTGCGAATCCTCCGCAATTTCAATCCAAATTCCAGCTACTCTATAATTAAAAACGGCTTTTTCTGTTTTAAATACGACATCCATGAATTTCATTCCCTTCAAGTCAATCTTTCCTATTTTCATTTCACGTAAAATAATAGCAATAGTATCAGAAAGAAAAGCTTAGTAACTTAGTAAACCTAAGCATCAAATTATTGCTGCCCAAAAAATCCCTAACCAGAACTAAAATGACTAATCCCAGGTAAATATTTTTTATTATTCTTTATCAGTTTAAAATGATTCGTAATGCACAATATCATTTTAATTCAACATTCTTTTGGCTTTTGGTTTTTCTACTGGAAAACCAAGACCTGGGATCGCAACAATTCTCCGGTCTGATTCAGTAGGACCATATGATTTCCCTTTCTCCTGAAAACTAGTGATCTCGCGTCTTGAACGATTAACGCCTACTACAGTCAACCAAATCCCCCTACTCTTATCAGGATAGTAACCTTCTGTTTAATTATACAACCAATTCAAACTACTCTCAAAATCGATTTTTTTAAAGCCTACGATATTCTATTTGCTGTTTAATGAATAAAGTAAAATTTTCAATGGATAGACTCTCTGTTTCTCGACTTCCCAATTTTCGAACATTCACCGTTCCATCACCAATCTCCTTGTCACCAAGAATGAGTGTATAAGGAATCTTTTGTAGTTGAGCTTCCCTAATTTTGTAGCCCAACTTTTCATTTCGCTGATCAATTTCAACCCGTATCCCTTCATTTCTTAAAATGGATTGTACGATCAATGCGTAATCCAAATGGACACTTGAAACAGGAATAATTTCCACGTGAGTAGGAGCTAGCCAAAGAGGGAAAGCACCTGCAAAATGTTCGATTAATATTCCAAAGAAACGATCGATTGAGCCAAAAATTGCACGGTGAATGACAACCGGACGAACTTTTTCGTTGTTTTCATCAATATACGTGAGATCAAACTTTTCAGGCATTTGGAAATCGAGTTGAATTGTGCCGCATTGGTGGCTTCGTCCAAGTGCATCTTTAATATGGAAATCAATTTTTGGTCCGTAAAATGCACCATCCCCCTCATTTAATTGATAAATAATGGCTAGATCGTCTAACACATTCTTTAGAGCCTCTTCTGAATCATTCCAAATCTCATCACTCCCTAGCGATTGTTCTGGCCTTGTAGAAAGTTCAACCGAATAATCAAAACCAAAAGTTTGATAGACTTCATCAATTAAACGAATAACATGCTTTATTTCACTTTTTATTTGATCAGGCCTGACAAAAATATGCGCATCGTCTTGGCAAAATGTTCGAACCCTTAATAGTCCATTAAGGGCTCCACTAAATTCATGGCGATGGACTTGACCGAATTCAGCCATCCGTATCGGTAAATCACGGTACGAATGAAGACTGTTTTTATAGATCAACATATGCCCCGGACAATTCATCGGTTTCATCGCGAATTTTGCGTTTTCCACTTCTGAAAAATACATATTCTCATGGTAATGATCCCAGTGCCCCGATTGCTCCCACAGGCGTTGATTCATCATGAATGGCGTGCGTACCTCGGCGTAACCGGCCCGCGTTTGAAGTGCGCGTGAAAAGTTCTCTAGCTCCGTTCGTATTATCTGCCCCTTTGGTAAATAGAACGGCATGCCCGGTGCTTCCTCAGAGAACATGAATAATTTCAATTGCTTTCCTAGTTTTCTGTGATCCCTTTTTTCTGCTTCCTCCAATAAATACAAATGCAGATCTAGGTCTTTCTTTTTCAAAAAGGCAATTCCATAGATACGTTGCATTACTTGATTATCACTACCCCCCCGCCAATAGGCACCCGATAAATGCGTTAATTTGAATGCTTTTATCTGTCCAGTTGACGGTAAATGTGGTCCGCGGCAAAGGTCTATAAATTCACCCTGTTTATAAAGGGAAATTTTCTCGTCCGCTGAAATATCTTTTAATAGTTCTAACTTAAGCAATTCGCCACGCTTCTCAAATAGTTCTTTTGCCTCAACATATGTGACTTCTATACGTTCAATTTTCAAATCTTCTTCGATAATGGCTTGCATCTCTTTTTCGATCATCGCTAAGTCATTCAAAGTTATGCTAGTATCCGATTCGATGTCGTAGTAAAAGCCGTCTTCAATAACGGGCCCTATCCCTAACCTCGAATCGTCATATAGTCTTTTAACCGCCTGCCCTAGCACATGCGCAGTTGTGTGCCTAAGGACCTCGACCCCTTCTTCCGATTCCTTTGTGAAAAGAGTTATCGCAGCATCCTCCATAATACATTGTGATAAATCATATAATTGGTCATTCACCTTTCCAACTACAACATTCTTTCTCAAACTTGGACTTATCGACTGTGCAATATCCGCTAATGTAATGCCTAAAGGAAAAATCTTTCGGCTACCATCTGGAAATCGAATCTCAATCTGCTTGTCATTCATCTAAAAACACCCCATCCAATTTTTTGTATAACAAAAGCGCAAGTGCTGGAGTCTAAACGTAAAATCTCTACGTTACAACTAATCAATAGTGAGAGATTTTATATTTTCCTAGACAATAAAAAAATACCCGTCCCAAATAAAGGGACGAGTATGATTACCCGTGATTCCACCCAAATTTCTAACACCATCCAACAATGGTGTTAACTCATGGCGCTGTAACGTAGCATTAACGGTATTAGTTACTTCATTTCACTAATACAGCTCAAAAGTGGTAAATTATTTTCTGCGTTAGGAAGTTCTCACCAATACTTCCCTCTCTGGAAACCATAAAAATAATTCAAGTCTTTGTCATCGCTTTTATCGTTTTTTAGTTAAATTTCTATACAAATAAACACACTCGTCCCTTGTAAAGGGACGAGTGTGTTTGCTCGTGATTCCACCCAAATTTCTAACACCATCTAACAATGGCGTTTGCTCATGGTGCTGTAACGTAGCATAGACGGCTTCATGCAGCTCAAAAGTGGTAAATTGTTTTTCTATGTTAGGAAGATTTCAGCATTACTTCCCTCTCTGGAAACCATAAAAACAACTCATGTCTTTATCATCGCTTTTTAAGTATAGTTAAAATTCAATAAAAACTAATTAGTTAATATCCTACAACAAAGAAAATGTTTTATCAAGCTTTTCCCTATTGAAGGGAGTGTCAATATTTATGTGTAAATGACAATCCAACCTTTTCATTGTGAATACACTTATTGCTTTTTTATAACTTACGAGTAGCACTTATTTGCTCTTAATATTAAG